>NC_013205.1:1811253-2415004 GCF_000024285.1 Alicyclobacillus acidocaldarius subsp. acidocaldarius DSM 446
CTGTTCGCGCGCGAGGTACTGGGAGAAATCAGCGAGATCGCGCGCGTAACTCGTGGCCGTATTCTCGGAGAGGCCGCGCTCCAGCCGGAGGTGATCGAGAAAGGTGCGAATGTCTGGGTCCACCGGATTCCACCCCCTGCGTGCGACGATTGAACTTTCACCGCGGATGTCGCATGAGTTCGTACAGCCGCTCGCGATCGTCAGGTTGCACGGCGACGTCGAGGAGCGCGATGTTGCGCGTCTCCTGCCCACAGCGCGTGCAGCGGTGGACAATCTGGTATCCTTTCTTCGAATGGTACTCGACGCGGACCGGTTCCATGAGCCCACCGCACGGATTGGCGCGATCGCCCGGCTCGACGTCCACGTGCATCGAATACAAACAACGAGGGCAGTGATTGCGGCACGTTCGTTCCGCAGGCTCCACGCGGAGGCCGCAGTGCGCGCAGGTAAATGGCTCGTTTCGGCGAATAAACGCTGCCATCTTCATCCTCCCAGCAGCCGACTCACCATCGGCGGCACGACGAACGCCTGGACGGCAGCCGCGAGCATCACGCCGCCCAGGCACATCACGCTTCTCCCAGTATACCTCAGGAACTGAAGCGTCCACTGATAGAGAGGAACGGATTGGGCCACAATCTGGTACGAAAACCGGATGGCGTTGACACTCGCGATGAGGAACGCGAACAGGAAAACAGCCTGATGAACAAAGATACCGATGGAAGCCACCGCGAAGCCCTTCCACCCGAATTGGAGCGAGGTGAACGCCACGGCGAAACCGGTCTCGAACGCGCGCGCGAACACCGCCGCCGCCACGATGGGAATGCCCACAGCGGAGGAACCGGCCAGCCACACCAGCGCGAGCCAAGCCGCATCGGAGATGAGCCGGCTCGCAAACACCGAACTGCCTGATGCCAGCTGGCCATGCAGCGTCGCCAACAGGAACGCCTCCAACTGATTCGCGAGCTCCAGCTTGTCCGCCGGCCGGAGTTCGCCAGCCACAATCCCGCCAAAGGCGGTGCCGGAGAGGACCATTCCGAGCAAAAACGCGACAATGTGCGCCTCCTGGGAGAGGCGGCGCGCCATCGACCGCCGAAACCGAAACCAGAAAAGGGAAAGGGATAGGGGCGGCCGCCTCCCGGCCATCCACGCGGCTAATTTCATGGCCGTGCCTCCTCCCGAATCGAGGACGTAGACACGACCATATCTATGACACGATCCCGGTTGATAGACTCGCTGAGCGTCTCGCGCCATCGAAGCGCTTCACACGTCCTCGATGCGCCCGTATCGCCCGGCCCCGCCCGGTGAGACAGGCAGTCGGCCACTCAACGCCGCCACAATTCGGGCGGCCAGCTTTTCCCCGACCACCTCGGCGATGGCCTGTTCAGAGGGCGGATCGAACAGCAGTGGCGCTTCCCCGCCGAACGCATCGAGCAGCTTGGCGTACGTCCGCGGTCCCACGCCGGGGACAAACGAGAGGGGCACGATGTAGCGGTACGGCGCCCGCCACGGCGGATGAACGGGCGAATCGTCGTCCGCAATGGCCTCAATCCGGTCCCACACGCCCTGCACGATGCCGGCGTCTGCGCCGCAGGCGCACGGTTGCGACGCCACCACCGCACCGCAGGATCGGCACCGCGTGCGATAATACTTGCCGAGCGGCGGATAGAGGCCCAGATTGGCCAACACGGCTCGCCCGCCGAGACGGCGGCACGCGGCTTGAATCTCGGCGAACGAGAGCTCTCGCAAGGCCAGCACGTTGAATTCGCGCGCGATGGAAGGAAGGCTGTGGGCGTCCGAATTCGACAGAAACGTGAATTCCCTCATTTCTTTCAGGCGATCCGCCATGTCCGCGTCTGCCGACAGCCCGAGCTCGACGGCGTCGACGACCTCGAGCGGCATGACGTCCGCGACGCGAGCCGCCGCGCTGCCGAGCAGCCCCTTAAAGGGCGTGAACGCATGGTGCACGACGAACAGGCCGTCCCTCGCGTGGACCTCGTCCGCCAGTCGAGTCGGTTCGGTCCGCGCGACCTGGGACGACAGCCCGGTGTTGGACTGAACCGTTTTCAACCACATCTGAAAGTCGGCCGCCGCTTCGACCGTCGGCAGCCAACAGCCGAAGTGCGCGGCGCCGTGCTCCGAGACGCGGATCTCCACTTCCGCCCCAAGCACGACCAAAAGCGACGCTTGATACATCAACCCCCCGCCAGGGACCGGAACGAGATGCCCCGCGCGGCACAGATCGCGGATCTCCTCGAGCACCGGGTCGCAGACTGCGTCGACGAGGCCCACGACGTTCAGCCCCTTCACACGAATTGCCCAGTCGAGGGAGGCCGCCACCGTCAGCTGATGCGACGCAGCCATCTTGACGGGCCGGCCGTTCGCGGCTCCCGTGTGAACATGAAAGTCGGCGAACGCCCGCATCACAGCCGAGCCATCCACCAGTAGAGCGCCACAAGCGTCTTGGCGTCCTGAATTTCGCCCGCCCCCAACATCCGGCGGATCTCGTCGCGCGAGAACACCTGAGACTCCACGAACTCGTCGCCATCGGGGTGTTCAGCGCCGCGCTTCACGTCGTTTGTGTAATACACGTGCAGCTTCTCGTTGCTGAAGCCCGGCGCCGTGTAGAAGGCGTGCACCGGCACGAGAGGACCTTCACATTGATACCCTGTCTCTTCGGAGAGCTCTCGCGCTGCCGCCCGCTCGGGCTCCTCGCCAGGCTCCAGTTTGCCGGCGGGAATTTCCCACAGCACCTGTTCGCACGGCTTGCGAAACTGGCGCACCAGGACCACCTTGTCTGGCTCCACTTCCGCCAGCACGGCCACGGCGCCCGGATGCAACACCACCTCGCGCGTGCTCGTGTGCCCGTTGGGCAGTTTCACCGTGAGACGCCGCACATCGATGATCCGGCCGGTGAACAGCCGCTCTTCCGCTACCGTCTGCTCCCACATGCATGTCGCCCCCCTTTTCCTATGGCTCCGAAAGCGCCGCCACCAACAACCGGGTGAGCCGCGCGAGGCTCTCTTCGTGAATCCGCTCCGCCCGCGTATGGGCACACTCGTAGCCCACCCCGACGTTGACAGGCAGAAGCCCCATGGACGCGAGCCAATTCGCGTCGCAGCCGTCTCGCATACGTGCGCAGGTGATGGGCGTGGGCTCGCGCTCCATCCGGCGTCGCACGTCGTGAAGCCACGAGCTCGACCGCACGTCGTAGGCCGGGTACAAAATGTCGGATCGCGCCGCGCGAGGCGCCGTGCGCCGCTCGATCTCGGCCACCCAGAACTGATAGCGCGCCTTGGCGATCCGCCAGGCGACGTCCGGCGAAAACCACACGGCCAATTCCGCCTCAAAGCCCGCATCCGCGGGAAGAAAGCGCACCAGTTCGCCCGTCAGCCCGGGACCGATGCGCTTCGTGGCCTCCTGCAACGACCGCCACACCGAAAATCGGTGGGCTTCGCCCCGCGCGGGATAGCGAAGCCACAGGCGCGCTTGTCCGTATCCCGCGTCGACCAGCGTGCCGACCGGCGCTTCCGCATCGACGACGAGCGCGCGCCGCACGCGGGAGGAAATCCGCCGAGACGCCCGGACGCCGGCGCTTCCCATCTCCTCGCCGACCGAGAACAAGATGTGGATGGGCGGACGCCGTCTGCCATCCCGCACGACTCGTGCCACCGCGGCCACCGCGGCGGCCACGCCAGCCTTGTCGTCCGCGCCGAGAGGCACCTCGTTCGCGCTCTCGATCCATCCGTCGGCACGCCGCCGCACATCGGGAACCCCGGCCCAACGCGTGTCCAGATGCGCGCACACGAGCACCGGATCGAGCGCTGGATCGCCCGGCGCATGCGCCCACACATTGGCGGACACGCCATCACCGATTGCCACAGGCTCCCACTCGACGGACAGGCCAAGCTCCTCCATCCACGCGGCGCAGGCCTGGGCCGCGCGTTGCTCGCTCCCCGACGGACTGTCGATGCGCAAAAGTTCCAGAAAGAAAGCGAGGGCCGACTCCTCGTCGGCCGCACGCGATCCCGCCCTCACGCGGGTGCCTCCGTCAGAACGACCTCGCAGGCGAACACCTCGGAGAAGTGCCTGCGGAGACGGTCTTCCCACGCTTTCATGTCCTGAGGTGCGCCCAAGACTGCAGCCACGCTCGTCACGCCGCGGTCGCGGATGCCACACGGGACGATCACGTCGAAGTCCTGGAGATTGGTGTTCACGTTCAGGGCGATGCCGTGATACGTGACGAATTCGCCCGACGGGCGCTTTTTCACCCGCGCGCCCACCGCGCAGATCTTGTCTTCGCCCACCCATACGCCGGGCAAATCATCGATGCGGCGGCTTTCGATCCCGACCTCCGCGAGCGCGCGAATGACGACCTCCTCCAGGTTGCGCACGAATCGCGCCACGTCATTCCCCCACGGCGCAAGATGAAGCACCGGGTACAGCACCCACTGGCCCGGGCCGTGGTACGTGACATCGCCGCCGCGATCGACCATGCGCACCTCAAACCCCTTGCGGGTGAGAACCTCGACCGGAAGGAGGATGTTGGCGTCCGATCCGTTGCGGCCGACCGTGATGGTCCGCGGGTGCTCGAGCGCAAACACGGTCTGCGCATCGTCCTCGAGGTTCAGAAGCTTGAGCGCCTGACTCACCTGCATGTCCAGCGCGTCGTCATACGGGACGACGCCGAGCGAACGCCAAACGAGCGACGTGGCCAACGAACTCACTCCCCACTCTCAGCGGGCGTCTCCTGCTGGCGCCAAGGGACCTGGTCCTTCGCGTGATACGAACTGCGGACCATGGGCCCCGACTCCACATGCTTGAAGCCCCGCTTCAATCCCTCTCCGCGCAAGCGCAGGAATTCGGTAGGCGTGTAGTAGCGCACCACCGGCAGATGTTTCGCCGTCGGCTGGAGGTACTGGCCGATGGTCAGGATGTCGACGTCGACCGCGCGGAGATCGTCCATCGTCTCGTAAATCTCCTCAAACGTCTCGCCGAGCCCCACCATGATGCTCGACTTCGTGGGGATATCCGGCGCCATCTCCTTCGAACGCCGGAGTAGCTCGAGCGTCCGATCGTACTTCGCGCGGGATCGCACCGAGTCCGACAGCCGGCGGACGGTCTCGATGTTGTGATTCAACACATCGGGACGCGCGTCCAGCACGGCGGCGAGGGCGTCCCAGTTGCCGTCAAAGTCTGGGATCAAAACCTCCACGCTGCAGGTCGGAACCTTCCGCCGCACCGCGCGAATGGTCTCCGCGAAGACGGAAGCCCCCCCGTCGGCGAGATCGTCGCGGGCCACACTCGTAATGACGACGTGCTCCAGCCCCATCGCGACCACGGCATCCGCCACGCGCTCTGGCTCGCGCAGGTCGAGTTCGTTCGGACGGCCGGTGTGCACGGCGCAGAAACGGCATGCGCGCGTGCAGATGTCGCCGAGGATCATGAACGTGGCCGTGCGCATCTCCCAGCATTCGAACAAGTTGGGGCAATGCGCCTCTTCACACACGGTGTGCAGCGACTGCGTGCGCATGATTTCTTTGAGTTGCTTATAGTTTTCACCCGTCTTCGCGCGAATCTTGAGCCATTCCGGCCGGGCCTTGGTGGTACCCGCCTCCATCACGCGAACGCTGGCCTCTGGCTTCCCCATCGATCATCATCCCTGTTCACAAGGTCGCTTGCCGATGTCTATTGTAACGCTCAACCGCCGTGGGAACCACCGGAGTCGCTTCGCTCGTACCGCCCGCTTGCGCCGCCGTCCTTCAACACCAGGCGTACGTTCGAGATGGTCATGCCGCGATCCGCCTTCTTGCACATGTCGTAGACGGTGAGCGCGGCGATGGACGCGGCCGTGAGCGCCTCCATTTCCACGCCGGTCTGATGGGCGGTGCGGACCTCGGCTCGCACTCGAAACACGGCCTCATCCGCTTCAACGGCATGTTCCTCCATGCGGACGGACACGTGGTGCAACGGCACCGGATGGCAGAGCGGAATGAGATCGCTCGTCCGCTTCGCCGCCATGATGCCTGCGATCTCGGCCACCTTCATCACGTCGCCTTTGCCCACCGCCTGATGTACAATAGCATCGCGCGTCGCCCGCGACATGCGGATGTGCGCTTCCGCGACCGCCACGCGGGTGGTGACGGCTTTTTCGCTGACGTCCACCATGTGCGGGCGGCCGTCTGGCGAAAAGTGGTGGAACACATCTTGAGACTCCACGTCCATCGCTCCTTCTCGCAATCGAACTGACCTCGAGGTGAACCTTAGATGCGTTTCGACATCCGCCTATTCGCAAATGTAAAGGAGATCGCCGGGCGAGACAAACTTGAGCTGGACGTGCCGGACGATGCGACCGTTGCCGATGTCCTGCATGCGCTCAAAGAGGCATACCCAGAGCTTCACGATGCGCTTGAGCACGTGATGGTCGCCGTGAATCTGGAATTGGCCCATCCGTCGCGACGCGTCCTCGCGACCGACGAGATCGCGCTCATCCCTCCGGTGGGCGGTGGAGAAGGCGAGCATCCGTATGCGCGGCTCACACGGGAACCCCTCGACGTGAAGGAAGCGGAGGCGCTCTTGTCCGATGCCCGGCACGGAGGTTGCGTGTTGTTCCTCGGGACCGTGCGCGCATGGACAGGCCACCGGCAAACGGAGCGCATCGAATATGAGGCGTACGAGGCGATGGTGCGGGTCCAGCTGGAGCAGCTGGTGACCGAAATCGAACAGGAATTTGCGGGCGTCAAGGCGCTCGTGTGGCATCGAATCGGCACGCTGTACCCAGAGGATGTCGCGGTCATCTGCGGTGCGGCGCACCCGCATCGCAAGGCGGCCTTTGAGGCCTGTCAGGCGCTCATCGACCGGCTCAAAGCTCGGGTGGCCATCTGGAAGAAGGAGTTTTTCGCGGACGGATCGGCCGAATGGCGGCCCAATCCGTAGCGTGCTGGTTTACATAATGGCGGCGCTCCCGTCATAGATATGGGCCAGAGGCTCAATGGACGAGGAGCGTGCTATGCGTGAACCGCAGCAAACCTTCCCGCCTCATCGCCGAACTGATCGCAGCTGTTTCCGCGCTCTTCCTCCTTGCGGCAGGCTTTGTGATCTCGATGGCATCCACGATGGGACAACCCTTCACCGACCGCTTGGCGGAATCGGAGGTGCAAGCGCTCGCTTCCATGGAGGTGAGCGCCCTCTTTGGGAACGACGGGCCTCCGGGCAACGAACATGGCACAGCCAACCCATTTCGCGCCGTGGCCGAGCGCCTGCAGTCCCTGTTCCTCAATCCAGTCGCCATGCTTCGCAACATGCTCCCGCAGGTCGCACCGAGCGACCCCGGCGGGGGACTGCAGACGTCGCTGCTCAACTCCATTGCGGCCATGGCTGAAAGCCGCCACACGCTCGTCATCGGCTGGCTCCCTTCGACCAATCCGGCGACCTGCGTCCGGTGGATCCAGGACAATCCCGGCATCAACGTCGTCAGCCCAACCTGGTTTCATCTCGCCGACGCATCGGGAAACTTGTCCGGCAGCGTGCTGCCGACGGTTGTGCAATACGCGCAGGAACGGCACATTCAGGTCTGGGTGCTCGTGGACAACCAGTTTTCCGCGGCGCTCACGCACGAGGTTCTGGCGAATCCTCGCGCAGAGGCCAATCTGATCGACGAAATTGCCTATCAGGCGAGCGCCTATCACCTGAACGGCGTCAACCTCGACTTTGAGAACGTGGCGGCAGCCGACCGAAATCGTTTCACAGACTTTGTGGGCAAGCTCCACGCCCGGCTGCGCTCGCTCGGGATCGATCTGTCGCTCGATCTGACGCCCGACATCGTGCAGCTCGACGACTCCGAAGCGTTCTTTCACGCCGCGCTCGCGGACGAAGTGGACCAGGTGGTGCTGATGGCGTATGACGAGCACTGGGCCACGGACCCGGATCCAGGGCCTGTGGCCGACCTCCCGTGGGTCGAGCGCAGTGTCAACGACCTGTTGGACACGGGCGTACCCGCCAACAAGCTGGTGCTCGGCATTCCGCTTTACACGCGGTTCTGGTACGTGAACACGGACGGGAGCGTTCAGAGCGATGCGGTGAGCGCCGGTGCCGTGCAAACCATCCTCAACCAATACCGGCTGCCGCTCGGGACGTGGAACGATTCCCTGGATCTGATGTTCTCCCAATATCCCACGAAGACGGGCTACGCAGAGGTCTGGTATCCCACGTCTCAGACGTACGAAGACTGGCTCCAGCTCGTGAGCGACGACGGGCTGGCAGGCGTTGCAGTGTGGTCGCTGGCGTGGTCTGACGCCACCTCCTGGGCGTCCACCGTGCACGCGCTCCGCCTGAACGGATCACCTTGAAACGGGGATGATGACGTGGATCGGACGCTGGTTTGGATCGCTGTCGCGACTGGGTTCGGTTACGTGCTGGCGTGTGCGCAGGAACCGGCCGACGCCCTGGAAGCGGCGCGATCGTCCCTCGGGATGCTTGCGCAGTCGCTGCCGTGGATCGTCGTCTCCATGTTTCTCGCCGGACTCGTCAGCCAATGGCTCGAACCCGAACTGGTGGCGCGGTGGCTGGGGCGTGAAGCGGGAATCGCGGGGATTGTGTTCGGTGCCGTGCTCGGAATGCTCGGAACCGGATCCCGGTTTGCGGTGTATCCTCTGGCGGTGAGCCTGCTCGCTGCCGACGCCTCGCCGGGGGCGGTCGTGGCGTTCACCACGTCGTGGCAGCTGACCTCCCTGGCGCGCCTTCCCGCCGAATTCCCGTTCTTCGGCGTACCTTTCGCATTGGTGCGATTTGCGATCTCGCTCGTCATCTCGGTGGCGGGCGGCCTATTGTTCGAATGGCTGTGGAGCGTGTGGTCCCATTTTCGGTGACGCACTCACTGAACCGGGGAGTCCACGCCACCTTCGACGTAGTGTCCCTGCTGCCACACAACCTTTTCGATGGAGGCTTGACCGACGTCGGTCTTCGCGAGCAGATAAAATTCCTCCGGGAGCCTGTACGATCCGACGTTCCAGGCAGCAAACCACGTCTGGTTTTTTCGAATGGGAACGGACACAATGTGCTGCAGATGCGCGCTCGACTTCAGCGTGTAGTCGCCGTGATACGCGGTGACGATCGCGGCAGGCGCGTAGTACAGATCCACGCGATGACCGTTCCAGCCGTGATGGTCGGACCAGATGTTCAGCGTGGATCCGTGACTCAGCACTTCGAAGTGTGGGTTGCGCATCTGATAGTGCGCCAATTCCACCCGTGAGGGCGGATCGGCGATGGAAGGCGGCAGCGCCTGACCGGCGAGCGCCGACGGATGCACCTCAAATTCGCGTCCACAACCGGCGACGGCGCCTGTGATCGACAGCGCCACAAGAACAGAAACAGAGACGAACGCATGACGAGTACGCATGGGCGAGACCCCCTCCGAGGACACCAGCCTGTTGGCGATAGTGTGCTCGACCGGGTTTTGGCGTATGCGCATGGCGCGTTGGGGCGAATGACGCTAAAGTTTTGAGGTATGAGATTGAGAATCGTTCGGAGCCATGAAGGAGACATCGTCGCGTACGAACTGGAACTGGGACACGACCTCGTCGCCATCCGCGTGCGACCCGGGAAACGAACGCAGAAGCGCATCGTCCTCCGCGCCGATGAGCACGGGTTTTCCATCAGCGCTCCGCCATGGGCGAGGTCGCGCGATCTGGAGCAGGTCATTCTGCGACATGGGCGCTGGCTCAGGGAAGCGCACGCGAAAACTGTCGCGACCAAGCCGAAGCGCCTCGAGGCGGGCGACGATATCTGGATTCTCGGGCAGCCGTTTGTGGTCCGCACGTGGGCAAAGGCGGACCGCGAGATCGATCACGACCACCACATCGTATGGGTGCCTGAGCACGCGGACGACGTGCACGCGCAAGTGCATCAGATGCTTCGCGAGCTTGCCCTGAAGCATCTGCCGGAGCGAGCGATGATGTGGGCGGAGAAGATGGCGTTTCGACCTTCGCGCATTGGGGTCAAGGCGCAGCGGAGCCGTTGGGGGAGTTGCACGAGCAAGGGGCACATCTACCTGAACTGGAGGCTCATCCAGGCGCCCGAAGCCGTGATGGACTACGTGGTTGTGCACGAACTTGCGCACCTGGCCCACATGAACCACGGCCCGGAGTTTTGGAAACTCGTGGCGCGCTTTCAGCCGGACTGGCAGGCGCAGCGAGCGTGGCTGCGCCTGCACGGCCACGAACTGTTCCGACTCGATCTCGAGGCGAAAGCGTAGCCCCCGGGCTTCATGCTTGCCCGAGATACTTGGTTGCGAGTGCAACAAGCGCCCTGCATCCGACGACGAGCGCGTTCTCATCGATATCAAAGCGTGGATGATGGTGCGGATACGCGTCGCGGTCGGAGCGGCGAATGCCCGTGAAGAAAAACGTGCCGGGCGCCACCGTTTGATAGGCCGAGAAATCCTCGCCGCCCATCGTCGGCTCGGCGTCCGTGACGAGATCGCCGAATTCCTCCTCCAGGGTGGCTCGAACGAATGCCGTGAGTTCCGGGTCGTTCACCACCGGTCGATAGCCGCGCTCGTAGCGGAATTCGTACGACGCGCCCTGAGCCTCCGCGATTCCCTTGATCACGGCCTCCATCGCTTGTGCGGCCCAGGCGCGGCGTTCTTCGCGGAACGTCCGCACCGTGCCGCAGAGTTCCACTTCGCTCGGAATGACGTTGTCCGCGGTCCCACCGACGAATTTGGTGACGCTGAGCACGAACGGCTCGAACGGATCCACCCTCCGACTGGCGAGCTGCTGCAGACTCACCACGATCTGCGCGCCGATAGCGATAGGATCGACCGTGAGATGAGGCTGCGCCGCGTGTCCGCCTCGCCCGATGATGCGGATGTGAAACGTATCCGGCGCGGCCATGAGTTCACCTGCCCGCACGCCGATGCGGCAACTCTCCATGCCTTGCCACAGGTGCTGGCCGATCACGGCGTCGACGCCGTTCAACACACCGGCGTCGACCAACTCCTGAGCGCCCCCCGGCGTCAATTCTTCCGCGTGTTGAAAAATGAATCGGATCTCGCCCCGCAGTTTGTCGCGGTGTGCGGCGAGCACCCTGCACGCGCCGAGCAACATGGCGGTGTGTCCGTCGTGACCGCACGCGTGCATCACACCCGGGTTCTTCGATGCAAACGGAAGCCCGGTGTCTTCCTCGATGGGCAGCGCGTCGATGTCCGCGCGAAGCGCGAGGACGCGGCCTGGGCGGCCGGTGACCAACCGAGCGACGACGCTCGTCTCCGTTGGTCGGCTGATCTCAAGCGCCCCCATTTTCGTCAGTTCTCGCTCGATGAAGGCCGCCGTCTCCCGCTCTTGAAAGCTGAGTTCCGGATGCTCATGCAAATGTCGGCGCCACGCGACGAGATCGCCGCGGATGGCCTCAACTTCGCGCGCGAGATCCACCATCTCCGGTCCTCTCCTCTCTTAGCCGTGGAGCGTCATCATCCACTTCGTCAAACCTTCCGCGTCGACTTGTTCCCCCACGTAAAACGGTCCAAATTCGGCGAAACGGGCGCTCGACTCGTCAAACCGCATCTCGTAGATCAGTTTCTTGAAATGGATGGGATCGTCCGCATAGAGCGTCACACCCCATTCCCAGTCGTCAAGTCCGACGGAGCCAGAGATGACTTGCTTGACCTTTCCGGCAAACTGACGCCCAATTTGGCCGTGCGCCATCAGATGCTTTCTGCGCTCGTCTTCATCGAGCATGTACCAATTGTCGGGATGCGTGCGGCGCTTGTTCATCGGATAAAAGCACACGTACCGCATCTCGGGCACGGGTGGTTTCAACCTCAACTGGAGCGCCTCGTCTTGCTCGACGTCGACGCCCGGCTTGGCCAGGTATCCGCCCAACTCAACCACAGACACGTAGGAATACGCTCGCTCCGTGAAATCCGCCAAGCGCGTGGCCTCAAACCTCGCTTTGACATCGTTTAATTCGCCAATCGTGGGCCGCATGTACAAAAACAGAAGATCCGCCTTTGTGCCCGCGATCACGAACTGACCGAAGCTGCCCAACCGCGCGCGCTGCGCCTCGAGCTCGCCTTGGACAAACGCGCCGAAGTCGCGCAGCACGGCGGCCGCCGTGTGCGGATCGGTTTCCTTCCACACCTCTCGCCGGATCGTGCGGAAGTCGTGGAGCACATACCATCCGTCCAGCGTGTGCGGTGCCGGCATCGTGTCACCCTCCCTCTGCCGTACACATTATCACAACGGCCATGAGCGGCCAAAAGACATCGACGGCGAGGGACATGCGGGTCCCACTCGACACATACGATGTCCTAGAGGGACCTTCTGGCCCAAGGGGTGATCCGATGCGCACGTGGAAATGGTGGCTCGCATCCGCATCTTGGATACTCGGCTGTTATGGCGTCTGGTCCTGTTTGGCGCTGGCGCGGGCCGGTGCCGCCGCGGACATTCCTCAGCTCGAAGCTGCCGGCGCAGCGGAACTGACCGCGGCGTTGGCCTGGCTCCTGACAGGATGCATCGCCGTCTGGAAGTTGTCGAGCTCCGCGGTCCTTCACTTCGCCAATGCGCTTTGGTCGGCATCGTTGGCTTGGTACTATCAGGACGAGACGGTCTGGCTCTGGAGCGGAGCCTGCGCCCTTCTCGGCGCGTTAGCGGTGACAGGGGCGAGGCGAGGCAAGAGGCGCCCGCGGCCCGCCGACTCGGTCTAACCGACGCGGTGTTCCATGCGAAGCCGGTCGGCGATCATCGCAATGAACTCCGAATTCGTGGGTTTGGTCTTGGAGGCCGAAACCGTGTAACCAAACACGCGGCGAATGGCCTCCATGTTGCCCCGGCCCCACGCGACCTCGATGGAGTGACGGATCGCGCGCTCGACGCGGGAGGGCGTCGTCTTAAATCTCTGCGCGATTTTGGGGTACAACACCTTCGTGATGGAGCCGAGGATCTCGACATCCTCATACACGAGGCCAATCGCCTCTCGCAGGTAGTGGTACCCCTTGATGTGCGCGGGCACGCCGATCTCGTGAATGATCTGCGTGATCTGCGCGTCGATCGAGCGCCGCGAAGGCGGCGACGGCGCGGGCATGGGCGCAACAACGGCCTGGGATGTGGCGGCCACCGGCGCGGGCGCCTCGAACATCACCTGGCGAATGCGCTCGGCCAGCACCGGCATGTCGAAGGGTTTCAGGATAAAGTAAGACACCCCGAGCTCCACCGCGCGCCGGGTGACACTCTCCTGACCAAATGCGGTCAGCATGATGACCTTCGGCGGATGATCCGTGACTTCCGAAAGGCGCTCCAGCGCGCCGAGCCCGTCCAACACGGGCATGATGATGTCGAGGATCAACACGTCCGGCCTCGTTTCGCGCACCAGATTCAGCACCTCCGTGCCGTTGTGCGCAATCCCGCAGACCTCCATATCCGGCTGCCCGGAAATGAATTCGCTCAACAGCTCCGCGAATTCATGGTGATCATCGGCCAATAAGATCTTCATGCGTGTGGACACGGCCATACCCCCTCTGCAATCCTCCGGACATACCAATTCGACGCGAAGCCCGAGACTCCTGTCAAAACTATGTAATAAATTTCGCCTTTATGTCACCTCTTTCGACAAAAAGCGACAAGGGCCACGCACTCGCCGTGGCCCTTGTTTCTCACGCCGCCTGTGCTCGCTCGGGTTCGGTCGGCGCAAAGGTGAGCTCGTGCTGGTTGGGATGAAGCATCCAGTAGGCGTATACGCCGTATCCGCGGACGGGATCGGACACGAACACGTGCGTGACGGCGCCCACCAGCCTCCCGTCCTGCACGATGGGGCTGCCGCTCATGCCCTGGACAATGCCGCCGGCGGCCTGAAGAAGCCTCGGATCGACGACGCGGATGATCATGCTCTTGGTGGACGGGCTCATCTGCCGAGCGGTGTGTTCGATGACCACCTGAAACGCTTCGATTTTCTCGCCGTGCAGCACCGTGTAAAGAACGGCCGGCCCCGGGTGCACCTGCCCCGGCAGCGCCACGGGAATGGGCCCGGGCAGCGGAGACGTGCGCGTCGCAAAGGACGCATCCATTCGTCCGAACACGCCGTACGGCGTGTTTTCGTCGATCTCGCCGACCTCCCGATTCACCCCAGTGAACACGCCCTTCTTCTCGCCGGGCTGCCCGGCTTTTCCGGCCTGGATGCCAATGATGGCGGCTTGATAGACCGAGCCGCGCCCTTGAATGGGTTGGCCGGTGTCCGCATCCGTCACAAGGTGCCCCAACGCCGCAAACCGCCCGGTCGCCGGATCGTAGAAGGTGAGCGTCCCCACGCCGACCGCCTTGTCGCGCACATAGACTCCAAGCTCAGGCACACCATGCACGTCCCGGATCTCGATTTCGCGCAGTTTGTCGCCGCGCGCCACAAGCAGGCGAAACGGCGCGCGCTTGTCCCGGAGCACCGCCTGCAGGTCCTTCGCCGTGTGCACGGGTACCCCATCCACCGAAAGAATCACATCGCCCACCTCGATGTGATGCGCCTCGGCGAGACTGATACCTTGGGCCGCGCGTCGGTACCCAATCACCATGGGTCCCTCGGAAAGCAAGCGAATGCCCACAGCCTGTCCTCCCACAATGACCCGTTCGGCGGGCTCCACATGAACCCGTGTGCGCCATGGAATGAAGCCGAAGACGCGGTCCGTCACGTCAAAATCTCCCGCATCCGCCGTCACCGTGACGGCTCCCGGTGGATCGACCGGCCGGACCCACGCATGAATGGAGAAGGGATGAAACGACTGGAGGGCCATCTCGTCGTCCGTGGACATTTCGACCGATGTGGGCAGTTCCACCAGGTGGCGAACCGGCGGAATCCAGAGAAGCGCTGTGGCAGCCACGAGGACGGCGACTTTGAGCGCGCGCAGCCAACCCGCCATGGTGCATCCCCCTTCCCGTGAGTAACACCTCGTCTCGCGTGCATCTAAGGTGCCCCCGGCGGGTGGTCATATGACCGCAAAAAGCTCCCCGAACCCCCGTCACGTGGACTGGCTTCGGAAGCTTTCCAAAAGGGCGCGCGCGTGCATCCGGGCCGTCGCATCCGACAAATCCGAACCGAGAAGCCTGGCGATCTCGTCGATGCGACCGCCGTCATCTAATCTCGTCACACGGGAGATGGCGCGTTCGGTATCCGATGCTTTGGCGACGAGGTAGTGCACGTGTCCCGCCGCGGCCACCTGCGGCGAATGGGTGACGCACAGCACCTGTTTCTCCTGCCCGAGTTCGCGCAGCATCTCCGCCACCCGCAGCGCCGCTTCGCCGCTCACGCCCTGATCGATCTCGTCGAAGATCAACGTGTCGGTGCGTTCGAGGTTGGCGATCACGACCTTGACTGCGAGTAGCATGCGCGAAAGCTCGCCGCCAGATGCAACTTTCTGTAAGGGCATCAAGGGTTGTCCCGGATTTGCGCGAAACAGAAAACGAATCTCGTCCCAGCCATGTTCGCTCGGCGCGTCCACGCGCGGACGCACCTCGATGTCGCATTCCGCATGGGCCATGGAAAGCCGAGCGAGTGAACTCGAAATCGCCTCGCCGAGCGATTTCGCTGCCCGGACCCTCGCCTCGTGCAGGCGCTCTGCGATTTCGCGGTACACGGCTTCGCGGCGCTCCACCTCAGCCTCAAGCTCCGCGAGGCGATCTTCGTGTTTCGACCAAGCGTCGAGTTGGGCTCGCGCGCGTTCCAGGTGGGCGAGCATCTCCTCGGTGGTCCCGCCGTATTTGCGCGACAGCCTGCGGATGAGCGCCAGACGCTCCTCAATCTCGTCGAGGCGGGCCGGATCGTGCGCCGCGCGAGACAAGAACCGGTGGAGCGTGAACGACGCTTCCTCCGCGTGAACGCGAGCCGTCTCGAGCAGCTTCGCGATCTCCTCGGCGCGATCGCTCGACGCGGACAGCGCCGCGGCCATGCGCTCCGCTTCGTGAAGCCTCGCAATGGCGCCGCTCTTCCCGTCGTCGAGCAACGCGGCCATCTGCGCCAACGACTCGGCGATCTGCTGCGCGCGCTTGAGGCGGTCCCGCTCGGCGCGCAGTTCGTCCTCTTCACCGGGGCGAAGCCCGGCTTCCTCCAGTTCGCGAACCTGGAGCGCATACAGATCGATTTGCTGCGCGCGCTCGCGCTCCGACACCTGAGCCTCGCGCCATTGACGCACCGCATCCTGCCATGCGCGATACGCGTCGGCGCAAGACGCCGCCAGCTCCTCGTGCTGACCATAGAGATCGAGCAGGCGGCGCTGATAGGAAGCGGTCATGAGGGCGATGGATTCGTGCTGATCTTGCAGTTCAACCAGCGTATCCCCTAGCTCTCGGAGCATCTGCACCGTGACGGATCGGCCGTTTACGCGGTTTTGCGCCCGACCGTTCGATTGAAAGGTCCGGGAGACGACGATCTCGCCGCTGTGATCGATGCCCCACGACGCGAGGAGCCGCTCCGCCGCCTCGTTCGCCTGGATGTCGAACACCGCCTCGACCACAGCCGACGAGCCGTCCGACGCCATGGGGCTCGCGACGCGCCCGCCCAAGATGGCGCGCGTGGCGTCCAGGACGAGCGACTTGCCAGCCCCCGTCTCACCCGTCAGCACGTGCAGGCCGCGATCGAGTTGCAGCCGCAATTCGTCGATCAACACGAAATGGCGCACGTACAACTCCTGCAGCATGTCCCCGCGCCCCCTCAGGTGGAGGATGGATCTCCGTGGAGCTTGCTTCGCAACACGCCAAAAAACTCGCGATCCGGCAACCGAACGAGCGTCGCCTGGAATGGAGCCTTCCGGACCAACACCTCGTCTCCGGCGAGAAGCCGCATGCCCTCCTGCCCGTCGACCGCGAGTTCCACATCGCCGTGCCGCGCGTGCACGGAGAGCCGCACCCACGAGGACGCGTCGATCACGCACGGCCTCGAAAACAGCGTGTGCGGACACACCGGCGTCAGGACCATCACCTGCAGATGCGGGCTCACGATGGGCCCGCCGCAGGACAGCGAATATGCGGTGGATCCCGTGGGCGTCGCGACGATCATGCCGTCGCCCGTGTACGTGTCGACATACACGTCGTCCACGTGGACGTCGAGCGTCACCATGCGCGCAAACGAGCCCTTGCCGACGCCGACGTCGTTCAGCGCCGTGAAGCGCGCGATCTCCTGAAGATCGCGGTATACGAACGCCTCGAGCATCAGGCGCGTCTCCAAGTTGTATTCGCCCGCCACGATCCGCTCGAGCGCAATCTCCAGTTGCGAAGGTTCCGACTCCGTCAAAAACCCGAGATGGCCGATGTTCACGCCAAACATCGGGACATGAAAAGGGGACAACTGACGGGCCACGCCGAGCAACGTCCCGTCTCCACCGAGCACGATGACGAGCTCACACGATTTCAGCTCCGGGTGCGTCTCGACAATCGCGGTGTCGTGATCGATGGGCACATCGACGACGCGAATCCCTGTTCGTTCCAACTGACGACAAATGTCGGTCCGCACCGAGCACGCTTCCTGCTTGTGCACATTGTACAACAGGCCTATTTGGCGCAACGTCCTCCCCCATCCTCAGCCGTGCTTCCACGCGATGAGCGCCACGAGCGCGCCACCAAGCGCCCAAAGGACCCGGCGAACCGCTTCTTTGCGCCGGACGTGGCGCGGGCGATTCCACTCGTACACCGCGGTCTGGACGGACTCCTGCATCACATCGATGACGATCACGCCGCTCGCTCCATGCAGCAAGGCGACCAACGCATACCGCTCATGCAACTCCTGTTCGGAGACCGGCTCCGTACGAACAAAAACAGCATACTCCCGCCCTTCTTTGCGCGCAATGAAGTCCGGGCGAAGAGATCCGGACCATTGAGCGGATGCCATCCGGGTCACGTGGGTGACGCCTTCGCTCCGCCTGACGAGCTCGTAGCCATTCGCCTCAAGCCATCGCCGCCCCATGGTCTTGAGGCCTTCCACCGGAACTTCCTCGTCCCGATCCCAAAGCGCCGCACCAAGCGATCGCAGAAAAATCGCAATCGCCGCAAGGGCGCACACCAGCGCAAGCCCTGAGATCATTCCGCGCCCCCGTTCGGGTCCGTGCTGCTCTTCAGGTGGGCCCATGCGGCCTCGACGACCCGATGGCTCTCGGTCACCCACCGCATGGTCTCCTCCGGATCCGGGTGCATGCGGAACCAGCCGAGAAACTCGACGTTGCCGTCTCCACCGGTGATGGGCGAGTACGTGAGCCCGCGGCAGCACCAACCCATGGACTCGATACTCTTCAGGATGTCCAGGAGCACGGCCCGATGAACCTCGGGATCGCGCACGATGCCGCCTTTGCCCACCCGATCCCGCCCGGCCTCGAACTGAGGCTTGATCAGCGAGATGATGTCGACGTCGGGGAGACAGACCTCAGACAATTTGGGGAACAAAAGGCGAATGGAGATGAAGGACACGTCCATCACGGCGAGATCCGGCCGTGGGTCAAATCGCGCCGCATCGACATGGCGAAAGTTGGTGCGCTCCATCACGCGCACCCTATCGTCCTGGCGCAGTCGCCACGCGAGCTGGCCGTAGCCCACGTCGACCGCGTAAACCAACCGGGCGCCGCGCTGCAACAGGCAGTCGGTGAACCCGCCCGTCGACGCCCCAACGTCGATCGCGACGCGGTCTTTCACCGGAATGCCGAACGTGTCGAGCGCGCGCTCCAGTTTCAACCCGCCGCGCGATGCGTACTCGCGGCTGGGCCGCTCAACCTCGACGTGCGCGTCTTCCGCGACCTTGAAGCCCGGCTTGTCGGCGCGCACGCCGTCGACGCGCACGAGCCCGGCCATGATGGCGCGCCTCGCCGCTTCCCGGCTCGCATACAGCCCCCTCGCCACCAACAGGAGATCCAGCCTCGTCTTGTTCATCCATCCCGCCCCCGATCCGCCCGCCGAGGCCTCCGTTTTCGCGACGGATCTCGCCGGCCCAAAAGCACGGCGAACGACTCCCACACGCGCGCGGCAAACAGGATGATGGGCGTCGGGGAGTGAATGGCGATGGTCTTTCCGATGGCTTTTCCTCCGACCGTGAGCGAGGTGATGACGGCGGTGATGCCGATGCGAAGCGCCTCCGGGGCCCATCCGTGTGCCTGAATCGCCTGGATGACCTGAACGCTCACGGCAAGAGCGCCCGCGCCGCTCAAGACCCCGGCGATGTCGCCAATCACGTCGCTGCAGACACTCGAGACCTTCTCTGCGTTGCGCACGATGACAATCGCGCGGCGAGCGCCAAACACCCGCTCGGCGGCCATGGCGTGAAACGGCGTCTCGCGCGCAGCTGCGGCCGCCATGCCGAGCATATCGAACAGCGCCCCCACCAGGACGATCACGACCACGATCGAGGCACCCACGTACCAGCGCGCCGCATTCAAAAAAATGGTCGAGGTATCGAAAACCGCACTGATGGGCAAGGTCAGTGCGGCAATCGTCAGCGCAAACGCGTAATTTGCGGTTTTGGAAGTCGTCTTTCTCACGCGCGCTCCCTCGGCGTGCCGCAGGACTGGGGCAACGCCATTCCTGTATGTATCGATGCCCGGGTGGCAACTCCCTGAGTAAACGCTGTGGCTTAGGTCCAGTAGGTTTTCCCAAGCGCTCACCGAGACGTCGCCGTCCCGGCGGTTTCCCTTTCAGAGCGCGTTGGCCGCGTCGCCGACAGCCAGACTGGATTACCACTTAGTCCACACTATAATCCTCAGGGAGCCTCGCCTCGTGGCGAACAGTCTAGGCGTTTTCCGCGACAACCGCTCCCGCGCCCTAGCCTCTTTTGCAGTACGGATTTCACCCAGCACCGGTGGTCGCGCCGTGGCCGCGGCCGACCACCTGAATTCCTGGGATCCTTCAGTACCACTCAAGGCAGGCTACGCTGCACACAGATTGCCTCCGCATGCAGGTTCATACCCCAAGCCATAGCAAAAACCATGGTTCCAGCTACGAACTTGGGCCTCCGCGAAGGCTGGGTCGCGTCCCGCATGCCATTGCGGGCTGCCCAACCTTCTTAACTCCCAGCATGAGCCCAGGGCTGGGCGCCCCAAGCCCACACCAGGAACTTCATCGATGTGCCCTTTGACGGATTTTTAGCCCCGTCTTCAGGCGCGGACGGTTGACTAGAATACTGCGCCACCCGCAGGGACGTTTCGTCGGACTTCGTCAGTTGTCATTATACCACAGAGTCCGCGGCCCCCGCAGAGGGAGACGCTGGAGTCCTGTCCATCGCGATGCGGCGACACCGTCAGCGATCCCGCTCCACGATGAGCGCCTGAAGCGCTTTGAGCGGTTCCGACCGCACCCCGACCTCCGCCAACGCTTGCTCACCGCGGCGGATGACGTCACGCGCCATTTGGCGCGTCTTCTCCACGCCGACGAAGCGCGGATAGGTCAGCTTTCCTTCTTCCACATCTTTTCCAGCCGTTTTCCCGAGTTGCTCCGTGGACGCCGTCACGTCCAGCACGTCGTCGATCATTTGGAACGCCAAGCCAAGGCACTCGCCGTAGCATGAAAGCGCCCAGCGCACTTGGTCGTCGAGATCGGCGAAATACCCGCCGATCTCCACACACGCCTGAATGAGTCGAGCCGTCTTGTGGAGGTGAATGAATTCGACGTCCTGGAGGGTCCCCTGGCCACCCGTTCGTTCGATGTCGACGGCCTGTCCGCCGACCATGCCGTCGACACCGGCGCGCGACGCCAGCGTGCGGATCATCGCCAGCTGTCGCTCGGCAGGAACGCCCTCCAAGGGACGGGCCAACAAATGAAACGCCTCGGTCAACAGAGCGTCCCCGGCCAAAAGGGCCATGGCTTCGCCAAACACGACGTGATTCGTCGGCTGCCCGCGCCGAAGATCGTCGTCGTCCATACATGGAAGGTCGTCATGAATCAGCGAATAACAGTGAATGAGTTCGACCGCGGCAGCGGCGGGAAGGACGCGATCCCTCGGCACGCCAAACGTCTCGGCCGTCGCGATGACGAGCGCTGGACGTAGCCGCTTGCCATCGGCCATGAGGCTGTAATTCATCGCTTCCTTCAGTCGAGCGTGAAGGCCCGTCGGTTCGAACAGGCGCGCGAGAAACGCGTTGACCGCTTCCTTGCACGCCTCGAGGTACGTCTGCAACGCATTCACCCCCGGATTGGCCAGCGCCGGTCATGGCGAAACCGATTCGTCCGCCAGTTCCTGACCGAGCTTTTCGAGCTGAAATTCCGCCTTGTCGAGCTGCTCCCGGCAAAACTTTACGAGCCTCATCGACTCCTCGTAGGCCCGGATGGACGCGTCCAGAGGCAGATCCCCCGCCTCGAGCTGGCGCACGATTTCCTCCAGCCGCCGCATGGCCTGTTCAAAGGTCCAATCGGAGTTGTTCCACTCGGCCGCCCGCGTCTCCTCCACGCGCCTTCACCTCCGCTTCCACCGTACCGTCGTGCATTCGGATCCCAATTCGCTTGCCTGGAGCAAGCGATTGGGCCGAGGTGATGACGGATCGCCCGTCTTCGTCGAGAATCACGCCGTATCCGCGCCGCAGCACGGCCAGCGGATTCAGTGCTTCGAGCTTGCCAATGACGCCCTCGAGTTTCCGGCTCTGCACGAGCAACTGGCGCTCCGTAAGCGATCGCACCTGGTGCTCGAGACGCATCAGGTCCCGCCTGCGCCCTTGAATCGCCCCGCCCAGCTGCACGCGTTGAAGCCTTCGCTCCAGATCGGCCAGCGCTCGACGGCGCAACCCGATGGGGCGGCGCTGGGCCTCACGCACGCGCGTTTCGATGAAATCCACGAGCTGGCGCCTCACCGCGATGATCCGCGTCGGGTCCCGAAGCACGGGCCGCCCCGCCAGATCCAACAGCCGCTCTCGCCCCCAAGCGACCTTGACCAACGCCGCCTTCCGCGCTCTGGCCGACGCCTGTTCCAGGTACGCCCGAAGCTCGGCTTGGTGCGGGCATACGAGCTCCGCTGCCGCCGTGGGCGTCGCGGCCCGGACGTCCGCCGCGAAATCGCACAGGGTCACATCGGTCTCATGCCCGACGGCCGAGACGACGGGCACAGGCGATCGCGCCACGGCCCGCACCACCATCTCCTCGTTGAACGGCCAAAGCTCTTCCAATGAGCCTCCGCCGCGCCCCACGATGATCACGTCCACCTTCGGTTCCAGCGCGTACAACACCTCGAGCGCGCGCACAATGGTGGGCGCCGCGTCGGGGCCCTGCACCTGCGCCGGCGCGAGAATGACCCGCGCGAGCGGATAACGGCGTTCGATGGTCGTGCAGATATCCCGAATCACCGCGCCCGTGGGACTCGTGACGACCCCCACGCGCAACGGGAAGCGGGGGAGCAGCCGCTTCCGCTCCGGAGCAAACAGCCCCTCTGCGGCGAGCTGTTGGCGAAGCTGTTCGTAGCGAACGTATAGGGCGCCCAATCCATCGGGCTCGAGGTCCTCCACATAGAGCTGATACTGGCCATCTCGCTCGAAGACGCCGACGGAGCCGAAGGCGATCACCCGCATCCCGTCTTCAGGCTGAAATTGGAGACGGCGATTCCGGCTGCTGAACATGACCGCGCGGATTCGGCTGGTCTCATCCTTGAGCGTAAAATACATGTGGCCGCTCGGGTGGTGTTTGAAATTCGAGATCTCCCCGACCACGCGGCACTGGATGAGCCGCGGATCCGACTCCAAACGCTCTTTGATCCGCCGATTGAGTTCGGTGACGGTGAGCACCGCTTCCGCCTCGGCCGCGGCGCGCGTCAGCGCGTTCATCCTCGTCCTCCCCCTCGCCGCATGGCGCATAGATCGAAGGCGTTTTGGGCCACCATCGCAACCGTCATGGGACCCACGCCGCCCGGAACCGGTGTGAGCCACGAGGCGCGCTCCCTAACGCCGGGATCGACATCCCCTCGCGGGCCGTCCGCGGTGTACGTCAGCCCCACGTCGATCACGACCGCGCCCGGCCGGACCTCCTCGGCCCCAACGAGACCCGGTGCGCCCGCCGCGCTCACGACGATGTCCGCCTGCCGCGTCCACACCGCGACGGACGGCGTCTGCCGATGACATTGTACCACGGTCGCGCCATGCGCCATGAACCACTGGGCGATGGGCCATCCCACCAGCGGACTGCGTCCAATCACGCACGCCACCTTGCCGTGCACGCCGATCTCATGCTGATGCAGAAGTTCCCCGACGCCCCGCGCCGTGCAGGGCCAGACGCGAGGGAGACCATACGCCATCTGGCCCAGATTCTCAGGATGAAGCCCGTCCACGTCCTTATCCGGGCGCACACGCCTCAGGATCTCTCCCTCGTCCCACCCCGCCGGAAGCGGAAGTTGAACCAGTATGGCATCCACCTCGTCGTCCTCGTTGAGGCGGTCAATCGCCGAGCGGAGTGCATCGGGACCCTCTGCCGCTCGGAAGGTGCGGATCTCGGCAACAAGCCCGGCCCCACGTGCGAAGCGAGCCTTTCGCCGCACGTGCCCGAGCGATACCTCGTCCGCCTCGGAGACCAACATCACGAGCTTCGGCAAGATGCCGCGCGAGGCGAGCTCTTCGACGCGCCGTTTGAGCTCTTCCTGAACGCGCTCGGCCGCTCGTCTCCCGTCCAACCGCTGCGCCATGTTCACCCCACGCCTCCATCCAGAAGACAGAAAGCGACAGGCTGTCCGCTCCACGGAGCCGAACAGCCTGTCCGCCATCCTCAATGCCCGAGGTTCGTCATGCTCGTGCTGTGACCCGGGAAAAGCTTCGCCTTCGGATCGATGTAGGTCTTTGCGTTGTTGACCGCCGTCGGCGCTTCGCCAAAGCCCGTCGCGATGAGCTTCAGCTTGCCCGGGTAGGTGACGACATCCCCCGCCGCGTACACGCCAGGGATATTGGTTTCCATCTTGGAATTCACGACAATGTCGTTCTTCTCGATTTCAAGCCCCCACTCCTTGATGGGGCCAAGCGAAGCGTGAAACCCGAGTCCACTCACGATGGCGTCGACTTCGAGTTCTTCGTGCTGCTTTGTCTGGTTGTTGACGATCACGGCCTTTTCCACCCAATTTCCACCCTGTACGTCCACCAACTCGTAGAACGTCTTCACGTGCACGCGAGACTCGAACAGTTTGCGCACGCTGTCCTCGTGCGCCCGGAAACCGTCTCGGCGATGGATGAGCGTCACCGAGTCGGCGACCTCCTCGAGCATCAGCGCATAGTCCACTGCCGTGTCGCCGCCGCCGATGACGAGCACCCGCTTGCCGCGATAGTGGTCGATCTTGTCGATGTAATAGGCCACGCCGCGGCCCTCGAAGTGCTTGGCGGACTCCGCCGGAAGCGGTCTCGGCGTGAAGGCGCCGATGCCGGCGCAGATAATGACCGCCTTGCCCACGTGCACCGATTGATTGGTATGCAGTTCAAACAACCCATCTTCGCGCTTCACGAGCCGCTCGACGGACTCGTTCAAATGGACGCCCGGCTTGAACGTCATCGCCTGCTCGATCAGCTGGTCGACGAGATCGCGCGCTCGAATTTTCGGAAATCCAGCGACGTCGTAAATATACTTTTCGGGGTACAGCATGGCAAGTTGTCCGCCTAATCGAGGCAAGCTATCAATAATTTTACAAGAACAGTTGCGCAACCCCGCATAAAACGCCGCGAAAAGGCCGGTCGGGCCACCCCCGATGATCAACATGTCTGTGACATTCTCTTGAACCTGCACGTTCTCCGACAACGCAGAACCTCCTTTGTTCACGACACTACGGGCCCCATTATAGCAAGATAGGTCCGAAAAGACTATCAATGCCCATGTGCTTTGTCGACAATTTTCTGTTCGAGATTTTGCAAAAGGATTAGGGTGCGCACTCGCGCCAGTAGCCGATGGTCGCCACGCCGAGCGCGTTGTCCCTCGCGAACTCCGGTGGAGCAAAGGCCACGTGGATACCGGGCACGCGCCGCTCCAGGCGAGATCGGATGGTGCACTGGATAAACTGGTTCGACGCCACACCGCCCGCGATGAGGACGTGCCGAGCGGTTTGAGCATGTCGAACGGCATATTCGACAGCTTTCGCGACCGAGCGCGCGATGCACGCCTCCACGGCCCGCGCCACCTCGTGGGCTGGCGCACCGGCCTGCACGGCGCGCAGCGCCGCCGTGAGCGGCCCCGAAAAGCTCATGCTCGCGCCGCGGACCGGTGCTTTCAGCAACAACTCGCCCGGGGAGGTTCCGCACCGCCGAGCGAGTTGTTCGAGGTGTGGCCCGGCCGGAAATGGGAGTCCCAGCGCGACACCGACGCGATCGACCAACTGACCGGGATGAAGATCCAGCGCCTCTCCGACGCGGGTGATGGCATACCCGGACGGTGTGCGGCGCGCGATGACGACATCACACGTGCCGCCCGACATATGGACGGCGACAAATGGGGCGCCGGGCATCGGCGCGAAATACTCCGCGGCGGCGAGATGGCCTTCCTGATGCGAGGTTCGCGTGAGCGGAACGCCGAGGCTGTGGGCCAACGACGCGGCCACAGCGAACCCGCTTTGAAACACCGGCATATACGAAGACGCCCACGGCCTTGGCCGCACAGAGACGGCGACGCGGCGCCACGCGGGCCGCACGCCCTCTGCCATCAGCCTGTCCAAAAGCTCGGCCATCACCGTGGGGAAGTTCTGCACATGCTGAAACGCGGCCTCGCTCTGGCGCAAGCCGCGTTCTCCGCGCGGCACGCGCAGCGGTCTCCGCGCCTCGGCCACCATCCGCCCATGGACTGCGTCCACTGCGCACACGGAAGTCGTGTAGTTGCTCGTATCCACGCCAAGCACGAGAGGCGTTTCACGCGCCATCGTCGACGCCCTCCCGCGCCGGTTCGGCCGCGCTTGCTGTCCGCTTCTCCTGCCCCGCCTCGCGCGTATCCGCACGTCGCCGATCCGCCACGGCGGGCAAAAGCTTCGCGAGCACACCGTTCACGAAGCGACCGGATTGCTCCGTGGCGAACGTTTTGGCAATCTCCACGGCCTCGTCGATGGCGCTGGCAATGGGCAGTTCCGGCTCGAACAGCAGTTCGTAAGTGGCGAGGCGCAAAACGTTCCGCTCGACGCGCCCGATGCGTTCAGGCGACCAGCGCTCCATGTGCCGGGCAAGCAACTCGTCGATCTCGTCCAGATGCCGGCGCGTGCCATCGACGAGTTCCTCGATGTACGTGAAGTCTCCCCCGGCATCCGTGCCGCGTTCGGCCAACGCGGAGGCTATCGCTTCCGCCGAGCCGAGATCGCGCTGGACGTCGAGCACGCACAGCGCCTGCAGCGCGCACTCTCTCGCTTCATGTCGGGTCAATCGGCTTCACTCCGTCTATCGATCTGTCAACAGGCGTTCCAGGATGCGCCGCCAGGACTGATTTTCCTCCCAGACGCGCCCTCCCGCGTATCCAATGGCGGCGAGTACAAAGAGGAGCAGGACACGCCAGAACCCGAAGATCATCCACAGGATCCAAAACGAGATCCCCGCGGCAACCCCATGATACCTGCGCGGACGGCTCCGAAACCAAAGCCACGCTCTGCCAAGGCGGTTCATGCGCCACTCCACGCCTTGCCAACGTGCCCGTTCGGGGCAATTTCCGTGACGTGGACGATGACGCGTTCCACCTTGACCCCGGCCGTCCGCTCGACGTACTCCTTCACAGCCGCTTGAGCTTCACGGCTGAGCGCCGCAATGTCGATGTCGGGCAACACCTGCATCCGGCAGGCGATGAGAATGCCGTCGTGTCCCTGTCGCACGCGGGAGTCGAACGACTCGGCCCCTTTCAACTGGGAACCCCGGCGGTTCGCCAGCTGACGCAAGGTCTCATACGAGATGCGAATTTGGCCGTGATCGCCCGCCAGAAGCACGGACTCGGCGGGGCCGCCCGCCCCGCGGCGGCGGGAGCGATAGAACAGGAAGCGGATGGACAACAGCGCGCCGACCACGCCCACCACGAGGCACACCATGTTCCACGGCTGAACCGCGAGTTCACTCGCGGCCCACGCGACCGAGATGACGCCCGCGCCAAGCAGGGCGAGAAGCACGCCCAGCACGAGCCCCACGAGCGACAACAGGAACAAGAGGAATCGATCGCCGAAATTCATCCAATCCCTCCTGTCGAGCGCTCCTCCCCAGGGAGCGCTGCTCCAATCTGATCCGCATCCTGCGCGCGCTCCGCCTCCGTCTGGAAGGCCACGCCCACCACGTGTACGTGCACTGCGTTGACGCGCAGGCCCGTCATCGACTCGACGGACGATTTCACGTGCTCCTGGATCTGGTACCCGACCTCCGGAATGCTCACGCCGAACCGGAGCTGCACCCAGACGTCGATGGTGCACGAGCGCGCCGCCTCGTCATACTGGACCTTGACGCCTCTCGTCATATTTTTTCTTCCTGTGATGGACTCGGTGATGCCTCCGGCCAGCGAGCCGCTGGTGCCGATCACGCCGTCCACCTCGTTCGTCGCGACGCCTGCGATGATCTGCACGACTTCATCCGAAATGTGCACCGAACCGCGCTCGGTCAATTCGTACTCCATGTCGGCCATCTCCATCTTCCTCCTCAGCCCTCGTCGGGCTCCGCGTGAGAATGGAACGGAATGCTAACGTTCTTCGTCTAGAGTATTGGATTTTCCTCCAAAAATCGAGTCGATACGTCGCCTTTTCGAAAACGCTCGTTCTGGAGGAGCGCCATATGAAACGGAATGGTCGTCTGGATGCCCTCAATCTCATACTCGCTGAGCGCGGACAACATCCGGGCGATGGCCTGATCGCGCGTCGGCGCCCACACGATGAGCTTGGCAACCATGGAGTCGTAGTACGGCGGGATGGTGTAGCCTGGGTAACAGGCGGAATCCACACGCACGCCGGGGCCGGACGGCGCCAAATACGATCGGATGGTCCCCGGCGAAGGCGCGAACTGGCGGAACGGATCCTCCGCGTTGATCCGGCATTCGATGGCGTGGCCTCGCAGCACGATGTCCTCCTGTTTGACCGAGAGAGGTTCGCCGGCCGCCGCCAGGATCATTTCGCGGACGAGATCGACACCGGTCACCCACTCGGTCACGGGATGCTCGACCTGAATGCGCGTGTTCATCTCCATGAAGTAGAAATCGCCATCCGGTGTGTAGATAAACTCGACGGTGCCCGCGCCTACGTAGTCCACGGCCCGAGCGGCCCGCACCGCGGCGTCTCCCATCTCCTGCCGCTTCTCTTCCGTCATGACGGGACACGGCGACTCTTCGACGAGTTTCTGAAGGCGGCGCTGTACGGAACAGTCGCGTTCCCCGAGGTGAATCACGTTGCCGTGTCGATCCGCCAGGATCTGAATCTCCACGTGGCGCATCCGCTCAATGTACTTTTCGATGTAGATGCCTGGATTGCCGAACGACGCCTCCGCTTCCCTGCGGGCTTGGTCGTACGCTTTCCGGAGCTCCGGCTCGTCGCGCACCACCCGGATCCCGCGGCCGCCGCCTCCCGCGGTGGCCTTGATGATCAGCGGATAGCCGATGGCATTCGCGATGGCGAGCGCCTCTTCCAAGGACTCCACGAGGCCCTCGCTGCCCGGCACCGTCGGCACGCCGGCCCTGCGCATGGTCATCTTCGCTGTCGACTTATCGCCCATGAGCTCAATGGCCCGCGGGCTCGGCCCGATGAACGTGATCCCGCACGCCTCGCACGCTTCCGCAAAGTCGCTGTTCTCCGAAAGGAACCCGTACCCTGGATGCACCGCGTCGACCCCGCACAGCGTCGCCACCGACATCACGCTGGGGATGTTCAGGTAGCTCATCTTGGCGGGCGCCGGCCCGATGCAGTACGCCTCGTCCGCCATCCGCACATGCAGCGCATCGCGGTCCGCCGTCGAATATACGGCAACCGTCTCGATCCCCAGTTCGCGGCATGCTCGGATCACGCGGACCGCGATCTCGCCGCGATTCGCGACCAACACGCGCTTAAACATCCACGGCTCTCCTTCACCCAGTCAGTTTTCGGTCGAACACCGCCGTCAGGTGCGGCGCACCTTGAACAGGGGCTGACCGTACTCGACCAACTGCCCGTTTTCCGCCAAGATCTCGACGATCTCGCCAGAGACCTCGGCCTCGATCTCGTTCATCAACTTCATCGCCTCAATGATGCACACGACCGTCTTCGGCCCGACCTGCGAACCAACATCGACGAACGGAGGGGCATCCGGCGCCGGCGCCCGATAAAACGTGCCCACCATCGGCGACGTGATCACGTGCAAACCCGGGTCCTCGGCCGCCGCGGGAGCCGCGCTCCCGGAATGCGGCGCGGCCGATGGCGCGGGCGCGGCCTGCGCGACAGGCATCGCCACCTGCGGCACCGTGTACGAGACGATCTCGGCCCGCTTGGCCAATCTCACCTTCCCGTCCTCGAACTCGAGTTCCAACTCGGTCAGCGTGCTGTCGTCCAGCAAGCGAATCAGCTCACGAATTTCTTCCATCGTCAGCAACCCATCGTCTCTCCCCGATCCGGATCTCCAAATCCATCTGACAAGGTCTTCACGAGTATACCACAGGGACGCCTACCGTTCTAGGGAATGGAAGAACGTAGAAGAGGCTGTCCCCCTGCCATCTCTCGCCGATGGCGACAAGGCCAGCCCCTCATAGGTTGCTGAGTGAAAAAAGGAGGGGCAGCCCCTTCGCATGGCACGTTTGGGACAGCCCCCCACCACTGATTTCGGTTCAAGCGTGCGGTTTGACGGAAATGTTGAAGATCGACGTGTCCAACTGCTGACTGACGATGTTCATGATCTTCACGGCGTCGGCCTTCGAGAGATGGTTCGTCTCGACATACACCGTGAACGTGGTCTGGTTCTTGTCCGGCGCAATGACGGCGTTCTTGTATCCCTCCGCGATCACGGCCTGCGTCGCTTGCTGCAGGCTGTTGTACAGCGCTTCTTCCTCGCCCAGCTGCTTTTGCGCCTCGGCGATCTGCGCCTGAGAAGCGTTGTTGTTTGCAATGATCGCCTGGTCGTTCGAGATTCTCTGGCTGATCTCGTTGTTCACGGAAGCTTGGAGCGCATTGTACCAATTGTCCGCACTGGACACGTTCGACCCGGTGGTCTCCTGCGTTTGATTCGAGACCTGCGTCGCATTGGTGGGACTGGTCGTCACCGTGGGTGTCGTTGAGTTCGACGGGTTCGTGGACGTCGTGCTGGTCTGATTGTTCATCGTGTAGTAGCCAATCAGCATCAGGCTCAGCACCATCATCGTGGACAACCACACCGTCTGCCGTTTCACCATCGCATGCATCCTCCTAATCTCCGTCTATTCACCCTTTTGAGGTTCGACAGTAATCTTATATGCGGGCACGTCCAACACATTCGTAATTGCGTCCACGATTTCTGTTTTCGCCTGGACAAAGTCATTGGCATCCACCGTGACCAACACGCCCAGGACGCCGACGCCGTTCGTGCCCCCGCTCGCCAGTTGGCCGCTCTGCGCGAGTGTCACGAGCACCGAGACGGCGTTCACCCCCGGAAGCTTTTGCAGCATCGACTGCAACTCGTTTTCGTAGTACGACGCGATCGACACGAGCCCTTGAGGCCCTTGGTCGGTTCCGGTGGCGTTCCATGGCCAGGTCGAGCTCGCCGAGCTGGCGTTGGTAGGCGACGCGGAACTGACGGGCTGCGATCGCGCCCCTGGCCACAACCAGCTGAACGCCAGCAACACCACGCCGAGCGCCCCCAAGGCGACAAGCCCGCGCTGTTTGAGAAGAAGATTCCAGTTCATCGGGGCGCGTCTCCCTCGTCCAAGACCTCGACTTGGTTCGGCCCGATGTCCAGATGGGACGCGATGATCTGCCGAATCTCCACCGCGTCCGCCATGCCCGTAGGCCGAACCAGCACGGTGACTGCCATCTGGTCGGCGCTCGTGGGGTGTTCGACGGTCACCTTGACCACCTCCGAACGGATCGGATCGGGCAGAGACGCCTCGGCCCATTCCGCGAGATACGTGGCGGCGTCCTGATCCTCCGCCTGATGAAGTGCTTGCGCGTAATCTTGGACAGCGCGGCTTTCCGGCTGCGCAGGGGCCGTTGTGGCCGTGTTCCCAAACAGGAAGTCCGAGGCCCGGTCTGCCGCGCTGTTTGCCCACCCTCCCCGAAGCGCCGGCAGGATGGGGCTCAACAGCGCCGCCAGAAGAGCCACCCCCACCGTCATCCGGACATAGCGCACAAGCCCGCCGGACGGCAGCATCATCTCCGCAATCCCGCCGATGAGCGCGATGGCCACCACTTGCCTCAGCCACTCTCCGAGCCCGTTCACGCCGTGATCACCGCCAGGTTGGCCGCCGCAAGCAGGATGCAGATGGCAAAGAAGAACATCAGCGCCACCGTGGCCACCGAGGCAAACACGAGCAGCATGGTCCTCCCGAGCGCCCCGAGGCAGGCGATGATCGGCGTTTCGCCCACCGGCTGCATCACGGCCGCGCCTGCGGAATACATCGCGGAAACCGCGAGGATTTTCATCGCCGGAAACGCCGCCATCAGCGCGATCACGACGAGCCCTGCGATCCCGACGGCGTTTTTGACGAGAAGCGAGGCGCCGAGCACCGTTTCGGCGGCGTCGGAGATGGCCTTGCCCACCACGGGCACAAACGTCCCCACGCCAAACTTCATCGTCCGAAGCGCCAGCCCGTCCGCAATTCCACGCCCCGTTCCCTGCACCGCGGTCACGCCCACAAACACCACGAGGGCAAAGCTCAGGACCGCGAGCCCAGCCGTCCGCGCCAAGGACGCCAGCCGTGTCAGCGGATACCGCGGGGCCATGGACGACGCGAGCTCCAAAACGGCGGCCAAAAAGACCAGCGGAAAGACCACGAGGAACACGACGTTGGAGACGAAGTGCACACAAAAGATGAGCATCGGCTGAAAGAACGCCGCCGACGCGAGCGATCCCGACCCCGCGAGCAGCGCGATGGACACGGGCATGGTGGCGAGCATGAAGTGGTTCATCGACTCGATAGCCTGACGCGCCGACCCGAAGGTTTCCACGAGCGACCGCGTGACGAGCGCCGCGAGCACGAACGAGACCACCATTTGGGCCACTTCGCCCACCGACTCTTCCGCGAACGACGACTGCATCATCCTGAGAAGCACCGCTGCCACGGAGAGGATGAGAAGTCCCCCGAAGAGGCCGACATCGTCGACGACTTCCTGAAAAAAGTAGTGCACCAAGCCCGACACCATGCCGTGAAAGGAAGGCCCCCCGTGCTCAAGCACCGACTGAATGAGCGACGGACCACCGGCGTGCGGAAGAAATCCCCCATACTGAGATTCGAGCTGGTGCCAGTAGGCGTCGATGGACTGCGTGTCGACGTGATCGAGCTCGCTCTGCGCGGTGTTTTGAAGGATCTGCTCGGCGGACTGTTCGGCGGACTGTTCGGCAGACTGCGTCACCTGGCCGTCGGTCGGATCTCCCCGCGCCCAGACCGGGAGCCCGACGAGGACCACCACGGAAGTGAACAACGCGATGAAAAAGCGCCACCGGTTCCTCACAAGCCTCGCCCCTTCACGGAATCATCCGAACGATCACGTCGAGCACGTCCTTGAAGATGGGCAGCGCCAAGAGGACAATTCCGATCTTGCCGGCGAGCTCGATCCGCCCGCCGAGCGCGGACTCGCCGGCGTCGCGCGCGATGTCAGCCGCGAATTCCACGACGTACGCGATGCCGAGGATGCGGATGAGCGTCTGGAGAAACATTTGGTTCATGTGCGCCGCCGCCGTCAGCTGCTGAAACGTGTCGAGCGCGCCCGAGATGGATCGCACCAAAAGGAGAAGAATGAGGACGCCCGCGAACAGGCTGACCAGCGTCGCAAAGGACGGCATTTGTTGTCGCAGAAGCGCTGCGAGCACCGTGGCGGTCAGGCCAATGCCGATGATTTGAACGATGTGCACGAGATTCACCTACTGCAGCAGGAAGACGCTGGTGATTTCGTGATACAGGTGGTCGACGTATCCAATCACGATCACGAACACGGCCACCAAGCCTGCCAGGGTGGCCCAGTGCGCGAAATCCTCTTTGCCACTCTGCTTCAATACCGTGTGAAAGATGGCCGCGATAAAGCCTACGGCGAAAATGCGAAACAGATCCCGAATCTCGGGCGACATCACGCATCCCCTCTTTTCGCGCACATTGCCTCGCGTCCGCCTGTTACAGGAGCAGAAGGACGATGAACACCCCGGCCAAGGCACCTAGGTATTGCCACAGGCGTGCGCCTTGGATGGCTTCGTCCTGCGCGGCTTGAATCGCCGCTTCCAGATCCGCGCGCGCCGCGAGAAAGGGCTGTTGCAGGTGGTCGCGATCGGCTACGGCGATGGAGCGCAACAGGCGAAGGAACGGCTCCGCATCCGCATCCCGCAGGGTTCCGCTCGTCGCCGAGGCAAGCGAGACGTTCTGGAGCGCGATTTCAGGGGAATCGGCGGGACGGCTGAGCACATTCGCCATGTCCACGAGCCACGATCCGCACCACCCTCCGAGCCGCGTGCCGACCGCACGCAACGCCTGCGGAATCGGCGTCGCATGGTATTCGACTTCGCTCTGAAGCTCGATGAGCGCCTGAAGCAACTGCCTGAGGGCCTTGGGTCGATCCCGGTAGCCCTGAGCCACGCGAAGTCCGATGAGCGTACAAGCGAAAAGCACCAACGCGGCACCCGCAAGCTTCATCTCGCCTCCGCGCCCCCGCGGCGAAGCGGTCGCCCCTCCGCGTCCAGGACCGCCTCGACGGTGCCCGGTCCATGGCGGCGGCTCAGCACGATATACCGGTCGAAGGCGCGCGCGGAAAACAATCTCTCCATCCACGGCCTGCGGCGCCACGCGTCGAGCGAAGCGGCGTGCGCGGTCGCCACCACCGCGACGCCTGCGAGCGACGCCTCCAGCACCGCCTCCGCATCCTCCATTCGGCCGATCTCGTCCGTGACCACGACGTGCGGAGACAGACTCCGAATCGCCATCATCATGCCCTCCGCTTTCGGACACCCGTCGAGGACGTCCGCGCGGGGGCCGAGATCGAATTGCGGGATGCCGTCGACGCTGCCCGCAATCTCCGAGCGCTCGTCGATCACGGCGACCTTCAAGCCGGGATCGACGAGCGCGAAGTCGCCGTAGCTGAACCGGCGCGCCACGTCGCGCACGAGCGTCGTCTTGCCGCACTGCGGCGGCGATACGATGAGCGACGAAAGCGGACGGCGTGAGACGCGATCGTACAAGAAAGGCATTACGGACGCCGCCGCGCCCGGATGATCGCGCGAAATGCGAACGTTGAGCGAGGTGACGTGGCGAAAGGCGCGCACATGCCCCGCTTCCACCACGGCGCGGCCCGCGATGCCCACCCGGTGTCCGCCCGGCAAGGTGACGTATCCGTGCCGCATGTCTTCCTCCACGGCGTAACGAGAAAACTGCGTCAGGCGCTGCAGAACCTGCGCCAATTCGTCGGCCGAAACGCGCACACCGCGATGCGGTGACTGCGTGAGTTCGCCATCTTCCGCCAAAAAGGCGGGGCGCTGACGCAGGCACAGTTCGAGCGGCTGCCCGGCGCGCAGACGAATCTCCTCAAGTTCATCGAGCAAATCGTCGCTCAAGCCTTGGAGCGACCGCGCCAACTCGCCGGGCAACACGGCGAGCACTTGCTCCAGGACCGATCTCGGATTCGAACGCGCCACGGACACACCGGCCACCCCCTGCCTAGTCCATGTATATGGACGGGCGTGCGCCTGTATGCGAATCGCCGGTTCGTCGGAACCCCGCGTGAAGGGATTGCATTGAATGAGGAGAAGAGCGAGGAGGGTCGATGGTGGATCTGTCTCTGATCGTCCGATGGATCGTCGTCTTCCTGGTGATCTTTCTGCTTTTGATGGTGCTCGTGTTCAGCCTCATGCGAAAGAAGGCATGAAAAGGCCCGTGCGGGAGGCGAATCCCACCTGCCGCACGGGCTTTTTCACCGCGCCCTTTGACTCACGCGCGCGACACGTATTCGCCCGAACGCGTGTCGATCACGACTTTGTCGCCCACGTTGATAAAGAACGGCACCTGCAGCGTGTACCCCGTCTCCACTGTCGCAGACTTGCTGCCGCCCGTCGCCGTGTCACCGCGGATGCCCGGCTCAGTATCGATGACCTCGAGCTCCACGGTATTGGGCAGATCGATGCCGATGATCTCGCCCTGGTACTGAACGATGAAGCAGTTCATGTTCTCTTTCAGGAAGTTCAGTTCGTACTCGAGCTGAGCGCGCGGGATGTTGATCTGCTCGTACGTCTCGGTGTCCATGAACGTGTAATTCTCGCCGTCGTTGTACAGGTACTGCATCTCACGCGTCTCAATCCGCGCCCGCGGCACTTTTTCCCCCGCGCGGAACGTCGTCTCTCGAATCGCGCCGGTCTTCACGTTCTTCAACTTCGTCCGCACGAACGCCGAGCCCTTGCCCGGTTTCACGTGCATGAACTCGATCACGCGCCAGACCGATCCATCGTACTCAATGGTCGTCCCGTTGCGAAAGTCGTTGCTTGAAATCATGCGTCAAGCCCTCCAACTTTGTCATCTCACGGCTTCGGCTGGCAGAGAGCGAGCGTCGCCAACCGGTAGCCCTCGAGGCCAAGCCCCACAATCTGGCCCGTGACGACGTCACTCAGGACCAGTTGGTGCCGAAACGGCTCGCGGCGGTGCACATTGGAGATGTGCACCTCGACCGTAGGCCGATCGATGTCTTCCAGACAATCGCGCAGCGCGTAACTGTAGTGCCCGAACGCCCCCGGATTGATGATGATGCCGTGCGCTCCAGACCCGTACTGCTGCAGGAAGTCGATGAGATCGCCTTCGTGGTTCGACTGTCGGTCGATCACGTCAAAGCCGAACGGGAGGGCCGTGCTTCGGACCAACTCCACCACGTCCGCCAGCGTGCGCTGGCCGTAGACCTCCGGCTTTCGCACGCCCAACCGATTGAGGTTGGGCCCGTGAACGAGCAGAATATAGCGATCCGCCACAACGCGCCCCCCTTGTCCCAACCGTTCCAGCCAGAAAACCGCTCCCATTGTAACACAGCCGCGCAAAGCCTTGCTATACTGGTCGTGAAGGAGGCCACAGGATGGAAATCTGGCTCGTTCGCCACGGAGAGACGGACTGGAACGTCGAAGGGCGCGTCCAGGGATGGACCGACGTGCCGCTCAACGAGGTCGGCAGGCGACAGGCCGACCGGCTGGCCGCCTGGCTCCGGCCCGTCCATATCGACCATATCTATTCGAGCGATCTCGAACGCGCGCTCGAGACCGCGCGGCGGGTGAGCCGCACCACCGGCGCGCCCATCACCGTGCGGCCGTGCCTGCGCGAACATTATTTCGGCCAAGCCGAGGGGTTGCTCCGCAGCGAGAGTCTGCGGCGTTTCCCGAACGGCGCGCCGGATCGAGAGCCGCCCGAGCACGCCACCGAACGCGTCGTGCGATGCCTGAAAGACATCGCGCGCGCACACCCGCACGGGCGCGTGCTCGTCGCCACCCACGGGGGCGTCGTGCGCTCCGTCCTTCGGTGGATGGGCGTCGACTTCACCACCATCGACAACACGAGCATCACGCGGATCTCCGTCATCGGAGATACGTTCCACGCGCTCGGCGTCAACGAGACGCCTCATCTGGCCGACCTCTCCGCACTGCGTCAGTCCAACGGATGACGCAGTCGCGGCTGCCGCGCCGCCTTGACCTCGTCGAGCCTTCCCACAATCGTTCGATGCGGAGCCGTGCGCACGACCTCCGGTTCTTGCTCGGCTTCGCGAGCGATTTCGCGCATGATCTCGACAAAGCGATCCAGGGTCTCCTTGCTCTCCGACTCCGTCGGCTCGATCATCATGCCCTCCTCCACGATGAGCGGGAAGTAGATGGTCGGCGGATGCACGCCGAAGTCGATGAGGCGCTTCGCCATGTCGAGCGTGCGGACGCCGAGGGCCTTTTGCCTCTTGCCTGAGATCACAAACTCGTGCTTGCAAGGCCCTTCATAGGGCGCCTCGAAATGGGACTTCAACTGCTGCAGCAAATAGTTGGCGTTCAGCACGGCCGCCTCCGACACCTGCTTCAACCCTTCGGCGCCGAGCGTGCGAATGTAGGCGTAGGCGCGCACCAGCACGCCGAAATTGCCGAAAAACCCCTTCACCTTGCCGATGGACTTCGGCCGATCCCAGTTCCACGCGTACTGATGGCCTCGCTTCTCCAGGACAGGCACCGGAAGGTATGGCTCCAGAAACGCCTTCACGCCCACCGGCCCGGCTCCGGGCCCTCCGCCTCCGTGCGGCGTGGAGAAGGTCTTGTGAAGATTGAGATGGACCACGTCAAAGCCCATATCCCCGGGCCGCGCGTAGCCCAAGATGGCGTTCATGTTGGCGCCGTCGTAATACAGGAGACCCCCCGCATCGTGCACGATGCGCGCGATCTCGACGATATCGCGCTCGAAAAGCCCAAGCGTATTCGGATTCGTCAACATGAGCGCGGCCGTGCGCTCGCTCACCGCCTGGCGCAGCGCCTCCAGATCCACACGGCCATCGGGCCGAGACGGAATGGTGACGGCGCGCAGCCCCGCCATGCTCACGCTGGCTGGATTGGTGCCGTGCGCAGAGTCAGGGACGATGACCTGATCGCGACCAGTCTCGCCGCGATCGACGTGGTATTTCCGGATCATCATGAGCCCCGTCCACTCGCCGTGCGCACCGGCGGCCGGTTGCAGGCTGACCGCGTCCATGCCCGTGATGACCGCGAGGTGCGCGCTCAGTTCGTGCAGCAGGGCGAGCGCGCCCTGCACCAGTTCCTCCGGCATCAGCGGATGAAGCCGCGCGAAGCCATCCAGCCGGCTCCAACGCTCGTTCCGCTTCGGATTGTATTTCATGGTGCACGACCCGAGCGGATAGAAGCCGCTGTCCACGCCGTGATTCTTCTGAGACAGCGCCGTGTAGTGCCGCACCACGTCGACCTCGCTCACCTCGGGCAGGCGAGCCGGCTCGCGGCGCACATACGGCTCGATCTCGGCCAGATCCGCCTCCGGCACATCCAGTTCCGGCAGCTCATACGCCCGTCTCCCCGGGCGGCTCAGCTCGAAGATCAGCGGCTCCAGCCCTTCCCGCTGAATCGTCATTGCGCGAGCACCTCCTTGATGGCGGCGACAGCCCCGTCCATGTCCGCGCGCGTCCTCACTTCCGTGACGGCGACCAGCACGCCTCCTTCGAGCGAAGCATCGTCCTTGCCGAGGTCGTAGCCGAACAGATAGCCGCGCTCGAGCATTTCGCGCTGCACCTTCGAGACGGGACGAGCTACGCGAACGGCGAACTCGTTGAAGAAGGGGGCATCAAACAGCGGCTCGACACCCGGAACCTCGAGCAACCGGGCGCGGAAATAGTGGGCCTTGTGGTAATTTTGACGAGCGAGTTCCTGCAACCCTTGCTTGCCCATGTACGCCAGGAAGACCGTGGCCGCGATCGCGCAGAGGGACTGATTCGTGCAGATGTTCGAGGTCGCCTTTTCCCGGCGAATGTGCTGCTCGCGCGCTTGGAGCGTGAGCACGAATCCGCGCCGCCCGTCGGCGTCAGTCGTCTCGCCGACAAGGCGCCCTGGAATCCTCCGCATGAGGAACTCCTGAACGGCCATCACGCCGAGATACGGTCCACCGTACGACAGGTTGATGCCGAGCGGTTGACCCTCCGCGACGACGATGTCCGCCCCCATTGCGCCGGGCGCCTCCAGGAGCCCGAGCGCAATCGGGTACGTCTGCACGACGAGGAGCGCCCCCCGGGCGTGCGCAATTTCGGCAATCGCGCGCAGATCCTCGATGGCACCGAAGAAGTTCGGATACTGCACGCAGACGCACGCTGTGTCCTCGTCGACCGACGCCGCCAGCGACTCCATGTCGATCCGGCCGTCGCGGTGCGGGACCTCTTGAAGCCGGATGGTCTGGCCGTTGGCATAGGTCTGAAGCACCCTGCGAGCTTCTGGATGCAGCGTCGCGGAGACCACGACCCTTTCCCGCCGCGTGTGCTGACACGCGACGAGCGCCGCCTCGGCGAGGGCAGTCACGCCGTCGTACATGCTCGCATTGGCGACGTCCGTTCCCGTCAGTTCCGCGATCATCGTCTGGTATTCGAAGATGGCCTGGAGCAAGCCCTGGCTCATCTCCGGTTGGTACGGCGTGTACGAGGTGTAGAATTCGGACCTGGAGATGATGGCATCCACCACGCTCGGCTGGTAGTGCTCGTAGGCACCTGCGCCGAGGAAGGACACCAGCTGACCGAGATGCCGATTTTGCGCCGCAAGCTGCTCCATGTGCTTGCCGAGTTCAAGTTCGGGCATGGGCCTGGGCAGATCGAGCGCGGAGGTCAGCCGAATGGAAGGCGGGATGTCACGGAACAACTCCTCGACGCGCTCAATGCCGAGCGCCCGCAACATCTCCTCTTGGTCCTCGTCCGTATGCGGAAGATAACCGAAACGCGACAACGATGATCACTCCTCCTTGGCGGATGACGAGCTCACCTTCGGGCGCCGATAAAACGGAATCGGTACCACGCGCGCAACATGCCTTTTTCCACGGATCTCGACCTCGAGCGTCTCGCCCACGGCCGCAGCGGACGCGTTCACCAGCGCGAGCCCGATGGGGCGTTCGAGCGTGGGCGACAACGTCCCGGACGTGATCTCGCCAACCCTCTGCTCCCCTCGGAATACCGCATAACCTGTGCGAGGAATGGCGCGATCCGCCATCTCCACCCCCACGAGTCGCCGGCTCGGCCCCGCTTCCGCCTGCGACAGGAGCGCTTCGCGGCCGATGAAGTCGCCCTTGTCGAATTTGACAAACGGCGCAAGCGAAGCTTCAAGAGGCGTGACGTCCCGCCGAAGCTCCTGGCCATACAGCGGCAGACACGCCTCCAGCCGAAGGGTGTCACGCGCCCCGAGACCACACGGCGTGACGCCGAGCGCCTGAAGCGCCTCAAACAACTTGCGAGCCGTCTCGCCATCGGTATACAACTCGAAGCCATCTTCGCCCGTGTAGCCTGTCCGCGAGACCATGATCTCGCCCTCTTGAAAACGAGCGCTCGTAAACGAAAAGGGACGCAAAGAACCGACCAAGAGCCCCAACTGTTCGAGGCGGTCCGCGGCGCGCGGCCCTTGAACCGCGAGGAGCGCCACGTCATCCGACCGATCTGTCACCGTCACGCCGGCCCCCTCGATGTGGTCCCTGAGCCAAGCTACATCCGCCTCCCGGTTGGCGGCATTGACGACGAGCCAGAACCGGTCGTCGCCCAGTTGATACACCAGCAGATCGTCGAGGGTACCGCCGCGATCGTCGGTCATGAGCGTGTACAGCGCCCGACCTGGCCTCAGCCGAGCCAGATCATTCGTCAAAAGGTGCTGTAAGAACGAAAAACTATCAGGCCCGGACACCTCGATCTCGCCCATGTGGGATACGTCAAACATCCCGACATCCGTGCGAACCGCACGGTGCTCGTCCAAGATGCTCGTGTATTGCACGGGCATCTCCCATCCGGAAAACTCCACCATGCGAGCCCCGAAGCGAAGGTGGAGATCATAAAGCGGCGTTCGCTTCCCCAATATCGCCACCGTCCTTGGGCGCAAGAATCGATATCACCTGTCACATACTACATGACTGTAGCGAGCAGAACAAGACGAGGAGGGGGTCGACGTGCGAGAACTCGCAAACGAGTCTTTGAGCGCCAGTGATCGCCCGTGGTCGTTTTCCATCAGCGGATTGGATGTGGAAGCGGAACTCGAGGCGCTCCTCCACGTGGGTCGAGGGACCCGAGACGCCGATTGGGAGCTTTTCCGCCTCGGCGTGATGGCGCGTCAGGCTTGGATTGCACCGACGTTTGACCAACTGCTCGCCCTGGAACACGTGCAGTTCACGCCGCTGCCGCATCAGGTAGAAACTGCTCTCCGGGTCGTGCGCGATCTGCGCGGGAGAGCCATCCTTGCAGATGAGGTGGGGCTCGGCAAAACAATTGAAGCGGGGCTCGTTCTCAAGGAATATCTCGTGAGAGGGCTCGTCCGCAGGGCACTCGTCCTTGTGCCAGCGTCCCTCGTGTCGCAGTGGACCAAGGAGTTGAACCAGAAATTTCGCATCGACGCGATTCCTCAGCGCGACGAATGGACATGGGAGGCGGAGGGCGTCGTCGTTGCCTCCATCGACACGGCCAAGCGGCCCCCGCACGCCGAACGGGTTCAAGCCCAATGGTGGGACATGATCATCGTCGACGAAGCGCACAAGCTGAAAAACCCGAGTACGAAGAACTGGCAGTTGCTGAATCAACTTCAACACAAATACATGCTCCTGCTCACGGCGACGCCCATCCAGAATCAGCTCAAGGAGTTGCACACCCTGGTCACCCTACTCAAGCCTGGAGAACTCGGCAATCCTGCGGAATTTGCCGAACGGTTCGTCGCGAGCCCCCGGACGCCCAAAGATCCCGCGGCCCTGCGTCAGACCATCAGCCGGGTCATGATCCGAAACCGCCGAGAGGACGGATCGCTCGAGCTACCCAAGCGTCACGTGCGCGTGGTGCCTGTCGAATTGACGCCTGAGGAACGCGCGTTTTACGAAGCCGTTCAGGCGTTTTTAAGGAGCGAGTTTGAGCGTTCGCAAACGGCCCGCACGTCCATTCTCCCGCTCATCACGCTGCAGCGCGAGATCTGCAGTTCCGCGTACGCGGCGCTTCTGTCGCTGGAGAAGATGTTGAAGAAGGCGCGCGATCCCGATCGCGCCCGATGCCTGCAGTCGCTGATTGAACAGGGAACCTCCATCCCGTCGTACGCCAAGGTGGAGGCCGTGCTCAAGATGCTGGAGGATGCGCCGGAAAAGATCATCATCTTCACGGAGTACCGAGCGTCGCAAGATTTCTTGATGTACACGCTGAAGAAACATGGGATCAGCGCGGTGCCGTTTCGAGGTGGCTTCCGCCGGGGCAAGAAAGACTGGATGCGGGAGCTGTTCTCGAAGAAGATCCGCGTGCTGGTGGCCACCGAATCCGGCGGAGAAGGCATCAATCTTCAGTTTTGTCACCACATGATCAATTACGACCTCCCCTGGAATCCGATGCGGCTTGAACAGCGCATCGGGCGCATCCATCGTCTCGGCCAAACGCACGCGTGCCACATCGCGCACCTCGTGACGAAGGACACCATTGAAGAACACATCATGGAAATCCTGCAAGAGAAGGTTCGCATGTTTGAGGCCGTGATCGGGCGACTCGATGACATTGTCAGTGACGTCCGATTGGATCTCTGGGAGAAGCGCATCTTCGAAGCAGCCATGACAAGCCGCGACGACGAGGAGTTCGTGACCCAGCTCAAGTCCATCCAGGTGGAAGATCTCATGATGCAAAAAGGAGGTGCTCGTCGCCGTTGAACGCCGAGATCCAAGCGCCGCTGCGAACCCCCGAACAAAGGCTATCATTCTGCGACCGATACTTCACATCCGTGGGGGCTCGCACGCTCGTCGCGCGTCCCATGTACCGGGAGTACGAGCTTCCCGTCGACGTGGACAAGGAACTCATCGAGCGGCCCTTCTACTGGATGTGGGTGGAAGCTACGCGTCAATCGGTCGAACCGACGGTCCTGCGCTTGGCATTCGACGCCGAGGCGCAGGCGCGAGAAGAGGCCCGCCTGAACGCAGAACAGCCCCCTGCGCCGTTCCCTTGGAGCCTCAAACGACGCGTCGAACGCATTGACTTCGGCAGCCCTCTGTTCGACAGGATTCTGCTGAGCGCCGCTCGGCGCGGCCGGATCGCCAGCGTGCGAGAAGGGAACGCGGGAGGCGAACTCGTGCCCTGGATGATGGCCAACGGCGTCTTCGCCTATACGGCAGACCTCAACCGCGAGGAATGGTTCTCCTACGCCATATGTTTGGACAACCTGCAAGTCGTCGACCGGTTCTACGAACGCATTCAACACCGGGACCTATCGGGTGTCCCTGCGTCAGACCTTCTCCGTCACAGTTGCCACACGGTTCACGACGCATGGAGGAAGCTTCAGCGTGCGCTCGCCGATCACGTTGCCGCGCAGGACGATGGTTGGGCCGAGGAAGCGATGGCTCGTCTCCACGGCGATCTCGCCCAGTTGTCCGCCTACTATGAGAGCTTGTTGGATGAGCTCACGGATGAAGAGCGCGTCCCGGTCCTGCAAGAGCGGGATCGGAAGCAGGCCGCGCTGATCGAAAAAAGCGCGCCGCGGATCGAGTGTCGCATTCATCAGGTGGCCCTCGTCGGCCTGCGCGTCCAGCGAGCACGCCCATGACGCCCTTGACCCTTCAGACCAAGGTGCGGAGGTTTCGCTGACGAGCGTCCGGTCCGTCCATTTTGACCAGAATGCACATGCTCATCACGCGAGATCGCAGGGGCGCGACCGTGTCAAGGAGATCGTCAACTCCGCGCCGATACGCATCGGGAGGACTAAAATTGCTGGTAAACCACGTCGACAGTTTGTGATGAAACCGGTAATTGATGACTCGAAACAGCTTCTCCATGCTGAACTCGTTCGCTCGTTCCTGTGCGAATTCGTCGATCCCGAGAACAGGCACCGTGGAAAGCGTCTCGAGAAACGGTTCCAGATCTTCCCCCGCCGCGATGACGTGCCGCATATGATCGAACAGGGAATCCGACCGAACGACCAAAGACGGCACGCCGCGCCGTTGCAACTCGCGAAACACGGCGAACATGAGATGCGTCTTTCCCACGCCCGGAGGCCCGAACAAGTACAGCCCAGCCCGCGGGGCCTCCTGCGGGCTCCAGGTACGCGCGAATTCCTGCGCATATCTCACCACCTTGGGATACTTCCTGGCCTGCTCCTCGGGGAAGTTCTCAAAACGAAACTCGTCCCCAATCTCTGTGACACCCGCCAGCTGCGCATATCGGCGCACGCGTTCCTTGACCACGTACTCCTTGAACGGCATGCATCGGCGAACGCGGGTCGCCAGACCGCGGGAACTCACTTCCAGAACTTGCTCAAAACCACGCATGTCGCCCGCCTTGCCACAGCGCTCAAACCCCGTGCACTGCTCGCAGATCCGCTTCTGACGCAAATACTCGTAAAGCAAGGCACTGTGGCGCACAATGGTCTCTTCGGCAAGCGATGCCTCCTGAAGCTCCGGGATCTCCCGAAGAAAGTACGAAACATCGTAGAGGTCGGCCGACACGTGTGAATGCGGGAGGATGCCTCCGATATGCTGCACGTGGCTTTCGCCCCTTTAGGTCGATTTCAGGCCATTTGAAATTTCTTCAGCGATAGCTTCAGGGGATTTTCCATCGACATCGACAATCTGCGACGCGACTTCATGGTAAAACGCTCCACGTTCGCCCAACAAGCGCGTGATCCTGTCTTCGAGCGGATGCCCTCGCAACATAGGGCGGTGTTCGGCTTCCCCCCGAAGGCGCTCCGCGAGGGTCGTCGGCCGCGCGCGGAGATAGACGACATGGAAATGAGTGCGCAAAAGGCGACGGTTGGCTTGCACGATCACGACGCCCCCTCCTGGGGCCACCACCAGGTGAGACCGGCGAGCGCATCGCGCCAAACACTCCGATTCGAGTGCGCGAAATGACGACTCGCCATCCTGCTCAAAAATCTCCGGGATCGTTCTTCCGGCCGTCTTCTGAATGTCGAGGTCGAGATCGACGAATTCAAATCCAAGGCGGCGCGCAAGGACTGGACCCACGGTCGATTTTCCACACCCCATAAAACCTACCAACGCCACACGCAAGGTTCCCATCACTCCATCATGACCGAGGGCCGTTGTCTTGCCACGATACCACGCCACGCGCGCTCGTGTCGTACACAAAGGACATTGTATCCGACACTGTACCCTCTGTCACTCGGATCGAAACGCTGACCTGCCTACCCGAGGTTGAACTTGTCAGAACCGCCAGATGATCTGCCACGCGAGCCTGAAAGGACGTTGGCAAGTGCCCCCCTTGCGCTAACACGTCTTCCACCGATCGAGCCAGCGCGAACGCAATAGCCCGACACTGAAGAAAACTCAGGTTCCTCGCCTCGGAACGGAGCGCGAGCGAACCCGTCACCATCGTCGCGGCAGCGATCAGCGCCAGACCGGCAGTGCAAGCCAAAACATACCACAACACAAACCCCGATGCTTGACCCGAGCCGTAGCGATAGGCCATCGCGATGCGTCACCCCCCATTCCCGACGTCCCACGACAGGCTCTCGCCGTCCATGGTTTGAACAGATATCGTGAGCAACCATCCCGTCGAAGCGGATTTCTGCGAAGCCGAGAAGGCCCGGACATCGGTCGCAATCACGGCCGTTCCACCTCCTGCCTTGACACGGACGAGTTGGTGATTGGAATTCAGATAGTAGGTATAGAGAGCCCCGCTCATTTCCCGAAGCACGAGGCTTCCCCCAAAGGCACTCGCGCTCGACGCCGCGTGAGCGTCTTCCAAGGTGACGCGCCGCACACTGTCCAAAATTGCCCAATCCTCGGCGACCTGACTTACGCGGCCTGCGCCTCTCAGTACAGCGATCGCCGTCATCGAACACGTCAGAAGGACGAGCGAGGCGATGGAAAGCGAGACCATCGTCTCAAGAAGCGAAAATCCCTCGGTTGCATGTCGGGATGACGATCGTATGCACGGCACTTGTGCCCACATCGAGCGTAACGATTTGATCCTGGCACGCCGCAGCCTGCGTATCCGGCACTTGTGCACAGTGGACTGCGTACACGCGACCGGCTTCCTGCACGGTCTGTGGAATCGAACTGCCATGCATCACATCCTCCATCACGCGTACCTCCGCCGCTTCGACCTGCTGCATCGAGACAGCTTTCTCCAGAACAAGGTAAGCGTGTGTCTGAGACATCCAGATCGCCGGAATCAACATCACCAGAATCAGCGCTGCAAACAGGTTCTCCCATAGCGTCACGCAGTCCATCCTCCCGTCTGCCACCCTGTGCCCATATAGAGACGCACATCGTCTTCGCGCTGCCCATCGGTTAGCCGGATCACGCCGGCCACCTGCGCGTTGCCGAGGTTGTCGTACGAGATGACGTGCACCGGCAATTGAAGGTACCCGTCGACATAGTTCACCCCTAGGGCGAACGCGTCCGACTCGAGCGTCTGAGTACCTTGGAGAAGCCGATAGCCCGTATCGTAGGGGTCCAGCCACACCTCTGTGAAGCTATCACTCGTGGAAGCCAGGTTTTGCATGGCTCGCAGCTGGGCCAATAACGTCGAAGCCGTCGCCCGAAGTGCCATGCCCCTTTCCAACGAGACCAGAGATCCCGTCAGCATCACGACAGAAATGGCTGAAAGGGAGAGAACCACCATGACTTCAAGCAGCGAAAATCCCCCATGGTCTCCCGGACGGAAATGTCGGCAAAAAACGTCACCCATCCAGTCACATCCCTCCAGGGGACAGGCACGTCACGGCGATGTTGTTCGCGTCCGAATCCTGGATGACGTAATTGCCAGACAACGCGTCGTTGGAAAGCAAGCCGTCGGAGACGAGCGCCTGAATTTGTTGAGTCGAATTGCCAGCGGGCAGTTGCCCGTGGATCAGCTGGTACTCGGCCAACGCGGCGGAGATGGTCCGCACATTGCCTGCGCACGCCGTGTTTTGAGCCCTTCCAGACGCCCGCAACAGCTGCGGTGTGATCATCACAATCAGAATGCCGATGATCACGACGGCGATCATGATCTCGATCAAGCTAAACCCTGTGGTTCTTCCTACAGGGCGGCAAACCTTCCTTTGCGGAATCCGTTGCATATCATCACACCTCCTCGAACTTACGACAGGCGCGCAATTGCCTGATACATCGGCACCATGAGGCTATACACCAAGACACCAACCACGAGACCCATCACGCCCACGGCAATGGGCTCTGCCATTTGTGCGATGGACTCTAACCGATGAGCAACGTCCAATTGCATGATGCGCTGCCCTTCTCGCAGCCGGTCCGCTACCTCGCCTGTGATTTCTCCCACCTCGACGAGTGTCAGAAAGAGAGGATCGAGCACGTGTCCAACCGACGCGAACGCTTCAAAAAGGGAGGTACCTTGCCGGAGTCGTTCATGTACCTCCCGCATGTGGCGACCGAGCCCGCCACGCCGGCCTGCAATCCACGCCACAGCATCCCACGCCCCAATTCCGGCCTCGAGTTGCGAAGCAAGTTGATCCGCAAGACGCTCCGTGCGAATTCTGCGAATGAGCCGGTCGAACGGCGGGCGGATGGGCGCGGATGGCCAGCGACTCTTCACCAGATGGGCAACGGTGACCATGAGAAGCGCTGCGGTGAGGATCAGCAAGCATGCGCCCGCGATGGTCGTCGGAGTCAGACCTCGGTGCGCTGCCGCTCCTGGAGTCAGCGCGGCAAGTTTCTGGAGCGTAGGGAGAACCGCGACCATCATGAAACCAAAGAGCCCATACGTACCACACAAGAGAATCAACGGATACGTCAATTGCTTCACAAGCGCCTGACGCCATCGCACGCGATCCATCGTGCGCGCCGCAACGCGCTCCATCCCCTCTGCAAACACCCCGGCTCGTTCAGCCGCCGCGAGGCTCATCCAATCCATCTCTCGAATCCAGACGGAGAACGCCTCCACCAAAGGCTGACCGCGTTCCACCTGTTCTAGGACGGCTTCCGATAGAACCCCGCCGACATACGCGCCGCTCGAACGAAGCGTCGCAGCGGCCAAGCGGACGTCTACCCCCGACTGGAGCATCCGCGAAAACTCCATCATCCACAAGGCGATCTCGCGCTCGATGCGAGGCATGCGGGCCAATCGCGCCAGAGCGCGACGCAAACGAATTCTAGTGCGCCGACGCAAAGCCTTTCCCCACCCTAGACTTCCTCGTCACGCGCCCCGAAATCACCTGCGGCCCGTTGTCATGATGAAATAGGCGTTCCACTCCCAGGACGCGATAGGTTCGGCCACCGTGGCCCGCAGGCTCGACAAACACAACCCCACTTAACACTTCTTCCAGGATGGACACCGGAATCCCCAAGTCGAGAAAGCGCGACGTCACGCCCATCGGCCTGCGGGCGTGAACCGTCGCAATGACGAGTCTCCCGGTCATCGCGGCCCGGCACGCTGCCGCCGCCGAGACCTCATCGCGTACCTCACCGATGAAGATGACGTCGGGATCCTGCCGGACCATGGCTCGAAGCGCCGAATCAAACGTGAGACCGTGCTTTTCCTGAATCTCGACCTGGCGACATCCAGGCACGCGAACCTCCACAGGGTCCTCGATGGTAAACACGGTCCGGCCCTGGTTGAGCAAGTGTTCTAACATCGCGTAAGCCGTGGTGGTTTTTCCGGCTCCAGTACGGCCTGCGAGCGCGATCAACCCGCTATCACGTTGCAACCACCCGCGAACGCGAGACAGCGATTCGTGAGAGAGACCGAGTTCCTCGAGCAGGTGCGCTGAAAGCCCCGGATGAAAGAGGCGCAGGACGAGGGACTCCCCGCCGAAGATAGGGACAGAAGAAGCGCGAATGTGTGCCACTTTCCCGTCTGCCATCCATTGAAAGCTGCCTTCCTGCGGCAGGTGCCTGACGGTGACATCCATGCGTCCCAATGCTTTGAGACGACGGACGGTCTCCTCTGCAAACGCGATTCCGCTCATAAACGGCACCATCTTCCCGCCGATGCGAAACGAGACTTCCAAATGCCCATTCATCAGGTAGAGATGAACGTCGCTCGCGCACGCGCGAATCGCGGCGCTCAGAACCGCATCCACGACTTGAACCGCTGCAAATCGATCCATGGGTCCTCACGCTCCCTTCGCCCGAAGAATTCGCGAAACGAGCGCGACTTCCTGTTTTCTGGAATTTATCTTTCTGATGATTTTGTAAAACGGGGGTGGCGATTATGAAGACCGATGGTCGGAGGGCGCAGTCCACTCATACTGGGCGATGGCAATTTGTTCACCAAACGGAGCAAGCAGAAGGAGCCGTTTTGAGGTCCAGCGAAGGGCGTCATCGCGACCACTCGGCCGCAGTTGTCCTCCAGGATGACTGTGATACGTGGCCCAGATCTCGATACCACGGCGATGCAGGCTCGTAAGCATCTCGATCCACGCGCTCGGCTCGACCGCGAATCCCATGGCGCTTGCCATGATGGGCAGCGCCATGGCCCACGTCCGGCCCTCAGAGATCACGATCAGCCCCGCGCATTCAAACGGCAAGCATTGCCGAACATGCGTCTCCAAAGATGGCCTCAGTTTCTCAGGAAAGGAGGGTGTAACTTCAATCCACAAAGTCGAACACCATATCCCCAATGCGAATCACGTCGCCGTCCTTCGCACCGTGGGCACGCAGAGCGTCGTCCACGCCACGCAATTTCATAATGCGCTGGAATCGTTTTACGGCATCGTACTGATCGAAGTTGGTCATCTGCACAAGTTTCTCGATCTCAGGATGCTCGACGACAAATACGCCGTCCTCTTTCCAAATCTTTAGCGGCTCTTCATCCGCTAGGCGATAGACTTTGCGCGTCGATTCGTCCGCGGACGCGGCTTCTGCCGAAGTGGGCGCGGGCGTGGCCTGCACCAGCTCATAAAGCCGCTCGGCGAACGGTTGAAGTCCTTGATGGGTCGCGCCGGAGATTGGATAAACCTCAAGGTCCGGATATGCGGCCCGAAAACGAGCTAAATTCTCTTGTGCATCGGGCAGATCCATCTTGTTGGCCGCCACGACGCGAGGCCTGTCGGCAAGTTCGGCGCGGTATTTTGCAAGCTCGTCCTCGATGATGCGGTAATCTTCGACGGGATCGCGGCCGTCCACAGCGGCCATGTCGATCACATGGACCAACACCTTTGTTCGCTCGATGTGCCGCAGAAATTGATGGCCGAGCCCGCGGCCCTCATGTGCGCCCTCGATGAGCCCGGGCAAATCGGCCATCACGAACGAACGGCCATCCGACAGTTCAACCACGCCGAGCTCGGGATGAAGCGTGGTGAAAGGATACGCTCCCACCTTTGGCTCGGCGCGCGTCATCGCGCGAAGCAGCGTGGATTTGCCGACCGAAGGATATCCAACGAGCCCAACGTCCGCCAACACCCGAAGTTCGAGCTCGATCACGCGCTCTTCTCCGGGCTCTCCCTTCTCAGCAATTTCGGGGGCCTTGTGAACGGAATTCGCGAAATGCGCGTTTCCCCGCCCCCCACGGCCGCCTCTCGCCACCACGAGCCGGTCTCCCGGCCGAACGAGGTCTCCCAGAAACTCCCCTGTATCGCGATCGCGCACGAGGGTTCCCGGGGGAACCTTGATCACGAGGTCCTCGCCGTCCGCTCCGTGGCGATTCGCTGGACCACCCGGTTCGCCGGACTTCGCCTTAAAGTGACGCTGATACCGAAAATCGACGAGCGTGCGGAGCCCCTCATCCACCACGAGGACCACATCACCGCCGCGGCCCCCGTCGCCACCCGCGGGGCCACCTCGGGGCACGTATTTTTCGCGACGCCACGACACAATGCCGTTGCCGCCGTTCCCGCCTTTCACGTAAATCACCGCGTGATCGACGAACACACCATCACCCCCTTGCAAAGGAAATCCGCGGATAACGAGCTGGCCAGTCCGTGACCTCGAGATCATGAGCGTCCCACTCGACCCGAAGCGTCTTCGCGTTGACAATGAGCTTGATCCGAAGCTGACGACCATCGAGTGCGAGCCGCTCTTCGAGCTCGGTCAAGAACGAGGTCCACTGCTCAACCGAATCGTCTCCAGGCGCCTCCTCCACAAGAATATCGGCCACGACGACATGAGGGCAGCTCGCAAGCGTCCATACCATGAGTTCTGCGCTTGGCAGAACTGCTTGCTGCACGCGACCGAGCGATTGCAGCCACTCGGCAAGTCGGTCGATGGCCGCGATCGCGCGATCGGCCCGATTCATCTGAATGAGCGCCCGAACGATCTGCAGCTGATTCAGAACGTCGTGCCGATGTCGGCGAAACGCTTCGAGACCGGTCCCGCGTTCCAAGCCGTGAGACACGGACCTCCCTCCTTCAACAGAAAAGAGGCAATCTGCCACGCTGTTGCGCACAGACTGCCTCGCCGCAGACTTTCGTCACTTGCCGACGACTTCCGCCTCGCTCGCGATTGGATAGACGCTCACGCGCTTCTTGCCCTTGCCGAACCGCTCGAAGCGCACCTGCCCCGTGATCTTCGCAAACAGCGTGTCGTCCTTGCCGATGCCGACGTTGCGGCCGGGATGGATTTTGGTGCCGCGCTGCCGCACCAGGATGCTGCCAGCGTGCACGACCTTTCCATCGGGCTCCTTGACACCCAGTCGCTTGGAGATGCTGTCGCGGCCGTTCCGCGTGGAGGAAGCGCCCTTCTTGTGCGCAAAACGCTGCAAATCAAGTCGCAACATCATGGATCATCCTTTCCGTCGCTCTTCTATCCCATGCGGAGCGATGTACGCACTACGGATCAGCGCGCACGAACGCGCCGAATGCGCACATGGTCCGGGTACTGCTCCGCGACCTGTTCGATCCCGAACAGCATGCTGTCGAACAACAACTTTGCGCGTGAATTCAGCGCCGGAGGAAAGCGACACAACAATTCATCGCCTCGATCTCGCACCTCGAGGGGCGTATCCGCAAACCGCTCCGCCGAGTTGATGAAATTGTACACCAACACGCTGACGGCCGCACAGACGATATCGCGCCCCGCCTCCGCGTAACCCGCGTGACCGCGAACGCGAAAGCCCTCCAGCCCTTCACCGCGCAGGAGGACGTCAAGCTCGATCATGCGAGCTGAATGGACTCCACCGTGAGCTTGGTGTACGGCTGACGATGACCTTGCTTTTTGTGGTAATTCTTCTTGGGCTTGTACTTGAACACGATGATCTTTTCGCCTCGGCCGTGTTCCACGACCTTCGCGACGACCTTCGCCCCTTGAAGATAAGGCGAGCCCACCTGGACCTGGCCTTCGTTCTGAACGAGAAGGACCTTGTCCAAGACGATTTCCGATCCGACCTCACCCTCGAGCTTCTCCACGACGAGGGTGTCGCCCTGGCTCACCTTGTACTGCTTCCCACCAGTCTCCACAATCGCGTACATCCGACAACGCTCCTTCACTCAGACTCGCTGCTCCGGCAGGCTGCAAGGCGCGCAGCCTTTGAAAGCCGGCGGCATGCGGTTACAGTGATGCACTCGTAGCATTGTATCACAACTTTGAAACATCCACAACGCCAGGATTCGACAGTTCGGACACCGGCGTGTCCCACTTCCCAGCAAACACGGCCTCGACAATGTCCCTTTCCTCCACGATGTCGATCACCCGGTCCTGATCATCGAGCACGTACACCATGTGGACGCGATCCGGCGCAAACTGTCGGACAACATGGCGAACCGGCGTATCTATCCGCGCCACGAGCGCGCGCGCGCGTGCGACAGGTTCCGAGCGCCTGCGCTTCGCGTCCAAAAAGCGAACGATGTCCACGCGCACGTCCCTCAGGCCCTGCCATGCCGAGACGGCGAGAAATAGGCCAAGGACAAGCGCGCCGATGTGCGGCCTGCCGGCAAAGAATGCGATCACGCCGAGCGTCATGAGCAACGCTGCGATCACAAAGCCCATCCGGTACGCTCCTTCCGTCGCGCGCGCGTACCCTACGCTGCGGCTTCGGCTCGACCGCCACAGCCGCCCGCCGTCCAAGGGAAGGCAGGGAAGCAGATTGAACACAGCGAGCCACAGATTGAGCGCCACCCAGGCGCGGTAAGCTTCCGACGACGAAACGCCGCTCGCCGCGAGCGTGAGACCTAGCCATCCCAGCCCGAGGTTGACCGCAGGCCCGGCGATGGCGACCAACGCTTCGTGGCGGGGAACACACCCAAGATCGCCGTTCGCGAGCTTCACGACGCCACCAAACGGCAAAAGCTCGATGGCTTCAACCTTGTAGCCCAACGCGCGCGCCACCGCCGCATGACCCAGTTCGTGCAGGAGGACGCATAGGAACAGGATGGCCACTTGGAGGGCCATATGCGCGACACACGCCGCAAAGGCCGACAACACAAAGAGCGGGTGAATGTTCACCCGCGCCCCCTGGCGCACAGCCCTCGCCCTGCCGGACGTCATGCGCTGCCTCCTGCAAACGATATCCATCGCTGTGGATTCTCATATTTTCCGTCTTTCTCGAGCGAAAATTGAAACACGGGATGAGCGGGGCGGCTGGGCAAGGTCCCAATCTCCTGCCCGGCGAGGACGACATCGTCCGGGTGCACCGCGACGGAACCCAAGCCGCCGTACAGCGCGATCCCGTCCATGCCGTGATCGATCTTCACCAAATACGTGTGACCCGTCTGATACACGCCCAACACGGTCCCAGGCGCCGCTGCCTGCACCGGATCGCCAGCATCTCCCTGCACCCAGACTTCCGGATGATTGGGGCCGTAGCCCTGGATCACGCGACCGAAGACGGGCGCCCGCATGCCCGCAGCCTGAACCACGCCGAGCGAGATGGGGCGGACGCGGAGCGAAGCCAACAGGCGATCCAGCGCAGGCTGCACGTGAGACGTGTAGTCCGCATCGAACGCATCGACGGCATGCGCGGCGATGGACGAAGGAATCCGCGGATCGTGTTCCAGCGCGTAGCCCGCGGCCACGAGCACCAGCGCACCAAACAGCTGCCAGGTCAACCGAGGCGTTCCGCGCGCCGCGCCCTTTTTTCCGGCCGCATGAGGCTGAAATCCGCGCGCGGATCTCGGGGAGCGCAATCGCACCGGGCGAAGCCAGGCCGCGCTCTCGACCTGCCGAATTCCCCCGTCGTCGTCCGCTGACCCGTATGGGGAAAGCGGCGACTCCGGCCAGTCCCCGCCACCTGAGTCGCCCGTCGTCCACCGACTTGGCGCCTGGCGAGCATCGGCCTCAGAACCGTTCGAATCGTCCGCCCGAGAGGGCTCCTGTCGTTTCCACGACCAGGCTCCGAGATTTCGTGGCATACCCGTCCTCCTCTCACCACATCTGTACGCGATGAGGAGGACAGGTATGCACGTGGCTTTTCAGCGGCCGCCCACCCACTTGCGGAATCGACCCCAAAGTCCCGCTTTCTCTTCGAGGTGCATGAGCGGGACGGATTCGCCGAGGATCCGCCTTGCGATGTTGCGATACGCCGTTGCGGCGGGGACGGACGTGTCCAACACGACGGGTTCGCCGCGGTTGCTGTTTCGGATGACCCGTTCGTCATCCGGAATCACGCCGAGGAGATCGCAACCCAAAACCTGGACGATCTCGTCAATATCCAACATGTCTCCGCGCTTCACCATGTCCGGACGGATGCGATTGACGATAAGCCTTGGCTCCCCGACCTTGTCCCGCTCCAACAGCCCGAGCACGCGGTCCGCATCCCGCACCGCCGTGTGTTCCGGGGTCGTGACGACGATAGCCATGTCGGCCGGCGCAACGGCCACCCGAAACCCTTCCTCGATCCCTGCGGGACAGTCGATCATCACGAAATCGAACGACTGCTTGAGTTCGTTCACCAATTCAACCATTTTTTCGACGGAGAGCGCCCGCTTGTCCTTGGTCTGCGCGGCCGGGAGCAAGACGAGGTGTTCGAATCGCTTGTCGCGGATGAGCGCCTGTTCGAGTCGACAATCGCCGTTGGCCACGTCGACGATGTCGTAGATGATCCGGTTCTCCAGCCCCATCACGACGTCAAGGTTCCTCAGCCCAATATCGGCGTCCACCATACACACCTTTTTCCCAAGGAGGGCGAGCGCCGTCGACACATTGGCCGTGGTCGTGGTCTTGCCCACGCCGCCTTTGCCGGATGTCATCACAATTGCGGTGCCCACTCGCATCACCTTCGCTCTTCACGACCGGAACGTTTTCGGAGTTTGTGCCACGGAAGAAAGTATTTCATCTCCGCCACGCGCATCTCTCGGCCTTCCAGATAGGCGTACTCCATCGTCGCGCGCATCTGGGGGGCACGGCTGACCACATCTGCGATGCGAATTTGCATCGGCGCAAACTCTGCGGCCGCGACGATCGCCGTTTCATCGCCGCCCACGCCCGCGTGCGCGATGCCCAGCAGGCGGCCGAACACGTAGATGTCTCCTGTCGCTTCCACCACGGCGCTCGGGTTCACATCCCCGATGATCACCACATCCCCGTCAAAGGACAGGGGTTGCCCTGAACGCACCAAGCCGTGATAGATATGTTGCGCGCGCGCCTCATGGTGACGGCGCGAAGCGTCGCGCGCCTCCGGAGCGCTGCCCCAAGCCCTCACCAGGAAGTTGTCTCGCTTCCGGAACACGTCGAGAATGCGCCAGGTCTCCTGGGGGGTCAAGGATCGCTTGCCGTAATCGACGTACACGTCCACAGTGGGGCCTTCGAACAGCTTTCCGGTTTCGCCCGTGATGAGGGTCTCGAGATACGCGCAGACGCGTTCCACGTCCGCTCGCTCATCGAGCAAGAACGTGAGTCCTTCGCGCGTGCCCTTCACAGTCACCGGAGGCCTATGATCCATCAGCGGCTCACTCTCTAAAATCAACGGCTGCTCCCTCCAGGATGGCGCGATCGCCCAACAGGCAATATTCGCCCTGAATTCGCCGATTTCCTTCCGATCAACGAAATCAGCGAGTTCAGGGCGAATCCGCAGCGTGCAAAGAATCGTATCTGCGCCGTCGAGGGCGGGTGAACCAAGCTCTGTACACCGGATACAGGGCGAGCGCCACCACACCGTTTACGATCATCGCCTGCAGCGACGCAGACAGCGCGTACTGGATGGAGTCGCTGGTCAATTCGAACAAGCGCATGAAACCGTAGGTCAACCACGAATGCACAAAGCTGAGACCCATGGTGGTCAGGAAGGCGATGGCAAGATTCTTCTGCATGAACTGACTGAAGACCGCCGCTGCGATATAGGCGGTCAGTCCGTACGCGAATGCGTTCAGTCCGATGAATGGCCCATAGCAGACATCCTGGATGAGGCCAATCGCAATCCCGAAGACCATCGCCAGGTTCGCGCCCCGGAACAGCGCGAGTAGTACGAGGATCACCAGCACGAAATCCGGATGAATGACGTCCATCGGCGGAATCTCGAACAGCGTGGCCTGGAGAATCAGGCCGATCCATAGGGTCACGAACGCGATCGCGGCCTTCACGGTGAACTCCCCTGTTCCCGCACGACGAATACGTCCTGCAAGAAGTCCATCTGAGCTGCGGGCTGGACGATCGCAGATTTGGCGGTGTTGTGCGCCCCGTAGATCACCTTCGTGATGGTGCCAATCACGAGCCCCCGGGGGAAGACGTCGCCGAGCCCCGATGTCACGACTTCATCGCCCACCAGTTGAGAGGAAGGCAATTGAATGATCTGGCCGAGGAAGTCCAGGTTGAGCTCACCTGGGCTCGTGGTGGACCCGGTGACCACGCCGAACGGCTGCATGTGGCTCGCCTCAACGAGGGCGGAGACGCCATCTCCCAGTTCTGTGTCGGTGATGAGCACCACCCTGGCGCTGTGCGCGCTCACCGTGTCCACGCGCCCAACGAGACTCCCGTCCGGTGCCACCACGGCCATGTTCGGCTGCACGCCGTTCGCGCTGCCCACGTCGATGGTGAGGGCCGAGTTCCATTCTGACGGCTCGCGTCCCACCACCACAGCCGGAATCTCATGCAGCTGGTTGACCGTGCGGCGATAGAAATGGAGCATGGTCTCCAGGCGCTGATTCTCCGCTTGAGCATCCGCGAGTTCGGCGCGCAGGGCTTGGTAATTCTCCATCTCCTGTTTCAGCGCCGCGTTCTCTTCGTACATTTGGCGAAGATTCGACAGACCCGCAAAAAACCCCGTCAGCTTGCTCACAGGCCGATACACGATTCCGGACACGGCGCTCTGGATGTCCATCAACACGCGCTCTGGAAAGGTCGCGCGGCGTCCCGTCTGCGACAGCGTCAGTCCCGCGATGATCATGAGGACAATGAGGCTGCCGAGGAACAGGAACAGCCGGCGACTCGTCAAATATCGGGACACGGGTATCCCTCTTCTCCGTCACCTTACGCCCTGCCTTGGGCGCGCCGCATGGCGGCCGAGCGTTTGCGGTACACGTCATAATTATCCAGTGCCTTCCCCGTACCGATGGCCACGCAATCGAGCGGGTTCTCCGCGACGAGGACCGGCATGCCCGTCTCCCGGGCCAGCCGCTTGTCGAGGTTGCGAAGCAGCGCTCCGCCGCCCGTGAGGACGATGCCGCGGTCCATGATATCGGCAGCCAACTCCGGCGGGGACTTCTCCAGCGTCACTTTCACCGCGTCCACGATGGCGAGCACGGTGTCGGACAGCGCTTCGCTGATTTCCTTCGACGTGATGGTCACGTTCCGAGGCAACCCGGTCAACAGATCTCGGCCGCGGATTTCCATCGAACGCTCCTCGTCGAGATCGTCGGCTGCCCCAATCTGAATCTTGAGGTCCTCGGCCGTTCGCTCCCCGATCATCAGATTGTACGTCTTCTTCACGTACTGGATGATGGCCTCGTCCATCTCGTCGCCTGCCACGCGAATCGACTTCGACGTGACAATGCCGCCGAGGGAGATGATGGCCACTTCCGTCGTGCCGCCGCCGATATCCACCACCATCGAGCCCGTCGGCTCACCGACCGGCAGCCCGGCACCGATGGCGGCAGCCATCGGCTCCTCAATGACCTGCGCGTCCTTGGCGCCGGCCTCGAGAGCCGCATCTTCGACAGCGCGCCGCTCCACGGCGGTGATGCCGGACGGAACGCTGATCATCACGCGGGGTTTCCCGGACCACGACGATTTCGTCTTCATCGCCTGGCGGATGAAGTGGCGCAGCATGGCCGACGTGGTCTGAAAATCGGCGATCACGCCGTCCTTCATGGGCCGGACCGCCACGATGTTGCCCGGCGTGCGCCCGATCATCTGCTTCGCCTCGGCGCCCACGGCCTCAATGCTGCCGGTGTCCGTGCGAATGGCGACGACCGAAGGCTCGCGGACCACAATGCCCTTGCCCTTCACGTAGACCAGCGTGTTCGCCGTACCCAAATCAACACCCATATCCCTTACGGAAAACATTCAACCGTGACTCCTCTCATGAAGTAGAATCCAAATACCCTTCCGCGCGCAAACTGACAAATCGCCCGTCGCCAATCACGATATGGTCCAGCACCTCGATGCCGAGCACCCGCCCCGCCTCGACGAGACGCTTTGTGACCGCAATATCTTCAGGGCTAGGAGATGGGTCGCCACTGGGGTGATTATGTATGCACAAGATGCTCGAAGCGCTGATGCGGATCGCGCGGCGAAAGATCTCGCGCGGATGTACGATAGAAGCATCCAGGCTGCCCACGGACGACGTATCTTCAGCCAGGACTCGATGCTTCGTGTCCAAAAGAAGAGTTACAAAATGTTCCTTTTTAAGATACCTCAGTCGGTCCATGACATACTTTGCGGCGTCTTCCGCGGTGCGGATCTGCCGCTTTTCGCCCGGCGGCTTTCGGGCCACGCGACGTCCCAACTCGACCGCCGCCGCGATTTGAACGGCCTTCGCCGGCCCGATTCCGGGCACGCTCAACAGCTCCGCCACCTCGAGATCCGCAAGCCTGTCGAGATCGCCCAGATGTCGACAGAGCGACTGCGCGATCTCGTACACGTTCTGCTTCCCGTTGCCCGACTGCATGATGCAGGCCAAAAGCTCGTCCACGCGCAGCGCGCTCGGTCCGAGCCGCATCAGGCGCTCGCGCGGTCCATCCTCCAACTCCGACGCAACACAAACATCCCAGTCCACGTCCATCCCACCTCGTCTCCCGCGGATGCCCTGAGCATACGGAAACGAGCGGAATGGGACAAACGGCTTCGGTAAAAATGATGGTACGGAAGTTGAAAACCCAAAAAAAGGGTCCGGTGCGTCCGGACGGATCGAAAGCGCTACGAAACCTGCAACGGCATCGCGACAGGTCTCATCGGTTCACACCGCGAGCATACCGCGACGGTACTATTGTGAACATGTTCGACACCGTTCGTCAATGGCTCATTTTCGACAACTCGACGAGGCCGGGCCATCCGCACAAGTGGAGCCAGTCGTTCAAAGCGCGCACCGCCTGCGATTCACAGCGGCGCGCGGCACCCTGATGAACCGAGGTCCGCATGCCCTGAAGCGCCTGATAGAGGTCCGTCCCAAAGCGGCCCTCACCATTTGGCCACCCGCTCCACGTCGTCGGTGGGATGGCGAGAGCATTCGCGAGCGCTCGCTCGGCATCCTCCTGCCTCCCCCCGTCGGCCGCCCAGGACACGGCCGCCAACAGCGCGCTTTCCGCGAGAGCGAGCGCGTTTTCGTCCTGATTCACCGCAGCTTGTGGAAGTACCCCCGGAAGCATCGCCGCGCCCGCGCGCAGACGAACCGCCTGGATGTCATAGTCACCAGGGCGCAGACGAGCCTCCTGAAACCAGTGGCGGATGCCAACGGGCGTCAGCGCGAGCCATGCTGAACCCCCAGACGAGCGCAGCGGGATGGCGACCTCGATGGACAGCCCAGGATACGCCACGGGCGTCGAAGGGCTTGCCACCGCACCGGTCGACGATCCACGCGCTTCCGTTCGAATGGCCGGCACATGGGCCACGGGTGCGGCAAGCTGATGAAATCCAACGAGCGCCAGGGAGCCGAGCATCATCCCACTCGCCAATCCAGTCTTCAGCCCGGCTTGAAAGCGCCCTTCTCCCGGCGGAAGGATCCATTCTCGCATGGCCGCGACGGCGCGGTTCAGGCGCGAGCGCGAAGTCGACGGCGATCGCGCCTCCTCGATCCGCGCGCGCATCGCGGTGAGGGTGATGGGGGCGCGGCGGCGCTCGATCCGGAGCACCGGTTCGTCTTCCTCCGAAGCGGTGCCGCGATCGGGAACGGTCCAGGTCTGCGTCCCCATCCGGACGCGAACCGTGTGCGATGGCGGCTTGCGATTTCCGTGGCTGTGAATCGGGTTCGATGCGTTCAATTCGACCGCCTCCCGGCCGTTTCACGTGATGATCACGGCTAGTCTATGAGCCGGAAGTAGGCGGTATGCAAAAATCGAGAGATTCGGTAGGGGAAAGCCCCTCCGCGCGAACCCTCTGTTCAAAAGACGCGCGCGAGGGGCGAGAGGTTCAATCGGTGTCCTCTGGAGAGAAGAGATAGAACGTGAGATTCCCGGCGGTGTACGTGTGCATCTGCGCCCCGATGAGCGGATCGATCTCGTCCACCGGCACCATCCACACGCCGTTCGAGCGAATCAGAGGCGCCTTCAGGTGAACCGGTTCACCGTCGACCGTGACTTTGCCGGAGCGCTCGTCGATGGCGACATCGTGCCCTTGGTACGAGAAACGGGCCACACCCTTCGCCTCGCGCAGAATGACGTCGAGGTTCTGCGCGTAGTGGTTCAAGCTCAGATACGTCAAACCATGGACGATCTGCGGCTGCGCGTCCGGTGTCACGGGCTCACCCGTCGTGGGATCCAGAAAGACGGGCGGATTGTTCAGGTGCCAGTCGAACATGTTCATCAACGATCCGGCCAGGGTGTCGTAGGACGCCGGCCCGAGCGAACCGAGTCCCCAGTTTTGCTCGATGAACTTGAGCACGGAGGTCTGATCGATCAGGGTGTTGTCCACGAAGTTGTGCTTTGCATACGGCGAAATGACCAGGAAGGGCACGCGGGGGCCATAACCCGCGCGGTCCGTGCCGTTCTGCAGCACCGGCTTGCCTCCGAGGACGTCGACAGCCGGATCGTTCGAACCGTTGACGAGCGGAGGCATGACATGATCGTACCAACCGTCCGAATCGTCGTAGGTGATGATGATGGCGGTCGAGGACCAATCCGGCGACGCCTCAATCAGGTTGATGGTCTGCACCAACCATCGCTGCTCGTCGAGCGGATCGGAGTAACCTGCGTGGCCGTCCTCGTATTCTGGCGCCTTCAGAAAACTGACGGCTGGCATGTTTCCGTTTTGAAGCGCCATGAAGAAGTCCGTGATGTCATATTGATGGTTCGCCTGGTCCGTCCGGCCGATCATCGACACGCTGGACGGTGGCAGGTGATTGGGATTGGCGGTGGACGCATAATACTGGAACGGTTCGTGGTGCGCGCTGTAGTCGGTGGTCTCGTCGGTGCCGGCGATGTTGTTGTCCTTCGCGTTGGGATTGGCGAAGCCGCCTTGGAACCAGCCCCACGTGACGCCCTTCGCGTTCAGAAGGTCCCCGATGTTCTTGCCGGACATGGCCATGGTCATGCCCTTGGAGGCGCTGTCGTAGTAGGGATCAATGTCGCCGATATCCACGCCATTCTGGGTGACGGCATTCGTGGGGAAGTTTTTGCTTCCCGGCTGTAACACCTGCGCCGTGCCCGTCGTCTGATTGGACGAATACACCGTCGCGCCTGCCGTATCGCCCGAGATCAGGTTGATGGCGCCTGGCGTGGACGGCCCGTACTGCGTGCAGTACGCGTTGTCGTTCAACGCGAAGTGCTGCGCGTAGTACCACAGCGCGGTGACCGTGTTGCCGTCGTAGTAGTCGAGATCGATTGGATTTCCCCGGCCCACGGTGTTGATGAAATTGTCCATGCGACCGCCGTCGACCGCCTGTTGCTCAGGCGTGTAGTTGTGGTTCATGTCCGGCGTCACGGCCTTCGAACGATCCAGGCGCTGCGGATTCGCGCCATTCGGGTTGTTGGTGAGCAAACTGCCCGAAAGGCCGTTGACGCTCGGCGTGTCAGGCGCCGCGTAGAACGGCGGCTCGCCTGAGGGATTTGCGGCGTTCGGATACGTACCAAAGTAGTGGTCGAAGGATACGTTCTCGTCAAAGATGACCACCAGATGGTGAATCGGTGTCGCCGTGTTGGCGGACGGCGCGACCGTGTCGCTGGCGAGCGCCTGCGGGGCCATCGCCGTGAGCAAGGCCACGGATGTCGCCAAGACAGGAGACCATCGTCTGACTTTCACAGTGGGTGAACCCCCTCCCCAATTGGTGCCACGAGCCGAATGTAACCGGGAATTGTTGAAAGCCTATGAATCTCAGGTGAAGGGAGCGAAAAGATTTGGTATTCGGCAAAGAGGTCACATTTCAAGCTTCACTTTGGCAAAAAAAAGAGGGGGCAGTGAGCCCCCGCATCACCCTTACCCCTATACCGCTCGCGGTTTACCCCAGAACGTAAATCGTGATGGTGCGAGCCCCCCACGCGTCCGCCTGTGAGAGAGAGGCCATGCAAATGTCGATCCGGTCACCCACGATGGCCGATCCCGTGTCAGCGGCGATGCACACGCCGATCCCAGGAATGTACACCCGCGATCCAAGCGGGATCACGCGCGGATCCACCGCGATGACGCCCGGTTCGGCCGGCACACCCGTGGCGGTCGTGCCACCCGCCACATACGCGGTGGCCACAACCGTCAACGCTTCGCGGATGAGCCCCGGATCGGGATTGGCCGATCTCGTGGCGAGCGTCGCCTGCACAGGCTTCGGTTCGGCCGTGCCAACCTCGACCACCGCATCGATGGGTTCCCGCACGATCCGTTTGACCACCCGCGTGGCAATACATTTGCCATCCCGATAGACGCGCGTCGTCTGAACTTGCAGCAACCCTTTCACACCGTGCGTCACGTACTGGACATGCCCTCGAAGCAGTTCAATCGTGGTGCGACGTATGGTCTGAAACGGTATATCCTGCGTCTCGGTGGTGGTCTCCGTCACGTAACTGTGAATCTCGATGGTCTCGCCTTGCCGAATCGCGTCGGTCGCCTTGACGTTCATCCGATCGTGCGGCGTGAGCTCGATGTGTTCGCCCTTTAAGAGCTCTCCCACGGTCTTTGCGAATGTAAAGACCGTTTCCGTCTTCCCTTCGACGTCCAAGGTCACTTCCTTGGGACTCTCGATGGTCACGATCTCGTTATTAACGACTGAGCTATCGAGCGCCGGGCTGACGCGGTCCCTTTTTCCGATGTGGACTCCGTGCTGCTCCATGAATTCTTCCAAGGTTCCGGTCGAAAACCCACGCAACACCTTGCGCTGCCCATTGTCTGACACCGTGATGGTCTTGTAGGTGCTTGCGACTGCCGTGCCTGCACCTCCAAAGCCCATGGCTGCAGCCGCCACGGCCGCCACCACGGCTTTCGACTTTGGTAGACGCACTCCCTCACCTCTTTCCGTTTTCTCCCTCACGGATAGGGGGTCGGGCTGCGGACAGTATAACGAGATCGCGGCGGGATTGCAAACCACGTTTTGTAAGCGCATTCGCCGCCGCTTTCTCGGCAGCCTGAAAGCTTGACTCTAGTCTATAGAAAAGGCTATGGCGGATGGACAGGAAACATGTCGACGCAACTGCAGAGATTTTCGCGCAAAATCGACAAAGGCGGCGCGATCGGCTTCACCGACCTCGCCGCCTCTCGAGCCGAAGCCCGCTTCACACGAGCGCCTGTCGCTCCGGGATCTGCAGGATGCCCGCCAGGCCCTTCGCCACCTTCCACACGTCCCCCGCGCCCATGGTCAAGACGAGATCGCCCGGACGCACACTTTGGACCAGGTACTCGATCACGTCATCGTGCGTCGGGATGTAGCGCGTGTGGGGATTGCTCATCCGCGCGATCTCGCTCGCGAGCCTCGCCGCGGACACGCCGTCGATCTTCCGCTCCCCAGCCGGAGAGTAGATGTCGCACAGGATGACCTCGTCGGCCTCTCCGAATGCCTTCGCGAATTCCTCGAACAAAAAGAACGTGCGCGTGTACCGCTGCGGCTGAAACACCGCCACAATCCGCCTGCCCGTGGACTTCGCCGCGGCGATCGTGGCGCGGATCTCCGTCGGATGGTGCGCGTAGTCGTCGACAATGAGTACGTCCCCCACCTCTGCCACCACCTGAAACCGCCTCTTCGCACCGTGAAACCTCGACAGCGCGCCTGCCGCGGCCTCGAACGAGAGCCCGACCTCCATGCAGACCGCGATGGCGGCAAGCGCGTTCAGAACGTTGTGCTTGCCGGGCAGAGCGAGCTGGAGCGTTCCTACAAATTTCCCGTTCACCAACACGTCGGACCGTGAGGCGCGATCGCCCAGTTCCACATGGCGCGCGGTGATGTCGGCATCCTCCGCGAATCCGTACGTCACGACTCGACACCGCGCAGCGGACCGCAGTTCGCGGAGCTTGTCGTCATCCGCGGACATCACCAAGAGGCCCTCCGACGGGATCTGGCGGATGAACGTCTCATACGCTCGCACGAGGTTCTCGAACTTTCCGTCGTAATGTTCGAGGTGATCCGGCTCCACGTTCGTGACCACCGCGATCGCCGGCCGATAGTGAAGAAACGACCCGTCCGATTCATCGGCCTCCGCGACGACAAATGGCCCCTTGCCTGCCTTCGCATTGTCCCCGAGATCCGCCACGACGCCACCGACAATGAACGTCGGGTCGAGGCCGTTTTGCTCCATCGCAAACGCGATCATCGAGGTCGTGGTCGTCTTGCCGTGGGCGCCCGTCACCGCGATGCCGACGCGATCGTCCATCAAGCGGGCCAGCATTTCGCTCCGGTGAATCACTGGAATGTTGAGCGCCCGCGCCGCCTGGAGCTCCACGTTATCCTGTTTGACGGCCGTGCTGTGGACGACAATGTCCGCGCCCTCGACGTGTTCCGGCCGATGTCCGTAGTACACCGTCGCCCCGCGCGAGGCGAGCTTTTCCGTCAGCTCGTGACGAGACACATCCGATCCCGATATCTGATATCCCAGATCCAGCATCACTCGCGCGATGGCGCTCATGCCGTAGCCGCCGATCCCGACGAAGTGCACATGTTCCGAACCGCGCACGCGCCTCACCGTCCTTTACTGCCATTCCTCTGCTCCAAGTGCAATGATAGTGTTCCGCGCCAACTCCGCCATATACAAATTTCCCCAGACCACAATCGGCTCCGGGTGATCCAGCGCCTCCTGAACCGCGTCTTCGATCGACGACATCACGTGAATCGAAAGATCAGGCCGAATCTCGCACGCGAGCGCCGCCAACGCCCGAGGGTCCGCGCCCCGCGGATGAGGGGAGCGCACCATCAGCGCGTCGCACGCCAAGGGCAGCATCTGAGCCAACATGCCCCGCACGTCCTTGTCGGCAAACGCCGCGAAGACCATGCGCCACCCGTTCGCGCCAACTCCTTTTCCCAGGCGCCGAAGCGCGCGGGCGAGTGTGCGCGCGCCTTCTTCGTTGTGCGCGCCGTCGATCACGACGAGGCGGCCGCCGACGTCAAACACTTCACATCTGAGCGGCCACCGCACGCGCTCGAGGGACGCCAGCGCGCGCTCCCAGTTCGCTTCGGCGATCCGCCCTTCACCGAGTTCGAGCATCGCGAGACTCACAGCGGCGTTCTGTGCCTGGTGCTCACCACACAAGCCCAGGCGAACGGACGGCGCATCGCGGAACAGTCCTCGATAGGCGCCGCGGAGGCGAACGCCCGCGCCCGTGATGGTGAACTGCACGTCTCGCCCGACGCTTACGAGCCTCGATCCCCTGCGAGCCGCCGTGCGCTCTATCACACGGTACGCGCCATCGGCACACGCGGTGACTACGGGCACGCCTGGCTTCACAATCCCCGCTTTCTCCCGCGCGATGTCGACGAGCGTCGGTCCGAGGATCTCGACGTGATCGTAGGACACGTTGGTAATGGCGGTCACGTGCGGCCACACCACGTTCGTGGCGTCGAGGCGGCCGCCGAGCCCCGTTTCCCAGACCACCCGCTCGACGCCCGCAGACCGAAACGCGAGCAGCGCGACCGCGGTCAGCACTTCAAACTCCGTCGGCGGATCGGAGGTATCGGACGCGCGACGCACGGCCTCGACGTGCTCGGCGAACTCCGGCTCGGAAATCGGCGCGCCGTCGATGGCGACTCGCCCATTGAAGCCACCCAGGCCGGGCGACGTGTACAGCCCGGTGCGGTACCCCAGAGCCGTCAGCATCGCCGCGAGCATCGCGCAAACGGAGCCCTTGCCGTTGGTGCCGGCGACATGATAGAAACACAAATCGCTTTCGGGATGATCCAACTTCGACAAAATCCGACGCATCCGGTCAAGACCGGGCTTCATGCCGAACCGCCGGAGCGTGCTGATGTAGCGAACGGCTTCCTCGTACTGCATGTGCGCTCCGCCCTTTACCCCTCGAGCGACGCCATGCGCTCCTCGACCGTCAGCAACTTCGCCCGATAGTCGGCGAGCTTCTCCCGCTCCTGGGCGACGACCTCCTGAGGCGCGCGATGGACGAAGTTCTCGTTCGCGAGTTTCTTCTCCAAGCGTTCGACCTCAGCCTTGAGGCGACTCGCTTCTTTCTTCAGCCGCTCGCGCTCTGCGTCCATATCGATGAGGCCGGCGAGCGGGATGTAGATCTTCGCCCCGGTGACCACCTGGACCGCGGCCTGCTTGGGCGCCTCGGTCCCGGCCCCCACTTCGACGCGCTCCGCGTTGCAGAAGCGGACGATCATATCCGTGACCTGGTCCACCACGCCCCGAACGCGTTCCGAATCGCACGCGATCACGATGGGTACGGAGGTCTTCGGCGGAATCTGGAGCTCCGAGCGCGCGTTCCGCACTGCGCGGATGACGTCCATCGCCACGCGCATCTGCTCCACGGCGCGCTCGTCCTCCGGCAGATCCGCCGCCTCCGGCCACGCGGCGTCGATCAACATACCTGTAGTGTTCGGCAGCGCCTGCCAGATCTCCTCCGTGACAAACGGGATATAGGGGTGGAGCAGTGCCAACACGCGCGAGAGGACGGTGAGAAGCACCGACTGGGTCTGCCGCTTCTTCTCTTCGCGATCGCCGTACAGATTGATCTTGGCGAATTCGATGTACCAGTCGCAGAACTCGTCCCACGTGAATTCGTACACCGCGCGCGCCGCCTCGCCCACGTCGTATTCCTCGAGCGCCGAGGTGACGCGGCGAATGGTCTCGCCCAGCCGGTGCAGGATGAAGCGATCGGCGAGATCGAGCGATTGCGCCTCGAGCGGCTGAGGCGAAAAGCCATCTTCCACATTCATCAACACGAATCGAGCGGCGTTCCAGAGCTTGTTCAGGAAGTTTCGCGCGCCCTCGACCTTCTCCCACGAAAAACGAAGATCGTTGCCGAGGACGGTGTTCGACGCCAACATGAAGCGGAGCGCGTCCGCGCCGTACTTGTCGATCACGTCCATCGGATCGATGCCGTTGCCCTTCGACTTCGACATCTTCTGGCCCTTCGCGTCCCGCAGCAGGCCGTGCAAAAGCACCGTTTGAAACGGCATCTTGCCCGTGAAGTGCACGCCCATGAACACCATGCGCGCCACCCAGAAGAACAAGATGTCGTAGCCCGTGACGAGCAGGCTCGTCGGATAGAAGCGGGCGAGATCGGGCGTATGCTCGGGCCATCCCATGGTGGAAAACGGCCAGAGCGCCGAAGAGAACCAGGTGTCAAGGACGTCCTCGTCCTGCTTCACGTCCGCCGATCCGCAGTGCAGGCAGTGGTCGAGATCGTCTCGGGACACGGACACCTGCCCGCACGACGCGCAGTACCAAGCCGGAATGCGATGGCCCCACCACAGCTGGCGGGAGATGCACCAGTCGCGCACGTTCGTGAGCCACTGTTCGAACACCTTCATGAACCGACCCGGCAGGAACTGGAGTTCTCCCCTGCGCGCGCGCTCCAGCGCGTCTCGCGCAAGCGGCTCCATACGAACGAACCACTGCTCCGACAGATACGGCTCGACGACGGTGCCGCAGCGGTCGCAGTGGCCCACGGCGTGATCGAGCGGCTCCTCTTTGACGAGATAACCCTCCTCGCGCAGGGCCTCGATCACCCGCGCGCGAGCCTCCTCGCGCGAAAGGCCGGCGAACCGCCCGGCGAGATCGGTCAGGCGCCCGTCCTGGTCGAGGCAGACGAGCGCCGGCAGACCATGCCGCTCGCCGACCTCGAAGTCGTTCGGATCGTGCGCGGGCGTGATCTTAAGGCACCCGGTGCCGAAATCCCGCTCGACGTAGCTGTCGGCGATGACGGGAATGGCGCGATTCGACAGGGGGAGCCGAATCGTCTTCCCTACGAACGACGCGTAGCGATCGTCGTCCGGATGCACGGCGACGGCCACGTCAGCGAACATGGTCTCGGGCCGGGTGGTGGCGATGACGAGATCGCCGGAGCCGTCCTCGAGCGGGTAGCGGACGTGGTACAGGACGCCTTGCTCCTCGACGTGCTCCACCTCGATGTCGGAGAGCGCGGTGCGACAGCGGGGGCACCAGTTGATGATGCGATTGCCGCGATAGATGAGGCCCTCCTCGTACAGTCGGACAAACACCTCGCGGACGGCGCGCGACAGACCGGGATCCATGGTGAACCGCTCGCGGGACCAGTCGCACGAAGCGCCAAGCGAACGGATCTGGCTGGTGATGGTGCCGCCGTACTGCTCCTTCCACGCCCAGACGCGCTTCACAAACGCCTCTCGCCCGAGGTCGTACCGCGACTTCCCTTCCTCCTCGCGCAGCGCTTGCTCCACGCGCGCCTGCGTGGCGATCCCGGCGTGATCCGTGCCGGGGACCCACAGGGTCGAATACCCTTGCATGCGGCGAAAGCGCGTGGCGATATCCTGCAGCGTGGTGTCGAGCGCATGGCCGAGATGGAGAACGCCCGTCACGTTCGGCGGAGGCATGACGATGGAAAAGGTCCCTCGGGCGCCATCGCGAGGGGCGAAGTGGCCACCGCGCTCCCACACCTCGTAGATACGCGACTCGACGGATTTGGGATCATACACCGTGGAGAGCGTTCGTTCGGTCATGTGAATCCTCCTCGTCTCATGGAAAAGAGCCCTCAGTCCTTCAGGACGGAGGGCTCCGCGATACCACCTGAATTCCCCGCGCTAAACCGCCCGGGGCACTCGAACATCGATAACGGGATGACCGGCACGGCTCCAGGACGACCTTCAAGCGGCCGGAAGGGGCGCGGTCTCAGCACTCTGCCCGCCCTCTCTGGACAACCGGCGACGCCCTACTCCTTCCCTTCTTCGCCTTGGCGTATGGGATCTGGTACGTATAGTACGCAACCTGGGAATTGGTTGTCAAGATTTCGGCCGCCGACCTCGCCCGCGGCGTTTCTTCTTTCGGTGGATGCGCACGCGCGGCCTCTCGTCCCCTTCCGCCCGCCGCGTTTCGGCCTCCTTCTGGGCTCGCTCGGCCGCAAGCTGGGCTCTGCGCCGCTCCGACCAGTCCGTGCTCCAACCGTACACCCATGCAAAGATCAGGGCGATGGCAAAGGTCATCGCGTTTTGCAAGAGGAAGGCGCGTTCCTCTCCGTGCGCGATGATAACCCGGGTCTCGGCGTAGCCGAGCGTGTACTGAAACAAAAAGCCCAACAGATAGCTCACCGCGGCCACTGCGAGGCCGTTCAGGCTCCGCTTCTCCTTAGCGCGCTGAACCACTGCGATGACGGCGATGAGCGTGCCGAGCTCAGCCGAGAAGAAAAACGAGTACTTGCCCCCGGACGCGTAGTACACGATGCACTCCAGCGCTGCGACCGCGACGACCGTCAACAGGTCGAACCGCCAGTACCAGCCGCGCCACACGCCCGTCTTCCAAGCGTTCGTTGTCGCCTCCAACCGACTTCCTCCAGACCTGCCGCGAATGTGGACGACCCTATGTTATCAGATTGAACGCCGTCTGCATACTCGGAGACCACTCCGTCCAACGGCCGCATATACATGTATCGGCTCAGTGAGGAGGTCGGCCCCGTGGGGTTGTTTCAAAACTTGCTCCGCTTCGTGAAGCTGCTGCTCGCACTCGCCATATTGCTGCTGTTCTTCCGCGCCATTTTCTGGCCAAGCGCGCTCGATCTCCTGATCCTCATGCTCTTGTTTCTCGTCTTCTTCCTCATGTTCATCGGCGTTCCATGACGGCGCACATCCACACAAAAAACGCGGGAACCGCGACCTCGGCCACGATTCCCGCCCGTTCCCTTGTGCATGGGTTGCTCAATTGAGTTGCACGACTTTGTGAATGGTCACGCGCCGCTCGGGCACCAAAAGCGCCATCCCAGGCTCCAGTTGTCCCTGAAGCCAGGGGTTGGCTCGCTCGAGCTCGCTCGGCAAACAACCACAACGTTCCGCCACGGTCTCCAAGGTCTCGTGCTCCAGCACGATCACGAAACGCAGCGTATGGCGCGGTTCAGGCGCGTTGAAGTCGACGAACGACCACAGCTTCTTGTTCTGCGGCTTTGGCGCCTCGCTCTCGTGGCGCGCCGCATCGCCCTGTCCGAGCTCGGCCGCACGCTCGACCGACACCTGCGCTTCGACACCGACTTCCTGCTGGGCGAAAACCTCGGCCTTCTCGTCCCGAGCCGACGCGAAGAACGAGACCTTCGGAGCCGGATCCGCCGCGACAACCTCCTGCTCCTCGCCCAGAACGTGGGTCTCGGCCCGAACCTCCGCGACATCTTCGGATCGCTCTGAAACGCTGGGCTCCTCCTGCGAGGTCGCGGGAGCCTCCGAATCCCTCGCGGCCTCGAACACCACGTCGTCCGCCTGATGCACGAATTCAAAGGAGGCCACGGGAGCCTGCGACGCCGACACCGGCGAGACGTCCGACGCATCCGCGGTTTCTTGAGATCCGTCCTCTCCCGTCACTTCCGCGGGCCCTGTTTCCGGCAAGAACCGGTCAAACTCGGCGAGATCGCGCTGAACGGATGGAGACGCTTCTTCCGCGCCTCCGGTGGATTCATCCGCGGGTTCCGCCCCACCGCGCGCCTCGCTCACCGCCTCGACCGCAGACTGGACCTTCACGCCCGGGTCCGTCTCCTCGTGCGCTTCGCCGCGCAACGCAGGCTCGAACGCCACGTCGGCTGTCACCTGGAGAGGGATGTCGTTCGCGGAGTTCCCGGCTCCTTCGACCGGGAACATCTCCTGGACTTCCTGAGCGCCGCAGCGGAATAGGTACCCCTTGGATCCGTTCAGCCCGTGCACCTCGAGCCAACCGCCCAAATGGAGCCACGCGTCGCCCGACACCTCAAGCTGTACGCCGGCGAGCCGGCTCTTGACGTTCAGCACCCCGGCCTGCTGCGCGGACACGGGCACGCGCAGCAAAAACGGAAGCCGCTGATGAACATGGACCACGTCGCCGCTCGACGCCTTCTGCACGTAGGCCGCGAAGACAATCGCGCCCTCAAGCTGGTACGTATCGCGGTCCTGATCGAACGCGACGATTTCCGTCGCGACGGTCGCATCTTGCACCACATCGCCGGAGGCGACTTGTTCGGCGTAGACTTCTTGATCGACCGGCAGCCGAATCAAGAGTTCGCGCGAAACTTCGGACATTCGAGCCCCTCCTCAAACCGCAGGATTCCACCACCAATCTATGTCCCGCGGCCGCGAGATATGTCGATGGGGGCGCGGTTCGAGAGGGCCATCACCGTCCAGTTTGCGCCTCACCGCCTCCGATTTGCGATGCGTGGAAAGACACGCTCCATGGCCTCGATGGTCTTCTCGATCTCGGCCTCGCCGTGCACCATCGACATGAAGCCGCTCTCGAGCTGAGCGGGCGCAAATGCCACGCCTTCCGCCAACATCTCGCGGAAGAAGTCGGCGTAGAGCGCCTGATCGCAGGCTTTCGCCGTCTCGAAGTCCACGATGGGGCCGTCATGGAAAAATAGACCAAACATCCCGCCAATGGCGTGCCCCGTCGCGGGCAAACCGTAATTCGAGGCGAGTCGGCAGAACGCCTCCACAAGCCTGCGGCCGTACGACTCGAGGCGCTCGTACGCGCCTTCGGCCGCCGCCCGCTTCAGCATGCGAAGCGACGTGAGACCTGCCGCCATGGCAAGCGGATTCCCGGAGAGCGTGCCCGCCTGGTACACCGGGCCCTCGGGCGCGACGAGCGCCATGAGGTCTCTGCGCCCGCCGTAGGCCCCCACCGGCAACCCGGCGCCAATGACCTTGCCGAACGTCGTCAGATCCGGCAGCACGCCGAACCGCGCCTGCGCCCCGCCAAGGCCGACCCGAAAGCCCGTGATCACCTCGTCGAAGATGAGAAGGGCACCGTGGCGGCGCGTGATCTCGCGCACGGCCTCCAGGTACCCCGGCCGAGGCAGCACGCACCCCATGTTGCCCGCCACCGGCTCCAGGATCACGGCCGCGATCTCGTCGCCGCGATCGGCGAACAGCTTCTCCATGGCGTCCGCGTCGTTGTAGGGCACCGTCAGCGTGCGCTCCGCCACGGACGCAGGCACGCCGGGAGAATCCGGCAGGCCGAGCGCAGCCACGCCCGATCCGGCCTTGACCAGAAACGAGTCGGCGTGCCCGTGGTAACAGCCGATGCACTTGACGATGGCCGTCCGCCCCGTGGCGGCGCGGGCCAGGCGGATGGCGCTCATGGTCGCCTCGGTGCCGCTTGAAACCATGCGCACCTTTTCGACCGAGGGCACGAGCTCCACGATCTCCTCCGCCATCTCCGTCTCGAGTTCCGTGGGTACGCCAAAACTCGTCCCGCGCGCTGCCGTCTCAGCGATCGCCCGCACAATGTTTGGGTGCGCGTGGCCCCAGATGAGCGGCCCCCAGCTCATCAGGTAGTCGATGTAACGGTGGCCGTCGATGTCGTAAAGGTACGGCCCTTCGCCGTGATCGGCGAAATACGGCGTGCCGCCGACCGCGCGGAACGCCCGGACGGGCGAATTCACGCCTCCCACCAGCACCCGCTGCGCCCGTTCAAAGGCCTGCTTCGATCGCTCCCCGACCATGTCCACCCCTCCTCAGCGCGCCTCTTCCCGCAGCCAGCGGAGCACGTCCGGCGCGTGATACGTGAGAATCAAGTCTGCGCCCGCGCGCTTGAACGACGTCATCATTTCCATGACGACCGCCTTTTCGTCGATCCAACCGTGTTGAGCCGCCGCCTTGACCATGCTGTACTCGCCGCTCACGTTGTAGGTCGCGATAGGCACGTCGAACGCCGCGCGCAGGCGAGCCGTGACGTCCATGTACGCGAGCGCCGGTTTCACCATCAGCATGTCGGCTCCTTCTTCAAGGTCCGATCTCGCCTCCCGCATCGCTTCACGGCCGTTGGCAGGGTCCATCTGGTAGCTCTTGCGATCGCCGAACTGCGGCGCCGAGTCTGCCGCTTCTCGGAACGGGCCGTAAAACGACGACGCGTATTTCACCGCGTACGACAGGACAATGACGTCCTCGAAGCCGCCCGCATCGAGCGCCTCGCGAATGGCCGCGACGCGGCCGTCCATCATGTCGGAAGGCGCCACGATGTCCGCGCCCGCCTGCGCGTGCGACACGGCGGTCTTGGCCAACAGCTCAAGCGTCGGATCGTTCACGATCTTCCCATCCCGGACGAGGCCGCATTGGCCAAGCGGATTGTACTCGCACAGGCACACGTCCGTGATGACGACGAGATCCGGGTTTTCGGCCTTGATGGCGCGGATGGCCTCCTGCACCACGCCGTGCTCATGGTACGCGGAGGAGGAAAATTCGTCCTTCTCGCGCGGGATGCCGAAGAGGATCACCGACTTCAGCCCCAGTTCTGACAGCGACGCGATCTCCCTGCGCAGCGCGTCCAGCCCATAGCGCGAGACGCCCGGCATGGACTGGATGGGCGAGGTCCCCCGAAGGCCTTCCTCGACGAACATGGGATACACGAGATCGTCCGCGTGGACGCGGTGTTCCCGGACAAGATCGCGCAGATACGGTGTGCGGCGCAGGCGCCGGTGGCGGCGAAACTGGCTCATGTCGATCACGCTCCCAAAGGATACAAAGTCTCGAGATGGTGAATCAGCGCTTCATGCGAAGGCTCGGCCGGAGGTTCCAGGTGTTGAATGCCCAGATGGTCGAGCGCGCGGGCGGTGGTGCCGCCGAACGGCAGCCACGTGAAACGCCCGGGCGCGAACATGCGGCCGCTCGAGGGATGCGCCGCGATGGCGGACACGGCGGACGGGCTGAACAGGACGACGATCTCGCCCGAGCGCTCCGCCAATCGATCCGCCGCCTCCGTCCGGAGGACGGTGTCGTACACGGTCCACTCGGTCACCCGGCGCCCCGCACGGCGAAGCTCCTCGGGCAGCACCTCGAGGGCCAGGCGCCCGCACGGGAAGATAAAGCCGAGCGACGGTGGACACACCTCGACGAGCCGCTCTGCGAATTCTTGCGCGCCGCGCACGCCGGGAAAGTGCACGGCGTGCGGCGCGACGGCTCGGAGTTCCCGCCACGTGGCGGATCCGAGCGCAAAGGCGGCTGGCGCCGCCTGAAGCCGCGCCACCGCCGGTGCGTGAGACGCGAGGGCCCGGACGGCCGCGGCCGACGTGAACACCCACGCGTCGTCGCCCGCCGCGACTTCTGCGAGCTGTGAGACAGCCTCGGCGAGCGGCACCGTCTCGATGAGCGGCAGGTGTTCCGCGCGAAAGCCGCGATCGCAGAGCGCCGCGGCGAGGGCGGCACCGCGATCGCCGGACTGCGTCACGATGACGCCCGGTCGCGGCATCTCAACCACCTCGCCCAGGTTTGAGCCAGTCCTCGGCGCCCTGGCGAAGCATCTCTTCGGCCATCGCGACGCCGAGCGCCCGCGCCTCGTCCCCCGTTCGCTCAAGCTGCAGGTGATGGATCCCGGATGGATCGGCGACAAACGCGATGAGGCGCAGCTCGTGCCCCACGGGCTCGGCGTAGGCGCCGATGGGCACCTGGCAACTTCCCTCGAGCCTCGAGAGAAAGGCGCGCTCCGCTTCTACCGCGCGTGTGGCATCTGGATCTGCGATGGCGGCCAGATGGCGCATCACCTCGTCGTCCTCGGCTCGACATTCAATGGCAAGCGCGCCCTGGCCCACCGCGGGGACGAATCGATCGACGGGGAGGTACTCCGTGATCCTCTCCGCAAGCCCCAGGCGGTGCAGCCCGCTCGCCGCGAGCACAATGGCGTCAAACTGCCCCTCCTCAAGCCGCCGGAGCCGCGTGTCGACGTTGCCGCGAAGGGTCTCCACGCAGAGATCCGGCCGGAGACGGCGGAGGGCCGCCTGTCGGCGCAGGCTGCTCGTCCCCACGCGAGCTCCTGGCGGCAGATCGAACAGCCCTTGGCCCGTCCGACTGATGAGGGCATCCCTCGGATCTTCGCGGGGCGGCACGGCCCCGATGGTGAGGCCGTCGCGCAACTCGAAGGGGACGTCCTTCAGGCTGTGCACCGCGAGATCAGCCTGCCCCGTGGCAAGGGCATCCTCGATGTCCGCGACAAACAGCCCCTTGCCCCCCACTTCGGACAGCGCTCGATCCACGATCTCGTCGCCGCGCGTCCGGATGGGCACGAGTTCAAACTCGACGCCGTGCGCCACCTGCTTCAAAAGATCCACCACATGGTTCGTCTGCGTGAGCGCGAGCGCGCTCCGCCTCGTCGCGACTCGTAAGGTCCGCAACCAACCATCCTCCCTCGGGTCATGGCAGCCTTCCGCCGACAAACAGCAGATTGGAGAGCACCACGACAAAGCAGATGACCTGAAACACCATCATGGCACGCGTCGCAACTCTCCGGCGCATGCGCCAGACCAAGTAGCTGACATATAGCATGAGGCAAAACGCAGTCACCATAAACTTGGGCCATGTCAGAAGCCATTGGTGAAGAACCCTATCGCCCCACCAGAGTCCAGTCACCATGGCGAGAAACAGCAAACCTGCCCCCGTCGCGCTCGCAAACAGCGCCAGGCTGTCGAGCGTGGCGAGCGAAGGCAGGTGCAGATACCAGCGGTCGAACAGGCGCCGGCGAAGGCGCTCCTCAAGCACGAGGTGCATGAGCGCAAACGAAAAGCTGAACGCAAAGGCCGTGTCCCCGAGCACCGCCAGCGCGACGTGGAGTGCGAGGAGGCTCGACGCGGGAAGAAACGGCGCGCTCGACTGCGCCTGCAGGCCTCCCGCCAGAAGCGCCAGGCCAAAACCCACGGCGTTCAACAACAAGGCCACCGGGCTCGACGCGCCGCCGCGCCCCATCGCCACCGTGACGGTGATCATGAGCCACGCGATGAACAGGGCGAGATCGCCACGAGAGTAGTCCGCCGCGCCACGCAGGGAAGCCAAGCGCGCGAGAAACACAGCTGTAACGAGTGCGAAGGCCGCCACAAACAACCCATAGCCGATGCGCGGAGACGAGGGCCGCGCCTGCGCGAAGGACCAGCCCGACCACACGAGCGCCAGCGCATACGCGACCATGCTCAGGACATACCATGTCCCCATGTCCATCGCTCACCCTAGGAGAGCGCCGGCCGCCGGGCAGCGTCGGCCGCATAGGAAGAGCCTTGTCCCCACTCGACCCGAACGCGGTTGTGACTCGTTTCCGGCTCCAAGCCAAACAGCGCGGCGAGCGTCTCCGCGTAGCTTGGATCGCCCGACTGCAGCGACAACTCCTTGACGTTTTTCACCGGCTCCCGCAGCAGCTGGTGAACAATGCTCATCATGTGCTTGTGAATGACCTTCTGATCCCGCTCGGTGAGGTGCGGGAGTTTGCGAAGGAGACTCGCCATCACCTCGCGCTCGATGGCCTCCCCCCGTCGGTGAAGCGCGGCAATCACAGGCACGACCTCCTGCTCCGCCAGCCACTGCGAGAAGGCGCGCACGCCCTCGTCGATCATCGCCTCCACCGCAGCCTCCTGACGAGCCCGCTCCTCCAGATTCGCTGCGACGACACCCTCGAGGTCGTCCACGTCGTACAGATAGACCGACGTGGAGCTCGACACCTCGGGATCCACGTCGCGCGGCACGGCGATGTCCAGGATGACAAGAGGGCGACCGCGGCGTGACATCATCGCGCTCGCGACCATTTCCCTGGTCACCACGTAGCGCCCTCGGCCGATGGCCGTGAGCACCACGTCTGCATGCGCTAGTGCCTGCGCGATCCCGTCCTCGTCGAGGGGGCGTGCGCCACCGCCGACTTCGGCTGCGAGCGCCTGCGCCCTTTCCAGCGTCCGATTGAAGATGAGGAGCGACTTCGGCTGTTGCGCGCCGAAGTGGCGCGCGGCGAGTCCGGCCATGTGACCGGCGCCGATCACGACGACCTGTTTGTCGTGAAGCTCCCCGAGCACCTTGCGCGCCAACTGAACAGCGGCGTAGCTCACGGACACGGCTTCTCGCCCGATGGACGTCTCCGTCTGCGCTCGCTTGCCCACATGAATGATTTCGCGGAATAGTCGGTTGAATACGGAACCTGTCGCGCCCTCTTCCAGCGACAGGTGATACGCGTCTCGCATCTGGCCCAGGATCTGCGTCTCGCCAAATACGACCGAGTCAATGCCGCAAGCGACCCGCATGCCGCGCCGTACCGCGTCTTCCCCTTCACGGACGTAGGCGTATCGCCAGAGCACGTCTCGATCCACGCCGGTGGTTTTTGCGACGGCGGCCAGCGCAAAATCGGAGCCCGCTCGTGCGCTCGGGCCGAGGCCGTAGATCTCGAGACGGTTGCACGTGGAAACCACGACACTCTCCAACACGGTGCGCGAATCGCGGAGCTGCGTCAAAACGTGACGAACCTCGGCTTCACCGAGGCTCACGCGCTCACGCAGTTCCACGGGCGCAGTCTTGTGGCTCAGTCCCACGACGAAGATGTTCACGCACCTCACCCCCATGTCCTATCACATTATATAGCAGCGGGAGCGCCTGCCCAAGGGCTGAAGTCCATTGCGTGTGACGCTCCCTTGAACGTTGACAGGGTCCAATGGTTGAGCGGCCCGGTCCTCACGTCTGTCGTTCCTCTTGATCCGCCGCGGTGAAGGGGATGGCGGGATCGGGCGACTCGCCCGGGGCGTCGGACGTGCCTGGTTCCGCGAGATCGCCCTCCATCACTGCCCATAACGCTTCCAGCCCCGTCCGCTTCTCGGCGGAGACCGGCCAGATGTCGACGGGCGTGCGAAGCGTGTCCCGAATGACCTTCACGTGCTTTGGGACGTGACTTCTCCCGATTTTATCCGCCTTCGTCGCCACCACCGAGACGGGCACGCCCAGCTCGAGCAGCGCCGCATGAACCGCGACGTCGTCCTTGGTCGGCTCGTGCCGGATGTCGATGAGATGAAAGATGCGGCGCAGGCACTCGCGGTCGTTCAAATATCGGTCGATCATCGCCGCAAACCGCTGCCGCTCCTGTTTGCTGACTGCGGCGTAGCCATAGCCGGGAAGATCGACAAATCGAAACGACTGATTGATGAGATAGAAATTGATTTGGCGCGTCTTGCCGGGCTGCGACGAGACGCGCGCAAGTTGCTTCCGGTTCAGCAGGCGGTTGAGCAACGTGGATTTCCCCACGTTGCTCCGGCCGAGAAATGCGAATTCGGGCAGCATCGTCTTTGGCCACTGATCCGGCCGAACGGTCGTCGCTTCCAGTTCCGTACTCCGAATGATCACTGGTGCGCTTCGCCTCCTCCGAATCGGCTGTCCGACCACATGTCGGCCCACCAAGGTTCGTCGGCCAGCGAACCCCCGGCGTGATCGAGCGGATTGTCCACCAGCGCCAGGCGCAAGACCTCGTCCATGTGGGAGACGGGAATAAACTCCACTTCAGATTTCACCAGATCCGGCACGTCGTCCAGATCCTTGACATTTCCCTTCGGGATGAGAATGGTCCGGATGCCAGCGCGGTGAGCCGCAAGGCTCTTCTCCTTGAGCCCTCCTATCGGCAGCACCCGGCCGCGCAGCGTGATCTCGCCCGTCATCGCCACGTCATGGCGCACCTTGACGTGCGTGAGCGCGGACACCAGGGCGGTGGCCATCGTGATGCCAGCGGAAGGCCCGTCCTTCGGAATGGCACCCTCTGGAACATGAATATGAATATCGACTTTTTCATGGAAGTCGGGCGGAAGGCGAAGGGCCCGGCTGCGTGAACGCACGTACGATAAGGCCGTCTGCGCGCTTTCCTTCATGACGTCGCCAAGCTGGCCCGTCAGCACGAGTTTTCCAGACCCAGGAACAATAGAAACCTCGACGAGCAGCAGATCCCCGCCCATCTCCGTCCACGCAAGTCCCGCGACGACGCCCACCTGATCTTCCTTCTCCATCTCGCCGAACTCGTACTTATGAGGCCCCAGATACGACTGCAGCACCGCGCTCGTGACCGTCACGCGCTTCGCCTCGCCCGCCGCCACCGTGCGGGCCACCTTCCGGCAGACGGCTGCCAACTGCCGGTCCAACTGTCGCAAGCCTGCCTCACGCGTGTAGTGCCGGATGATTTCCAGCAGCACATCGTCCGAAATGCGGATGCGGTCTCCCCTGAGCGCGTGTGCGGCTCGCTGCTTCGGCAGCAGGTGCTCCCTGGCAATGTGGAGCTTTTCGATCTCCGTGTAACCCGAGAGCTGAATGATCTCCATGCGATCCCGAAGCGGCGCAGGGATCTGGTAGATGTTGTTGGCCGTCGTGATGAACAGTACATTGGACAGGTCGTACGGGATCTCGATGTAGTGGTCGGAAAACGCGTGATTCTGCTCAGGATCGAGCACCTCGAGCATGGCCGAGGCCGGATCGCCGCGGAAATCGCTGGCCATCTTATCGATCTCGTCGAGCAAAAACACGGGGTTGATGACGCCGGCCTGGCGCATGCCCTGGAGAATGCGCCCGGGCATGGAACCGATGTAGGTCCGGCGATGGCCGCGGATCTCGGCCTCGTCCCGCACCCCTCCGAGCGACACGCGCACAAACGGCCGCTTGAGCGACTTCGCGATGGATCGCGCGAGAGACGTCTTCCCCACGCCGGGAGGTCCGGCCAGGCAGATGATGGGGCCGGCCTGCTTGTCGGTGAGCGCCTGCACGGCGATGAATTCCAGGATGCGCTCCTTGACCTTGTCGAGGCCGTAGTGCTCCTCGTTCAGGATGCGCTCTGCCCGTGCGACATCCGCCGTGGATTTCGCCACTTCCAGCCAAGGCAACGCAAGCAACCACTCGATGTAATTGCGAACCACGGTGCCCTCCGCCGATGCAGGCGGAATCCGTTCCAGGCGAGCGATTTCCTTTTCCACCCGATCCCGCACGTCGTCGGGCATGGGCTTCGCCGCGAGTTTCTCCCGCAGTTCGTCGACCTCGGCCTGGCGCCCCTCCTTGTCGCCGAGCTCCCGCTGGATGGCCTTCATCTGCTCGCGCAAATAGTACTCCTTCTGCGTTCGCTCCATCTGCTTGCGAACGCGCTGGTGGATCTTTCGCTCGAGCTCCAGGACCTCGCGCTCATCCGAGAGGATCTGCAGAAGGCGCTCGAGGCGCTTCTCGATGTCGAACGCCTCGAGGATGTCCTGCTTCTCCCGCACCTTCAAGGGCAGGTGTGATGCCACGGCGTCCGCAAACTGGCCCGGGTGCGACATGTCGACGACCGTCGCGTACGTGTCGAGATCGAGCTTGCGGGACAACCGCACGTACTGCTCGAACTGCTGGGTGACCGAGCGCCGCATCGCCTCGATGGCCGGCGTGGTGGGCACCTCCTCCGGCTCATCGTACGTCTCCACGCGCACCGTGAAGGATTCCTCTTCGGAGATGAACTCGCGAACCACAGCGCGTTTCAATCCCTCGACAAGGACGCGGATGGTCCCGTTCGGCAGCTTGAGCATCTGCTTCACGCGCGCGAGCGTGCCGACCCGGTACAGGTCATCGGAGGACGGATCGTCCACCTGTCCGTCCTCCTGGGAAGCCAGCACGATGAGGTGGTCGTTCGACACCGCCTGCTCAAGCGCGCGGACTGACTTCGGCCGACCGACGTCGAAGTGCAGGACCATGCCCGGGAACACGAGCAGCCCGCGGAGTGGCAACAGCGGATATACGTCCTTGGTCTCTGGCACCGAATGCCCCTCGGTCGCCATGCCCCCACCTCCGAACTCTCTCCCTGACGATGCCCTTCATTGTATCCAATCGCCGCGGCAAAGTCGAACGCGCCATGAGGCGACGCTCATTGCGCCAGAGGTTTCTGCATCATGGCCGCCGCGACGTCGGGCCGGACGCCATGACCGTCGAGGCCGCCCACCAGCGAGAGGCGCAGCACATCCTCCAGCCGCTCGACGGGGACCACCTGGATATCCGCGCGATGGCGGAAGGACTCCTGCCAGTTCGCCTTGGGAATCAGCACCACCTTTGCACCTGCTTCCGCCGCCGCGGCGATCTTGGCCGTCACGCCGCCGACCGGTCGGACCAAGCCCAGAATGGAGAGTTCCCCCGTCATGGCGACGGTATGCAGCACAGGTTCCATGCGGACGGCCGAATAAATCGCCACCGCCATGGCGACGCCCGCACTCGGCCCATCCACGGGCACGCCGCCTGGAAAGTTCACGTGCAGGTGGTAGTCGGACGCCCGAATGCCGTACAAACGCTCCAACGTCGTCAGCACGTTTTCCAGCGAGGACTTGGCCATACTCTTCCGCCGGATGGACCGATCCCGTCCTCCAATCGTCTCCTCCTCGACGAGTCCAGTGATGATCAGGCGGCCGTCTCCACCCGGGGCGGGGGTTGCCGTGACCTCGATCTCGAGCAGCATGCCCAGTTGTGGTCCGTACACCGCGAGGCCATTCACCACGCCCACCTGCGGCTTGTCCGCGACCTTCCTGTCCGGTCGGGGCGTGAGACGGCTGAACTCGACGACCCATTCGATGTCCTCGCGCCGAATAGACGCTCGCTTCTCGAGCATCGCGAGACTTCCCGCCATCTGGACGAGGTTGACCGCGTCGCGCCCGTTGGTGGCATAGTCGGCGACGGTGTCCGCCACACCCTCTTCGAGCGGCATGCCCAGTTTATCCGCCGCACCTTCGGCCACCTGGCGAATCTCTTCACGCGTGAGGGCGCGGAAGAAGATTTCCACGCAGCGCGAACGGAGCGCCGGCGGCAATTCTTCCGGCGATCGCGTCGTCGCCCCGACCAGCCTGAAATCGGCGGGCAAGCCATTTTGAAAGATGTCGTGAATGTGCACCGGGATGTTGGTGTCCTCGCTGCTGTAGTACGCGCTCTCGAGAAACACCTTCCGATCCTCGAGCACCTTGAGCAGCTTGTTCATCTGAATCGGGTGCAGTTCGCCGATCTCGTCGATAAACAGCACGCCACCGTGCGCCTTCGTGACCGCGCCCTGCTTCGGCTGCGGAATTCCAGCAATCCCCATTGCGCCCGCGCCTTGATAGATGGGATCGTGCACGGAGCCGATTAACGGGTCGGCAATTCCACGTTCGTCAAAGCGCGCCGTGGTCGCATCGAGCTCGATGAACTTCGCGTCCGGTTTGAAAGGCGAGCCCGGCGTCCGCTTGGCCTCCTCGAGAATGAGGCGAGCGGCCGCCGTCTTCCCGACGCCCGGCGGTCCATAGATGATCACGTGCTGCGGATTCGGCCCGCACAGCGCCGCGCGAAGCGCGCGCACGCCGTCCTGCTGGCCGATGATATCGTCAATTCTCTGCGGTCGGGTGCGCTCCGCGAGCGGCTCCGTAAGCGAGATGGCGCGCATCCGGCGCAGCTTCTCCAGCTCCTTCTTGGACTCGCGCTCGATGGCGTGTCGGCTCTGATTCTGGGTGCGAAGCAAATTCCAAAAATACATCCCGATCACGAGCGCGAAGAACAGTTGCACGGCTGCCAGAATACTGGCCGTCATCCGGATCCCTCCCTCTTCCTGCTGCGCTATGCAGTATTGCCCTGCAGGAAGGGGGATAAACGAAAAGCCAGCCCTCTGGGGCTGGCCCGGAACCGCCATCAGGCGGTCTCTTCTCGCTGGAACGGGATGACCGTGCCGTCCTTGCGGAGGACAATGGGCGGTCCCTCGCGCAGCACGGCGGCCTTCGTGATAATGCACTTTTGCACGTCATCGCGGGAGGGCAACTCGTACATGACGTCGAGCATGATGGACTCGATGATGGCCCTCAGCCCGCGTGCGCCGGTGCCCCGCCGGATGGCCTCTTTGGCGATGGTCTCGAGCGCGTCCTCGTGAAACTCGAGCACGACATTGTCCATGTCCAGCAGCTTTTGGAACTGCTTGACGATGGCGTTCTTCGGCTCCGTGAGGATGCGCTTCAGGGCTTCTTCGTCGAGGGCATCCAGCGTCGCGATCACGGGCAGGCGCCCGATGAACTCCGGAATCAATCCGAACTTCAACAGATCTTCCGGCAACACATGCTGCAGGATGGCGGAATCCTTCGTCTCGCTCGAAGCCGATCCCGCCGCACCAAACCCGATGACCTTGCTGCCCAGCCGGCGCTTGATGATGGTCTCCAGACCGTCGAACGCGCCTCCACAAATGAACAGGATGTTCGTCGTATCAATCTGAATGAACTCTTGGTGCGGGTGCTTTCTCCCACCCTGCGGCGGCACGCTGGCGATGGTGCCCTCCAAAATCTTCAGCAAAGCCTGCTGCACGCCCTCACCGGAGACGTCGCGCGTGATGGACGGGTTTTCCGACTTGCGCGCAATCTTGTCGATCTCGTCGATGTAAATGATCCCGCGCTCCGCCTTCTCGATATCGTAGTCGGCCGCCTGGATCAGCTTCAGCAAGATATTCTCGACGTCCTCGCCGACGTACCCGGCCTCGGTGAGGGACGTGGCGTCGGCGATGGCAAACGGCACGTTGAGCGTTCGCGCCAACGTCTGCGCGAGCAACGTCTTGCCGCTGCCCGTGGGCCCGATGAGCAAGATGTTGCTCTTTGACAATTCCACGTCGTCGTTCTTCTGGGAGCCCGCGTTGATGCGCTTGTAGTGGTTGTACACCGCCACGGACAGCGCCCGCTTCGCATGCTCCTGACCAATGACATATTGATCCAAAACCGCCTTGATCTCGGTCGGCTTCGGCACATCCTTCAGCTCGAACTCGTCGTCTTCACCGAGCTGCTCCTCGACAATCTCGTTGCACAGCTCGATGCACTCGTCACAGATATATACGCCGGGGCCAGCAACCAACTTCCGCACTTGCTCCTGCGTCTTGCCGCAGAAGGAGCACTTCAGTTGGCCCTTCTCCTCGTTAAACTTGAACATGGTTCGTTCCCCTCCTGTTACGAGGTTACCACACCGGCCGCACAAGGCAAAGGCATCCGATTCCCCATCTTCACCGAACCGGATGCAGCGGATGCAACACTTCGTCAATCAGGCCGTAGGCTTTCGCCTCTTCGGCCGTCATGAAGTGGTCGCGATCCGTGTCCCTCTCGATCACCTCGAGCGGCTGCCCCGTCCGTTCGGAAAGCAGGCGATTCAGCTTATCCTTCGTCTTCAAAATCCACTCTGCGTGGATTTTGATGTCAGAAGCCTGGCCCTCGACGCCGCCGAGCGGCTGGTGAATCATGATCTCTGCATTCGGCAGGGCATACCGTTTTCCCTTCTCGCCCGCCGCCAACAGGAACGCGCCCATGCTCGCGGCCATGCCGATACACAGCGTGGACACCGCCGGGCGGATGTGTTGCATGGTATCGTATATGGCCATGCCTGCGGTCACAGAACCGCCTGGGCTGTTGATGTACATCTGGATATCTTTCTCAGGATCGTCGGCCGCCAGGAACAGAAGCTGTGCGACGATCGAGTTCGCGACCTGATCGTCGATCGGCGTTCCCAGGATCACGATCCGATCCTTCAGCAACCGAGAATAAATGTCGTACGTCCGCTCGCCGCGGCTCGTTTGTTCGATCACGTACGGAATCGGATAATACATGCAACAGCCTCCCTCTCCCTGCGGCCATGTAGAGGACAAGACAAGGCTGTGGCCTTGTCTTGTCCTTCAATCGCCTCGATCAGTTGTCGGTCGGCGGCACGATCTTCGCGTGATCCACCAACAGGCGCACTGTCTTGCGCGTCTTGAGATCCGCCCGCAAGCTCGCGAGCTCTGGGTCGCGGAAACTCAGGAGCTGACGCACTCGATCCGCCTCCAGGCCGGTTTGCTCGGCCATGCGCGCGATCTCCTGTTCCACGTCTTCCTCGGTGACCTCCACCTTCTCGGCGTCTGCGATGGCTTCGAGCACAAGGCTCGTGCGGACGTTTTGCTCCGCCAGCTCGCGGTACTGGTCGCGCAACTCCTCCATCGTCAACCCCGTGAACTCAAGGTACGCGTCGAGTGGAATCTGCTGCATTTGCAACTGTTGCGCGAAATGGCCAACCTGGTGGTCGATCTCCCGCTCAATCATGACCGGCGGAATCTCGATGGTCGCGCGCTCAGCCGCCTTTCTCACGACTTCATTCTCAATATATCGCTCATGCTCGAGTTTTGCCCGCTCTTCGAGTTTCTTGCGAAGATCGGCCACGTATTCGTCGACCGTCTGGAATTCGCTGATCTCCTGCACGAACTCGTCGTTCAGTTCGCGCAACACGGGTCGACGGATCTCATGCAGCTTGACGTGGAAGCGCGCCACCTTGCCGCGCAAGGACTTCACGTGGTAGTCCTCCGGGAAGGTCACCTCGATGTCGCGCTCTTCGCCGGGCTTCATGCCAATCAGCTGATCTTCAAAGCCCGCGACGAGCGCTCCGCTGCCGATCTCCAGGCGGAAGCCCTCAGCCTCTCCGCCTTCGAAAGGCTCGCCATCGACCGTCCCCTCGAAATCGATGGTGACCACGTCGCCCTTCTCAACCGCCCCGTCCTCGACGGTCTCGATCTGGGCATGGCTCCGGAGAACGTTCTGGATCTCCTGTTCGACGTCTTGGTCGGTGACCTCGAACACCTTGTCCTCCACTTCGACGCCCTTGTACTCACCGAGCTGAACCTCGGGTTTGACGGTCACGGTCGCCTTAAAGATGAAAGGCTTCCCGCTTTCCACCTGGACGACGTCGACCGCCGGCTGATCGACCGGCTCAATCCCCGTCTCCATGACGGCTTCTTGATAGGCCTGCGGCAAGAGGATGTTGACCGCGTCCTCATACAACGATTCCACGCCAAACCGCTTCTCGAACAGCTTGCGCGGAACTTTTCCCTTCCGGAAGCCCGGAATGACGACGCGCTTCACCACGCGTTTAAATGCCTCATCCAGCGCTTGGGCGAATCGCTCGCTGTCGACCTCCACTTCGAGCACACCCACGTTTGCGCCAGTCTTTTCCCACTTTGCTGCCATTCAACCGATCCTCCTAACTGTGTCCCACAAACCATCCGACGAACCCGCGTGCGCGCGTTCGCGGTCACCACTCTCGCTTGAACCGCGTGCGAGGCCCATCTGTGAATTGAGCACCCCGGTGGGTGCTCATGGCTTGCCCGCGTGGCGTCTCAGGAGGGATTTGAACCCCCGACCCGCGGTTTAGAAGACCGCTGCTCTATCCCCTGAGCTACTGAGACACAATGGAGCGGGTGAGGGGAGTCGAACCCCCGCCGCCAGCTTGGAAGGCTGGAGTTCTACCGTTGAACTACACCCGCATATCATACCACCTTCGATAGTTTAGTCGATCAGGCAAGGGATATCAAGATAGCGCCTTCCACGTGGTTCACACCCATCCGCCCGCGCCAGGTGCCGGCAGACGCGCCAGCAACTTGCGCACGGCCCGCGCGCGATGAGAGAATCGATGCTTCTCCTCGGCGGACATCTCCGCGAATCGGCGCGCTTCTCCCTGCGGAGAAAACAGCGGATCGTATCCAAACCCACGTTCTCCCCGCGGCGCGTCGTGGACGAGACCGTCCACCCGCGCTTCCACCTCCATCATCACCCGCTCCTTGCGGGCCAGAACGAGCGCGCAGGCGAACCAAGCTTCAGCTTGCCGAAGCCCCCTCGACCGAAGCGCTCGGATGAGCTTGTCGTTGTTGGCGCGATCATCGGCGCCTTCACCTGCATAGCGCGCCGAGTATACGCCCGGTTCTCCACCGAGCGCAGGCACCACAAGCCCCGAATCGTCGGCGAGCACGGGATCCTCGACGTATGTCGCGTAAAACAGCGCCTTCTGGCGCGCATTCTCCAAGAACGTTTCACCCGTTTCAGGCGCCTTCGGAAGTCCCGAAGGGAGAGGCACAAGCTCCACGCGCGATCCGAGGAGCTCGGAGAACTCTCGCACCTTGTTCGGGTTCTGCGTGGCCATCACGATGCGCATCTGCGCCACCCTCCTCACGGCGCGATCTGTTGCAGAGGCTCCACAGGAATCGGGAGCGACACATGGCGGACAGCGCGATCGCCAGGCACTTCGCCGAACCACGTCGCCAGGGCCATGCGAAGGCTCGCCGTATCCCCGGTCGTGAGAAAACAGGCGTCCGGCTCGCGATGATCCGGGGCCTCGAGTCCTCGCTCGGCAAGCACTCGTGCCACCCTCTCCGCGGTGGCGTCGGCCGACGAGATGACGCGGATGGACGGACCCAGCACCCGGCGAATGACCGGCATGAGCAGCGGGTAATGGGTGCACCCGAGCACCAGGGTGTCGATGCGCGCTTCAAGGAGCGGCTGAAGCGATTCGCGCACCACCGCCTCCACCGCATCGCCTTCGACGTGTCCCTGTTCGACGAGCGGTACGAAGAGAGGACACGCCACCTCGACGACGGAGACGTCCGGGCGAAGGACTCTCAGCGCCTCGGCATACGCATGACTTGAGACGGTCACAGAGGTACCGATGACGCCAATCCTCCCGGTCTCGGACGCCTCAATCGCCTGAGACGCCCCGGGCTCGATCACGCCGACCACGTCGATGCCGAGCTCCTGCTTGAGGCGCGGCAGCGCGACGGCGGTCGCCGTGTTGCACGCGACCACGAGAAGCTTGATGCCAAGGCGCTCTAGGTAGCGCCCAATCTCGAGCGCAAAGCGTTCCACCTCGTCTGGGTCCCGGTCTCCATAGGGACAACGGGCGCGATCGCCGAAGTACACCATGGATTCGTGGGGCAGGCGGCGCTTCATCGCGTGAAAGACCGTCAGGCCCCCGATGCCGGAATCAAACACGCCGATAGGGCGATGCGCGAAGTCCATGTTCTCCACTCCTCTAGATCCGAGCACCCGTGTGCCTCGGCTCAACGAGCGACGTTCACGAATTACCCATATTCGTCAAAAGAAGATCCAGTGCTTGTAGAATCGCGCGGCGCTGCTCGATGGAGACGTGTTTCAAGATCGAATCGAGGTAGGCACGGCGCGCGGAGAGCACCGCCTCAATGACCTGCGCGCCCTTGTCCCGGAGTTGCACGCGCACGACACGGCGATCCACGAGGTCCCGCTGGCGGGATACATAACCGGCGCGCTCGAGCCTGTCCACCAAGTCGGTGGTCGTGCTGTACGCGAGGTACAACTTGGCCGACAGCTCGCCGATGGTCAACTCGCCTTCGTTGTACAGCGTGATGAGCGCATCAAACTGGGGCGACGTGAGGTCGTAGTCTTTCAACAGGACCCTGCCGCGGCGCCGCACGGTGGCGGCGACAAGGCGCAGCGCCTTTTCAATTTCCTCAACGAAGGGACTGTAGTCTGCCAAAGGATACCCACATCCTGTCCTGGCCCAGAGTCCAATAAATCGTACCATTGCCCACTTTTTTCGGTCAACGGGATCGCGACGTGCATCAAGAAAGGGCGCCGGTGGCGCCCCAACCTGTCCTTCGATTCATTCTTCAAACGGCCACGCCGGAAGTCGGCGCGACAGCGGTTTGTCTCGCCGGTATCCGAGCGCGTACTCCGCCTGCAGGATGGTGTGGATCTCGCGCGTCCCCTCATAGATCACAGGTGCCTTGGCGTTTCGCAGGTACCTCTCCACCGGATACTCGTTCGAATACCCGTAGGCGCCGTGAATCTGAACCGCGTCCGACGCCGCCTCCCACGCTGCATCACACGCCACCCACTTCGCGAGCGAGGTTTCGCGCGTGTTCGGCAAGCCCTGGTTCTTCAGCCACCCAGCCCGGTAGACCAGCAAGCGGGAGATGTCCAGGTTCGCGGCCATCTTCGCAATCATCTGCTGCACTAGCTGGTGCTTGCCGATGGGCTGGCCAAACGTCTCGCGCTCATGGCAGTACTTGACCGACGCCTCGAGGCAAGCCGCGATGCATCCGCACGCGCCGGCCGCCACCGTGAACCGCCCGTTGTCGAGGGCGGACATGGCAATCTTGAAGCCTTCGCCCTCTTCTCCAAGTCGATTCTCGATCGGCACGCGGACGTGATCGAAGAACAGTTCCCCCGTGTTGCCTGCGCGAATACCGAGCTTGCCCTTGATCGATCTCGTCGAGAACCCTTCCCAGCCGCGCTCCACGATGAACGCCGTGATCCCGTGATGCTTCTTCGAGCGATCGGTGTACGCAAAGACCAGGAAGTGGTCCGCGACGTCGGCGAGCGAAATCCAGATCTTCGACCCGTTCAAAATATACGAATCTCCGTCCCGCACGGCGGTCGTCCGCATCGCGGCCACGTCCGACCCCGCGTTCGGCTCGGTGAGTCCAAACGCCCCGATCTTCTCACCGCGCGCCTGAGGCACCAAATACTTTTGCTTCTGCTCCTCCGTCCCCCACTGAAGCAGCGTGAGAGAATTGAGTCCTGTGTGGACCGATACGGCCGTTCGAAACGCGATGTCTCCCCGTTCGAGCTCTTCACAGACAATGGCGAGCGTGTTGTAGTCCATCCCTGCGCCGCCGTACTTCTCGGGGATACACACGCCCATGAGCCCCAGCTCCGCCAGCCGCCTGAGCACGCCCGGCTCAAAATGCTGTTTCTCGTCCCACTCGCGGATGTGGGGCAAGATCTCCTCGTCCACGAACTTGCGGACCACGTCCCGAACCGCCATCTGTTCTTGCGACAGGCTGAAATCCATCACACACGCCTCCCTGTTGAGCCTTCGGCTCTCGCACTTGCCTACGCCGATGTCTCCGAATCCGACGGTGGACAACTCACAACCACGCCCGCCGCCTTCAACGCTTCAATCTCCTGAGAACGGTATCCCACCTCCGACAGAATCGCCTCCGTGTGTTCGCCGAGCCCCGGCGGGCGCCGACGCAGGTGAAGGTCCCACCCTTCTCCGAAAAAGGGCGATCTCGTCACGAAGAACGATCCAACCCCCGGGTACTGGGTCTCCCACAGTATGCCTCGAGCCGCGACCTGCTCCAGATGAAGGACCTCGTCAATCCGGTTCACCGCAGAACAGGGCACGCCCGCCTCCATCAGAACCTTCTCCCATTCGCGCACACTTCGCTCGGCCAGCCGCGCTTCGAGTTGAGCCGCTAGCTCGCTCCGGTGGCGCACGCGGAGCCCGTTCGTTTGAAATCGAGGGTCGTCCGCGAGCTCAGGGCTTCCTATGGCTTCGCACAGCCTGCGAAACAGCCCATCGTTCCCGACCGCGACGACCATCCATCCGTCGGCCGCGGACAACGCCTGATACGGCGCGAGGCTGAAGTGAGATGAGCCCAGCCGTTCGCCCACGTGACCCGTGAGGAAGTACGCCGTGGCGTAATACGTCATGAGCGCCACCTGGCCTTCAAACAGGCTCGTCTCCAGGTAGGTGCCGCGCCCCGTGTGTTGGCGCTCCAACAGCGCGGCACAGATGGAGAGCGCAGCCCAGAGCCCGGCCGTCAAATCGGCGATGGACCAGCCGGCGCGCACAGGCCCGCGCCCCGCCTCCCCTGTGACCGACATCAACCCGCTCGCGGCCTGAATGGCGAGATCGTACCCCGGCCGATCCTTCCAAGGGCCCGTGCGACCGTACCCGCTGATGGCCACGTAGATGAGCCGGGGATTCGCCGCTCGGAGCGAGCGATGGTCCAGTCCCCACCGCTCCATCGTTCCTGTGCGAAAGTTCTCCACGAGCACGTCCGCTTCCTGCGCGAGCCTGCGCACAATCTCGCGCCCTGCTTCGGTCTTTAAATCCACCGCAAGGCTCCGTTTGTTCCGGTTGAACGCGAGAAAATAGCTGCTCACGCCGTTCTTGGTGGGTTCATACCTGCGGGTCTCGTCGCCCTGCGGGCTCTCGACTTTGATCACGTCGGCGCCGAGATCGCCGAGAATCTGGGTACAAAAGGGCCCCGCGAGCACTCGACTGAGGTCGAGCACGCGGACGCCTGCAAGCGGTTGCATGCGGGTCACCTTCTTCTCACGCGAAAGATCTTGTATCAGCTCAGCGCCGCGTGGCCTTGATGTCCTTTCTGATGGCCCTGGCCCTGAAGTCCGATGACGCACGGTCCTTGCGATTCCGCCGCGCGCACCTCCACGACGACCGCGCCTTCCGGTACGCGCTCGCCGTCTTCGACAGAATACAACCGACCGAGCGCCGCCTCATACCGCTCCTCCGTGATCTGCCATGCGTCGCGCGCAGACCAAAGCGCATCGCGGATGGCCGCAAACAGGGCATCCTCCCAGGCGGGCACGTGGCACCGGACGTACACAGGTCTTCCTTCCACCAACGCATACGCCAGTTGTCGAGCCGCACGAACATCCACGCCGGAGCACGACCGCTCTGCCTGTGTCCAGATGCGCAATCCGCTCACCTCAGTTTCATAATGTAAACTCTGATTCACTACAGAAATGATGCCTGCTCTCATGGTAGATCACAAAGCAGGTGGCGGCAAGACAGGGATCAAAAAAAAGCTGGCCGGAGGGCCAGCTGCCAACAGACGCTGAGCATGGAGTACAAAATCAAGCTTCAGAACGAGCGGTCAAATCCGCCACACTAGGCGAGGGCTGTGGCACGTGAACCTGCACGCTTTTCAGCAACGCCTCCGCCATCAGGATGAGGCCGATGGCGGCGGAAATCAGCCCGGAGTATCCGCCGAACGCGCTGTTCACGCCCGCGAGATTGGCGAGCGTGCCGCCGAGGAATGCGAAGAAGACGAACAAGAAGAGGAGCCCAAACATGAGTTGAACTCGAAATGCGGCGACGACAAACGGCACGGTGACGATGGTCCAGATGAGCAGAAACGTACCGAGCGCCTCGTTCGCCTGCGTGCCAAATTGAAGAACGCCCTTCAATTCTAGATAGAAGAACAGGAACAGCGACGTGAAGAACGCTCCGTAAAACCCGTTCACACTGAGTCCGAAGGTATCCCCGCGCACGTAGGAGAAAATGCATGCCAGGAAGTAGACCAAACCGCCACACACGAGGATGGCGGGCATGAAGAACAGCGTCACCTGCGCGGGTACCAAATGCGCGTTCGGCAAATTCAGCAACGTCTGTGCAATGACAAACGCAGCAAGTCCCATGACAATCGGATCGCCGAGCCTCTTGTCGTGCATCATCGATCTCCCTTCACATCGCGTGTTTGAATCCGCTTACACTCGAGACGATGAAACATTGGCAATCTTCCGACCTTCTCCATCCCTTCACCCGGCAGTTTCATATCAGAAACTTCGTTTCATAATGATGCCGCTCGCCCCCTTGCGACGAACTTCGCTTCGATCCCCATGGTAAGGCAGAATGAAAGCGCTGTCAATCGCGAAAGTTCCGATTTCTTTACTCAGATTGCGGCACGGATAGAGACGCCGTCTGGCCTGCCATGGTCTTTTCTGTGCCCTGCGAGCATAGGGATGGAATAGGCGCCAGGGCGCCAGGGCCTACGTGGCCTGCGGAAGAGGCTCAACACCCCTACTCGCGGTAGGGGTGTTGCCTGTCAAATCGTGATCTCGCCCAGCCGCACCAGTTCCACCACGGCCTGCGAGCGCCCTTTGACGTTCAGCTTCTTCATCACGTTGGATATATGGTTCCGCACGGTCTTCTCGCTGACGAAGAGTTGCGAAGCGATTTCCTTCGTCGTCTTATCCTGAACGAGGAGCTCGAACACTTCTCGTTCTCGGTTGGTCAACAGCGACTTGCCGCGCCCGTCCTTGACAGGTGCCATCCCCACGATCCCTCCTTGCCCGGTCATACAAGAGCGGGATACAGTCAGGGTATCGTATGTCGCCCGCTGCGCGACCGTTCCGTCCCGCGCTTGAGATGGGCGAGATCGCGGGAATCACATCGGCGTCAGTCAAGGTACGCGGCGCCGGCTCACCGCGTCGCCCAGTTGCTGAAGGGCCTGTCGCAGGAGCGAGCGCGGACAAGCGATGTTCATGCGCTGGAACCCGGAGCCTTGTGAACCAAAGATGTGCCCCTCATTGAGGCCGAGACGAGCCTCTTCCCGCAAGAACCGGTCCAGTTCTTCGTCGGACATCCCGAGAGCTCGGAAGTCCAACCAGACCATGTACGTGCCTTCCGGGCGGATCATGCGAATGTCCGGAAGTTCCTGCCCGAATGTGCGCTCCATCTCATCCAGGCTCGCCTTCAGATATGCGAGGAGCTCATCCAGCCACGCCGCCCCGTGCTGATACGCCGCGATCATCGCCTCGATGCCGAAGACGTTGAGTTCGGCCATCGAAGCTCGGTGCGAAGCTCTTTCGTAGGCAGTTCGCAGCGACTCGTTTTCCGCCCAGATGTACGCGGTGTTGAGCCCCGCCAGGTTGAATGTCTTGCTCGGCGCGTGACAGGTGATGCTGTTTCGCGAGCACTCCGGTCCGAGCGAAGCGAACGGGGTATGCCGATGAGGGGCAAAGACGATGTCCGCGTGGATCTCGTCGCTCACCACCAGCACGCCGTGCCGCAGGCAGATGTCTGCGACGCGCTCGAGCTCTTGTTTCGTCCACACGCGGCCGACCGGATTGTGCGGCGAGCACAGGAACATGACCTTGGCGTCCTTCGCCTTTCGCTCCAGGTCATCGAAATCCATCTCGTATCGCCCGCCCGACTCCACAAGCGGATTTTCGATCACGCGCCGCCCCCATCCCTCGATCACGCGCCGAAACGGGTGATAGACCGGGGGCTGAATCAGGATCCCGTCGCCAGGCTCGGTGAAAGCCTGAACGATCACCGAGAGCGCCGGGACCACCCCAGGCGCGGGCACAATCCAGTCCGGCGAAATCTCGATCCCATGCCGCGCCTTCATCCACTGGACGATGCTCTCCGTGTACCGGTCCGTCTTGATGGCATAGCCGTACACCCCGTGCTTGGCCCGCTCGACGAGCGCGTCGATCACGGCCGGCGGCGAGGGAAAGTCCATGTCCGCGACCCAGAGCGGAATGAGATCGTCCCTCCCGAAACGGCGCTTCAGGCCATCCCATTTCATGCATCCTGTGTTCCTTCGTTCCACATACCTATCAAAGCTGGACATGCACACGACCTCCCGATGCCGCTCCTCTGTGGGCGCGACGGCGTCGCACCGCCGTACATCAATGTATCACAACGTGCCGAACCACATCCTGGTCCTCGTTCATCGACCGCCTATTTACCTAAATCTCCGATATGGATACCATGAAAATGCGCGCTGTGGTACGCTTGATTCTTAAATGGAGGTTCATTGCGTGCAGGAGGATTGCGCATGACGGGATTGGGCCACTCGCCAAGCCGCCTGCTGACGCCAACCGGCGGCTATCTGCGCGGCTACGATTACACGTTGAATCCGTACATCGGCTGTGCCTACGGGTGCAAGTACTGCTACGTGCAGGCGTTGCCTGTGGCGCGCTTTCGCAGCGAACCCTGGGGCTCCTACGCCGAAGCCAAACGGATCGACCCGGAAGATTTGCTTCGAGAACTGCGCGGGGCGAGGCGGCGCGGAGGGACTCGCATCTTCATGTCCTCCAGCACGGATCCGTATCAGCCGGCGGAGTGGCGCGTCGGCGCGACGCGTTCCATCCTGCTGACCTTGCAATCGGAGCCCGAACTCGTGGATTTTCTGTTCGTGCAGACGCGCTCACCGCTCGTCGCCCGGGACGCCGAGATCCTCGCATCCCTGCGCCATCGCGTGCTCGTCTCCGTGACCCTTGAGACGGATCGGGAGGATGTCCGTCGCCGATTCACGCCCCGCGCCCCGACCGTGCGGGCGCGCATCCGGGCCATCGAGGCCCTTCGCGCGCATGCGATCCCTGTGCAGGTAGCCGTGGCACCCATCTTGCCGTCTTCGCCCGACTTCCCGCGGCTCCTCGCCGCGCTCTCGGATTTCGTCGCCATCGACGACTGGTTTATCGGAGACGGCGCGAATGGGCGGCGGAGCCGCGCGCTGGGCGTCGAACAGTGGTACCTGCCCGACGAGCGGGACGCGTGGTACCGACCGGGACAGGCGCGGGACTTTGCCGAGCTGCTCGCGGAAAGGATGCCCCGAGACCGCATCTTTCTCCACCAACAGGGGTTCCTGCCGCTCGACGTGCGGCGGCCCTTTGACGAAAGGATCGATCCGGAGCATGCGTGAGAGCGTCCCACTCTATAAACAGCTGAAATCGGAGTTGCTCGAGAAGATCCTGAGCGGGGAATGGCCCCCTGGCGAACAGATCCCGTCGGAGGCGGAGTTGGCTTCGATGTACGACGTCAGCCGCACGACGGTCCGCCAGGCGGTGGGCGATCTCGTCACCTCGGGATTCATCGTGCGCCGGCAGGGCAAGGGGACCTTTGTCGCGGAAGTCGACCACCCGGCGACATCCACCACGCTGTATGGATTTGCCGAGGAACTCCGGGCTGCCGGGCTTCCCGTGGACGTGCGCGTCGACGTGATCGAGATGCGCACCTGTCCCGAGGACATCGCCCGCTGGCTGCGGATGACGCGGTCCAAGCAGGTGCTCTACATCGAACGCACCGCGTACGTGGAGGACATGGCCTATTTTCACGAGCGTTCCTATCTCGTGCCGCCTTACCAGGTGTCGTCGAGGATGACGCCGGATCCGAAGATGTACGACTCCATCTACGGCTTTTTCGAACAAAACGGCGTCCGGATCAACTCGGGCAGTCAGACCATCTCCGCCGAACTCGCGGACGAGGAAGATTGCGCGCGATTCGGGTTGACCCCGCCCGCCGCCGTGCTGTGCATCGAACGGATCACGAGGGACGAGTCCGGCGCGCCCGTCGAATATTCGCTGGTTCGCTACCCGTCGGACCGATACCAGCTTCGCGTGCATCTGCTTCGGCATCCTCGTTGACCACCGGCGAGCGCGCGGCCTCTGGCCAAACCGCTCGCCGCCCTGTAGAATGGCATTGCGCAATTCAACTTGTTATGACATCATGACAAGTTGAAACGGGATGTAGCGCGCCGGGCGAAGGGGCATGCTGTGGTCAGAGATCTTCGCCATCGAGTGCGCCACCGAAGGGGGACGAAAAGATGCAGCAGCAGGCGACGCTGGCGAGGAAGGAACACCGATTGCCGCTCGAGGGCGTGATCCAGCGGCCAGAGGGCATGTGGTTCATCGTCGGCACCGTGTGCTTCGGCGCCTTCATGGCGGCGCTTGACGCGAGCATCATCAGCATTGCGCTGCCCAAGCTGGAACAGGCGTTCCACACGATGATGAATCGAATCGAATGGGTGAGCCTCATCTACCTCCTGGCGCTCGCAGGCTGCATCGTCGCCTTCGGTCGGCTCTCGGATCTCATAGGCCGGCGCCCGATGTACACCATGGGGTTCGGCGTGTTCATCATCGGATCTGCGCTGTGCGGGGCTTCGTGGAACCTATCCAGCCTGCTCGCGTTTCGCGTGGTGCAGGGCATCGGCGCGAGCCTCCTCCAGGCCAACAGCGTGTCCATCATCACCGCCGCGGCCGACGCCGAGCGCCGGGGCCAGGCCATTGGCTTTCAAGCGCTCGCCCAGGGACTCGGACTGAGCCTCGGGCCACTCGTGGGCGGCGTGCTGACTCACATTGCGTCCTGGAGGCTCATCTTTTACATCAACGTGCCCGTCGGCATCCTGGGCACAATATCGGCGCTCCTGTTTCTGCCTCGCGATCGCCGTGAGGGCCCGCGCCCTCGGTTCGATCTCGTCGGCGCCCTGGTGCTCGCCTTCCTGCTCATCGTCACCATGTACGTGTTGAAGGAGGGCTTCCGCCCCGAGAGCCGGCCGACCATCACGGCCATGCTGCTCGCCGTCGCAGTGCTCGCCGCGGCGTCGTTTGTCGCCATCGAGCGCCGAGCCGAGTCTCCGCTCGTGCCCATCAGCTACATCCGCGAACCGGTCATCTGGCTCGGCAACCTGACGTCCATCCTGTCGTTCAGCGTGATGTACGCCATCACCCTTGTGGTTCCGTACTGGTTCGTGCACGTCGAAGGTCTGTCCAGTGCGAAAGCAGGTCTCCTGCTCACGGCCCTCCCCGTCGGCATGGCGCTTTGCACGCCCTTCGCCGGCCGACTCGCCGATCGATGGTCGAAGGTCAAGGTTTCCGCAGCTGGCATGGTGCTCGCCGCGATGGGATCCGCGTCCCTGTTCGCGTTCGCCCGCGTCACGCCAGCCTTCCTCGCCGGCCTGTTTCTCGTGGGGTGCGGCATTGGGACGTTCACGCCCGCCAACAACGCGCGCGTGATGAACGCGACCCCAGCGGCTCACCTCGGCGTCGCCGGCGGCATCCTCAACATGAGCCGCTCGCTCGGCATGGGCGTCGGCGTGACGGCTGGCGGCGTGAGCGTCGAGCTCTTCACGGCGGCCTTCGGCCACCACGGCGTCGCACTCGCGTACCGGTGCAGCTTCCTCGTCGCGGCGGCCCTCGCGCTCATCGCGCTCGGCCTCACCCTGCTCCGCCAAAAGCAGTCGCGAGAAGCGGCTTGACTCGGGCATCCACCCGGTCCCGCTTCACGGCCTCCGCCTCGCACGAGCGCGAACAGAACCCATGCATCTCTCGCTCGCACGCCTCACAGCACAGAAAACGGCGATGGCAGTCCAAGTATCCGCAGTTGATGTATCGATCGCAAGGCGCGCCGCAGATCGAGCAGTGGGCGATGACAGTGTCCTCTTCCGTCTGGTTGATGCGCACGGCGACGCGATCGTCAAACACGTAACACTTGCCGAGAAATTTTCTCCCCCGCACCTCCGGATCCTTGCCGTACGTGATAATGCCGCCATCCAGTTGGTACACCTCGTCGATGCCCTGTTCCATGAGATACCCGGACAGCTTTTCGCAGCGGATACCGCCGGTGCAGTAGGTCAACACCTTTTTCCCGCGCCACTCGTCCTTGTGGCGCTCGACCCAGGACGGGAACTCCCGGAACGTGGACACGTCCGGCCGAACGGCGCCCTCGAAATGGCCGATCTCGTACTCGTAGTCGTTGCGGCCGTCGATCACGACGACGTCGTCTCGGCCGAGCATCTCGTACCACTCGCGCGGCGACAGCCTTCTCCCCGTCTTTTCCCAGGGCTTCGGCGCACCTTCAGCGCCAAAATGGACAATCTCCAGCTTCCGCTTCACGGACAGGCGAGGAAAGACGTGTCCCTCGGCCGGATCGACCTTAAACACCATGTCCGCGAAACGCGGATCCTGCCGCATCCGGTCCCGGTACGCCTGGCACGCCGACGCTTCGCCGGAAAGCGTGCCGTTCAACCCCTCCTCGGCCACAAGAATGCGGCCCAGAAGCCCCAATTCCTCGCACATCGCTCGCTGCGAGCGCGCAAGTTCGTCCGGATCCTCGATGGGAGTGAACTTGTAAAACAGCATGACCTCATAAGACATGGGCACTCCATCCTCCCTCCTTCTTCACGTGGTCTCCCGACAAAAAACGAGCCGAGGCCGCAGCTTCCTGCAGACCTCGGCCGGCCTTGCTCCGACGATCACGGCGTCGTTGCGCCGCTCGACTGGGTGACCTCGTTCGGGCTCATGATCAACCAGCGACCGTTGACGCGTTTGACGTACAGCACGCCGCCCTGCTCATTCGAAAACTCGACCTCCGCCACGTCGCCCCGCTGACCCAGGAGCGCGTAGCTCACCTCCGACGGATCGAGCGACAAATACAGATTGTACAGCGACGCGTGCCAGCCTGGCGTCTGCTGGAACGTCGGCGTGAGCAGGTTGTACGCCTCATTGAACTCCCTCAGTTCCACGAAGTCAATGAACCGGCGCACGGTGTTGACCGGCGTGTTGCTCGTCTCCTCCTGGATCACCGGCCGAAGGAGGAAGTAACTCCCGAAGCCGAGAACCAAAAGCGACACGATGAGCGCGACGAAACTCCTCGTCTGCGCCCGCTGCCTGCGCTGTGCCGAGACGGCCTGCATCGTTCATCCCCGCCTTTCCATGGGTCCGCCGCGACCCAGATCTCCTACTTGCGCAGCCACGCGCCAATCGCGCGGTAGGTCACCTCTCGGTTCATCACAGCGATGGACGTCGTGAGCGGAATGCCCTTCGGACATACCTCCACGCAGTTCTGCGCATTGCCGCACTCGAAGATGCCGCCTTCGCCCATCAGCGCCTGCAGGCGCTCCTCTTTGTTCATCTTGCCCGTCGGGTGCATGTTGAACAGGCGCGCCTGAGAAATGGCGAACGGACCGATGAACGACGTCTTGTCGTTCACATTGGGACATGCTTCGACACAGGCGCCGCACGTGAAGCAGCGAGACAGCTCGTACGCAATCTGCTGCTCCTCGCTCGACATGCGCGGACCTGGGCCGAGATCGTGTGTGCCGTCGATCGGAATCCAAGCCTTGATGCGCTTGAGCGCCTCGAACATCCGGCTGCGGTCGACGACAAGGTCGCGAACCACCGGGAACGTGCGCATCGGCCGAATCCGGATGGGCTGCTGCAACTTATCCACGAGCGCCGAACACGCCTGGCGGGGCTTGTTGTTGATCACCATGGTGCAGGCGCCGCAGACCTCTTCCAGGCAGTTCATCTCCCAGGTGACCGGTGCGACCGGCTCGCCCTTCTTGTTCACGGGATTGCGCTGGATCTCCATCAGACAGGCAATCACGTTCATGCCTGGGCGATACGGAACCTCAAATTCCTCCCAGTACGGCTCCGAATCCGGCGTGTCCTGCCGCTCGATGATGAGATGCACCTTGCGACCCGAATCCGCCTGCGCCTGCTGCACGGCCTCCGCTGTTGTGCTCATTCCTTGGTCGCCTCCTTGCTCACCGCGTAGTTGCGCTTACGCGGCTTGATCAGCGAGACGTCGACGTCCTCGTACGAGATCTTCGGCCCGTCCGGCGTGTACTCGGCGATGGTCGTCTTCAGGAAGTTCTCGTCGTCGCGCTCTGGGAACTCCGGCTTGTAGTGTGCGCCACGGCTCTCGTTTCTCATCAGCGCTCCGATGGTGATGGCGCGCGCCATAATGAGCATATTCTTCAGGTGGCGCGTGAACTGGGCGACCTGGTTCTCCCAGCGCGACGTGTCCGACATCTTGATCCGCTTCCAGCGCTCCTGAAGCTCCTGGATCTTGGCGTCCGTCTCCTTGAGCTTGTCGTTGTAGCGCACCACCGTGACGTGATCCGTCATCCACTTGCCAAGTTCGCGGTGCAACTGGTACGGGTTCTCGTCGCCGTCGAGCTTGAGAATTTCCTCGAATTCCTGCTCGTACTTGCGGCGGTACTGCTCGAACAGCGACTCGGGCAGGCTATCCGCGGACTTGCGCAGATTCTTCGCCCAGCGCACGGCGTTCGGACCCGCGATCATGCCGCCGTAAATGCAGGACACGAGCGAGTTTGCGCCGAGGCGGTTCGCGCCGTGGTATTGATAATCGGCCTCGCCCGCGGCGAACAGGCCCGGGATGTTGGTCATCTGGTCGTAGTCGACCCACAGTCCGCCCATCGAATAGTGCACAGCAGGGAAGATCTTCATCGGAACCTTGCGCGGATCGTCTCCGACGAACTTCTCATAGATATCGAGAATGTTGCCCAGCTTGCGATCCAGCACGTCCGCCGGGATGTGGGTCAGGTCGAGATAGACCATGTTTTGCCCGTCGACGCCAAGCCCCATCTCCACGCAGACCTTGTGAATGGCGCGCGTCGCGATGTCGCGGGGCACCAGGTTTCCGTACTCGGGATACCACTCCTCCAGGAAGTACCAAGGCTTGCCGTCCTTGTACGTCCAGACGCGGCCTCCCTCGCCGCGCGCGGACTCAGACATGAGGCGGAGCTTGTCGTCCCCGGGGATGGCCGTCGGGTGAACCTGGATCATCTCCGGATTCGCGTACTTGACGCCCTGCTGGTACAGCTCCGATGCCGCCGAACCCGTGTTGATCATCGAGTTGGTGCTCTTGCCGAAAATGAGTCCGTTGCCCCCGGTGCACATGACCACCGCATCGGCGCGGAAGTAGTGGATCTCCATGGACCGCAGGTCCTGCGCCACAATGCCGCGGCAGATCTGCTCGTCGTCGATCACGGCGCCGAGGAAGTCCCATCCCTCGTATTTCTCGACGAGGCCAGCCACTTCATATCGGCGAACCTGTTCGTCCAACGCGTAAAGCAGTTGCTGCCCTGTCGAGGCGCCCGCGAACGCCGTGCGGTGATGCTTCGTGCCGCCGAACCGGCGGAAGTCAAGCAGTCCTTCCGGCGTGCGGTTGAACATGACGCCCATGCGGTCCATCAAATAGATGATGGCCGGCGCGGCCTCGCACATGCCCAGAACCGGAGGCTGGTTGGCCAGAAAGTCGCCGCCGTAGATGGTGTCGTCGAAGTGCTCCCACGGCGAGTCGCCCTCGCCCTTCGTGTTCACGGCGCCGTTGATGCCGCCTTGAGCACACACGGAATGGGAACGTTTTACAGGTACCAAGGAGAACAGTTTCACCGGCACGCCAGCTTCCGCCACCTTGATGGTGGTCATCAGGCCGGCCAGGCCGCCTCCCACGACAATGATGCTCGTGTTTGCCACGTCAATTCCCTCCCATGCTCGCGTAAGCACCTTGCGAGAGGTCCATGTGTACCTCAGACGTTCATGCGGAACGCAATCAGCGACGCCACACCGACCGCCGCCAGCACGACAAACATGATCATCGTCACCCACGCGGTGATGCGCTGCGCCCGGCGCCCAACCGTGATGCCCCAATGAATGGCGAACGACCACAGTCCGTTCGAGAAGTGGAACGTCGCCGCGATCACGCCCACGATCATGAACGCGAAGTACGCATTGTCGGTGACGAGCTCGTGCACCATGTCAAACGACGGCGCGTTGCCGGAAAACCGCGTCGTCCACAGGTGGAAAATGATGAAGACGAAGGTGATGATGCCCGTCACCCGCTGCAACACGAACATCACGTTGCGGCTGAACGAATACCGATTCGCGTTGTAGCCGGACACGAACGCCACGTAAAGCCCAAACACGCCGTGATACGTGATGGGCAGGAAGATGAACACGAACTCAATGACGTGCAGGAGCGGAAGCGATTGAATCGCTTGCACGGCTTCGTTGAAAGCCGCCGCACCGCCCAGGGCCGTCGCGTTCGTGAACAGGTGCTCCAGCAGGAACAGTCCCACCGGAATGACGCCCGAGAGCGTGTGGAGCCGCCGCCAGAAAAACTCCCGGTTGTGCTGGGCTGCTTGGGCCACTGCCACTTGGGTTCCTCCCTTCAATCCCCCAAAAGAGAAAACAGTATGTACGCGCGGCGGGATCGCCGTGCAAGTGCAAAACACCGCAGGCCAGCGCGACGCACGCCGCCACCCGTTTGGCACCTTCTAAATTGTAATGATTGGCCATCGTAGAATCAAGAAAACGGTGCCTCGGACGAAATTTCCATCTCGCCATCCGCCTGCTTCCGAGCGGCAAGCTCTTCCCGCACCCTGGCCACAATCTCCCGCGCGAGTTTGTCGCCGATGCCAAGGCCGCGGAAGTCCTCCGGCTGCGCCGCCGCAACGGCCTTCAGGCTGCCAAACCGGCGGAGAATGGCCTTTTTCCGTTCCGGCCCCACGCCAGGAATCTCGTCCAGGATGGACTGAAATCCGGTCTTGCTGCGCCTCAACCGGTGAAACTCTACCGCGAATCGATGGACCTCGTCCTGGATGCGCTCGAGCAGGTAAAACGCCGGGCTGTGTCTCTCGATGCGCACAGGCTCTTCCTCGTCCATGAAGAACAACTGGCTCGTGCGATGGCGTTCGTCCTTCGCCAGACCGCAGACGGGGATCTCGAGCCCAAGCTCGCCCTCGAGGACGGACAACGCCGCGCGCAACTGGCCCTTCCCGCCGTCGATCACGACGAGATCGGGCAGCGGCTTCTGCTCGCGGACGAGCCGGCTGTAGCGCCTTCTCACGACTTCCCGAATCGCCTCGTAATCGTCTGGCCCCTGGGTGGACCGAATCTTGTACTTGCGGTACTCCGACTTGGCGGGCTTGCCGTCGATGAACACGACCATCGCCGACACCGCGTCGACGCCCTGGAAGTTGGAATTGTCGAACGCCTCAATCCGCCGGGGAGGCTGGATGGCGAGCACCTGTCCCAGTTCCATCACCGCGCCAAGCGTGCGGTCCAGATTGCGGTCGATCAGCTGTATTTTCTCCGCCAGCGCCTGGCGGGCGTTTTCACAGGCGAGATCGACCAGATCCCGCTTGGGGCCGCGCTTCGGCTGCAACACCTTCGCATCGACGACCATCGCGAGGGCCTCGCTGGGCACGCCCTCGGGCAGCAGAATTTCCTTCGGAAGATCCACCCGTTCGTGGTAAAACTGCTCCACGAACGACATGAAGTCCGTCAGCGGATCGTCGAAGTGCGGCGCGATCTGCACCTGCCGCTCGATGAGCTTCCCGTTCCTCACAAAAAACACCTGAACGCTCAGCAGCCCGCGGTCTTCGGCGAAGCCGAACACGTCTCGGTCGATCCCGTCCGTCCACGTGACCTTCTGCTCCTGCATCACCTGCTCGATATGGCGAATCAGATCGCGAAGTTCCGCGGCTCGTTCAAACTCGAGCGACTCCGCCGCCGCCTGCATCTTCTGCTCGAGCTCGCGCACGACATCCTGGTGCCCGCCGTTCAAAAAGTGGCTGATCTCCTTGGCCATGGCTTCATACGTCGCTTCATCCACGTCGTACACGCACGGCGCGAGGCATTGGTGGATGTGATAGTACAGGCAGACCTGCTTCTTGAGCGTCTTGCATTTGCGCAGCGGATACAGCCGATCCAACAGCCGCTTCGTGGCCTGCGCCGACGTGGCGTTGGGATACGGCCCGAAATACTTCGCGCCGTCCCGCTTGACCTGGCGCACAATCTGCAGCCGCGGGTGCCGCTCCTTGGTAAGTTTGATGTACGGGTATGACTTGTCGTCCCGCAGCATGATGTTGTACGGCGGCTGGTGCTGTTTGATCAGGTTGCATTCGAGCAGCAGCGCCTCCGCGACGGTGTCCGTCACGATGTACTCGAAGTCGCGGATCTGCGAAACCAACACCTGCGTCTTCGTGTCATGCGTCCCCGTGAAGTACGAACGCACGCGGTTCCGCAGCACCTTGGCCTTGCCCACGTAAAGAATCTCGCCGCCCTCACCCTTCATGAGGTAGACGCCGGGCCGCTGCGGCAACAGGTCCAGCTTGTCTCGAATGACCTGGTTCACGGCCTCACCTCCTCAATCGGCGCGCGCCACCACAAGATAGGTGCGTCCTCCAGCACGCTCGACGTAATCCACGTAGCCCCCGTCCGCGCCCCAGGCGGACACGGGGACCTCCAGCCGAAGCGAAGGCTGGCGGCTCCCCGGTGCGTGCAGGGCGCACATCGCAAGCGTCTGACCTTCTGGCGAGGACACGGGCGCCACCGCATACAACACGCCGCTTTCACCTTCGACCACCGCGCCATCCGTCGCGCCGGGCACGCCCGCGTAGGCGGTCGCTTGCCCCGTCGGCGCCACGCACACCCACATGCCAGCCGCCGCAGGAGCCGCCGAGGTTCCCTGGTACACAAGGCCCGCGTGGGTGACGTGTGGATTGCGAACCAGCCCGTTCACGTCGATGCTGACGGATCGGCCGAGCGACGCCGAGCCCGTGCGCACGACAATGGGCGCGAGGTGGACGGGAGATGCCGCAGCAACACCTTCTTGTCCTGAAACGGTTTGCCACGCGATGCCGCCTGGCCCCGTCGCGATCACGACCTCGCCGCCGTCGCCCACGTTCAGCGTGGTCAGCCGCGACGGCGATCCGCCCGCGAACGGAACGGCGTACACGTCCACCCTCGAGGCGGCACCATGGATGCCATTCTCCGTCCAATTCACCGTGACCACAGCCCAGGCGCCCGCCGACGAGAGCGACCAGGATCGGAGAAGCCAAGATCCCCCCGCCTCCGGTGGAGGCGGGGAAATGGCGACATTCGATGTCCAGCGCGGGCGGGCCAAGACGCCGAGCCCGTGAAGCGCATAGGCGCTTAGTTGAATGCCGTCGCCCTGAGCGCCGAGCGACAAACTGCCGGTCACAAGCTCCCCGTCGCCAAAGGCCAGATGGCCGAGATCGACCGGCTGACGCGTGATGTCGAAAACGGCCTGCACCTGAACAGGCAGGTCGGCGGTTGAAATGGGCTCCGGCGAGGCGCGGTGGACGTTGGTAGGCTGACCCGTTTCCGACGACCGCTCTCCCCACCAGCCGTACCCGACGAGGGCGAAGCCGAGCACGACGAGCGCTCCGGCGGTCGCGCGCGCCACCCGAGAGCCCGAGCGACGCGCTTCCGCCTCTTCGTACGCGATTTGGGCGCGCAACCGCTGCAGCGCTCGGTTCCGCAGCCCCGGCGGCAGGTCCGGAAGCACCTCCACCGGCAGCCCGGTTTCCTCGAGCTCATCTCCGGCCTCTCGCATCTCGAGCATGTCGGCGGCCACCTCGCTCGATTCGGCCTCCTCAGGGGACGAAATCCCGAGCGACGTCAGCGCCCGCGCCACCTGCTCGCGAAGGCGTGTCACGTCACCGCGATGGCCGATTCGCGTCCACACGGCGAGCATGAGGTCCACGAACGCATCCTCGGCCTCCGGCGTCTCACCCATCCGATCGATGACGGCATGCCACACAGCGGGGCCGAACCGATCCACCAGAACATGCGCCATTCGCCGGCGCTCCGCGCCCGACCTACGTGCTCTCATGCATCACGCTTCCCCGTTCTCTCCAGGATGGATAGTCTCATCATAGCCCACGCAGGCAGGAAAGGACAGCGAGAACCTACCCCACGCCGCACGACGTGCAGGTTGCGTGGACCCGAAACAAAACGAAAGACCCCCTGCACTCGCAGGAGGCCTTTCCGAAATGGGTCATGAAGGACTCGAACCTTCAACCACCCGATTAAGAGTCGGATGCTCTACCAATTGAGCTAATGACCCGTGGTGACCCTAAGGGGATTCGAACCCCTATTACCGCCGTGAGAGGGCGGCGTCCTGAGCCATTAGACGATAGGGCCGACTGGCTGCCGAACTAGGACTCGAACCTAGACTAACTGATCCAGAGTCAGTCGTGCTACCATTACACCATTCGGCATCGTATCTTTGCCCTGACGCCTCTCGCTCTTCCGGGCGTTTCACCCGGTTGCGTATTTCAATATACATGCTTCGTCACGCCGTGTCAATAGTCGCTCGTCAATTTTTTTGTTTTGTTGTTCCTCACGGCCTGCGCAGACGGCGGCCGGCGGGCGAGCCCGCCGGCTTTCCCCTCACTCCGTGACCACCTCGCCCGCCTCGACGCGATCGGCCGCTTCCCGCAATCGGCGCACGGCTTCGTCGCGCCCGACGAGCGCGATGACGTCAAACAAACCGGGCCCCACGGTCAAGCCGGTGATGGCCAAACGCACGGGGTGAATCAGTTCGCCCGATTTGACCCCCATTTCCTCAATCCACCGCCGGAACTCGCGCTCAATGACAGGCGCCAGAAACGGTGCCACCCCCGCCAGGCGATCCGCCACGGTCCTTAGCCTACTCGCGGTCTCAGGATGCGCGAAGTGCTTGCGAACGCCCTTTTCGTCGTACGCGCGGACCGGTTCAAAGTACGGTCGCACCCCGTCGACGAGCTCCTGGAGGTTGCGGCTGCGCGTCTGCACGAACGCGATCACGGTGCGCACCCACATCAGGACCTCTCGGCGACACTCGTCCTCCGCCACATACCCCCGCTCCACCAACTGCGGCCACGCCTCATCCATGACTGCCTCAGGGGATTGCTGCCGGAAATAGTGGGCGTTGAGCCACTCCAGTTTCTTGACGTCATAGATGGCGGCATGCTTGGCCACTTTCTCGAGATCAAACAACTGGATGGCCGTTTCCCGATCCACGATCTCCCGATCGTCCCCCGGAGAGAAGCCGAGAAGCAACAGATAGTTCACGAGGGCCTCGGGCAGGATGCCCATGTCCCGATACTCGCTCACGCTCGTGGCCCCATGGCGCTTGGACAGCTTGCTGCGATCCGGCGCGAGGATCATGGGAACATGCGCGAACGCCGGCGGCTCGGCGCCGAGCGCCTCGAACAGCACGATATGGCGAGGCGTGTTGGACAGGTGCTCCTCCGCCCGGATGACGTGCGAGATCTTCATTTCCACATCGTCCACGCACGAGGCAAAATGGTACGTCGGCGTATCGTCCGCTTTCCAGATGATGAAATCGTCGATCTCGCTGTTGGCGAACGCGACATCCCCTCGAATCAGATCGTGCACGACGGTCTCGCCCTCAAAGCGGCTGCGGATCCGGTACACGTGAGGCTCGCCCGCTGCGATACGGCGAGATCGCTCTTCAGGAGACAAATGGCGGCAGCGGCCCACGTAGCGAGGCGGCTTCCCCTCTCGCTGCGCAGCCTCGCGGTCCCGAGCGAGCTCCTCGGGCGTGCAGAAGCACGGGTACGCCTTGTCCTCGGCCAGGAGCCTGTCCAAGTGGCGGCGGTAGATGTCCATGCGCTCCGATTGGCGGTAGGGGCCATAAGGGCCTCCCACGTCTGGACCTTCGTCCCACAGAATGCCTAGCCAACGCAGTCCCTCTAAAATCTGCTGATACGAAGCTTCCGTCGAACGCGCGCGATCCGTATCGTCGATTCGAAGGACAAACTTGCCCCCGTGCTTTCGCGCAAACAACCAGTTGAAGTACGCCGTGCGCGCGCCCCCGATATGAAGCGCCCCCGTAGGGCTCGGCGCAAAACGAACACGAACTTCTTGAGCCATGCCCGAACCTCCTGTCGAATTGCCCGCGGATATCCGCCGCACCTGTGCGCACACTAGGCGCGAGGTGAACCAACATGAAGAAGCCGAACCGCCATCCGAAGACTTCCCCAGTCTCGAGCCCCAACTCCGGCGCGTACGATCCCGGCCCCGTCGATCAGGGTGAGACCGATTATCCGACGGCCGACGTCGCCGCCGCGCAAGCCGCCACCTACGATCTCGCCGTCGAGGAGTTCCCGGAGGGCCCCTACGGCGCTACGACCGACGAGCGGCGCCTCGGGAAGACGTCCCCCTGGCTTCCCGGCCAGATGGTGAGCGGCCGCTTTCGCGACACCAACATGATCACGTCGGATCGCCATACCGCGCCGTACGAGCAGGACGGCGATGACACGTACGAGGATCGATCCTAAACGCGCGCACGGCCGGATGGCAACTTCCGGCGTTGCCCCGGCCGCGCGATGGCGCCATGTTGCGCCTCAATGCGTTTGGCCGACCACCTCGAGCAGCGCAGCGATGCACATTTCGTTTTCTTCGGGCGTGCCAAAGGTGATACGGACGTACGATTCAAGCCCGCGGAATCCCGTTCTCACCAGGATGGCCCGCCGCATCAGCGCCTCAAACACCGCCGCGCCGTCGCCGACCTCCACCAGGCAAAAGTTTGCCTCGCTCGGCACCACGCGGATCCCATGTTCGGCCAGCCGCCCGTATTGAAACCTCGCCTGGGACGCGAGCGCCTGCGACCGCCGAACGTGCTCGACATCCTCAAGCGCCGCGATGGCGCCAATTTGGGCCACCCGGTTCACGTTGAAAGGCTCCCGCACGCGGTGAATGAACTGAATGACGTCCGCGTTCGCCACTAGATACCCCACGCGCAATCCGGCCAGCCCATACAGCTTCGAAAATGTGAACAGAAAGCCCACGTTCCCGCGTTGAAGCTCCTCCGGACGAAGCTGCAGGCGCTCCTCATCCAAGGCGTAGTTGTCGTACGCCATGTCGACCACGACGAACACGTCGTCCGGAATTCGCGCCATGAGCGCCTCGAACTCACTACGTTTCAACACGGTCCCGGTCGGATTGTTGGGTGTGCACAGGTACACGATCTTCGTCCGAGGCGTGACGGCCTCCGCCATGGCATCCACGTCGTATGTAAAATCCGGCTTCAGCGGCACGGGGCGAACGCGCGCGTCCATCACCTGTGCGCCGAATCCGTACTGGGAGAACGACGGATGCGGCACGACGATCTCGTCCCCCGGCTCAAGAAACGTTTCGGAGACGAGCTTGATGACGTCATCGGAGCCGTTGCCAACGAGCACTTGATCCGGCGAAATCCCGTGATGACGAGCGATGGCCTCGCGAACGAGATCACTCGCGCCATCGGGATATAAGTGAAGCCGCGGCAGTTCCTTGCGAATGGCCTCGATGGCGAGCGGAGAAGGGCCTAGTGCGTTTTCATTCGAATTGAGCTTGATGATGCGCCGGTTCCCCAGTTCTCGGCGCAGCGTTTCGTCGCTCAGGCCCGGCTTGTAGGGCTCGATGGCGGCCAGGTTTCCCCTCACCCTGGTTGTGACGTCGGACATCCTGCGCACCTCCCACGTGTCATGCTCTCCATTGTACAGGATATCGGCCTGCGCCGTCACCGCTCACGCTCCAAAGGGCGGCGGAGGGGGCTTCGGTCCCTCTGAAGTCTCAGGGCCTTCCCCACCCACTGGCGCTTGCGCACTCGGCTGCCTTCCCTTTCCCTCGGGTTCCAGCCCTCGAGTCTCGCCGAGTCCCGCGGACAATGCGAACCGCCAGGCGGACTCCACGCTGAGGTCGACCGGCTTGACGCGATCGCGCGGGACAAGGACCGTCACGCCCGCGAACTGAAACGCGTTGGGGAGATACACGGCCACCATCCGCCCCTGTGGATCGAGCGCCTCGGGAAGCGTTTCGGACGTGATAAAGCCGAGCACCTGCGCGCGTTCGTCAGGCCACATCACGAGCACAGGGGTTTGGAACGCCGTTCGCCGCCGGAACAAGTTCTCGATGAGTTCCTTGACCGTGGTGTAGACGGTGCGCACGACGGGGATGTGGGTAAAGAGGCGATCCGCCCATTGCAGCACAATGCGGCTGACGTATGCGCGCGACAACAGGCCGATGACGAACAGCGCCGCGAGGACGATCAAAAAACCAAGGCCCGGGATGTGAAGATAGACCCACGGGATGTACCAACTGACGAGTCCATCGACCTGGTTGACGACGAACACCACCACCCAGATGGCCAGCGCAAACGGCAGGATGGTCGCGAGGCCGATACCCAGGTACTGGGCCAGTTTTCGAAGGATCTCCTTCACCCAATTCATCTCCTGTCACCCCGGCAAGCTGTAGAAGCCAGCCGCCAGCACCACGTAGGCGCCAAAGGCCATGGCGCCTTCCAGCCAATTGGACTCCCCATCCATGACGAGAACGACCACCAGCAAGACGGCGGCCATCATGCTGACCACCTCGGGCCAGGTGAACGCGAACGTGAACGGAACGCCCATCAAAGCGCCGATGAAAAACAGAACCGGCGCGATGAACATGGCGACTTGAAGCGTGCTTCCCACGGCAATCTCGAGCGACAGATCCATGCGGTTTTTCCAAGCCATCCAAACCGCCGAAGCGTGCTCGGCGGCATTCCCGATGATGGCCACCACCACCACGCCGATGAACACTTCGCTCCAACCGAGATGTGCCGCGATGGAACGCACCGACCCGACCAACCAGTCGCTCTCCAGGCTGACGAGAACGGTCGAGGCCGCGAGCAGCACCACATGGACGAGAACCGGCCTGCTCGGCGCGGAAGCGTCGTCCTCTTCATGCTGAATCGCTTGAAACAGTTCGCGATGGGTGAACAGGCTGAAGTAGAGTCCCAGTAGATAGACCACGAGGGAGACGGCGGCTGCCCCGTACGACAGGACCGGGGATACGTGGGCGGCGCCGTAGGCGAATGCGGTAGGCACCACAAACGCAACGCCAATCCCCAGCATCAACATGGAGCCGTGACTGCGCGCCACTCGGACATTGAACTTCTGAATCGGATGGCGCAATCCCCCTACGAAGAACGAAAGGCCCAAGACAAACAGCAGATTGCTGATGATGGAGCCCGTGATGGACGACTTGACCAAAGGAATGAGCCCGTCCTTCAGGGAAAACACGCCGATGATAAGCTCGACGGCGTTGCCGAACGTCGCGGATAAGAGGCCTCCCAATCGCTCACCGGACCTCGCTGCGATGGCCTCCGTCGCCCGCCCCATGATGGCCGCGAGCGGGATGACTGCCGCTGACGACACAAAGAACTGCATCACAGGGCTTTGCACCCAAAGATGAACGCCGATGCTCCATGCGGTCAGAACCACCGCAGCGATCGAGATCAGGACATTCAATCGCGTCTCTCCTCCTGGTGATACCGTCTGCGCCATTCCTCAAAAATCTATCAAAACCATACCAAATGTCCGCGCTCCCTCGCACGGGTCTCACCGGGTTCCACGTGACAAGTGTGCTACAATGAGGCGAGAAAGGGGACCGCGCGATGTATGCATTTCCCAAGGTCAAACGGCTGCGAGGGGAACTCAAGCGAAGCGAAGTCCGCAACCAGGTGAAGTATCAGCTGACGACGCGCGAATTCGTCCAACAGCGAGGCCGAACGACGTATCGAATCGCGCTCGAACACATTCTCGGCATGGTGGAATGCTCGGACGCCGAATACTTGCGCCACGCAAAGCCGCTGTTTGGAAGCACCCCCGACCCGTTCGGAAAACCCTACAAAATTGTCACCGTTTTGATGCACCTCGTCACGGAGGTGGGCGTGATCGAGCAACAAGGCGTGTCGTTCTACACGCGCCTTTCCCCTGGGTTTGCGGCGCACATGGAGAGCCTTCTCGCCGAAAGCGGCTGAGGCCGAGTCAGCGGTCTTTTGGGCCCCGGCGCCTCTTCCGGCTCGACCAAAAGGTCCTCAGATACCGAACACCTAGAATGGCGGCACAAGCCGCCACCACGCCGTATCCCACCCACCGGATGCCCGAGGCGCCGGTCCAACGCGCCAAGAAGCCCGAAAACTCGTACGCGGCGATGGCGACGCCGGCAAACATCCAGTTCGGATACCGTTCGTTCATGACAGGCCTCCATCGTTCTCGTCGCTCCACAGGCGGATCTGGTCTCCGCGCTCGAGAAGAGGTCTTGGGCGCCTCGCGAGATGGAGAAGATCCAGCCAATCGAATGCGTTCCATACAGCATCGTTGTTCGAGTTGTTGTTCATCAGAATGTGAACCTCTCGAACCTGCCCGGCGAGAGCGCGCACATCTGGAACGAGCTCGCGGAGCTCGTCCTGGGTGTATCGATAATGGAATCGCTCCTTGGACGAACCGAGACCCTTCTGATTCCACGTCTCGCGATTCCGGCCGTGCATGCGGAAAATGGCGAGATCGGGCGCGGTCGCGCGGGGAATGTACGGGACCGACGTCCGCCCCGCGTCGGGTTCATCACAGATCACGTGAACGGCGCCGAGCGCCTGAAGCCATTCGAGCGTCCGACCGGTACGTTCGTCGGTAGCGTACCAACTGCGCTCCCGAAATTCCACCGCCACTCGGTGGGGGCGCAAGAAATCCACCAGGCGTTCGACCGTCACGCGATGCTGGCGCGTCGCGTCAAACCACGGGGGGAACTGCAGCAAGATGACACCCAGTTGTCCCCGCTCCACGACAGGTTGTAGGCCCGCCAAAAACGCCTTGCCCACGGCTCGGCGCTCCTCTGGGGACATCGTGCGGACGTGAAACGTCAGCGCGCCCGGCGCCTTGACGTGAAACATGAAGGAAGGGCTCACCTGCTCGAGCCATCGCTCCCACACGCGGGCCTCCGCGATGCGGTAAAAGGTGCTGTCGATCTCGACGAGATCGAAATACGAGGCGTAGTAGGCAAGCCGGAACTCCCGGGGCCAGGTACGAGGGTAGAAGTCGTCGTGATCGTGAAAAGCGCACGTTCCGACGCGTATCATGCCGGACCTCCCCGCGGTGCGGGCTTTGACCCCGTTCTTCGCAGATCGATATAATGGTGGACGTGAACGCGATATCTAGGTCTTGGATGGGAGATGAACGACATGGCGAGCGCTCAACACGCCATCCGCTGTCCGCACTGCGATCATACCTGGTTCCGGGAAGAACGCCAAGTCGAGCTTGACTCCAGCGTCGTGATCAAGCCTGGCATGCCCGTCGAAGGTCGCATCGTGCGCGAGCAATACGTCTACATTTGCGCGAACTGCAATCAGGTCTTATATCACGAATGACGCGTTTCACAGGTCCATCCCGGTATAAAGATCCCCATCTCCTCACACGATAACGAGGAGATGGGAGGGATCGCCTTGAAGCGACACGGTCGGCGTTTGGCGTGGGTGGCCGTGGCTGCCGCGGCGTTCGGAGCCTGGCACGCCTGGCCTCGGCCGGAAAGGCCGCATGCGCACGCGCATGGCTCGCACTCGGTCGCGCCGTCTTCCGCCAGTTGGACCGCCACGGACCCAGGCACCACGCGGCTTGGGGGGCGCGAGACGATTCTCGTCTTGGGCAGCGACAAGCGCCCGGAAGACCCGCGCGGGAATGCCGACGTGCTCCTCGTCGCGAGCCTCGATGACAGCCATCGCCGCATTGAACTCCTCTCCATCCCGCGCGACACCCAGGTGGCTTTCCCGGACGGCCGCTATCACAAGATCAATGAAGCCCTGGCGAGCGGCGGGCCAGAAGAGACCTGCATGCTGGTGGAGCGCTTGATTGGTCTCCCCATCGACCATTACGCCATCATTCGATTCGATGCGCTCGTGCATATGGTGGATCGCATCGGCGGCCTCGACATCGATGTGCCGCGCAACATGGATTACCGCACGGGCGACAAGGTGTACGGCGTCATTCGCTTGCGGAAAGGCCGGCATCACCTGAGCGGCGAACAGGCGCTCCAATTTGTCCGCTACCGCCACGACGCGCTCGGCGACATTGGGCGCACCGAGCGACAGCAGGCGTTTCTCGTGGCGCTGAAGGATCAGCTCCTTCGCCCTCAAACGCTGCCCCGGCTGCCCGAAGTGGCATTCGACGCGTGGAAGATGATCGACACCGACATGTCCCTCGGCGACATTTCGCGGCTGGCGGCGCGCGCGCCGCAGTACAAGACGTACCGGACCGTGCACACCACCCTGCCGGGCTCCTTTCACGATCCCGACCCGTCCATCCCGGGAGACTTGAGCTACTGGGTGGTCAATCCGGCTGAAGCCCGGTACGTCGCCAAGCGGTTTTTCGCGGATGGCGAAGTGCCGCCGCGGATCATTCAGGATCCTCGGGAGACGCGCACCTGGCTTCCGCCAGAGGCACGCGCGGCTCAAAGGCCCGCCGACCGTTCGACATCGGGCTGACGTTTGGTCACGCGCCTGTTTTCGCCCGCATCAGCGAATCCCGCACCGACTCCCGTGTGACCACAATCGCATCCCCACGCGCTTCGCGCTCGATGTTTCGCCAAGTCACGCGGCTGTTCATCCAATACGACCACGCTGTGGACACCAGGATGCCGATGGCCTGTCCAGCGGGAACGGGCACGCCAAAGCCCTCGCATCCTCGCATCACGAGCGTCGTGATGGCGATCCCGACGACCGAAATGCCGACGAACACGGGCAGCTTCCATCCCCACCCTCGTCCGGAGGACTCGGATTTCCACGTGACGCGATCGTTCCAAAAATAGTTGTTCAACATGGCCACGAAAGAAGCGGCGACGGAAGCCACGGTGTCCCGCAGGTGGAACCCGTACCACAGGAGGCTCAGGACTGCCTCGTTCACCACCACGCCCGACAGGCCGATGAGGCAGAACAGAAAGAACCGCCGATCCGGCGGGCTCTGGCTCACCAGGCGCACGAGGTGGCGAAAGTAGTTCCACTGCTCCTTGAGGCTCATCTTCGATTCGCCGAAGTCGCGGGCCACGAACTCGTACGCGATCTCATGCACGCTGCGATAGCGGCCTTTCACCAGCACCTCGATCAAGATCTTCCATCCAATGGGGTTCAGTTCGACGCCTTCAATCACTTCGCGCCGCAGGCCAAAGAAACCGCTCGTGCAATCCGAGATCTTGCGCAGGCGATGGAGCGCGAGTTGCCCAATGACCCGCGCGGTCCACGAGATGAGCTTTCGCAGCGGGCCCAACCCGCCGTCCGAGCCCCCTTCCACGAAACGGCTTGGGATTACCACGTCGATCCCGGACTCCAAACGCTCGTAGATGGCCGGCAACAGCTCCGGCGGATGCTGCAGGTCAGCGTCCATCACGACAAGGTACCTGCCCTGCGCCTTTTCGAATCCACGCACGACCGCGCTCGCGAGGCCACGCTCGTGATCGCGGTGGAACACGTGAACGGCGGGATCCCGGGCCTCCAGATCTCGAAGCACTGCGACCGTATCGTCGCTGCTGTCATCGACAAACCAGATCTCGTAGGAAATCCCCAGAGGGGCTAAAGCTTGATGGATGCGCTCCACCAGGGGATGGATGTTGTCTCGCTCGTTGTAAGTCGGGATCACCACACTGACGTCCACGCACAAAGCCTCCTTGCGCCAAGGCCTACCGATCCGAGGCTTGGCCCTGTCCATCATCGCGGAACCACGCACAGAGCGCGGCCATGTCGAGATCGGCGAACGGTCCCGCGGATGCGCGGCGCAGCAGATCCCGGGCGAGTCCGGCGATGGGCGTGCGAGCCCGCCAACGCTCGCTGGCCTCCGTGAACAGACGCATGTCCTTGGCCAGATGTTTCACTGGAAATTGGGGCGTGAAGTCGCCCGACTCAATCATCCCGCGCTTTCCGCCGTACACCGCGGGCCACACCGAACTCGTGGCCAGCACGTCCAACGCGGTTCGAACGTCGAACCCCGCCCGTTCCGCGAAGGCGAGCGCTTCCCCCAGGGACAGCATGGACATGGCGAGCAAGTAGTTCACCATGAGCTTCATGGCGGAACCGTTGCCGACGTTGCCCAGTCGATGGATGACGTGTGCCATGGTGCGGAGATACGGCAGAGCCGCCTCCACGTTCGCCTCCGTTCCCGCCACCAAAGCCACGAGCTTCCCCTCTTCGGCCGGCTTGGTGGTCCCGAGGACAGGGGACTCCACGTACCCCAGTCCACGTCGTTCCACGCGTTCGGCAAAGCGAATCGACTCGTCGACTCCGACCGTGCTCATGTTGACCACGACGGTCCCCGGCTCCATCCCATCGATGGCGCCCGACTCGAACAGCGCCGCTTCCACCGCCGCCGCATCGGCGAGCATGAGAAAGGTCAACCGGCATCCCTGCGCGACTTCTCGCGGGTCCGAAGTCAGCCGCACGTTGGATGGCAAATCCAGAATCGCTTTCGGCGAACGGTTGTACGCGACCACGTCCTCGCCCAACGCGGCGACTCGCTTCACCATGCGCTCGCCCATCAGTCCAAGGCCCATCCAGCCAATGGTCATGGTTCACCCTCCTGTCTGGCACGCGGACTCGCTCCACATGGGTGTTCATCCATGATGGCGACCAATCGCTCGAGAAGCTCGAGGAACTTCCTCGCGTCGTGTTCCCCCAGCTTGTCCAGGAGTTGCGCAATCTTGACGGCGCGATTTCTCGTCAGCTCCCGGAGTTGGGAACGGCCGCGATCCGTCAGAATCACGTATACGACGCGCCGATCCTCGCTCGAACGCACGCGCTCGACGTAACCCAATCGGACCAGTTCGTCACACACCTGGGTGATGGCGCCGGGGCTCAGACCTGCGATGCGGGCCAGGTCAGACGATTTGGCCTGCGGCACGAGGCTCAGGTGCCAGAGCACAAACGCCTGCGTGTGTGTCAAACCGAATTTGTCCTCGGTGAAGTGCGAGCGCATCCCGCGAAAGAACCGCTCCATGACCGTGTCGAGCCGCTGTGCGATATCCAGGCGATCCCCGTTCACCCATATTCACTCCACCTATGTAATCTTGCGCGATCCGTCCGCCGTCTCGCATCCGCTTCACTTCGCGTGGCCGTTTCGCCCCACGCGGCGGCGCAACAGCGCAGCAAACACCGCGAGCGCCGCGAGCGGGATACATCCCAGAAGGATGTAGATCCAGTTGCCAAACACGCCTGCGTACACCAACGCCACGCCCAAATAATACGGCACCATGGCCACGACGGCCGTCCACGTGTACGACCAAAGCGAGGTGGCTGGGATCATGCCGGCAACATAGTTGACGAGAAACGCGGGCACCGGGAGCAAGCGGGCCAGAAGCAAGCCCAAACTTCCCCACTCGCGAACCCAATGGTTGACCTGCTCAAACCGCTCGTGATGCTGCACACGTTGGAGCATGATGCGCGTAAAGTGGCGGGCGATGAAAAAAATCAGAATGGAGCTGATGGTGGATCCAATCCACGCATACGTCGTTCCTGCGACAACCCCGAACACGCGCAGGAAGATGATCAAAAGCCCTTCGGACGGGATGGGCGTCAGGCACCAGATCACCATGATCGCGATGGCCCAGATCACGCCCCAGAATCCCCACGACTGAATCCAGTCGGTCAGCCGATGGTTCCGATCCAAATACAGAACCACCACCGCCACCAGGGCGCCCGACAGGATCATCGCAATGGTGCGCCAATCTGTGAGCAGCTGCTTAACAAACCCCGCCACATCCACGACTCCCCGCTATCATTCCACTCTCTTTCACAGTATCAGACTGTCGGCAAAGGTTCAAACACGGTCAAAGGGCGGCGGGCGCTCGTCGCGCCCCGCCGCCTGAGACTCGGTTCATCGAGGCTTGATGGGCGAGGTCCGCTTCTGGCCGATACGCTTCCCGTCTTCGGGTTTCGGCGTCAGCGTGTGCTCGTCGAGGGTATCGCGAATGGCCCACTGCTCCAACGCTTCGCGATCGCCCTCCGCGAGCAGCTTTTCGCCGAAGTTGCGCAGCGGTGGCCCGGGCTTTCGGTGCGTCTCTCCTTGCATAGGCAATCCCTCCCGTGCCCTTACCGTGCCCCGCCCAAGCGTATGTATGCGCTCCGCGCGCGTTCAAGTCCCTGGCTTCTTCCGCCACACCACGCCTTCATCGGTGCCGATGGCCACCTCGTTCGCCATGTCGATGAACAGGCCCGACTCCACGACCCCGGTGGTCAGCTTGAGACGCCGCGCCAAGTCCGCCGGATCGGCGACTTCATCGAACACCGTGTCGAGGATGTAATTGTGATTGTCCGTGACGAACGTCTCGCCGTTTCGCTCGCGAAGGGTCCAACGCCCGCCGAGCTGTTCGATCCGCCGCGCGGTCGTCTCCCACGCGAAGGGAACCACTTCGACGGGGATCGCGAGCCCCGACAGAGAGTCGTACAATTTGCTGTCATCCACGACGATGATGAGTTCATCCGAGATGGACGCGACCAACTTTTCGCGCAACAGCGCGCCACCGCCGCCCTTGATGAGCTGAAGGTCGGGCGTGACCGCGTCCGCGCCGTCGATGGTGAGATCGAGGCGCGGACAGCTGCGAAAATCGGTCAGGGGGATCCCCAGCTCTCGGGCCAACCGCTCCGTCTCGCGGGACGTAGGAATGGCGACGATCTCGAGCCCTTCCTTGACGCGTCTCCCCACTTCGACAATGGTGTAGTACGCCGTCGAACCCGTCCCGAGGCCGACCTTCATCCCAGGTTGAATCCGTTTTGCGGCTTCTTCACCCGCCATCCGCTTCTTTTCCATCCTCGACTCCCCTTCACAAGATCGGAGACAAAAGCCTCGCACAGCTCTCCATGATGCGCTCGGCTCTCGGCCTTGATCGATATTGTTCCAGTGTCAATCTATCACATTTCTCAAGATCGCGCTCAAACAGATCGGCGAGGTGCCCGCTCTTGTCGCGATCGAAGATGAGCGCGTTCACTTCAAAGTTGAGCTTGAAGCTGCGGATGTCGATGTTCGCCGTGCCGACGGACGCCAGTTCCCGATCCGTCACGACCATTTTGGCGTGCAGAAAGCCGTCTCGGTACAGGTAGCACTGCACGCCGGCCTGAAGCAGATCTCCGAGATAAAACCTCGACGCCCAGAACACCCACAGGTGATCCGGCTTGCCCGGCAACATGACCTTGACGTCCACGCCGGACAGACTTGCAATTTTCAGCGCCGTCAACAGGCTGTCGTCCGGGACAAAATACGGCGTCTGGATATAGATGCTCTCCTTGGCTGCGTAAATCATTTTGATGTAGGCATTCCGGATCTGCTCCCAGTCGGTGTCCGGTCCGCTCGCCACCACCTGCATACCGGTCGCCCCAGGGCGCCCGTGAACGCGAGGAAAATAGCGGTCCTCGAATTCTATCGGGTGTTTGGATGATGAATTCCAATCCAAAAGAAAGATGGATTGCAACTCCAGGATGGCGCTCCCTTCAATCCGGAGATGCGTATCGCGCCAAAAGCCGAACCGCTCATCCTTGCCCAGGTATTCATCGCCGACGTTGAAACCGCCCACATACGCGACGCGCCCGTCCACCACCGCGATCTTCCGGTGGTTGCGATTGTTCATACGCAGGTTCACATAAGGGATGCGGGAAGGAAAGAAGGCAGCGACCTCGCCGCCATCTCGCACCAGCGGCTCGAAGAACGACTTGGGGGTCCATGCGCAGCCGACGGCGTCGTACAGCAGGCGAACCTCCACGCCTTCGCGCGCCTTCTCGGCCAGGAGGCGAACGAAACGCTCGCCCAGATCGTCCGGCCGGAAGATATAGTATTCGAGGTGGATGTGGTCCTTGGCCTGCCGAATGTCTTCGAACAGGGCTTCGAACTTGTCCACCCCGCGCACGAACACGTCGACGCGATTATCTTCCGTGTAGACCGCGTAGGCCGTCTTGAGATTCAGGGCGATGAGATCCGCATGGCGCTGTGCGGCCGGCTCCTTGTACACCACGTGGCCCGATTCGACCTGCCGATGCTGGCGCTCCGCGGCGCGCGCCACCCAGGGCGCATTGCGCAGGCGAAAGCGGGCCAACCGGTAGCGGCTGATGTGTTGTCCAAACAGCACGTACAAGATGAAGCCGCCGACAGGGATGAACAACAACACCATCAGCCACGCCCACGTGACGGCGGCGTTGTGCCGCTCCACGAAAATGATCACGCAGGCCGTGACGAGATCGAGCGCAAAAATGAGCAAGTACGCGATGTGCAACCACGGCATGTTGGGTCTCCATTCCGGCATGGCGCCAGGCGCGGGCGCGTTAGGGCCGCGCCCGCAGCACCGGCCAGACGAGCGGCGCAAACGCGATGCAAAACGCCGCGATCGCCATCCATTTGAGATATGCTTGATCCGCGGGATACGTCATGTCGGGCACCTCCAACCGCGTCTGTGCTATAGCGTATGCGCGGTCGCCCGTCTCCGACGTTCCCGGAGAGGAGTGAAAACCTGTGAACGCTTGGTTCTTGGCGGCTGCCATTGCTTGCGAAGTGTTCGCGACTTCGATGCTCAAATTGACCCACGGCTTTTCGAGGCTGTGGCCCTCGCTGGCCGTCGTCCTGGGCTACGCGCTCTCCTTCTACGCGCTGTCGCAGGCGCTTCGAACCATCCCCATCGGCGTGGCGTACGCCATCTGGTCGGGCGTCGGCACCGCAGCGATCGCGGCCATCGGCGCGATGGCGTACAGGCAACCGGTCACGCCCATGATGGTCGTTGGCATCGGGCTCATCGTCGCTGGCGTGGTGATCTTGAACCTTCACCGCCCGCTCCATTGACGTCGGCCTGGCGAGCACCCTGGTTTTCCTGGGCGCAGAAGACGCTCGGAGCATGAGGATGTGCCTCGTCCTCCACCTGCACGGTGACGTGCCCGATGTTGAGATGGCGCAGCCGGTGCTCGATTTCCCGGATCACGCCCTGGGTCTCCGACACCGTCGTGATGCCATCCATCTCCACATGGCACGAGAGCGCATTGTGCCCGTTGGCGATGGACCAGATGTGGAGATCATGCACGCCGCGCACGCCTTGCACCGTGAGGATGGCCTCCACCACGTCGCGGGCATTCACGTCGGCCGGCGCGCCCTCCATCAGGATGCGCGTGGCGCGGCGCGCCAGCCGAATGGCGCCGTACGCGATGGCGAGCGCGATGGCCACGCTCAAAATCGGATCGATGGGCTCCCAGTGCGTCCACGCGATCACGGCGCCCGCCGCGATCACGCCGAGCGACGCCGCCATGTCGCCCACCATGTGGAGCACGGCGCTTTGCACGTTCAGATTGTCTTCGCCGCGCATGGCAAGCGCCATGCCGAGGTTGACCACGACGCCGACCAGAGCGCTAAGCGACATCCACAGCGGCTCAATCGGCCGAGGATGTTGCAGGCGGTTCCACGCCTCGACCATCACCCATCCGGTGACGCCGAGCAGCAGCAGCGCGTTCATCAGCGCGGCCAGAATGCCTGCGCGATGATAGCCAAACGTCATGCGCGCATCGGACGGCCTCTCGGCCTGCCGGAGGGCGTACCAGGAGAGCCCGAGCGCGGCCATGTCCGTAAGGACGTGGCCCGCGTCGGACATGAGCGCCAAACTGCCGGACACCAACCCACCGAGAAGTTCCGCGAGAAACACCAACGCCGTCAACCAGAACGCGAGGCGCATCTTGTCGGCCGGCGCGTGCACATGCAGCCATTCGCCTTCGTGCGCGTGCCCGCCACCATGCGCGTGATGATGACCATGCGGATGGCCTTCATGCGAATGGGACATCGTTCGTTCTCCTCGTGCGTGGTCCCGCGGCCCGATGCCGCGATCACCTTCACGATATTCGTTCCTCGCCGTCCGCGCAATACCGCTGGGGAGAATCGCCGCACGCACACGATGGGGCGGCTCGAACGTTCGAGCCGCCCGCGCGATCAACATTTGCTATAGCCGCACGCCTCACATTCGTAGCACCCGCCCTGGCGAATCAGCGTGTGCTGATGGCACTCGGGACACCAATCCTTCGCGATGGAATACGCCCTCAGCTCCGACGGCTTCGCCCCGTCGCCCTCGTCCGGCGCAGACGTCGCCGCCTGGCGCGCCGCCATGTGGCGGAGCGGGAACGTCTCGGCGTGCTCGATCAGGGCCTTCGCGATGGCGTCCGGCACCGACGTGATGCGCTGCGCGCCGAAGCCCACGGCATTTTGGCCCCCGATGCCGGAGAAGTGTTTCACCAACTCCGCCTCGCGGTTCGGGTTGTTCGACTCGCGCAGGTACAGCGTGATGGCCCGGCCGAGCGCCTCGTTCGCCGCATACACGTCCGATCCGGCCTTGCCGACGTTCACGAACACCTCAGTGGCCATGTGCGTGTCCGGATCGTCGTTGATGGTGATGAACGCCTTTCCGAGCGGCGTCTCCTTGCGGTACGTCGCTCCATACAGCACGTCGGGGCGCCGGCGCTTGACGTATCCGCCCGGAGCAACCTGGGCCGGTTGCGCCGACTTCTCGACCGGCGCGGAAGCTGCCGTGTCCTTGGCCCCCTCGCCATCTCCCGCCTGGTCGTCCTTCTTCAGCGACAACACCTGCTCGCTGCGCGATCCGTCTCGGTAGATGGTGATGCCCTTGCAGCCGAGCTCGTAGGCGAGATCGTACAATTTCACGGTGTCTTCCACCGTGTACGAGTGCGGCGCGTTGCACGTCTTGGAGATGGAGCTGTCGATCCATCGCTGCAGCGCGGCCTGCACGCGGACGTGCTCCTCCGGCGTGAGCTCCATGGCGGTGACGAAGTAGGGCGGCAGGCTCTCCTCGCTCGGATGTTCGCGCCGATATTGCTCGACGATGGCCGCGTGTTCCTCGAACAGGCCGAGGCGCGAGTTGCGGAAATACGACCACGCGTAGTACGGCTCGCACCCGGTCGAGCACCCGACCATCGTGCCCGTCGTGCCGGTGGGCGCAATGGTCATGGTCGTGACGTTTCGCACGCCATGCTTGCGAATGGCCTCGACCACATGCGGGCGCTCCGCCGCCATATGGCGCATGAAGCCGGATTGCAGGAACTTCTCCGCGTCGAACTTCGGGAACGGCCCGTACTCCTTCGCCAGCTCCACGGACTCGAGATACGCCCACTCCGCCATGAGCCCCATCAGCACGTCGATCAGCTTGACGCTTTCTTCCGATCCGTATCGAATGCCGCAGTAGAGCATCAGATCATGCAGCCCCATGATGCCAAGCCCCACGCGGCGCTCCGACATCTGGTTCTGCCGGTTTTCTTCGAACGGATAGTAGGTCGCGTCGATCACGGCATCCTGAAACCGAATCCCTCGGCGCGTCGTGAGCTCGAGCTCCTCCCAGCGAATGTGATGCAGGAGAAACTCCGCCTCGTCCGCGGGGAACTTCTCGAGAAGGAGGGATCGCACATAGGCCTCGCGCTCAGGATCGGAGAATTCGGTCCGAACGCCACTGTCGCGAAAGCCGTTCGCAAACCGAGCGAGCACGACCGCGCCGAGGTTGCAAATCCCATAGGGTGGGAGTGGCTGCTCCCCACACGGATTCGTGGCGACGAGCGGGTTGAAATACCACGAGTTGCTCATCGCGTTGGCTCGTCCCAAAAACACGACGCCCGGCTCGGCCGATTTCCACGCCGACTCACAGATGTCGCGCCACAGCTTTGCAGCGGAGATGGTTTCCGTGACCTCGAAGGGTTTGCCTTCTTCGAGCCAGCGCCCGAAATCCCCATCGAACGCCTCGCGGTGGGACGGCGGGACAAATCCGAGCTGCCAAGACTCGCCGCGGCGTTTTGCCTGCATGAACTCCTCGGACACGCCGACGCTGATGTTGGCACCCGTGATGACGCCGTCAACTTGCTTCGCGCGGATAAACTTGGGCAGGTCGGCGTGACGGTCGTTCAGAATGAGCATGAGGGCGCCGCGGCGGGAACCGCCCTGAAGCGTGAGCTGGCAGCCCACGCTCATGATTTCCCCAACGCCCACGGGGCCGAAGCCCTCGCCGAACACCTGATTGCCCTTGTCGTACAAAAGCCCCCACGAATAAGCGCCGGACGATCGCCCGTTCACGCCGCGGACGTAGCTGTAGCGCGGGCGAAGCGACGACAGAACGAGCGATACGCGCTTGCCGTCCCGCATCGCCTCCCACATGTCCCCGAGCGTTCTCGCGATGGTGCTGCGGCTGTCCCCAGGACTCAGGCAGAATCCGACAGCCTGCGGGACAAGGTGAGCGTCGGAGGCCAGGATCTTTTCCATCAGCTCGCGCGCGCGGATGCGCCCATGCTCCTCGACGGGCAGGCCCTGGCGCAACCAGGCGTCGAGATCGCCCGCCCATTTCTCGTCATACCCCTCCACCGACGTATCCGGAAACCGAAACACCCATTCGTCGTCCTCCTCCACGGCGCGCCAAAACGCGGCGTCGGCGCGGACGAGTTTCGTGGAATGAGGGTACTCGGTCTCCAAAAAGTCGACGAGGTCGGGGTGCCAGGCGTCCAGGACCAGCATGAGCTCTGCCTTCCGCGACGCGGTGCTGACGGGAATGAGCGTGCCCTGAGGCGGAATGCGAGACAGGTTCATGCCCACGCCGCCGCTTCGCGCCTGGATTTCAAGCGTCTGGCCGAACGATTCGGCGTAGTCGCGAAGGTCGGGGCCGACGTTCGGGATGACGAAGCAGTTGTAGCTCGTCACCTGCATGCCCGTCCCGAGGGACGCGTTGATTCGCCCGCCTGGGACGTAGCGCCAGCCCTTCTGAAGCTCGTAGAACGCCTCTTCCCACACCTCCGGCTGCCGCGTGACCGCTGCGGCGCCGCGGGCGACACGCCGCCACATCTGCCGAGGAGAGGTTTCGAGCAGCACGTCCACCTGGCTCACCGGCAGATCCACGATCGATCCGTCCCGGAGCTCCACCGTCACCTGATCCGCATCGCGGTCCACCGCCTTCACGCGCGCGAGCTCGTGGTACGCGCGCTTCTTGTCCAACACGGCGACGACGAGCGCCCCTGGCGCGAGCGCTTCCTTGCGGATGTCCTTCAGCAAATACCGGTCGGCGACGATCTTTTCACCGGTCGGTCCCAGGTAATCGTCGTCGTTCAGGTCCAGCATGGGCCTCTCCCGTTGTTCGATGGCCATTCGAATCCTCCTCTATCCACGCGCGAACGACGTTCCGTCGCCGGAGGGCTTGTCCGCCTGCGCCGGCCGTTCCACCGCGCGCGCCCGATCGCCGATGAGCGCAAGCACTTCCTTCAGCAGCGTCTCGACATCGCGAAATTCCCGATACACGCTCGCGAATCGCACGTACGCCACGCCGTCGAGCTCCCGGAGCGCATCCATCACGCGCTCCCCGATGACCGAAGACGGCACTTCGCGTTCGTACTCGAGCCGCAGCTTTCGCTCGATCTCGTCACACACCGCCTCCAGCGTCTCCGCAGGGATGGGACGCTTTTCGCACGCCTTCATGATGCCGCGGTACAGCTTGTCGCGCGAAAACTCTTCCCGCTTCTGGTCCTTTTTCACGACCATGAGCGGCCGCTGCTCCACCCGCTCATAGGTGGTAAAGCGCCGCCCGCAGGCCTCATGAATGCACTCGCGCCGCCGACGAATCGTCGTCCCATCCTCTCCGGGCCTCGACTCGATGACGCGCGTGTTGTCCGCTCCGCAATACGGGCATTTCATGCTGCTCACCCCCGTGCGCCGGGCACTTCGCGGAATCCGCCACAGATGGCAAGCCGTCCGTCCCATATGTAGTGTCGGAAACTTGAGTCACCGCGATTATAAACACTATATCTGCGAGAAACAAGGTCCAGTGCGTTGAACCTAGGCGAGGATTCTTGGCGGTTTCAATGGTGTGGAAGAAGCGACGCCACGGAGTCGACCGTCCACTCGGGCGGATGAGCCGGATCGATCTCGCCTCCGAGCCCGGACCTGACCCACACCGTCGCAAGGCCCGCCGCCCGCCCCGCCGCCACGTCCGTCTCCACGTTGTCTCCGACGATGACGACTTCATCCCGACGAAGATGGAACCGGTGGAGCGCATAGTCGACAAACGACGGATCCGGTTTGCCCGTCACGAACACCTCGGCCGACGAAGCCGTCTGCACAAACGCGCCGAGCGCTCCGTTGCCGGGCATGAAGCCGTCCTCGACGGGCAACCGTCGATCCGGATTCGTCAGGACCATCCAGCCGACGCGATGCGCGACGCGCGCAAGAAGCGCAAGGTCGCCATAGCAAGCGTCCGGTGCGAGCCCCACCGCCACGGCGGCGGCACGATTCACCCATTCTGCCCGCAGTTCGTCCGCCCGGGCCCTTCGCGGCTCGAGCCCCTCATCGCGAAGCGCCTCTTCCAAACCGGGACCGCCGACAAACGCGACCATCGGCGGCTCGCCTTGACATGCGGCGGACGTTCGTTGACGAATCAGGAAGGCAGCCGCCTGGGCGGACGTAGCCACTTCCTCAGGATGGGCACCGATGCCGAGATCGCGCAAAAACGCGGCGACCTGAACAGGCGTTCTCGACGAGTTGTTGGTAAAAAAGATGGGTTGAATGCCCCGCGAGCGAAGGGTGCGAACAAACTCGGGAGCCCCCTCGATCACGGCTCGCCCGCGAAACAAGGTGCCGTCGAGGTCCAGGAGCGCGCCTTTGAACCCCGAATGCCAGAATGCTTCAGGAGACATCTCCCCTGGCAATGACGCACGAGACATCCCAGTCCCTCCTTTGCCAGCCGAACAGCAGATTGAGTGTATCACACGATGGGGTGACAAATTGACCCGACCCGAACAAACTTTTAACATGAAACTGATTGTCGCGGAGACGGAGGGGTCGACTTGGCGAATGCAGGGCCTTGGGAGCGCGTACTCCCCGGCGTGTGGTGCATGCGTGTTCCGTATCCGAACGTGCTGCCGTATGGCACGGTCAATGTGTATGTGATCCAGGACGGCGGCGAGGCCGTGATCGTCGACGGAGGCGCCACAGGTGACCATCTCGACCTGGTGGTCGAACGCCTTCGGCAACTCGGCATCCGGCGCGTTGCGGCGATCATCGCGACGCACTACCACGTCGACCACACGGCGGGGATTCCGGAACTGAAGGCGCGTCTCCGTGCCGCCGCATTCATGCACCCTTTGGACGTGTCGGCTTTCGACGACAAGTTCCCGCATGCGGCGGGAACTTTTGAACCGTGCCCGGAGCGCCTGCGCGCAGGGCATCGCGAGCTCTACATCATCCACCAGCCGGGTCACACGCACGGCCATCTCCACCTGTGGCTCCCTGACGCAAAGGCGCTCTTCGTCGGCGATCACCTGGTCGAAGAGGGGTCGGTGTGGGTGGGTCCGCCGGACGGCCACATGGCGGATTACTACCGCGCGCTCGACGCCGTGATGGCAGCAGGGGCCGATGTGGCGCTGCCGGGGCACGGACCTCTCATCAGGCGCCCAGATCTCTCGGCCGAGCGCCTGCGTGAAAGGCGCCAGATGCGAGAGGAGCAGATGTTGGCGATTCTGGCGGAGGGCCCAAAGACGCTGGCCGAACTCACCGCCGCCCTCTACCCAGACGTCGACCCGCGGGCCTTGCCGTTCGCGCGTCACACCGTGATGGCGCACCTCGAGCGCCTCGAGGAGCAGGGCGTTGTCCGCAAAGCGATGTCTGCCGCGGACTGGATCATGCGATATGCACGCACTGAGGAGTGAACCCACCGGTGAAGCGCTTGTCGTTTGCCAAGGATCGGACGTGGATCGGGCTTTTGGCCGCGATCGCGCTCGTCTATCACGTGTATTTCATCGTCAAGGCGTGGCGCCAACCCGTTCTGCTGTACGGGGACGCCTATTATTATGATCATTCGGCCCACGTGCTGAACGCGCTGCACCTTTACGCGTATTGGAGTTGGGGCCCCGCTGCCCAGGTGACCCCGGGCTATCCGCTTTTCCTCGCGCTCGTGTACCGGGTGGCCGCCCTCTTCACGCCAAGCCACGAGACGGCGATGCACCTTGCCCAGGCGTGCCAGCACCTGTTGGCCGTGGCGTCGAGCCTTTTGGTCTATGTGATCGCCCGCTTTCGGCTGCCGCGCTACGCGAGTTTCGTCGCGGCGCTCCTGTGGACCGTGTATCCACCTGTCATCTACGCGAACGATCAGTTGCTCACGGAGAACCTCTATATTCCGTTTCTTCTCGCATTCGTGTGGTCGTTCCTCGTCCTGGTCAGAGACCGAACCTGGCAAAGTTTCGTCGCCGCGGGTCTGTTGCTCGCCGTGACAACGCTCATTCGCCCCAGCGTCGCGCCGCTGTTAGCAGCGCCAGCCTGCCTCTTTTTGCAGCGCGAGACGAGGCGCGCCTGGAAGCCCATGCTGAGGAATTATGCACTGTACATCGCCACCTTCGCCGTGACCATGGTACCATGGTGGGTGCGCAATCTCGTTGCCATGCACCAATGGATCACGACCGATCTCGACGCCGCGAATCCGCTCCTGTTCGGCTCGGATCCGACATTTTATAAGGACACGAACATCTCCAATGGGCTGACGTACGCGCAGCAAAAGGCCCTCGCCATTCAACGCATCGAGGAGGGCTTTCGCACGCACCCGCTGGCCTATCTCAAATGGTACACCTTGGACAAACTCGGCTGGTTGTTCGGCACGCCGTGGTACAACAGCGTGTTGCCGCAGCACGCGGGCCTGTTGACGCGGCTCACCTTCGCCTATGCCCACCTGCATCTTGTGTGGGTGATCGTCGGGGCCATCGGGCTCGCGGCGGGCTTCGGAATGCGATATGTTCGATGGCTGAGCTGGTTGACGGTCTTTCTCATCGTCGTTCAACTTCCATTTATCCCAATTAACCGGTACGCGTACCCGACCATGCCCTTTTTGTTTGTGGGTGTCGGAACCGTCGCCTACCTCGTCACAGCTTGGGCGCGACTGCGGAAGGCGACGCCGCGCCGAACCGCCGCGCCATAGGTGCGTACGACTTTCATGATGGAGGCTTGTCGTGACCATGCGAATCGCAGTCCTCATCCCGTGTTACAACGAAGAACTGACCATTGGAAAAGTGGTTCAGGACTTTAGGCGCGAACTGCCCGACGCGGAGATTTACGTGTACGACAACAACTCGCGCGATCGCACCGCGGAAGTGGCGAGGGAAGCGGGCGCGATTGTGCGAAGAGAGACTCGTCAGGGCAAGGGAAACGTGGTGCGCTCGATGTTCCGCGACATCGACGCCGACGTGTACGTCATGACCGACGGAGACGACACGTACCCGGCGGAATTCGTGCACGATCTCATTCGGCCGATCATCGAAGGAGAGGCCGACATGTGCATCGGCGACCGTCACTCCGACGGCTCGTACTCCAAGGAGAACAAGCGCCCTTTCCACAACTTCGGCAACCAGTTGGTGCGGAAGCTGATCAACACCCTGTTTCACGCAGATCTCCGGGACATCATGACCGGCTACCGGGCGTTCAGCCGCCGCTTCGCCAAGACCATGCCCATCCAGAGCGAGGGCTTTGAAATCGAGACGGAAATGACGCTCCACGCGCTGGACAAGCGCTTCCGCATCCTCGAAATCCCGATCCAATACCGGGATCGGCCGCCGGGCAGCCACTCCAAGTTGAACACGCTGAGCGACGGCATCCGGGTGTTGAAGACCGTCTTTTGGATTTTCAAAGACTACAAGCCGCTCGCTTTCTTCACCGCCGTCGCCTTGATCCTGTTTTTGGCCGGCCTCGGCGTCGGCATTCCCGTGTTGTACGAGTACTTCTCGTTTGGCCGCATCGCGAAGATCCCGTCCGCCATCCTCGCGGTCGGATTCATGGTGCTGGCGACCAACAGCCTGACGTGCGGCTTTATTCTGGACACCATCGTCCGCCATCACCGCGACTACTACGAGCTCTTGCAGAACGAATTTAAAGGCTGAACACGAAGGAGCGCCGAACCCCCTCATGCGACTCGGCTACGCCATCCTCATCCTTTTGAACGTCTGCCTGCTCGTCGGCGGGCAGACGCTGTGGAAATACGGGCTGCAACATCGAGATCTCAACAGCTTGCGATCCGTCATCGCAGCCATGTTTTCGCCCTGGGTGATCGCGGGCATCGTGCTGTATGTCATCGCAACGGTGATCTGGATTTTCCTGTTGAACAAGCTGTCGTTGAGCCTGCTCTATCCCCTGCAGAGCCTCGCGTACGTGCTCGCGATTCTCGTGTCCATCTTTGTGTTTCACGAGCACGTCCCTTGGATCCGTTGGGCGGGCGTGCTCGTGATCCTGGCGGGCGTGGGCTTGGTCGCCGTGTAGGCGCCGCCCCGCCCGCTCGTTGCTCCTACGCGTAATACGTCCCTTCACACACCCAGTGCGCTTCTCCCGTCATCCACACGTGGCCGTCGTCGCGAATCTCGATGTCGAGATCGCCCCCCAAAAGGTGCACCGTCACTCGGTTCCGCACGAGTCCCTTTTTGGCGAGCGCCGCCACACTCGCGCACGCACCCGTGCCGCAGGCGAACGTCACGCCCGAACCGCGCTCGTACACGCGGAAGTCGATCTCGTCCGGCGCGAGCACCGAGACAAACTCCACATTCACGCGTTCGGGAAAGTCGGGATGGGACTCGATGACGCGCCCGACGCGTTCGACGTCCACATCGTCGACGCGATCGACCAGCGTGACAAAGTGGGGGTTGCCCATGCTGACGAGCGTGCCCGTATAGCGCGCGCCGCCTGCCTCCACGCGCACGTCCTCACCGCGATCCGCCCCGCGATAGGGGACGGCCTCCGTGCCGAAACGAGCCTCGCCCATATCGATGGTCACAAGCCGCACGCGCCCCTCGACGTCCAGATGCACCTGCGCCGCGACAACGCCCGCCTTGGTTTCAATGGAGAAGTGCGTGGCGTCGACCAGCCCGCGCTCATAAGCGTACCTGGCCACACAGCGCAGGCCGTTGCCGCAGGATTCCGCCTCCGATCCGTCCGCATTCCAGATCCGCATGCCGACATCCGCGCTGTCGGAGGGCGTGACAAGGATGAGGCCGTCGGAGCCGATCCCTCTGCGCACGTCGCTCACCCGACGCGCGAGCGACGGGAGATCGTCCGTGGGGAGGGTTGTCCGGGCCGTATCGACAAACACATAGTTGTTGCCGAGCGCGTGCATCTTAAAGAACTGCATACCAACGCCTCCTTGAGCACGGTTGAAAAAATCGGGCCACCGATGAAATGATTCGTTGCAAACCTGTGTGATTCCTTGTATAATGTAATCGTTCGCTGCGGTGCTGATGCGAAAGCGAACCGCGAGCGAAACCATCTCAGACATGCGGTCGTGGCGGAATTGGCAGACGCGCTAGATTCAGGTTCTAGTGGGGGCAACTCCGTGGAGGTTCAAGTCCTCTCGACCGCACCAGTGAAGTGAGAACCCCAGTCCTGACGCAGAGGACTGGGGTTTTTCTTTGACTTCCATGTGCTGCCCCCGCCCCCACCAGACATGCGCCGAATCTAGCGCAGCTGACGAAGGCGGTTCCGCCCCACTCGACTCGCTCCGCTCCCCGATTCGACAATCTTCGACGGTATGGACGGCGCCCTCCATTCTCATACTCTGAAATAAGCCTGCCGCACGGCCTCGCCCCGAAGACGCCCACACCAAGGAGCTGAGGCGAATCATGTGGTAGTCGTATGTTTCTCGGCTGCGTTTCTCGCCGTGGTCCTCGCGACGCGCACGCATGTGTACCTTACCCAGTACTGTAGGACCGTGCTTTGGATTGCCGTGATCGCCCTCATGTATAACCTGGTCTGCCGGGGATACATGATGTGGTATCACCCGAGGTGGTGGTTCATCACCGACAAGCTGTCGCAGCTCATTCAGATCTTCGTCCTGTTCCCTTGCACCACACTCTTGTTCCTTCGATACATGCCCAGTTCGCTTGGCCGGCGCCTCCTGCATTTCGGGTTGTTTCTCGCCATCTACAGTGCATTCGAGCTTGTTCTCGTGATATCGCACGAGATCGAGTATTACCACGGCTGGGCGTTTGGCTGGTCCATCCTGCTCGACTCGTGCATGCTGTTCGTGATGTGGTTGCACGAGCAAAATTGGCGGCTTTCGCTCGGGTTCTGCGGACTTGTCACATCCCTGTTTCTCGCCTGGTTTCACGTCCCTTTCGATACCTGAAGAAAACAGGCCAGCGCGAGCTGGCCTGAAGCAGGCAGGAAGAGACGTTATCGCGCCGTTTCCGCGGGTTCCGCCGGCACAAGCCCGCCCTCGCGGATCACGCGCTGATACCAGAAGTAACTGTCCTTCGGGATGCGAGCGAGCGTATCGTAATCCACGTACACAAGTCCGAATCGCTTGGTGTAGCCGAACGCCCACTCAAAGTTGTCCATCAGCGACCACACGTAATAGCCCCGCAGGTTGCCGCCTTCCTCGAGGAACCGATGCGCCGCAGCGAAGTGGGACGCGAGATACGCCACTCGGTCTGCGTCGTGGACGCCCCCATCCTGGACGCGATCGTCGAAGGCGGCGCCGTTCTCCGTGATGTAGATGGGGATGTCGCCGTAGTCCCGGCGCAGGCGGCTGAGCAGATCGTACAAGCCGTCGGGATAGACCTCCCAGTCCATCTCGGTGCGGGGACCTTCGCCGGGCAGGTGGCGAACCCCGAGCAGCGGATCGGACGGATCGTCGGCGACCACAGCGCGCGTGTAGTAGTTCACGCCCAGAAAGTCGATGGGTGTGGCGATCACGTCCAGATCCCCAGGCTTGACGGCGTCAAACCCACCTACCACTTGATCCACGCGGTGCAAGAGTTCCTCTGGATATTCCCCTCTCAGGACGGGATCGAGGAACCACCGGTTTTGGAACATGTCCTGCCTGTCGGCCGCGGCCAAATCCTCTGGGTTCGGCGTGGCCGCATAAACCGGCGTGAGGTTCAGCGTAATGCCGATCTCGCCGGGCAAGCCGAGCTCCCGGTACAGGCGGACCGCCTGGCCGTGCGACAAAAGCAGATGGTGCGCGGCGCGGTACGCGCGGCGCCAGTCCTTCAGGCCCGGCGCGTGTACGCCGATGCCGTACCCTAAAATGGAAGCGCACCACGGCTCGTTGTGGGTGATCCACATGGGGACGAGATCGCCGAGTTCGCGGAACAGGATCTCGCTGTACTCGAGGAAGCGGGAAACGGTTTCTCGACTGTTCCAGCCGCCTTCGTCCTCCATCCACTGTGGAAGGTCCCAGTGATACATGGTGACGGCCGGGCGAATACCGCTCTCGAGGAGCTCCGTGGCGAGCCGCTTGTAGAAATCGAGGCCCTTCACCCAGACGCGCCCCTTTTCTGGCATCACGCGAGGCCATGCGATGGAAAATCGGTACGACGAAATTCCTAACTCTTTCATGAGGCGCACGTCGTCTTGATAGCGGTGATAGTGATCGCAGGCGACGTCCCCGGTGTGGCCCTCGGCAACCTTTCCAGGCGTGTGGGAAAACGTGTCCCAAATCGATCGTCCGCGCCCGCCCTCGCGGGCGGCCCCTTCAACCTGATACGATGCCGTCGCAGTCCCCCACACGAATCCCTCTGGAAATTTGCGCATCTCCCTCATCTCCCTCGCTCATGAATGTGCCGTGTACCTCGCGACATCTCGTCGTTCAGCCCGGATGATGGCACGCGGCGTAGTGCCCGGGCGCCACCTCCGCGAGCGGCGGCTCCTGCGACCGGCATACGTCGGACACGAGCGGACACCTGTCGGCGAACGGGCATCCGACGCGATCCTCGAGTAGGTTCGGCGGGCGGTTCGACGTCTCCGGCAGCGGCCCCTGGTGGCGTGTGCCCGGGGTCGCCGCAAACAACAGCCGCGTGTACGGGTGCACCGGGCGCCGAATCAGCTCGGCGGACGGCGCCGTTTCCATGACTTTACCGCCATAAAGCACCATGATCCGGTTGCCGATGTAGCGCGCCGAGGCGAGATCGTGCGTGATATACAGGAACGCGATGTTCATCTCCTCGCGCAGTTCGTTCATCAGCTTGAGAATCCCGGCGCGTATCGACACGTCGAGCATGGAGATGGGCTCGTCGGCGACGATGAATTTGGGGTTCACCGCGAGCGCGCGGGCGATGGCCACGCGCTGCCGCTGGCCACCCGACAGCTCGTGCGGGTACTTCCGCCGCGTCTCGGTGACCGGCGTCAACCCCACCTTGGCGAGTAGCTCGTCGATGAGATCGCTCACGCGGCCCTGGCCCTCGCGGCGGTACTTCCGCACCGGAAACACCAGGTGTTGTTCGATGGTCCGCGTCGGGTTGAGCGAACCGAATGGATCCTGAAACACCATCTGAGCGTCCTTTCGATACGCCTTCAGTTCTCGCCCCCGGATGTGCGCCACATCGCGTCCAGCCACCCAGATCTCGCCCTCCGACGGCTCGATCATCCGCACCAACGCCTTGCCAATGGTGGACTTGCCCGATCCCGACTCGCCCACGAGCGACAACACCTCGCCGGGCTGGAGCGAGAAACTGACGTGATCGACCGGGCGTATGAACCGGCCGCGACCGATGGGAAAGCGGACGACGAGATCGCGCACGTCGACGAGGGCGGTCGCCTGCGCGGTCGCGAGTGCGTCAGACATGGGCCTTCACCTCCGCCTCGTTGAACAGGTGGCACTCCAGCACCTTCTCGCCCGCCCGCACCTGCGCCGGGCGCACGCGCCTGCAGACGTCCATGGCGTACGGGCAGCGCGGATGAAACGCGCAGCCGGGCGGCAGGTCCTGCAGATCCGGTGGGTATCCGCCAATCCCCTGGATGGTCACCTCGTCCGCGGTCAGCTGAGGAATGGCCTTCAGGAGCCCCTCCGTGTACGGGTGGTGCCGCTCGGACAGGTTCAACAGGTGGCTCGGCGTGAGTTCGACGATGCGGCCCGCGTACATGATGGCGACGCGGGACGCGAGCTCCGCCACCAGGCTGAAGTCGTGGCTGACAAACAAGATGGCGAAGCCCACCTGCTCCTGGATGCGCCGGATTTCGTCCAGAATGGACCGCTGCACCACAACGTCAAGCGCGGTCGTCGGCTCATCCATGATGACGAGCGCGGGATTGAGCGCAATCGCGATGGCGATCACGACCCGCTGGCGCATGCCGCCGGAAAGCTCGTGCGGATAGCTCTGCAGGTGTTTCCGGTCGATTCGGACGAGATCGAGCAACTCCTTCGCCCGCTCCCGCGCCGCCTGCCGCGACAGATCCGGCCGGTGTGCCAAGATGGTGTCGACGATCTGCGTCTCCACCGTCATCACCGGGTTCAGGGCGCTCATCGCGCTCTGGAACACCATGGACATCTTGCTCCAGCGAAACGCCCTCAGTTCCTTTTCGGACAGCGCGTACACATCCTGGCCCAACACCCGCACGCGGCCCTTGGTGACCACCGCGTCGCCGCGCAACAGCCGCATGATGGTGTACGCCATCGTCGACTTGCCCGATCCCGACTCCCCAACCAGTCCCACGATCTCGCCCCGATGGACGGTCAGGTTCACGTCGCTCACCGCGTGCACGAGCCCCGTGTTCGTCACGTAGGCGACGGACAGGTCCTCAATCTGAAGCACCGGTTCTCGCGTCTCTGCCATCCGCCTTCACCTCACCGTTCTGCGCCCGAAGCTCGCGCAGCAGTTTCTCGACCTGTCGACGCCTGCGCGACGTGCGCAGACGCGGGTTGGTGACCTGGTCGATGCCGAAGTTCATCAGGGCAAAGCTCGTGCCGAGAAGCGCGATGCCGAGCCCCGGCGGCACGAACCACCACCACGCCCCGCTCATCAGCGCGCTGTTCTGCGTCGCCCAGTACAGCATCGTGCCCCAGCTCGTCGAGGCCACATTTTCGAACCCGAGATACGCGAGGCCCGACTCCGCGAGCACCGCCGCCAGACAGGCGTACATCACGTTGGAGGCAATGACGCTCGTCATGTTCGGCACGATCTCGAACAGGATGATGCGGAACGTCGACATCCCCGACAGGCGCGCCGCCGCGATGTAATCCCGGCTCGCAATGGTCATGGCCATGGACCGCATCACGCGCGCGCCCCACGCCCAGCCCGTCAGCGCGATGATCAGACCGTTCATATACGGCGTCGTGTTGTGCACGTACGATTCGATGATGATGAGCAGCGCCAATCCCGGCATGACGAGGAAAATGTTACAGAGCGCGTTTAGGATTGAATCGACCACGCCGCCGACATACCCTGCCGTCACGCCGATCAGGATGGCGATCACGGTGCTCAAAAGCCCCGCTCCGACGCCCACGATGAGCGTGGTCCGCGTGCCCCAGATGAACTGTGAAAACACGTCCTGGCCAAGGCTCGTCGTGCCGAACCAGTGCGCGTGCGACGGAGGTTGCAGCATGCCAAACGCCGTGGAAGTTGGATTGTAGGGCGCGATGGCAGGCGCAAAAATGGCCACCACCAGAAACATGCCAAACAGGACGACGCCCGCGAGCGCCTTCGGATTTCGAAAGAACTGGCGCAACGCCGAGTTTCTGCGCCTGCTCGCCCGCTTCGCGCGCGGATCCACCACATCGATGGCTGCGACTGTCATTCACGCCGCCCCCCTTCTACGCACGCGCGGATCGAGCCGTCCGTACAGCATGTCGACAATGAAGTTGATCACAAGCGCTGTCACCGCAATGATGAGAAACATCCCTTGAATGAGCGGATAGTCTTCACTCGCCACCGCGTTGGTCAGGCCGTATCCGATGCCTGGGTAGGAAAACACTTGTTCAATGAGAATTTGCCCGCCGATGATCGACGAGAGCGCGATGGCCACGGAGGTCAACTGAGGCAGGAGCGCATTGCGCGCGGCGTACGAAAAAATGAGCCTCCGCTTCGATACCCCTTTGGCCTCGGCGAAGACCACATAGTCCTCTCCGAGCGTCGTGATCATGTTGTTGCGCATGCCCACGATCCAGCCGCTGATGCTGCCGACGAACACCACCACCGCCGGCAGGATGCTGTGGTAGACCGCGCTCGCCAGAAACGGAGCGTTGAGCCCCGGCGTCACGTCGTCTCCGTATCCGTGCGCGAGCGGAAACCAGTGATGCACGAACCCGAAGAAGTAGATGAGAATGAGGCCGAGCCAGAAGGTCGGGATGGCCTGGCCGAACATCGTGGCTACCGGGATCACGTTGTCCGCGGTTCCGCCGCGGCGCCAGGCGATGAGAATGCCGATGAGCGTTCCGACGACCACGGAGATGATGGTCACCACGCCGAGCAGCACGATGGTCCACGGCAGGCTCGTCTCAATGATGTTGACGACCGGGGTCGGAAAGTACTGAAACGAAGCGCCCCAGTGCCCTGTCAACAGATTTCCGAGGTACTGAAAATACTGCTGCCACAGGGGACCATTTGACAGCCCGAGCTGCTCCTCAATGGCTTTCAGTGCGGCAGGATTGATATTCCCGGCCTGCTTAGCGATCATCGCCTGAGCAGGGTTGCCGGGCATGAGGCGCGGCAGGATGAAGTTCAGCGTGATAGCCGCCCAAAGCGACAAGACGAGAAAACAAAATCGATTTAGGAAATATCGCATGCAACTCCCCTCCTTTTTGGACGGGCGCGGCGGCGGGCGCCCGCGCCCGTGTATCCGCTTACTCCTATCCTAGCTGCCGCCGCCTCGTTCGTAAAGCGACCGCCCAATCACTTCACCGGCTTCAGGTGATCCATGATGATGGCAGCCGCCTGGTAGGTGTACGGCGCCGGATTGATCCAGAGGTTGTTGGCCGTCGGGAAGCCCGTGAAGTGGCTGTCGTTGTACTCGTACCAGAGCGCGCCATCCAACAGCGGGATGACCGGCAGTTGGCTCGCCACGAGTCGCTCAATCCTGTACATCACCTGGTGCTGAACCTGGCTATCCGTGGTCGACGAAAACTCGTTGAACCACTGATCCACCTGCGCATTGCGATAGCCTTCCAAATTAAAGGATCCGTGCGAATCCAACATGTCGTAATACGTCGTGTACGGCGTAGGCCCCACGTTGGTCCACGAGATGGCGAGGTCGTAGTGCGGCGTCTGGCCCGGGCCCGGATCGATAGCGCTGTAGTAGGCCGAGAACTGCTCCTCCTGGACATTCACGGCGATCCCGACCTTCGCCAACTGCTGCTTGATGAGCAGCGCGTCCTCATCCCAGTCGCTCCAACCGCTTACCGTGAGTAAGTTGAAGGACAACTCCTTGCCATGGAGCGCAAAAATCCCGTTTTGGTCCTTGCGGAAGCCTGCCTTCTGCAAAATCTGAACCGCTTTGGCATCGTTGACCGCAAAGGCGCGATCGCTCGCGGGCAGACTCGGGTCCAACCACGACGACTGTGGCGGTAAGACGAGACTCGTCGGCACGGCTGGCTTCTCATAGCCCGTCTCTCCGATTTTGGAGAGTGCGTCGCGATCGATGGCCAGGCTGATGGCCTCGCGCACAGGCAGCATGGCGAGCAGCGAGTTGTGCAGGTTCGGATAGAGCTCCACCGATTCGTTGGGCGGGAACAAATAGTGGTTGTGCGCCGGATCGGCTGCCACGAAGGTCTTCTCGACATTGGGAATGTTGATGCCGGCGTATTGAATCTGACCGCTCGCGAGCGCCAAATCGGCACTCGAGTTGCTGGCGAACGCCGGATAATTGAGGGTCTTGACCTCAGGTGCCCCTCCGTAGTAACGCGGATTTGCGGTGAATTGGTAGTCCTGAGTTGTAAAGGACGACAGCTTGAATGGACCCGTGCCAATGGCGTTCAAGTGCGTGATCTTGGCCTTGGCCGGATCGCCAAGCGACTTCCACTGATGAGCCGGCACAATGTACGTGCCCCCAAGGACGTACTGCTCGGCAAACGGGATGTTGGGCTGCGCGAACTGGAAGACCACGGTGTACTTTCCGTCGGCCTGGACGCTCTTCAGCTGCTGCCACACGCCGTTGGTATCCGCGTCGGGATACTTCTTGAGATCCTCGAACGTGAAGACAACATCCTGCGCCGTGAACGGGACTCCGTCCGTCCAGACCGCGTTTTTTCGCAGAGAAACCGTCAGGATTTTCCCTCCGTTCGAAAAGTGGAAGGAGGTCCCCAACAGGTTGAACTGTTTCCCTGTCGTATTGTCGAAGTAGAACAATGTCTCGTAGATGTTGCCTAGGGTGCCGGGCATGCTGTTGGTGCTAAACGGATTGAAGTTGTCCGAAAAGGTGCCCGTGACGTTCGGCGCGACGGTCAGGACCGAACTCGACGACGCGCTCGCCGCCTCTGGCGACGCCGAGGCAGAATGGCTGGCGCCGTTCGCCGAGGTGTTCGCTGCGCCGCACCCGGCGACACCCACCACGGCGAGACCGACCGCAGCGGCGACCCATCCTCGATTGCTCTTCGACCGCTTCATGTTTCGTTCCCCCTTTTGCACATCCTTCGAAATCGATTTCGACCAATCGCAACATCGATCTGGTTACGAAGAGAGCGCACAAAGAACGCGCGCCCCGGTCGAAATCGATTGCGCCATCGCGGCGCTGCAAACGCTCTCATCGCTATTTTGCCACGCCGATGAAAGCGAATGCAAGAGGAAATTCACGATCCCTCGGCGCGAGTCGCGAGGCTATGGGGTTCCATCACCTCGAAATCGATTACGGCGAGAAGTCGAGTTCGCGTGGCAAGACGCTCACGAACGCGGCACCATGGCATGGTATCGATCCAGGGCCTGCTTCAAGGTCCGAAGCGAGTCCTGGAGCTCATTGTACACCTTGGCGGGCGCCCCTTCCCCGGTATACGCGTCGCAGAGCGCCACCACTTGTTGTGCGTCCGCAAACAATTCCCCGTTCGGCGAGTTCGGCGGAGCGCTGCTTCCTATCGCTTGAACGGATTGAAGCTCTGTGTCAAAGCTTTCATTGCGGTTCTCCGCCAGGGCCTGTTCCACTCCGCGATAGATAGCGCTGCACACAGCGTAAAGCTTGGGGTCCACCTGCGTCTGGCTCTCCACCTGGGGACCAGCTTGCCGCGAGCTCGTGCCTGACGGCGAGTCCGTCGGACGCTGAGGCGTGCCGCAACCCGTGACCAAGAGCAAACCGATCACGGCGCACGCGACGGCCCATAAGCGCTTCACGGCGCCCCCTCCTCTCAAGAACCCTCTCAAGGCGAAACCGCCGGCCCGCGCGAGCGGGACCGACGGTTCCGGAGCGCGCAACCGCATTTCAGCGATTGCGGAAGAAGTTCCGGTTCTTCTCGATGAACTCCTTCTCGTCCTCTGGAACGAATTCCTCTTGATAGATGGCGTTGACCGGGCAAACCGGCTCGCATGCAGCGCAATCAATGCACAGATCGGGGTCAATATAGTACTGATCCGGACCCTCGTGGATGGCGTCCACCGGGCACGTCTCCACGCAGTCCGCGGCCTTTTCCCCAATGCAAGGCGACGTGATGACAAACGGCATTCGCGTGAGCCTCCCTCGAATCCTTATCGTAGATGATGTCCCCGTTACAGATATACACCAAATCTATAGGAAAACTCAAACGAAAGTTTTTCAAAATCACGTCTCATCGCGTTTCGTTTAATGCTGTCCAGCCTTGACGCACTCGACTTTTGGGGCGTTTTAGACAGCCTTCGTTTCATCTCGTGCTAACAAGTAGATTTGCAAGCAGATTTGCAACGCGATTAGCACGGCAAAGCCCTACCCACTGATGAGGTGAGCAGGGCCATTTGAGGTTGACGCATCCTCTTAGCCCTCATCGTCCACTATATGTCCCCATAACTCTTCCACCGTCACACCTAGAACTCTGGCGATGCGCATTGCAACGGGCAACGTGGGGATACGCTTGCCTTGCACGATGAAACTAAGACTGGTTTCTGGCATGCCAATTTGGCGCGCCAGCCAGCGTTGTTTGATACCCCTATCCTCTAACAACTTGCTCAATGGCGTCTTCTCCTTCTGTTCCATGATGGACGAGTTCGACGCCGACAGTATTTTTCCTTCACGTCCACGAATATCGACAAGCATCGACGTCGTATGCCTATAGCACAACACATGATGGGAGGCGATGTGGTTGGCTGCACAACACGCGATGGGCGAAAAACGCTAGGTCGTGTACTTCAGGTAGTGTCCCGTCAAGAGGTGTAAATTCACCGTTTGTGTCTACTGTGTGACATCGGTCGGCTTTGTCCCGTTCGGGGCGATATCGACCGTCTTCACGCGCTGTCAAGGGACGCTTCACTCGTCCTTCGGACGCCCTTGACAGCGCGCTCGCCGGTCGATTCCAAGCCATTAGGGGACAAAGCCTTGGTCTGCGAGCATGCTCGCACGCCCCTTCCCACACGTTATTTTTGCAACATCGCCTCGGCTGCGAGGAACGGACGGTTGGGCTTGAGTTTCGCCATCGACTCCAGGCTGAAATATCGCCGCGACACCAGCCACTCTTCGTGCTGCTCTTGCAAAATCGCTCCAGCGAGGCGCACTACCGATGCTCGATTCGGGAAAATCCCCACGACGTCCATCCGCCGACGCATCTCTCGATTGAGCCGCTCGAGCGGGTTGGTCGAGCAGATCTGCCGCCAGTGCTCGATAGGTAGCGCCATAAAGGCCAGCACGTCCTCCTCTGCTGCCTCCAAAATGTCCATCGCCTTCGGGAAACGCCCCCGGAGTTCCGCGACCACTCGGCGAAGCTGCTCGCGGGCCGCTTCTTGCGTGGGCTGGGTGAAGATCGTCCGGATGATCGAGGCCACCATCGACTGCTCCCTCTTCGGCACTTGGCTCAACACGTTCCGAATCGTGTGCACTTTGCAGCGTTGCCACGTCGCGCCCGTCAGCACTTCCGAAATGGCCTGGCGCAAGCCTGCGTGCGCATCGCTCACCACCAGACGCACGCCCCGAAGACCTCGCGCCTTCAGGCTGCGCAGAAAGTCCGACCAGAACGCGCCGTCCTCGCTCGTTCCGACATCGAATCCGAGTACTTCGCGCTCTCCGGTGTCCGTGACGCCAATGGCGATGACCAGCGCCATGCTCTGCACGCGGCCGCCCTCCCGCACCTTCGGGAACGTGGCATCCAGCCACACGTACGGATACTCACGCTCGAGCGGCCGCTCCTTGAACTGGCGAACCTCTTCATCGATGAGCTGGCAGAGGCGAGACACCTCGCTTTTGCTAATGCCATCCAGGCCCAACGCTCGCACCAGGTCATCGACCTTGCGGGTGCTCACGCCCTTCACGTACGCTTCCTGGATCACAGAAGCCAGCGCTTGTTCCGCTCGACGCCTGGGCTCCAGAATGGAAGGGAAGAAGCTGCCCTGACGGAGCTTTGGAATCTTCAAATCGACCGTCCCGAGGCGCGTGTCCCAGGCCCTTGAACGATAGCCGTTTCGTTGTGTGACACGGCTCTCCGTCCGCTCATAGCGCTCGGCACCGATTTTCTCTGCGGCTTCCGCATCGATGAGGAACTGCGTCACGAGTTGCATCAATTCCCGTAAAAAATCGATCTGATCCACGTCTTGCATCTTGCGAATCCATTCGAGAACTGCGAAGCTATTGAGCGAAGCCATCGTTGCGTGCCTCCTACTTTTGGTGTTGGTCACACTTAGTAGACACGCACGGTGGCTTCTTCGTCAATTGGGGACGACGAATTTTACACCACCACTTGAGACTCTAACCTCGCTTGCCGGCTTGTGGCCTTCCAAAGCGAGTTGAACAGCATGTAGCTTAAAGTCGTTGTCGTACTTTTGGGTCACGTGGCTCACCTCGAATCGACTTATTCTTACATTCTCGATTCAATGTGTCCACTGTTTTAACCTAACACCAGAGCGTCTGGGGCACTCCAACATCTCCACGACGCTGAACACGTACAGCCATGTCCTGCCCGGTCTCCAGGAGGCGGCTGCGTCCGCGTTCTCGGACTTGCTTCAACTCGGTGATGTCGTTTGGAGCCACGAAGATTAGCATGAGATTTGCAAGTTGCGGTTTTCCAACAAGTGGATAGAGGAGAATCCTTGATATGACGCGGTTTTTAGAGGTTCGTGTACGGGATAAACTGGGGTGGATCAAACGAAAGTTTTGCATGTCACGGTTCTGTCGAATTCGATCTTTTGCCCTAACCCCGCACGTGATCGCGCGCAGGGAACGCGCCACCGCACGCGGTAGGCCATATTCCAAAAAGAGCCGCCTCGCGAAGAGGCGGCAAGCGCGGATTGGGGTTCATGCACGAACCGCTTAAGCACAGGTCCAGCGCACTCTCACTGTAGCACCGAAACGTAAAGGCCAGGTGACGGCGTTGTGAAGAGGATGTTGAAAGATTTTGAAGTTCTCTGAGGGATGCGGACTCGGCCGAACGGTTGTCACAGGATTGACACATGTTCACCCGCGGGACGGACCAAGCTGCGGGCGATTTGCGGTACACTGGGACCAGTCATCATCTACTTGTGCACACAGGAGCCACGCCGCGGTCACGCCGTGGCTTTTGTGTTGTTCCCCACAAAAATCTACACAAACCTCACACGTCCTTAACATTCACCCGGTATTGTGTTCTGCGGAATCTTGCGTGTCTTGAGGATAGAGAGATCGGAAACGGCATAGGATTGGGAGGAGACAAGTCGTGGGCAAGTCCATGACGGTACGCCGCTTAAACGCATGGTACGGCGCACACCAGGTGTTGCACAATATTGACATGGACATCGAGGAGAACCGCGTGACCGCCATCATCGGTCCGTCGGGCTGCGGAAAGTCGACATTCATTCGGTGCCTGAATCGCATGCACGAAACCCATCCCCAGGCCCGTGTGGAAGGCGATATCCGACTGGCCGATGAGTCGCTGTTTGATCTGGATCCGGTCGACGTCCGCCGGATGGTGGGCATGGTCTTTCAGAAGCCGAACCCATTCCCCACGATGTCGATCTTCGACAATATCGCGATTGGATTGAAACTGGCGGGCATCCGGCGCCCGAGCGAACTGCGGGATCGCGTGGAGCGGGCGCTGCGCATGGCGGCGCTGTGGGACGAGGTGAAAGATCGCCTGGCCAAGCCCGCGACGGCGCTGTCGGGCGGCCAGCAGCAGCGCCTCTGCATCGCCCGCGCGCTCGCCGTGGAACCGGAAGTGTTGCTGATGGACGAGCCTGCTTCCGCCTTGGACCCCATCTCGACCATGCGCATCGAAGAGCTGATCGAAGAGATCAAGCAGACGTACACCATCGTGATCGTGACGCACAACATGCAACAGGCGGCCCGCATCGCGGACAAGACGGCATTTTTCTACCAGGGCCATCTCATCGAGATGGACGACACCTCGCAAATGTTCACGAAGCCGAAGGACAAGCGCACGGAAGATTACATCACCGGCCGATTTGGATGACAGGTCGAATCTCGCATGAACGAAGGGACGAGCCGTATGCAGCAACGCCAAGCCTTTGACATCGCCCTCAAGGAACTGAAGATGAAGCTCCTGCACATGGGTGGGGACGTGCAGGAGTCCATCCGCCACGCGGTGGCGGCTGTGCTGAAACATGACGAGGCGCTCGCAGAACGCGTCATCGAACGGGATCGGGAGGTCAATCGCCAGGACCACGAAATTGAGGACTTGTGCATCCGCCTCATCGCCACCCAACAGCCTGTGGCCGGCGATCTCCGCAGAATTGTCGCGGGCATGCGGCTCGCCGTGGATCTGGAACGGATGGGGGACCTCGCCGTCGACCTCGCGAAAACCGCCCTGCGCCTGGCGGCGCCCCCCATGCCCGATGTGGCGCGTCGCCTGCAGGAGATGGCGGAAGCGGTCGACAGCATGGTGTCCGAGGCACTGAACGCCTACGTGAACAGCGACGCGGATGCGGCGCGCAGATTGGCGGAAATGGACGACGCGGTCGATCGCGACTATCGACTGCTCGTGGAAGAACTCTTCGCCGATGGGCCTGACGCGAGCGGAACCCCCCAGCAGCGCATGCTCATCGCGTTCTGCGGCCGTTACCTCGAACGCATCGGCGATCACGTCACCAACATTGGCGAGAGCGTCCTCTACATCCTGACGGGCGAGCGGTCCGATCTGAACTGACGTCGACAAGCCTCGACGATTCGCGAGAAACTTGTGACATAACCGTCAAAGACGGACGCCCATGCTCCGTCTGCCGCGCCGCGCGACGTGGTAGACTGGAAGCAGATGATCATGGCTAGGAGGGTGTTGTGGTGGAAAGGAAGAAAGCCGCGCAAGATCCCGTCCAGCGCCTGTTGACGTTCGTCCAATACCTCGAAAAAGCCGCGTTTGCTGCGTCCGTCGCCATTCTCGCCGGCACCGCGGGCTACGTGACCATACACGCCGTCTCCTGACGGTGGCTCGGCGCGAGAAGGCGCCGAGATCGAGAAAAGGGAGGGAGCGCGGCTCCGCCGCGCCACCTCCCTTTTGTCTCCTCACCCGTTCTGCCCGATGACCCGGCGGGCGCCGATGTAGTGGTCGGCCCAATACGGATCCGACAGGCTGTCGATCTCGACGGACGTGCTCGCCGCATTGATGAACTGGCCATTGCCGAGATAGATCCCGTCGTGTGACGGGCCGCTCCCGTATGTATCAAAAAACACGATATCCCCCGGTTCCAGATCACCCTCAGAAACCGGGACGCCCACCTCATACTGCGCGTAACTCGTCCGCGGCAGCTGAATGTAAAAGTGGGCATAAACGTACTGAATCAATCCTGAGCAGTCGAAGGCCGATGGGCCATTCGCCCCCCACTCGTACGGATCTCCGAGGAAAGTCCGCGCATAGTCGGCCACTGCAAACCCAAGCGCGCTCTGGGTGAGGGGCGCATTCCACGACCCGGGCGAACTTCCGCGGCTGGACAGAGACGCTGGTTTGGCGGCAGAGTTCACGGAGGAGAAAAGGGCCTTCGGACTCGAAACCCGGAGCGATTCGCCGGGGTGGATGGCGCTGGACGAGGTCAGGCCGTTCCACGCTTCGAGCTGCGACACGGTGATGTGAAACTTCTCGCTGATGGACCACAGCGAGTCACCAGGCTCAACGACGTACGTGGACGCTTCTGAGCGGGACGAGGAAGGTGCAGACGACGATGCAGAGGTGGAACCGCCTTGGGAGACCACGAGGACCTGCCCAGGGTGAATGACGTCGGACGAAAGATGGTTCCACAACTCCAATTGGCGGACAGTCACATGAAACTTGGCCGCGATTCCGTAGAGGCTGTCGCCAGCGCGCACGGTGTACGTCGCGGACGAAGCCAACGCCGTGGCCGGTACGAAGGAAACCCCCAGGCACGCGGCCAACCAACCTACGCTTGCTGCGATTCGAGAGCGCACTCGCCAAAGCCCCTTTGCTCCACAGAGATGCTTGCTTCGGGGCCTATTATACCGGGCACTCCCGAGTTCGACAATCGTATTTTCATAGATTTGCGAACAACTTCGAACATCAGGACGATTTTTGCCCCATGGTGTCCAATTCAGCCGAACGCGCGTGGGCCTGACAAGTTTCCGGAGGGCCGCGAGTCCGATACAATGGAAGAGGGTTGAAAAATGAAAGGAGTCACATCATGGCGATTGACGAGAACGCTTTTCGCAAGGCCTTGGCCCGATTCGCCAGCGGCGTGACCGTGATCACAGCGGCCGCCGAGGGCGAGATGGGCGGGATCACCGTCTCGGCCTTCTGCTCGCTGTCGCTGCGCCCGCCGCTCGTCCTCGCGTGCATCGACGAGCGCGCCAGCATTCTTCCACTTCTTCGCCGATCCGGCGCGTTCGCGGTCAACATTCTGTCCGATGAACAATCCGGCCTTTCGAACCAGTTCGCGAGTAAGATGTCCGACAAGTTTCAGGGCGTCTCGCACGATATCGGCCCGTTGGGCCAGCCGCTCCTCGCGGGCGCGCAGGCTCACCTCGTTTGCACGCTCGTTCACGAATGGGAAGGTGGAGATCACCGCGTCCTCGTCGGACAAGTCGAAGCGGCATCCGTCGACGAATCGCGAACGCCGCTCCTCTACTACGCGAGCCAGTACGGCTCGTTTCACCCTCTCTCCTGAAGCACAAGCGGAGCCGCGGCCGGCGCCTCGTGCCCCAAGGCTTGATGACGCTCCCAAGCGCGAGCGAGGCACGAGGACACGTACGACGCGGCTCCGGGCTTCCCCAACTCGACAGCCCGCAGCCGCATCGCGCCTTGCGTCTCCTCGGACCAATGCGCAAATAGATGGTCGAGATCGGCGAGGGTGCTTGCAATCCGTCCGGCGCCGAGCCGCTCGATGCACCTCGCGTTTTCCCGCTCCTGCCCCGGCAGCGGCTTGTAAAACACCATGGGCGTGCCGGATGCCAGGCACTCGGCGATGGTCACGCCGCCCGCCTTGGCAATGACAAACTCCGCTTGCTGAAGATGGCTGGCCACATCGTCGGTAAAGCCGATGGGGTGAATCCTCGCGTGGCCCGCTCGCTCCGCAAATGCCTTCACTCGCTCCAGCATTCGCGCGTTTCGACCGCACATGACCTCGATGACGTGATCGGGAAAGTGGCGAATGAGTCGCTCAAGCACGCCCTCGTACTGCGGGAACACCCCGCGCCCCCCGGTCAAGAGCACGATGCGACGCGCACCGTCGAGGCGAGAAAGCGCACATCGGCGAAACTGGTCCCGCACCGGGATTCCGCCCACCTCCACGCGGACATCCGGGCGGAAGCGGCGCACGTGCGCCGCTGCTTCGTGCGTCGGCACCACCACGAGATCCGCGTTCGCATGAACCCATCGACTGTGCACGGCGAAATCCGTGAGCACCACGGCCACCACAGGCCGCGGCCCGGGCGGCAACTTCGCCAGCGCGTGGTCGGGGAACAGTTGCACGATCACGTCCGGATGAAATTCGTGAATCGCTCGCCACGCGGCCCTGCGCGAAAAACGCGCCAAGAACGCCCACAGAGGGTGACGAATGGAGAAATTTCTCGTCCAATCGTAACTCCAGCCGTAGAGCGCAGGCGCGTAACGCGTGGTCCATTCGAAAATTCGCTCGTTGATCCTCGCGAGCGATGCGCTGGTCTGCCGAAACGTATCCACCGCCCGGACTTCCGCACCGAGATCCCGCGTGAGAGCTTCCGAAAGCGCTCGCGCCACCTGCACATGCCCGTCGCCAAATGAAGCGTAGAGCAAGAGACACTTCATGAGTCCAGGGACACGACCTCGCCGCGGCCTTGGTCGTCGGTCATCACGCCCTCGCGCGCGGAGAGCGCGCCTTCGCCGAACATCTCGATGATCTTTTGTTTGGAAGCGACGACGAGCTTCGGCTGCAACACGTCTCGATGCGTCTGCAGGATATGATCCGCGTCCGGATTGACCATTTTCAGGATATTCGTCAGGTGCCAACTGGTCACGGCGCGCACGAATGGATTGCGGAGCGGGTACGTGTGAAAACCGAAGTGCTCGATCCCGCGGTGAATCATCGTGATCCCGTACAACACCTGGGCGTCCCGAAATTTCTCGTGCTGAACGGCCCTCGCGAGCGCCGGCATCGAGACGCGTGCTTGCCTCAAGAGCCGCACAATGGCCCGCACGATGTTGGTATCCTCGCGAAGCGCCCGTTCGATGAGCGCGTTGTTCATGTGCATCTCCACGACGGGATCGCCCGGGCGAACCACAATCCCGTCAACCTCGAAGGTCCGACCGAGATACCGACGGCGGGCAACGAAAAACAGGTGCTCTGTGCCGGGCTCGAGTTCCTCCAGGTGCAGAGCGCGATGAAATAAGGCTTCCCATGCATCAAAGACCGCCCGCGCTGCCCGATTTGGCATGGTCTCCCCTCCCTACTCGCATTCCGACGCGAGCACGAATGTGTATCCGCGTCTGCGCACTTCCTCGACCACGGCCGGGATGGCCGCAATCACGCTTTCCGGCGCACCGCGCTCTGCGCCCGGGGACTCATCGCTGTCGTGGAGCACAATCACCGAGCGCGCGTCGAGCTTGGCAAGAATGCGGCGCGCCAGCTCCTCTGGAGGTGTCCGGCGCCAGTCGCCCACCATGACGCTCCACAACAGCATCGACATGCGCGATCGCCTGAGCATCACGAGCGTCGCCAGGTTGCACGCTCCCCAGGTCGGCCGGTAGACCCGGGGGTCAATGCCGAACCGCTGCGCCAAGATGTCCCTGGCCCCCACGCATTGGCGCGCCGTGAGTCCGGGGGGCAACAGCGGCACAAACCAATGGCGATACCCATGCACCTGCACTTCGTGCCCCTCCGCCAGCATCCGTTCGACAATCTCGGGATGACGGAGGGCGTGCTCGGCGATCACGAAGAACGTGGCTCTCGCTCCCGCTTCCCTGAGCGCGTTCAGAAGCCGGGGCGTGTACACGGGATGAGGGCCATCGTCAAAGGTGAGCGCCACGCACCCGGGCTTCGGCGTTCTGCGAATGCAGGAACGCCCCAAGCCCCGCGTCCAGACGAAAGGCAGCCCCGCGTACACCACCAGGACGGCGAGGACCACGGCGACCAACCACCCGATCACGGCGCTCCCTCTCACGTCGGAAGAAGCTCGGGCGGCCACTCCGGCGACACGGAGCGGCACGGAAGCTTCTTCGTGGCATACAGCATGATCTTTTGCGCGATGCGCTCCGCCGCGCCACAGCTCGGCATCGCGCTGCACGCCTCGCGCATGCGGCTCAGGATGGACGGGTCTTCGCGCACCGAGAGCAAGAACGCCTGAGCTTCCGCCGGAGACTTCACGCACACCGCCACACCCGCCTGCTCGGCGAACCGCGCATTCGCCTCCTCCTGACCTGGAATCGGCCGATAGATGAGGAGGGGCAGGCGCATCGCGATGGACTCCGTCAGCGTCAGCCCGCCCGGCTTCGTGACGATGAGATCCGCCATCGCCATGAACTTCTCGATCTCGTTGGTATACCCGAACACGCGGACGCGCTCGCTCTGAATCGCGGAGAAGCGGCGCTCCAGTCGACGATTGTGGCCACAGATGATGAGGTACTGCATGCCCGACTCGGGGATGAACGACTCCCACACGCCGGGATCGGCCAGAATCCCGCTGCCGCCTCCCATGAGCAAGATGATAGGGATGTCTTCTTGAAAACCGATTGAACGAATCAGTTCAGACCGATGCGCCAAAAGGCGCTGGACGTTTTCCTCTCGGAACTTCCGGCGCAGCGGGATCCCCACGACGTCCACCGCGTCCTCAGGAATCCCGTACGAGACGAGATCGCGCTTCACCTCATCGGTCGCGACGAAGTAATGGTCCGCGAAGTCGTGATACCATTGGCGATGAGCCGTGTAATCCGTCACGATGGCCAGGTTCGGGATGTCGATTTTCCCCGCGCGGCGCAGTTCGCCGACGACCCCCATTGGCGTCGGAAACGTGCTCGCGATGCAGTCAGGCCGGTAATACGCGATGTACTCCTGGATGCGCTCGATGCCGATGTGGTTGACATACCGCTGAAGGGCGGAATCCGGGTCGATCCGCGACATGGATTTATAAAAAAGGCCGTACAAACCCGGCGCCCGCTTCACTCCCTGAATCAGGCTGAACTTTGCAAACGAGCGCAGCGCTGGATTCAAGAGCCCGACGTAGTCGACCACTTCCACTTCGGCATCTTTTTCCTTGAGCGCCTCCATCACGGCGTACGCCGCCTGGTTGTGCCCCGAGCCAAAGGACGCGGTCATCAGCAAAACGCGGCGCATTCGTCTCGCCCCCTCAAATCTTCCACAGCTCTATTCTAAACTTGAAGGATTCACCGGACAACTGAAGAAGACCATCGATGGCCAAAAGAACAAAGCGGAGAAGGCATGCCGCACACCTTCTCCGCTTATGGTATTCGTTGTCCGGGCCGAATAGCCGAACGAAATTCGAGTTACGCCGCGGATCGCCCGCCCCGCGCCGAGGATCGCCACACCACAAAGCGGACGACGAGCTGGATGATGAGGATCAGCATGAGCAGGACAAATCCGGCCGCATACGCCAGTTGGCGGGCCTGCGCGTAAGGCTCATCCAGGTACGTGTAGGCGACGTACGTCAGATACCCCACCTGCGAATGGGTCAGCGCGAGCGACGGATTGTTCGAGTTCCATCCCGCGGTGTAGAGAAGCGGAGCGGTCTCGCCGAGGCCAATGGCGATGGCGAGCAAAAGACCCGTGGCCATCCCAGAGGCAGCGGGCCGCCATACCGTCTTCAAGATGGCCTGCGTTCGTGTCATCCCGAGAGCCCAGGCCGCCTCGCGCTGCAACAGAGGTACCTGCTGCAGGCTGGTGTCCGTCGTTCGAAGAATGTAGGGCAACATGATGAGCGTCAGCGCCACACCGCCCGCCAGCGCGGAAAATCCCCAATGGAAACGCAGGACCAGCAGCAAATAGCCGAAGTAGCCGATCACGATAGAGGGCACGCCCGACAGCACCTCGGCCACAAACCGGATGGCGGCGGCGAGGCGCGGCGGCGCAAACTCGGACGTGAAAATTCCACCCAGGATGCCGAGCGGCGCGGCGAACACCACGCCGATGAACACGAGCTCAAAGGTGCCCAAGATGGCGTTCTCCAAGCCGCCCGCGATCCCTTGCGTGGGCTCAAACAGCATCGAGAAGCGAAACGAGCGAATCCCTTCCCACATGACCGATCCGACGAGATCGACGAGACCAAACAGAACAAGCGCAAACGCCAGCCAGGCGAGTCCCCAACCGAGCGCGCTTTTCCACTTCCGCCGACGTCTCCTCATGACGCAACCACCCCTTCTCGACGCCGCGGGCGCACCAACCAACGAGCCACGAGATTGGTGGCGAGCGTAATGGCGAGAAGAAGCAGCGCAAGTTCGGACAGCGCATGGACCGCCATCCCCGACGCGTCCGTCTCGGCGCTGTCCAACTGGTTCGCGATGAACGCGGCCATCGTGGAAATCGGGCTATACAGGTTCTGCGGCAAGATGTTCGTCGCGTTGCCGGACACCATCAGGACCGCCATGGTCTCGCCCATCGCGCGACCCCAACCGAGCGCGACGGCGCCGATGAAACCTTCGCGGATGTACGGCAGGGCAATGTAACGCACCACTTCCCACGACGTCATCCCAATCCCGAGCCCGCCCTCGCGCGCGAGGACCGGCACCTGTTCGAGCAGATCGCGCGTCGTCGCCGTGATGATAGGCACAATCATCATGGCGAGCACGATGCCGCTCGCCAGCAGGCTGTAGCCCGTCCCCGTCTGTCCGCCGAAGAATGGGATGAAGCCCAGGATGGACTTAAGGAACGGCGCGAAGGCGTTCGCAATCCACGGCACCAGCACAAGGATGCCCCACAGGCCGATCACGACGCTCGGAATGCCCGCCAACAGCTCCACCAGGATGTTGAGTAGGAAGCCGAGTGGCCCGCGCACGCGGTAGGCAAGAATCAGCGCGGTCCCGACCGAGACCGGCACCGCAATGATGAGCGCGATGATGGAGGACAACAGCGTGCCGACGATGAACACAAGTGCGCCGTAGGACGCGCCGGCGGGCGCCGTGATGCCGTTTCTGTGCGTCAGGGCCCCGTACAGGTTCCCCATGTCCCAGCGCGTTTCGGTGAGAAAGTGAATCCCCATGAAGCGAATGGTCGGAATCGATTCAACCAAGACGATGGCGGCAATGGAGACCAAGAACACGGCAGGGCTGGCGGCCCCGATGGCCGCCAGCACCCGAAACCCGCGATCCCAGGCCTTGGCCGCTCTTGAAACCTTGCGCACGGCATGCCCTCCTGGTTTCTATCGGTGTCAGCCTTTGATCTTCTGGATCTGCGCCTCACTCTTGGCGTGCACGCTCGTCGGGAGCGGCAGGAAGTGCACCGGCGTCAGGAACTTCGCGCTGTTGCCCTCGGACGGGTTGATGGCCCAATCCAAGAACGCCTTCAGTGCGTCGGCTTTCGCCGCATTCGGCTGATCGTCCTTCACGATGAGGTATTCGAAGTTGATGATGGGATACGAGTTGGCACCCGGCTCGTCGATGAGCGAGATCCGCTCGTCGGCCGGCACGCTCTTCACGCCCTCCTGGGCAGCGGCCTGAATGGTCGCGCTGGTGGGCAGGACGTACTTGCCAGCCTTATTTTCGAGCGCCGCGTAGCCGAGTCCCTGTTGGACGGCCTTGTCCAGCCAGCTGATGCCCACATAGCCAACGGAGTACGGCGTCTTCGAGAGGGCGGCCACGACGCCCTGGTTGCCCTTGGCGCCAATCTCCGTCTGCAAACCAGGCCACGAGATGGTCGTGCCGTAGCCGTAGTTCTGGTTCCACTCGGCGCTCGACTTGCTCAGGTACTGCGTGAAGAGGAACGTGTCGCCGGAGCCGTCCGAGCGCACCACAGGCTTGATCACCTGGTGCGGAAGCTTCACGCCCGGGTTCAGCGCCTTGATCTTCGCGTCGTCCCAGTACTGGATCTTGCCCTCATAAATCTCGGCGAGCACCTGGCCGTTCAGGTGGAGATGGCCCTTCACGCCAGGCAGGTTGTACATGATCTGCTGCGCCGAGATGGCCACCGGGATGTTCAGCATATCCGGATGCTGCTGAATCTGGGCGTCCGCCATGTACGCGTCCGACGCGCCGATATCCACCGTGCCGGCGATGGCATCGGAGATGCCCGTTCCGCTGCCGGTCGACGCGGCCGTCATTTGCACGTCAGGATGAAGCTTATGGTAGGCAGGAATCCACTGCGCGTTAAAGAGCGGATACAAAAGCGACGATCCCGTCTCGGTGAGCGTGACGTTCGCCACGCTGGCCGCCTGTTGGGACGAGTTGCTTGGCGCCGTGTTCTGCGCCGAGGAAGACGAATTCGACGTTCCGCAACCCGCCACCACGCCGACCGCGGCGACAGCCGCCAGACCCGCAAACCACTTCGAACGCAACTTCACGCAAAGGTCCCCCTTATCGTCTTCTTTGCTACGTAGTTTGTCACGCAAGCGGCGGAACAAACCGCTGCCTTCAGGAATGAGCGTACCAAGGGGATGTGAAGGCGCATTGGAGAGATGCTGAATTTGGTGTGAAGATTTGTCCGATGGGGCTTTACAAACTTTACGGTGCATTTACAAACGGGGCAGGCGCCTCGCTCAATCCAGGCGCCCCGATGCAGAGAGGAACTGTGCCAGCCACGTGGCGAACCGGTCCGGTTGTTCCAGGTGCGGTGTATGACCCGCGCCGTCGATGGCGACGTGCACGGCGTTGGGAAGGCGAGATTGCATGCGTTCGGCAATCCCTGTGAACTTCGCATCCAGCGCCCCCGTAACCAGGGCGACGGGCATCGTCAGCCGGCCTAACGCGTCCCAATACGACGGCTGTCGCCCCGTCCCCAACCCGCGCAGGCTCTGCGCATAGCCGCGCGCGCTGCCCGAACGCCGAATCGCGCGCTGGCGCGCCTTCTCCACGTCCGGCAGCCCTTCGTGCGTCGCAAAGATGGGGCGTCGCTCCCATTCGGAGACGAACCAGTCCAGACCGCGCGCTTCGATCTCGTCCGCCAACCGATCGTCCTCGTGCCTTCGCGCCTCGCGCTCACTCGCATCTTCGATGCCCGGCGACGCGGACTCCAACACGAGCGCGCGCACACGGTGAGGACGAGAGATGGCAAACGCGAGCGCGACGCGCCCGCCCATCGAATACCCCACCACTCGGCACGACGGAATCCCGAGCTCATCGAGCAGCGCGTCGAGATCGCGCACGGTTTCGTCCATGGAAAGGCGCGCCGCGTCATCGGGCACGTCACTTGCGCCGTGCCCCAGAAGGTCGGGCAAGATGGCGGACGGCCGGCAGCCCAAGCTTGCGAGCCGTTCCAGGACGGGTACAAACACGTCGCCCGCGCCGGTGAAGCCGTGCAGGAACAGACACGGCTCGCCGCCGGGGACAAGCCGGTACGCGTATCGAACGCCGCGGATCAAAGCCACGCGCTTCATCGGGCACCCACGCCCATCGCGCTCGCGAGCCGCGCGACGAGATCGCGGTAGACCCGTGGGCTCTCCTCGTTTGGAAAGCGGGCCTCCACCACCGTGAGCCCCGGGCGCTCCATTCCTTCGCGCAGGCCGGTCATCAGGGCATTGGCATCGCCCGCGCACACGTACGTGCCCCCGTACGCGCGCACGATGGGCGCGAAGTCCAGCTCGTGCGGCGTGGTGAACCAGTCGATCGCGTCGGGCCTCTCCGCCTGCGCCAGATGGCGGAAGATCCCGCCGCCGCCGTTGTGCACAAGCACCACGACGAACGGAGACGACAGTTCGCGAGCCGCGGCGAGCCCGTTCAAATCGTGGTAAAACGACACGTCTCCAATGGCGAGGAGCGTCGGTCGTCCGGAGGCGACGGCGTGGCCGAGCGCCGTAGATATCACGCCGTCGATCCCGCTGGCGCCGCGATTTCCATAAGCTTCAACCCCCGCCCTCGGCAGCGCCAGGGCGTCAGCATCCCGAATGGGTCGGCTGTTGCCGAGCACGAGCACGTGACCCGGGTTCAGGGCCTCGACCGCCATCCGCACCGCCTCGCCCTCAAACCAGGGCAGGAATTCCCGGAGCGCGCGCCGCGCGGCGTCGGATGCGTGCCGCCAGGCCGCCCGGTACTCGCTCCAGTCCCCGAGCGCGCCGGGCACCTCATGAAGCCACGGCGTCGGATCGCCGATGACCACGTGCGTGGCCTGGTGTCCGCTGTCGCGATACAGGGGCGTCTCGTCGAACACCACGAATTCCGCCCGCGCTTTGCGCAGCCACGAGGAGAGCGCCTTGGACGTCGGCTCGCCGCCGAAGCGCAGGACGAGATCCGGGGGTTCAGGGGCAGCGCCCGCGCGGAGGACGAGATCGTAATGCGGCACGCTCGCCTCGCTATCGCGGCACTGGCTCAGGATGTCCGCCAGCAGGGGAATGCCGGACGCGCCGGCGAATCGAGCCACACCTTGCGCGAGCGGGCCGGGCCGCATCGGGCCGGTGACGATCACGGGGCGTCTGGCGCGGGAAAGCGCCTCCTCCACCTGGGCGAGCGCGGATGGCGCGCAAGGCGCTCCGGCGGCAGGCTGCCCATGAATGGCGGGGAGCTCCGCGAGCCCCGCGGAATCGCTCCTTCGGGGAGGCAAAAGGGGTTCCCGAAACGGCACATTGACGTGCACCGGCCCCTCGGGGACGCTCCTCGCGGCGAGCCCTGCGCGCATCGCCAGGCCTCGCAGGTCGAGCGCGAGGTCGGATCTGTCCTCGGGCACGGGCGTTTCACAGGCCCACTTCACATGAGCGCCGAACAGGTTCGGTTGGCGGATGGTCTGATTCGCCCCGACCTCGCGCAGCTCCGCCGGCCGATCCGCCGTCAGCACGACGAGCGGCACGCGCGAGAAGTAGGCCTCGACGACCGCGGGGTACAGATTGGCGACCGCCGTGCCCGACGTGCAGACCACGGCCACCGGCTCTCCCGACTGGCGAGCCATGCCAAGCGCGAAAAAGGCGGCGGATCGCTCGTCCATGTGGGAGACGAGTTCCAGACCGCCGTGCTCGAGGAGCGCAAAGACGAGCGGCGTGTTGCGCGATCCCGGCGAGATGACCGCGCGCCTCACTCCGCTCGCGTACAACCCATCCACCAGCGCGTGCACAGGCCACAGGTCCGGATTCAAGGCCCTACCTCCTCCTGAACGCCCAACGCCTCCCGCATCGGCCTGAGTTTGAGTTCGCTCTCCTCCCACTCGGCGACCGGATCCGAGCCCTCGACAATCCCGCAGCCCGCGAAGAGCGCGGCTTCCCCGGCGTCGACGAAGGCCGAGCGCAAGCACACGTCGAGTTCGCCCTCCCCCTCGGCGTACGTGCCAAACGCACCCGCGTAATACCCGCGCGGCCAGCCTTCGTGGGCCGTCACGTAACTGGTGGCCTCCCGCTGAGGCGTTCCGGCCACCGCTGGCGTCGGGTGGAGCGTCTTCGCCACATCGAGGAGTCCCACGCCGGGCTTCAGCCGACCTGTCACCCGCGTCCGCAGATGCTGCACGTTCGCCAATTTCAGCACCGCGGGCCCCGCCTCTGCCTCCACGCGCTCACACAGCGGCGCGATGGATTGCAGGACGTGATCGACCACCGCTCGGTGCTCCCTTTGATTCTTCGCACTCGCGAGCAGCTCGTCCTCGAGCTGGCGATCTTCCTCGTCGCTCCGCCCTCTGCGCGCCGTCCCGGCGAGACAGTCGATCTCGACCGCCTGACCCCGGACCGCGCACAGCCGCTCCGGGCTTGCGGACAAAAGCCATCTACCCTGCCAGGAGAGCGCGAAGACATGGCTGTCCGGATACCGTGAAGCGAGGATCTCGAGCGCCTCGTCCAGCGGGCGCGTGACGCGGCCGGTGACGAAGCGGGCGACGACCACCTTGCTGAGCCGCCCCTGACCAATCTCTCGGAGCGCGCGATGGACCTTGTCCGCGAACCGGCGAAAGTCCTCGGGCTCTTCGAACGCCGGGCGTTCCCCTGAGGTGTCCTCTCCGTGGACGTCGAGGAGGTCCATCACGTCGGTCCGCACGTCCATCTCGTCGGCGCCGCGAGGCGGAATGTAGAGCACCTCCGCCACGTCCGAAGAAGGCGCCTTGGTGAGGTACAGCCTTGGCGCAAACCAGATGGACTTCGGCCAAGCCGCCCATATCCCGAGCGGAAGGGCACGGAAATCGAACGGAACAGCCCCAAACCAAGGAAGGCCCGGCGGAAGTTTTTCCTCCGCAAAGCGAGCCTTCAGATCGTCCCAGTCGTCGTCCGCGCTCGCCACCAGCCGTCGGTATACGCCCACCCCAAAACGCTCATCCCCGCTCGGCGGACGGCTGTAGACGGCGGGCTCCCAGCGATGCCAGTGCGCGAGCGACGCAAGCGAGCGATCAAACGGAACGCGCAGCCGAACGGGCAGGTCGGACTGCCCGCGCGCCGACGCCTCGGTAAACGCCTCGACGATTCGCGCCATGAGGCTTTGTCGCAGCGCTTCTCGCGCCGTCACGCTCATCCCTGCATCACCCACTTTCTCATCTCGTAGCGCATCAGCTTCCCGGACGCCGTGCGGGGCAGCGCATCGACTTGCCGAATTTCGGCGGGCACCTTGTAATGCGCGAGCCGAGCGCGGAGCTCCTCGCGAAGCGCGCGCGCCATCTCGTCCGTGAGCACCTTGCCTGGCTCCAGCACGACGAACGCCACAGGTACCTGTCCCCACTCGTCGTCCGGTTTTCCCACGACTCCGGCGTCCACCACGCCGGGGAGCGCGAGCATCTGCGACTCGATCTCGGCCGGATACACGTTTTCCCCGCCCGACACGATGAGATCCGCGCGCCTGTCCAACACGTACAAAAAACCCTCTTCGTCGAAACGCCCGATGTCCCCGGTGTGAAGCCATCCCCCGGCCAGCGCGCGTTCGGTCTCCTCTTTTCTGTTATAATAACCAGCGAATACAGTCGGGCCCTGCACGAGGATCTCGCCCTCGACTCCAGGCTCCGTCGTGGGCCCGTCCGGGCCTTGCACGGCGATGCGTGTGTTGGCCAGCGGGCGCCCGGACGACCCCATCTTGCGCAGCGCGTCGGCCAGGTCAATGGTCGCCACCTGCGTGTTCGTCTCCGTGAGCCCGTAGCTCTGCGCAACCGGCAGGCCGAGTTCGAGCGCGCGCTCCAGCACAGGGCGAGGACAGCCCGCTCCGCCCAACAGGATGGCTCGAAGCCGCGGCGGATACGGCCCACGCCGAAGCTTCAGAATCCGCGCGAGCATCGTCGGCACAAGCGACACCAGCGTGATCTCGCCGGAGGCCAAGGCGCGATCGACCCGTTCCGCGTCGAACCGATCGTGTACGACGGCCGTCGTGCCGTAGATGAGACTCCGCATCAGCACGCCCATGCCGCCGACGTGAAAAAGCGGCATAGGGACGAGCCAGTGCTCGTCCGGATCGAGGCCGAATTGAAGTGCCGACGCCATCGCGCTGTACCAATGGTTTTGGTAGGTGATCATGGCGCCTTTGGGCCTGCCCGTGGTGCCGCTCGTGTACACGATGGCGTGCACCGATGGAAGCGACACGTCAACGGACGCGATGGACGCGGGCTCCGCGTGCGACGCCTCGGCCTCCCAAGCGCGTTCCGACAGGACGACGGTCTGCACGGAGCGCGACACCATGCCCGCCACCTGAGAGGCGAGCGGCGCCGCCGATTCGTCGCAGAGCACAAACGACGCCCCGCAGTCCTCGAGTTGATACGCCAGCTCGCTCGGCTGAAGGCGCCAGTTGAGCGGCACCAGGACGGCGCGAAGCAACATCAGCGCGTGCAGGCAGAGCGCGTGCATGAGGCCTTGGTGACACATCACGCCGACGCGATCGCCCGGGCGGACGCCGAGCGCGAACGCCCGGGCCGCCATGGACCTCGCCGCGGCGTACAGCTCGGCGTAGGTGATGGCGCGATGGTCCGACCGAAGCGCCACGCGCCCGGGCCTGCGCTCCGCGTGGAGCGACAGCCAATCCGGCAGGAAGGCGACGGGCGCCTGCGCTCTCTCTAGATTCATGATGGCCGTTCACCCCCCGCCTTCAAACGCGGTTGTCGACAGGCGTGGACTCGCCGCTTCAGGGCAGCCGCGGGAACTTGCTGAAATCCGGTGGACGCTTTTCGAGGAACGCGCGGGCGCCCTCCTTCGCCTCGTCCGTCATGTAGTACAGCATCGTGGCGTCGCCCGCAAACTGCTGCAGCCCGGCCGCGCCGTCTGTGTCCGCGTTGAACGCCGCTTTCAGGAAACGGATGGCAATCGGGCTCTTCTCCAGGATTTCCTTCGCCCAGCGGATCGATTCTTCCTCAAGCCGCTCGAGCGGAACCACCGCGTTCACAAGCCCCATCTGCAGGGCTTCCTGGGCGTTGTACTGCCGACAGAGGAACCAGATTTCCTTCGCCTTCTTCTGGCCCACGAGCCGCGAGAGAAGCGAGACGCCGTAGCCGCCGTCGAAGCTGCCGACCTTTGGCCCCACCTGGCCGAACACGGCGTTCTCCGCCGCAATGGTCAGGTCACAGCAGACGTGGAGCACGTGGCCACCGCCGATGGCGTAGCCCGCCACCACGGCGATGACCGGCTTCGGCAGCGTGCGGATGAGCCGCTGCAGATCCAACACGTTCAGCCTCGGCACTCCGTCACCGCCGACGTAACCACCGTGGCCGCGCACGCGCTGATCGCCGCCGGAGCAGAACGCCTCGTCCCCCTGGCCGCGCAACAGCACCACGCCGGTGGAGCTGTCCTCGCGGATATGTTGAAACGCGTCGATCATCTCCATCACGGTCTCCGGTCGAAACGCGTTTCGGACCTCCGGGCGGTTGATGGTGACCCTCGCGATGCCTTCGGCCCGCTCGTAGATGATGTCCGTGTACTCTTTGACTCGCTCCCAATTGAGCGCCATGGAAAAGCCTCCTCGCGCAAAGTGGTTTAGGCCCTGTTCATGTCCGATCTCGCCGATTGACGCGAACTCATTATAGACCTTGTCCCATGGGGCTGCAAAAGCCATGGACGGTTGCCGGAGAGAGGGACGAGTGGTAGGATCACGAGGGACTCGTGTGTTGTTGAACCGCGATACGGACGCGGAGTTTGAGCGTCCTGCCTTGCGAGGTGAATCGAATTGACAGGTGCGAGCCGCCTGCGCGTGTGGTGGCGCGTCCTGCGCCCGTTTACCCTTACGGCGAGTATCGTTCCCGTGATTGTCGGCACCGCGGTCGCCGTGCCGTCGTATCCGTTTCACGTGTGGCGCTTTGTCGCCATGCTGTTGGCCTCGATGCTGATTCAGTCGGCAACCAATATGTTTAATGAATACTACGATTATCAGCGCGGCTTGGACGACGAGCGCATGGTGGGCATCGCGGGGACCATCGTGCGAGATGGCGTTCCGCCGAAGGTGGTGCTCCGTCTGGGATTTGCGTTTCTCGCCGCCGCGCTCCTTTTGGGCGTGTACCTCTGCGCGACGACCAGCTGGTGGCTGGCCTTGGTGGGCGTGTTGTGCATGGCCGTGGGGTACTTCTACTCGGGCGGCCCGGTGCCTCTCGCCTACACGCCGTTTGGCGAGATCGCCGCTGCCACCGCGATGGGACCGACCATCGTGCTGATTGCGTTCTACCTGCAGAGTGGGACCGTCACGCTGCGGGCGCTGTGGGTGTCCATCCCGATTGGTCTGCTGATTGGCGCCATCCTGTTCGCCAACAACATGCGCGACATGGCGCAGGACGCCGAAGGCGGCCGGCGCACGATGGTCATCCTCATCGGCCGGGAGCGGGGCCGCGTGTTGTTCGCGAGCGTGTTTGTGGCCGCATATCTCGTCGTGGTGGCGATGGTGGCCCTTGGCGTGCTGACGCCGTTCGCGCTCCTCGTGCTTTTGACGGTGCCGACGGCGGTCTACGTGGTTCGCCTGTACTACCAGTACACGGAGCCGGCCAAACTCCACAAGGCCGTGAAGGGCACGTCCAACCTCCTGTTTCGGTTTGGCGTCCTGATGGTGTGCGCGTTCCTCGTCTCCACCCTCCGCTTCTGAGCTTTGAAACACGAGCGGGCTGCCGAGCGATTCGGCAACCCGCCTTTTTCATGCCCCTTCGATGGCGCCCTGCGCCTTCTTGGCGTCCGCCAAGCGCCACGGATGACTGTACACGTTGAAGGCCCGGCCGCGCACAAAACCGATGGCCGTGATGTTCAGTTCCTCGGCGAGATCGACGGCGAGCAGCGTCGGAGCTCCTCGGGCGATCACGACGCCCACACCGATCTTGGCGACCTTGAGCAACACCTCGGACGAGATCCGGCCGCTGAACGCCACGGCGGTGCCGGACAACCTCTCGCCGGCCCGGAGGCAGTGGCCGTAGATCTTGTCGAGCGCGTTGTGGCGGCCAATGTCGGCCCTCGCCAAGACGAGCTGTCCTTCACGCACCAGCGCCGCCACGTGCACACCGCCCGTTTCCTCGAACAGCCCGGACGACGCGTCGAGGAGATCCATCGCCCGAAACACGTCGTCCGCCGAGAGCGACACCGGATCCTCGACGGGTCGCGCGGTCAGGGCGTCGCTCTGGAAATAGAAGCTCTGTCGCCCCTTCCCGCAACAAGACCCGATGTACCGTTTGTTGTAAAGCGCCGGGGAAAGCACCGCGCCGGACTTCGTCTGTACACGGGCCGTTCCCGTCCACAGGCTCACCCGAATCGACTCGACGTCGTCCACGTCGCGGATGACGCCTTCCGAAGCGAGAAAGCCATACACCAGGTCCTCCGCGTAGGTCGGCGTGCACACGAGCGTCGAGAACTCCTCGCCGTTGACGAACAGCGTGAGTGCGAATTCCGTCGCGATCACGTCCTCCTCCTGCCGATACTCCCCGGACCGATATCGGAGCACGAAGCGCCTCCGCGTTTCCGCTCCCCCAAAGCGCGACACGCCATTCACACCTCAGGCCCCCTGTCCTTGTGCGCCGACTCACCCGGCTCGGCGAGCCCGCTGCCCATGCCCTTCAGGAAGGCGAACAGCATAGCGAGCGAGCGACCGACGTCCGGATCGCGCAGCGCCCTAAGGACATCATACACCCCCATTCGCGCGTTTGCCTCGCCCTCGGCGGCGCGCTCGAGGCCCCTGGCCACCGCGTGAAACACGCGCTCCATGTCTTCGGGCGGGACGACGCTCAAAAACTGAACGATGCCTATCAGGTTCTTGAGCCCGTCCGTCACCCCTTTGCGCGAAATCGCATGGACGACCACGCGGAGCACGTCGTCTCCCTGCTCGACCAAAGCCCGCACGATGGGGATGAGCCCCTTCTCCTCGCACGCCTGGAGCAGCCTGAGCCCGTCCACGATGCCATCCGCGCTCTTCAGCACGGCCTCTTCCACGCGCGCCTGCGCCTCGCGCCGCTCGTCCCGCGGCTCGCGCACAATCTGTTGAATCGGTTGCGCCATGGTCTCACCCCCTCGCCTTTTCCTTCGCCGCCTCGGCCACCGGCACGTAACCGCGCCGCGACCACTTCCGTTCGACGCGCACGCCGGATTGCGGATTCGGCCTGTGCATCCGGAAGTTGAACCGTGTCATCGGGCTTTCCCCACGCGGCCGAATCACTTCCATCCGCACCTGCAGCTCCTTGTACGCCGGCGTGTGCGTCGTCTCGTCCGACTCGCTCGACGTGAGGATGTTGATGGCCTCTTCATCGTTGGACGTGTTCATCGGCAAATACATTTGCTTGCCCTTGACTCGATCCGTCACCACGACGGGAAGCTTCAACTCGCCGTACGGCGAGATGAGGCGAACCAACGCCCCCGTCTCGATGCCCCGCTCCTTGGCGAGTTCTGGCGACACCTCGAGGTACGTCGTCGGCACCTTTTCCTTGAGGCCGTGGACGCGATAGGTTAGATTCCCCTCGTGGAAGTGCTCGAGCATGCGGCCGTTGTTGAGATGGAGATCATACTCCGGTTCAAACGCGGTCGGTTCGATCCACCTGGCGGGAACGAGCCGCGCCTTCCCATTCGGGAACGGGAAACCGTTCGTGTAGAGCAGCGGCGTATCGGTCCCGTCGGGATGAACCGGCCACTGCAGGCTGCGATAGCCCTCCAGTCGATCCCAGCGAACCCCCTGCATCAGCGCCGCCAAGCTCGCCATTTCCTCGAGGATTTCGGACGGGTGCGCGTACGTCCAGTTGGCGCCCAGGCGATTGGCGAGATCGCGCAGAATGACCCAGTCCGGGCGAGATTCGCCGAGCGGTTCGAACACCTGGTACAGGCGCTGGATGCGCCGTTCCGTGTTCGTGAACGTGCCCTCCTTCTCCAGGCTCGGGCTCGCGGCGAGCACCACGTCGGCGTACTCAGCAGTCTTGCTGAAGAACACGTCGATCACGACGAGCAGATCCAGCTTCGCAAACGCCTCGCGGACGTAGTGCGAATTCGAGTCGACGAGCGCCATCTCCTCGCCCTGAATGATAAGGGCCCGAAGTTTGCCCTCGTGAATCGCGTCCACCATCTCGTGGTTGTCGAGCCCCTTGCTCGTCGGCAGCTCCACGACCCAGGCCGTCTCGTACTTGGCTCGCACGGCCGGATCATCGACGCGCTCGTAGCCCGGCATGTACACCGGGCTGCAGCCCATGTCGCCCGCCCCTTGGACGTTGTTGTGGCCTCGGAGCGGATAGGCCCCGGTGCCTGGGCGCCCGACGTTCCCCGTGACGAGCAGGAGGTTGCAGATGGCGGTGCTGGTCTCGCTGCCCCCCTTGTGCTGCGTCACGCCCATCGCCCAACAGATGCAGGTGGACTTGGCCTCATGGATCATCGTGGCGATCTGAATCACGGTGTCGCGCGGCACGCCCGTCACGCGCTCGGCGTACTCGAGCGTATACGGCTCGAGCGAGCGGACGAAATCTTCAAAACCGTCGACGCGATCGCGCACGAAGTCGGCGTCGTGCCAACCCTGGTCGATGATGTACCTCGTCACGGCCGAGATGAGCACCAGATCGGTTCCAGGATTCGGCCGGACGAACAGGTCGGCGCGGTGCGCCATATCGTGTTCGCGAAGGTCGATCACGATGTGCTTCTGGCCGTACTTCTTCTTGGCCCGCCGCATGCGGGTCGAGAAGACGGGGTGGGACTCGGCCGGGTTCGCGCCAATGATGATGAGCAGATCGGCCATGGCGAGATCGTGGAGCGAGCCGGTGTCGCCGCCGTAACCCATGGTCCGGCGCAGACCCTCGGTGGCGGGCGACTGGCAGTACCGTGAACAGTTGTCGATGTTGTTCGTGTGGAGAACGGCGCGGGCGAGTTTTTGCATCAGGTAGTTTTCCTCGTTGGTGCACTTCGAGGACGAGATCAATGCGATGGCATCGTCGCCGTATTGCTGGCGGATTTCCGTCAGGCGCTTCGCGACGAAGTCCAAGGCCTCGTCCCACGACACCTCATGAAACGCGTCGCCCTTGCGGATGAGGGGCTTCGTGAGGCGGTCCGGGCTATTCACAAAATCCCAGCCGAACTTTCCCTTGACGCAGGTGGAGATCTGGTTGGTCGGCGCCTCCATCTGCGGTTCGACCTTCAGGATGTCCCGGTCCTTCGTCCAGATGTCAAACGAGCAGCCCACGCCGCAGTACGTGCACACGGTCTTCGTGCGCTTGATGCGGGAATTCCGCATGTGGCTCTCGATCTCGGAGATGGCAAAGATGGCGCGGTAGCCGGGCTCCACCGCCTTCGTCACGTCGATCATCCGCTGCAGCGGCTCCGGTTCGATGCCCGTGAGGAATCCAGCCTTGCCGAGCATCGACTTCTCCATGAGCGCATTGCAGGGGCAGACGGTCACGCAGTGGCCGCACGAGACGCACGACGACTCGTTGATGGGGACGTCATTGTCCCAGATGACGCGCGGAATCTCGCGATCCCAGTCGATGGAAAGCACTTCACTGACCTGCAGGTTCTGACACGCCTCGACGCATCGCCCGCAGAGGATGCACTGGCTCGGATCGTACCGGTAGAACGGGTGCGACATGTCGACTTCGTACGGCTTCTCGCGGAACGGGTACGACTGATGGTCGATGTCCATCGCCATCGTGGTGTTGTGCACCACGCAGTTGCCGTTGTTGTTGTCGCAGACCGTGCAGTAGAGGTCGTGGTTTTTCAGGATGCGATCCATCGCCTCCTTGCGCGCGTACCGCGCGGCCACGGATTTGGTGCGGACCGACATGCCCTCGACGACCGGGGTCGCGCACGCCCGGACGAGATCGCCATTCACCTCTACCATGCACGTGTCGCAGGTCTCGATGGGGCCAAGCGCAGGATGATAACAGATGTGGGGAAAGTCTAGGCCAGCCGCCAACATCGCCTGCAGGATGGTCTCCCCCTCGGTCGCCGTCAGGGGCGATCCGTCCAGCGTGAAGGTTCGCTTCAAATCAACGCTCATCTCGATCCCTCCTGCACTCGGGTGATCACACGTCTTCCATTAGGATGCCCAATTGGTTGGCAACCGTTCAGTTCCAGGCGGGCGGCTGCCGCAAACCTTCCACCACCACCTTCCAGTTTGTTTCCGGGCGATCGCAGCGAAAGCCCCGACAGACGAAGTACTGCGGAGTTCCATCTCCGGCCATCGGGTACATGGCCACGTCGCCGCGCGCGTCACTCGTCAGCCAGACCGCCTCCGGCAGCTCCATGGCCCCGAGTTCCCTGGCCCGCAACGCCGCTTCCTCCTGTGGCGCCGCGATGACGATTTCCGTGGATCCCACTTCGCTCATCATGGCCGCGGTCACCAGCCACAGGCAGTCCATGGGCGCTGACGCGATGTCCCCGCCAAACGCGCGGACGAGGCCATCCAGCCGATCCGCATATTCGGCGTCGCCCGTCAGCGCGTGCAAAATCCACAAGTTGTGCGCCGACTGGCTGTTGGCGGACGGCATCGCGCCGTCATACACGGGCTTCGGCACCGCGATGAGCGACTCCGCATCTCGGCCGTAAAACGTGTACCCGCCCTGGGCCTTGTCCCAAAAGAGGGCATCCTGCACCGCCTGCCAATGCCGGGCGCGATCCAGATACGCGCGGTCGAGCGTGGCGCGATACAGCTCCAGATACGCGGCGACGAGATAGGCGTGATCGTCCGCGTACGCGAAGATACCGGCCTCGCCGTCCCGATACCGCGCGAGGAGCCTGCCGTCGTCGGCGCGCATCAAGATGCGCTCGATGGCCGCCACCACCTCCCTGGCCCGGTCCACCCACGCCGTCTCTTTGCACGCGAGGCCAGCGCGCGCAAGCCCATACGCCATGAGCGCATTCCAAGCCGTCAGGCACTTGTCGTCAATGGCCGGGCGTTCGCGCGCGTCCCGAACCGCGCGCAGCTTCTCGTTGAGGGCGTCGAGCTTCTGCCAGAGTTCCTCTTCGGTCATGCCGCGAGAAGCCGCGAACGCCGCCGGATCCTGATCGATGTAGTTGGGCACATTCGCCCCTTCGAAGTTGCCGGCTTCCGTAATGTCGTAGAAGGCGTTGTACAGTTCGCCGTCTTCAGGGCCGAGCGCCGCGATCACGTCCTCCGGCCGCCAGAAGTAAAAGCGGCCCTCGCCGCCCGACGAGTCTGCGTCCACCGCGCTGTAGTACAGACCCTCGGGCGATCGCATCTCGCGTTCGAAAAACGCGACGGTCTGCCGGACGAAGCGCAGGAATGCCGGATCTTTGGCGTGGGCGTAGGCGTCTGCGTACGCGGCGAGCGCCAGCGCGTTGTCGTACAACATCTTCTCGAAGTGCGGCACGCGCCAGAACGGGTCCGTGCTGTAGCGCGCCATGCCGCCGCCGACGTGATCGACAATGCCGCCACGCTGAATGGCGCGAAGCGTGGACAACGCCATGGCAGCCGCGCGCTCGCTCGGGCGCAGGCGCGCGTAGCGCAGCAAAAATTGGACGCGGTGGAACGTGGGGAACTTCGGCGCCGGGCCGAATCCGCCGTACTCCGTGTCGAACGTCGCTTCCAGGGCCTCATACGCTCGATCCGCCGCTTCCCGGCCGCGCGCTTCACCCGCTTGGCCCTCGAACAGGGGCTGCATGCGCTCCGCCATCGATCGGCTCGCCCGCTCCAGCCGCGCGCGATCCGTCTGCCACAGCCTGGCGATCTCCTGCAGGATCTGAATCAGCCCCGGCCGCCCGTACCGCGGCGTCTTGGGAAAGTAAGTTCCGGCGAAAAACGGATGGCCGTCGGGCGTCATGATGATGGTGAGCGGCCATCCCCCCTCACCTTGCAAGGCCTGGCAATAGGTCATGTAGATGTGATCGATGTCCGGCCGCTCCTCGCGGTCGACTTTGATGGCGACGTAGTGGGCATTGAGAATGGCGGCCACAGTCTCATCCTCGAAGGATTCGTGGGCCATCACGTGACACCAATGGCAGGTCGAAGGGAACTCCTTGGGCCCCCGAGGGGGCTACGAATAGCCGATGGACAAAAACACAGGCTTCGACTCGCGCTTGGCTCTCTGAAAGGCTTCTGGACACCAGGGGTACCAGTCGACGGGCTGATGGGCGTGTTGGAGCAGATAAGGCGACTTTTCGTGAATGAGCCGATTCGTGTGCCTCGCGGGACCTGGGTGAACCACGCCGCGCACATCCTTTCTGGATTCGTTTTCCTTCATTCTACCGCAATTCGACGGAGGAAGATACGGGAAGCATGGTTTGGTGGATACCATTTTCTTTCTCTCAAGTTGGGGTGAAGTCCTTCTTTGTGCTCGAAAAACCCTTGCCGCACAAGGGCTCGTGATTCTGCAAAAGGCTCATGCAATAATCCTGCGATTGAAGCCGAAACGTAGGCGGAATATACGAGAAGTTCTTCATTCTATGTGTTGGACGAGACGAATCATATCACGACATTGAATTCCGTTCTCAAATATCGGTTCTTTGTAATGTCGTGTAAAGAAATCGAAATCAACCCCGACGATCCGAAAGCCACATTTTTGATATAAAGCAAGCTGCCCAATGCTGGAGTTACCAGTTCCTATTTCGATTGATTTGTATCCCATTGAGCGAGCTTGTTGAACGGCATGTTGAATGAGCTGTTTGCCATATCCCTGTCCTTGCTTGTCTTCCGCAACGGCAACGTTAACCAATTCGACAATCATAGGCCGGGTTTGAAGGAGCACGTAGCATCCAATCACATTTCCATCAAGCTCACCAACGTATGTAATCCCGCGGGAAATATATTGATTTACCACATCAACGTCTGGGTCTGCTTGAACGAGCAAATCTATAGGTGGTCGTTCAAAATAGGCTAATCGTCTAATAGAAAATTCATTCACAAAAACTCCTCCTGTAATTCTTTGTGATTTCGCATCGTGAGCCCCAAAAAATATGTTTACTTCTGAGACTTCCCTCTCAAACGCCGCTCTCGAAAGCAGGGCGGCGTTCTCTTGTCGACGGCTCTCTTACGCGCCACAACGCTCATTCGGCAGATGAGCCCGGGCCGCGCGGGGGCACTCGTCGCCTAGGACTTCGCCCGCGCCAAAAGCGTCACGGTCAAAAGGACACAACCCATGCCAAGTAGCGCAGCCCAGGTCAGGGGCTGATGCAGCACGGTCACAGCGAGCGCAGTCGCCGCCAGCGGCTCGCCGCTCGCGACGAGGCTCGCGTCCGCCGGGGTGATGTCGCGAAGGCTCGCCAGGTACAGGTAAAAGGGTATCAGCGTCCCGAACACCACCACGAAGGCCACCAAGCACCACGCCTCCGCGGAGAGGTGGGGCACCGGGAGGTATGGCGCGGTCGCGAGCCCCACCGCAGCGCCGCCCACCAGCATGCCCCACGCCGTGATCGACAACGGGCCAAACGCGGCGATGAGCGGTACCGGAAAGATGCTGTAGATGGCGACTGCAACCGCCGAAAGGAGCCCCCATGCCACGCACGCCCCCGAAACAGCCAGCCGCTCGATGTGGCCATTCGTGACGAGCAACAGGCAGCCGAGAAGCGCCAAACCCACACAGATGATTTGGAGTGCGGTTGGGGCCCGGCGGGATCGCGCGGACGCGTACCCGACGATGACGATGGGCGCCATGTACTGGAGCACGGTCGCCGTGGCCGCGTTGCCCGCGTGAATCGCTGCGAAATAGGTGTACTGCACGCCGAGGAGCCCGGCTAAACCGAAGACGGCCGTCCGGACGGCGGAGTGCGGCGCGCGCCACGGCGCGAAGGCCTGCACACCCTCTTTGAAGCAGCACGCCGCGAGCAGGAGCACACCCGCGACAACCATGCGCACCGCGACGAGCCAGGCGGGATTGACGTGATCCGCCTGGAAGAGGACCTGCGCCGCCGTGCCGGAGACACCCCAGAGAATGGAACCTAAGAGCGCAAGCCCGATGCCGCGAAAACGCCGAAATCGGTTTCCCTGCGCCATCGAGCGCATTCTGCGTACCACTGCGACAGCCCCAGACACCGCCATCCACCTTTCTGTTTTGCGCTGCATCGACACGCGTCGCGCTGACCGAGCAGCGGCACCAAGCTTCGGCGCAATCGGACGCTTAGGACGATCCACGGCTCCAGGCGAACGCCTCGGGCTGATCCAACCAGATCACGGGGGCGGAACACCGGGATCGAAGAGCGTCGGCAATGCGCCGCATGCCCGGCGACTCGCTCACCTGGTGACCGAGCCACAACACGGCGCGGGAAAATCCCATCGCAGCGGCATCGCGCGCGTACTCCATCGCCTCCCACTCCGGCCCCTCGCCGGCCAACACCACATCGGCGCCCGTCTCGCGAAACACGTGGGCGACGAGATCGCCCGTGCCCCGGTAGCCGGGCAGCAGGGCGGCGCGGCGCACCACGTCGGCGCGGCCGGAGATGCGCACGCGCGGCACGCCGAGCCGAGCGCATACGTCCCGCATGACGTCGTCCAGCCGCCGGCCTTCTGGCCAGACGACGACGGGCACGTCGCACGGCGCCGCAAGCCGCAGACGCACGTCCGCCGCCCACCCAAGCGCCTCCGCAAGCCCCTCGGCGATCCAGTCGGGCGCCGTGCGATGCGGCCGATCGTGCAGGCGATACACCGCGACGCCGAGATCGAGCAAGCGCCGCTTCTTCTGCGAAGCGACGGCGTCATTGGCGGGCGCGTCGCCTTGGTGGCGAAAGAAGGCGCCCTCGTGGCTGAGCAGAAGACCAATCCCTTTCGCCCGCGCCGCCTCCACGACGGACATGGATGCGACAAACGTCACGCCGACGGCGCGCACCGGCGCCTCCGCATCCCCGCACACGAGGCCGTCGACGGAGATGGCCTCGTCGTCGCAGGGCATCATCGATTCAAGCGCCGCGATCACGTCTCTCACCCGCATCGAAACGCCCCCATCGCCGGCCGCCATGGCCAGCGATTCTCTCAGATGCTATGATAGAATGCAAACGAGCTTGGATGCCACTAGGGGAGCGAAAGCTGAGACGGGGGACACCCCGAACCCTTTGAACCTGACCTGGGTAATGCCAGCGTAGGAAAGTGGCGCATGGGACCCTCCCGTGTTCCCCTTTGGCCTCCGGCAGAGGAGGCGCTTCTGATGTCCTTTTCCGCATCGCTGATTGCCATGTCCAACCCCATCCTCGACGCCATCCTGCGCCATCCGTTCGTGCGAGGAATCGCCGAAGGGAACCTCTCGAAAGCGGCGGCCATTCGCTACGTCAGCCAGGACCAGCCGTATCTGGAGACCTACCTGCGCGTCTTCGCACACGCCGCGGCGCTTGCGCCTAGGCACGAAGACGTGGCCGACTTCCACGGGCGCATGTCCCTTCTCCTCGGCGGCGAAACCCAGGCACACGACAACCTGCTGCGCTACGCAGGGGCGACGCCGCACGATGTGGAGGGCCAGCCGAAGTTGCCCACCTTGCACCACTACGAGAGCCACCTCCTGGCCTCGGCGGCGCGCGGCGACTTCGCGGAACTCGTGGCGGCCATCCTGCCGTGCCATCACGTGTATGTCGAGATCGGCCAGCGGCTCGAACCCATCCTCGAGGAGAAGCCGGATCACCCGTTCGCGGCCTGGATCCGCTTCTACGCCGATCCCGGCATGCAAGACGCCACACATCGCCTCTTCGCGATGATCGATCGGGAGGCCGCGCACTTCTCGACCGAGCGGGCCCGGCGGGTCGAGGCGGCGTTTGTCGCGAGCTGCCACCTCGAGTACCGGTTCTTCGACATGGCCTACCGCGGCGAGTCGTGGCTCCCGAAGGAGGCGTTGAGCGATGTTTCGACACCCTGACGGCCATGTGGCGCGCATGCTCACCATCGCCGGATCCGACTCCGGCGGCGGCGCCGGCATCCAGGCGGACCTCAAGACGGCTCACCAGTTCGACGTGTACGGCATGAGCGTGCTCACCGCCGTCACCGCGCAGAATACCGTCGGCGTGCAGGCCGTGTATCCCCTGCCCGTCGACATCGTGCGGGCGCAGTTTGAGTCCGTGCGCGACGATTTGGGCTTTGACGCCATCAAGACGGGCATGCTCGGCGATCGCGCCGCCATCCACGCCGTCGCAGACGCTCTCGCGGGCGTCGACTGCCCCATCGTCGTGGACCCGGTGATGATCGCGAAGGGCGGCGAGGCGCTGCTCCATCCGGACGATGTCGCGGCCGTGATCGAGCGCATGCTGCCGCTCGCGTTCGTCGCGACGCCGAATACGCCCGAGGCGGAGCGGCTGACCGGCATCCCCATCCGCTCGCTCGCGGACGCGGCGCGGGCGGCCGAGGCGCTGGCAGGGCTCGGCGCGCAGTATGCCGTGGTCAAAGGCGGACATCTCGAAGGCGCGGGCCATCTCGCCATCGATGTGGTGTTCCACGACGGCGCGTGGACCTTTTTCGCCGCCCCCCGCGTCCCGAGCCACAAGACCCACGGCACCGGCTGCACGTTTTCGTCCGCCATCGCCGCTTGCCTTGCGCGCGGGGCTCGGCCGCTCGAGGCCATCGCCGCGGCGAAGTCGTTCATCTCGCGCGCCATCGCGGCGGCCGCGGACTGGGACGTCGGCCGCGGGCATGGGCCCACGGATCACAGCCAATCTCCCGTCTGGCCGGAGCGGATCGAGGCCGGGCGGATGTACGTGTTCGATGGCCATCAGTATGCCGAGGCCGCTCCTCCACTGTGAGATTTGGCTCGGCCGAAGGGAGATTTGCAGATGCAGATGGGACAATGGCTCGCGCGGGTGCGCGAGGAGCGCCCGCTCGTCCACAACATCACGAACTTGGTCGTGACGAACGTTGCAGCCAACACCCTGCTCGCGCTCGGCGCCTCGCCCGTCATGGCGCACGCGCACGAAGAGGTCGCGGACATGGTCGCCATCGCCCGCGCGCTCGCGCTCAACCTGGGCACGCTCGACCCGTACGTCGTGACGAGCATGGATCTCGCGAGCGAAGCTGCGAACCGCCGCGGCGTGCCGGTCGTGCTCGATCCCGTCGGGGCCGGCGCCACGCCGTACCGGACCCGCGCGGCGATGCGGCTCCTCGAGACGCGGAACATCCAGGTTCTGCGCGGCAATCAGGGCGAGATCGGCGTCATCACGGGCGCGGGCGGCGAGGTGGCGGGCGTCGACGCCAAAGCTGCCGGAACCGGACTGGCAGACGCCATGATGCGGTTCGCGCGCGATGGCGGCCTCGTCGTCGCGGCGACGGGGGAGCGCGATCTCGTCACCGACGGCGAGGTGGTGTACGAGCTCGAAAACGGCCATCCGTGGGAAGCAGCCATCACCGGATCCGGGTGCTCGCTGACGGCCGTGATCGGCGCGTTTGTGGCCGTCTCGGATGGGACGAAGGGCGGGCTCCTCGAGGCGACCGTCGCCGCCATCACCTGTTTCAACGTGGCGGCCGAGATGGCAGCCGAGGGCGCGAGCGGACCGGGGAGCTTTCAGGTTCGGCTGCTCGATGCGCTGCACGCCATCACCCCAGGCGACGTCGACGCCCGGGCGCGCATTCGGAAAGGATGAGAGGGATGACAAGGCGGGACTGGACGGACAAGCTCCGCGTGTATCTCGTGACGGACGACCGCCCGGACCACGAGGAGGTCGTGGCCATCGTGGAACAGGCGCTCGCGGGCGGCGTGACCTGCGTTCAACTGCGGCGCAAACAGGAGGACGGCGGGCCGATGCTGAAGCTCGCCGTGCGCCTGCGGGAACTCGCGTCCGCCCACGGCGCGCTCTTCATCGTGAACGATCGGCTCGATATCGCGCTTTTGTCGGACGCGGACGGGGTGCACGTGGGACAGACGGACCTCCCCGCCTCCCTTGTGAAATCCCGCTTTCCCGAGCTTGTCGTCGGCGTCTCGGCGCGATCCGTCGACGAAGCGGTGCGAGCCGAACAGGACGGCGCGGATTACCTGGGCGTCGGATCCGTGTATCCCACGGCGACGAAGGGCGACGCCGTCCTCACGGGCCTGGATGTGCTCGCCGCCTGCAGGCGCGCCGTCCGCATTCCCATCGTCGGCATTGGCGGCATCACCGTCGACCGGGCGCCGGAGGTCATGGCCGCGGGCGCAAACGGCGTCGCGGTCGTATCGGCCATCATGTCGGCGCCCGACCCGAAAGCTGCGGCCGCGGCGTTGGCGCAGCGGACATCCTTGTGAGCCCGTTTTGCGCGCCAAACGCTCGGTCGCGCTGCAAGTCCCAGAGTTGCCGATACACGCCGCCCTGCCGCAGAAGCGCGGCGTGCGTCCCCCGCTCCACCACGCGCCCGCCCTGCATCACCAGGATGTCGTCCATCCGCTCAAGCCCCACCAGCCGGTGGGTGATCCAAACGACCGTCCTTCCCTCCGTCGCGCGGAAGAACGCGTCCACGAACGCCCGCTCCGTCTCGACGTCGAGCGAAGCGGTCGGTTCGTCGCAGAGGACAACTTCCGCGCCGCGGAGCACGGCCCGCGCGAGGGCCACGCGCTGGCGCTCTCCTCCCGAAAGGGCAAAGCCTCGATCCCCCACGACGGTGGACAGGCCGTCCGGCAGGCGCGCCACGAGATCCTCGAGCTGCGCCACCGCAAGCGCACGCGCGATATCCTCGTCCGTCGCGTCGGGGCGCGCCAAGAGGAGGTTCTGCCTCAGGGACGTGTGGAACAGATACGCTTCCTGCGGCACCGCGGTCACGAGCCGCCGCAGATCCGCGTCTGACCACGCCCCAATGGGCCGCCCGAACCACCGGATGTCGCCCTGCTCGATGGGGATGAGGCCGAGCGCGGCCTCGAGAAGCGTCGTCTTCCCCGCGCCACTGTCCCCGACGATCGCGACGCGCTGGCCGCGCTTCACCTCGAGATCGATTCCCTGGAGGGCCCAAAGAGAGCCTCGGCGACAGCAAAGCCCCTTGATGGACAGGGCGACGTCTTCCGAGGCCGGGCCGTAAGGGGCCTCGGTCTGTGGAGGGCTCACGTCGCGCCGCAGTGCCGCGGGCAGGGGTGCGAAGTCCCCCACCCGCGAGGCGGATGCGGCCATCTCCTGCGCCTCCGCGTAGACCGATCCGACGGCGAGCCATGGCTCAAATGACGCCGTCGCGGCGAGCGCGATGGCAGCCATCATGGTGCCGGGCAGATGCGCCGCGAGGTGCAGGCGGATGGCTTCCCCGAGGAGGCCGCCCACCGTGGCCATCGCCGCCGCGAACAACATGCCTTCCGCCGCCGCCTTCGCCAAATCGATCCGCGCGGTGAAGCGTTCTTCCGTCGCTTCGATCTTCTCGAGCCGTGCGAGCGCTCGGCTCGCCTCCCCGTGCGCCAGGACGTCCTCCAGCCCACGGACGAGATCGTCCAGGGCGGCCGTGCGGGCGCGCCGCAAGGCGTCTCGAGCTCTCTGCCACCGGGCCGTCAGCCCGTAGAACAGCCCTGGCAGGACCGCACCCACCAGGACCACGCCCGCGGCGAAGATGGCCGCGAGGCGCGGATCGATCCGCCAAAGCCACACCGCGGTGAGGGCGCTCGCGCCTATGGCGCTCGCGAACGGAAGGACCAGGCGGAGAAGAAGGCTTTGGAGTCGATCCATATCCGCGAGGACGAGATCGAGCGCCTCACCCGTCCTGCGCCCGAGCCACGCATCGGGTTGAGCGTCCAGGTGGGCGAACACGAGCGCCCGAAGCCGCGCCGCAAGGCGCAAAATGGTGTCGTGCGAGACGAGGCGGTCCAGGTAGCGCATGGCCGCCCGGCTCGTGCCGAAGAACCGCACGGCGACAATGGGCACCCAGAGCATCAGGATGGTGGGCGGGCGAAGCGCCGACGCCGAGATGAGGTATCCGGCCGTGGCCATCATCGCCGTGGACGCGAGCGCGGTGCCCATCGACAGGCCCAACGTGCCGGTTAGGCGGCCCTGCGCCGGGCGCAGCCAGCGATACATCCATCGAAGATGACGCATCACGCGGACACCTCCTCATCGCGATAGCGCCGCACCATGGCTCGAAAGGCGCCGTTTGCCTGGAGCAGCGCCTCCGGGCGCCCCTCCTCGACGAGGCGGCCGCCCTCGAGCACAAGGACGCGATCCGCCGCGAGCGCGAGGCTCAGCCGATGCACGACGGCGAGCGACGTGCGCTCCTTGAGCCACGGGACGAGCCGCTCCTCGAGCGCGCGCTCGGTGGCGAGATCGAGCGATCGCGTCGGCTCGTCCAGGAGCGCCACGGCCGGCCTCCGGAGCACCAGGCGCGCCAGGGCCAGCCGCTGCCGCTCGCCCCCAGAGAGCGCCACCCGCTCGCCGTCCAGCTCCGTGTCCACGCCGCCAGGCAGCCGCTCGATGACCTCGTCGAGCCCCGACATCAAAAGCGCCTCCCGAATCTCCGCTTCGGAGCGCGCCTCTTTCCACGTGAGGTTGTCGCGCAGCGTCGCGTGGAACCACGCCGGCTCCTGCGCGACAAGCCCCAAATGAAATCGAAACGCGTCGCGATCGATCTCGTCGAGCGGCACGCCGCCGACCAGCACCTCGCCTGACTCCGGCCGGATGAACCCGAGCAGCACGGCGATGAGCGTGCTCTTTCCCGCGCCGCTCGGACCGACGACGGCGACCAACTCGCGCGGCCCCATGCGGAACGAGACGTCCTGTAGCGCGGGCTCGGCGGCGCCGGGATAGCGGACGGTGACGTGACGAAATTCGATGGTGACGCCCTGCGGGCTGACAAACGGCGCGCGGCCTCCGTCGCGTGCCGGCATGGCCGGGGACGGCGTCTCAAGGACCTCACGATGCCGCTCGAGCATCGCCAGCCCGTCCCGCGCCGCGTGATACTGGGCACCCGCCGTGCGAATCGGCAGGTAATACTCCGGCGCGAGCAGGAGCAGCACGAGCGCCGCGGCGAAGTCCATGTGGCCGCTCAATAGGCGGATGCCGAGCGACACGGCCACGAGACCGATGCTCACCATCGTGAACAGTTCGGTCACGAGCGAAGACAAAAACGCGAGCCGGAGCACCTTCATCGTCGTCCGCCGGTAATCATCGGCCACCCGCTCGATGATCTCCACCTGCGCGCGGCTGCGCCCGAACACTTTCAGCGTCCAAAGCCCGCGAACCACGTCGAGGAAATGGCCGCCGAGGCGTTCGAGTGCCTCAAACCGCCTGTCGGTAGCCTTCTGCGCCGCCTGTCCCACGAGGACAAGCAGCAGCACCATGAAGGGCACCGTCACGGCAAGGATGAGCGCCGTCAAGCGGTCCACCGCAGCTGCGAAGGCGAGGATGGCGACGGGTACCGCCGCGGAAGCGGCGGCCTGCGGGAGGTAGCTCGCGAGATACGCGTCCATCCCGTCGATCCCGTCCGTGAGCCACGTCCGCCACGCCCCGGCGGGATGGCGGCGCACCTCCACGGGCCCAAGCGCGGCAATCTGCCGCACCATCTCCCGCCGAATGCGCCGCTTGACACACGACGCGAAGCGCTGCGACAGCCACTTGGCGGCTGCCATCAGAGCCGCCCGCGCTGCGATCACGGCGAGGAACGCAGAGAGCGCGTCGAGCCACGCGTGCGGCCGGCCGGCGCGCGGGAACACGGAGCTCACGGCCCGCGAAAGGTACCACGCCTGGGGCAAGACAAGCAGCCCAGCAAGCGCGGCCGCGGAAGACGCCAGCAGGAACGTGATCCGCTCCCGGCGCGTCGCGATCGGCAGACGATGAGCGATGGAACGCATGGCCTTCACCTTCGTTCCTCAGTATTCGAGCGGGTGATCGCTCGACAGGCGCTTCCGGAACACCCAGTAGCTCCACCCTTGGTACAGAAGCACGAACGGCACCACCGTCAGCGCGACGATGGTCATGACTTTGAGCGAGTACGGATTCGATGCCGTGTTGTAAATCGTCAGGCTCCAGGCGGGATTCAGCGAGCTCACCATCACGCGCGGGAACAGATCCATGAAGACCGTGATGGTGGAGAGAACGATGGTCAGCCCCGTCATGAAGAACGCCCAACCGTCTCGCTTCGCGCGAATGAAGAACTGCACCGAGAACAGGGCCAAGCCGGCGAGGATGGGCACGACGCCCGGGTCGATGCCGCGGCGCGTGAACATGTCCGTCTCGAGATAGCTCAGCACGACGAACAGGAAGGTGACCGCCGTCGCCCAGGCGCCCACGGCCATGGCGGCCGCACGAGCCCTCTCCTGCAGCACGCCGGACGTTCTGAGCGAGATGAAGAGCGCCCCGTGCAAAACGAAGAGAAGCGTCATGCTCACGCCGCCCATGACCGAGTAGAGGCTGATGAGATCCCAAAACGATCCGACGTAGTTCTTGTTCTGATCGATCGGGACGCCGTGCATCATGTTGGCCAGCGCGACGCCCCACAAGAGTGGTGGCAACAGGCTGCCGCCGAAGATGACCCAGTCCCAGAACCTTCTCCAGGCTGCGTGTTCGACCTTGCTGCGAAATTCGAACGCCACGCCGCGCCCGATGAGCGACACGAGGAGCAGAAAGAGCGCCATGTAAAATCCGCTGAACAGCGTGGCGTACCACCCCGGGAAGGCGGCGAACATCGCGCCGCCCGCCGTGATGAACCACACCTCGTTCGCATCCCAGAACGGCCCGATGGTGTTGATGAGAAGCCTGCGCTCGTCGTCCGTCTTGCCGAGAAAAGGAACCAGGATGCCGACGCCGTAGTCGAAGCCCTCAAGGAAGAAGAAACCGATGAACAACACGGCGATGACCGCAAACCAGAACGATTCAAGCGTCATCTCGCGCACCTCCCGAGCGAGTCGGCCTCATGTCACAGCGCCACAGGCGACAGCGACTCCGTCTCATCGCCGTGATCGCCCTCCACAGGCCCCTGCCGCACGACGCGCGCAATGAGGAACAAGTCCACCGCGGCGAGAAGCCCGTAGAGCACCGTGAAGGTGATGAGCGTGACGAGCACGTCGCCTGCCGACACCGTCGGCGACACGCCGTCTTTCGTCAGCTGGAGACCGTACACCACCCACGGCTGCCGCCCCATTTCCGTCATGATCCAGCCCATGGTGTTCGCGATGAAGGGCAGCGAGATGGCTGGAATCATCCATCTCAGGTAGCGCTGGCTCTGCACAAGGCGATCCCGCACGATCCGCCACACGCCCCACGCGGAAGCCGCGAACATGAGAAGCCCGGCGAACACCATGACCCGGAAACTCCAGAAGACCGCCGTCACATCCGGGATGTAGTTGCCCGGACCGTAACGCGCCTGCATCTGTTGCTGGAGCTCGAGGATGCCCGGCACGCTGCCGTACAGCCGGTTGTACGAGAGGACGCTGAGCAGATACGGGATTTGAATCATCCACGTGTTCTTGTGCGCGCCAGCGTGGATGACGGCAAACAGCGTCCACGGCGCCGGGCTGCCGCTTGTCGTCCAGAGCGCCTCCGAGGCCGCCAGCTTCATGGGCTGGGACACCAGGAGGTACTGCGCCTGCTCATGCCCGACAACCATCACGAGGAAGCTCGCGGCCACGCCGAGGATGGACGCCATAGCGAACGACGGTTGGAACACCTCCACGTGGCGCCTGCGCAGGATCTGATACGCGCTGATGCCCATTACGACGAACGCGCCGGTCACGAGCGACCCGAGAAACACGTGCGGAAACTCGTACCAGAGCTGCGGGTTGGTGATGAGCGCCCCGAAGCTCGACATCTCGGCGTGGCCGTCCTTCAACGTGTAGCCCACCGGATGCTGCATGAAGGCGTTCGCGGTCAGGATCCAGAACGCCGAGAGCGTGGTCCCGATGGCCACGAGCCATATGGACGCGACGTGCATGCGCTTCGAGAGCTTATCCCATCCGAACATCCACACGCCCAAAAACGTCGATTCGAGGAAAAACGCGAGCAGCGATTCGATGGCGAGCGGCGCGCCAAACACGTCGCCCACAAAGCGGGAATAGTTCGCCCAGTTCATGCCGAACTGGAACTCCTGCAGAATGCCCGTCACCACGCCCACCGCAAAGTTGATGAGAAAGATCTTGCCCCAGAACTGCGCCATCTGCTTGTAACGGTCGTCCTTTTTGGCGACGTACAGGGTCTCCATGATGGCAATCAGGTACACGAGACCGATGGTCACCGGGACGAAGAAGAAATGGTACACCGTCGTAATGCCGAATTGCCACCGCGCCAACGCGACTTCACTGGGCATGCGCTCTCCCCCTTGGACTCGTGATCACGAGTGAAAATCTGGAGCGCTCCTTACACCTGGATCGTATCACCATGCCCTTCGAAAAACATGCGTTCTTCGTATAGGTTTTTGAACAAACCGCGGCGCGAGCTTGAACAGTTTGTAACGGCCCGTCAGGGGTTCGCCATACAAAAAAAGAACCGCTCGAAGGCCCCTCCTTGAGCCCTTCGAGCGGCTTCGTTTGCCGCGGCTTATCCCGCGTGTTTCTCTGTCTCTTCGCTGCGAAAATACTCCTCGCCCTTCAGTTTCACTTCCGGCAGGAAGAACGTGCCGATGAACGTGAGCGCGGAAAAGACCAACCCGACCAAAAACAGCTGCTGGATCCCGTACGTCAACGACAGCTTGACCGCCTGCATGAGCTGGTGGTACAGCGCCTGCCCAGCCGGGCCGAGCCGGTCGAACTCGGCGGCAATGGCCTTCTGCGCCTGCGACGTGAGGAGCGCCTGCGGGTTGAGCGATCCCATCTTCGATCTCATCGCCGACAGGGAAGGCGGCAGCAGTTCACCAAGCTTGCGCGAGAACGCGTGGTTCAGCACCGTTCCGAACACGGGCGACGCAATGACGCCGCCGAGCGAACTCACGAACTGCTGGCTCGCGTTCACCGTCCCCATCACGCGGTACGGAAACGCGTTTTGCACCGCCATGTTCATGAGCGGCATCAAGGCGCCGATGCCAAGGCCCAGGACGACCATGTCCACCATGATGGTCGGCCACGACGTGTGAACGTCGACCCGATTCAACAGAACCGAACCCACGACGATCACGGCACCCGAGATCCACGCCACATGGCGGTACCGGCCCGTCTTCGACATCACCTGCCCCGAAACCATGCTGCCGACCATGAACCCGCCCATCATCGGCGTCATGACCCAACCGCTGTTCTGCGCGTTCAGCCCAATCACGCCCTGCACGAAGATGGGCAGGTACATGAGGCTTCCGAACATCGCCATGCCCACGAGCAGCTGCAGCACGAGCGACGTCGTGAACACCCGGTTGCGAAACAACCACGGCGCAACGAGCGGATCCGGCGCGCGCATCTCCCAGACGACGAACGCCACCAGGACCAGCGCGCCGCCCGCCAGCATACCGACGATTTCAAACGAGCCCCACGCGTACTTGCTCCCCGCCCAGGTGAGCGCGAGCAGGATGGGCACGAGGCCGACGGTGAGGAGCGCCGCCCCCTGCCAGTCGACCTTGACCTGATCCTTCGTCCGAACCGTGGGCAGCGCGAACACGACGCCGACGATGGCGACGACGACAAACGGCAGGTTGACGTAAAACACCCATCGCCAAGACCAGTCATCTGTAATGAACCCCCCGATGGCCGGCCCGACAATGCTCGAGAGCCCAAACACGGCCATCATCACGCCCATCCAACGCGCGCGCTCCTTCGGCGAAAAGATGTCGCCGATGGTTGCCCGCGGCATGCTCATCATGGCCCCGGCGCCGACGCCTTGCACCGCGCGGGCCCAGACGAGTTCCAACATGCTGTGGGCCTGGCCCGAGATGGCGGATCCGATGCCGAACATCACAAGCCCGAACAAATAAAACGGCTTACGCCCAAACACGTCCGACAGCTTTCCGTAGATGGGCACCGTGATGGACGACGTGATCATGTACGCAGTGAACACCCACGTGTACAGGTTCAGCCCGTGCAAATCACTGATGACCGTCGGCATGGCCGTGGACACGACGGTCTGATCCAGCGACGAGAAGAACATGGTCACGAGCACGGTGGCAAACGCCCACCACTTGCGCGACCCGGTGATCTGATTCGTCCTCTGCACCTCATACGAAGCGCTCAAGTTCATACCTCCTGACGAGGAGTCTCTTCCCCGTACGATTCCATGCGCAGTTGTTTCGCCGCAGCGACCATCGTCTCGAGCGCCGAGACGCACTGCTTAAACGCCCCAGGTTCGATCCGCGACACCATCTGCCGCATCATTTCGAACCACGCCCGCTCCACCTCGGCGAGCTTGGCGCGCCCGGCCTCCGTCAGTTCAATCACGACCACCCGCCTGTCCTCCTCGTCCCGGACCCGCGAGACGTAGCCATGATGCTCGAGGCGGTCGATCATCACGGTGATGGCGCTCGGCGTCACCTCCAAGCGTTCCGCGAGCTGCGACACCTTGAGCCGCCCTTCGCGCCGGATCATCTGCATGGTGAAAAACTGACCCGCGGTGAGGCCCGTGTGCAGACGGTTCAGCAAATGCGGGCCGAACTCCTGCGCCAGCACCCCGAGCGACTGTGCAAACCGCTGGGTCAGCGCATCCATGTCCCCTCTCATCCGCGATCCTCCTGATGTTCAATCGTTCAAATCGCCAAATCATTATAATCAGCTAATCTTTCTACCGTTTAACATTTACATTGTATAAATGTCTCGCGATCGCGTCAAGTCGACGCGATCGGACACGCGACGCGTCCCGCTTGTGATACGATCGCCCAAACGGAATCGCGCGACGTGCCCTTGCGCGTGAGGATGGGAGGATTGGGCCGATGGACTACCGCATTCACGGCACGACCATGCAGACCCTGGAGGTTCGGCTCGAACCGGGAGAAAGCGTGTTTTCGGAGGCGGGGTGCCTGCTCGCGATGACGCCGGGCACGTACATGGAGACGCGGGCGCCGGGCGGCCTCGCCGGGATGTTTCGGCGAGCGCTGAGCGGCAACAGCGTGTTCCTCACGTACTACCGCGCAGCGCGAGGCGAATCGGTGGTGCAGTTCACCACGCGCATGCCCGGGCATATCCTCGCGCTGCCGCTGCGCCAATACGGCCGCGTGATCGCAGAGCGGCACAGCTTTCTCTGCGCGGAATCGACAGTGGACTACGGCGTGGAGGTCACGCTCAACATCGGCCGGTTTCTCGGCGGCAACGGCCTGGCGCTGACCCACCTGGCCGGGGACGGGATGGCGTTTCTTTCGATTGACGGCGAGATCGTCGAGCGCGATCTCGCCCGGGGCGAGAGCCTCCTCGTTCATCCCGGCCACATCGCGGCGTTCACGGACGGGATCGACTACCGCGTCCAGCTCATGCAGGGCGTCGCCAACATGCTGTTTTCGGGAGACGGGCTGTTCCTGGTGGAGCTGACGGGGCCGGGGCGCGTGTGGCTGCACTCGGTCACCGTGCACAACCTGATCCACATCATTCAGGAGTACTGGGGATCGCCGCGCTGACGCTGAGGCGCAGGGCGCCCGTGTGCGGATCGCGAAACGGACGCGCATCGACGCGAAAGACGGCGCGCAGAAGCGCAGGCGTAAACACCTCGTCGGGCGATCCGTCGGCGACCAACCGACCGCGGTGCAGGCAGACCGTGCGGTGACAGTGAGAGAGGGCGAGCTCCAAATGGTGAAGGGCGATGATGACCAGGCGGCCTTCCGCCGCGAGGGCGCGAAGCCTGGCCAGGATGTCGAGCTGATAATGGATGTCGAGGCTCGCGATGGGCTCGTCCAGGAGCAAAATGGGCGCTCCCTGAGCCAGACAGCGCGCGATGGCCGCCCGCTGTCGCTCGCCCCCAGAGAGATGCGCGAGCGGCGTGTCTTCGTACCCCCTTAGCCCCATCACAGCGAGCGCCTCGTCCACCGCGGCCGCGTCTGCCCTGTCCAGCACACCTCGCGGCGCGTGGCTGTATCGACCCATCTCGACGAACTCGCGCACGGTAAAGGGGATGTCGTCCGCGAGAAACTGCGGAAGATACGCCACGCGGCGAGCGCGCCAGCGGGGTTCGCGCGCGTGAACGGGCTCGCCCATAACCTGAACCATGCCGCCCGTCGGGCGAAGCACGCCTGCCATCGTGCGCAGGAGCGTGGTCTTCCCTGCGCCGTTTGGGCCCACCAGGCCCACCATCTCGCCTGGCGCGAATTCGGCGCAGATGTCCCGCAGAATGGGATGGTAGTGGAGGTGATGGATCTGGATCATAGGCCCGCGTCCCTTCCACGCCGCTGTCGGTACAACAGATAGAGAAAAAAGGGCACGCCGAGGCACGACGTCACGATGCCGACGTTCAACTCGGCGGGCTGAACCGCGGTCCGGCCGACGAGATCGGACAGCGTGAGAAGCACCGCGCCGCCCATCGCGGACGCGGCGAGGAGCGGGCGGTGATTCGCGCCCATGAGGCGCCGCAGGATGTGCGGCACGATGAGGCCGACGAACGAGATGACGCCTGTGGTGCTCACGGCCACGCTCACGATGAGCGCGGCGATGGCGAGGGAGGCGCGCTTGATTCGCTCCACGTCCACGCCCACCGCCTCCGCGTGCTCCTCGCCCGTCGTGAGGATGTCGTACGCAAAGGCGAGCCGCAAAAAGACGGTCAACGCGATTGCGTTGACCGCCGCGAGCATCGCGGCCTCCGTCCAGTTCGATCCGTCCAGGCCGCCGAACAGCCAGAACATCATCTGCTGCATTTCCTCGAGCGGAGATAGGTCGAGGATGGCCGTGATGACGGCGCTGCACAGCGAACTCAGGGCGACGCCCGCGAGGAGCAGCCGATACATATCGGTGCGCTGGGCCCGCGTCGCAAGCCGGTAGATCCCAGCGGCCACCGCCAGTCCGAAGGCGAAGGCCAGAGCGGGCGTGGCCGCTTGATAGCGCGCAGAAAGCCCCGTCGCGACGGCGATCACGGCCCCGAGCGCGCCGCCGCTCGACACGCCGATGACGCCCGGGTCCGCCATGGGGTTGCGCAGGATGGCCTGAAGCACAGCCCCTGAGAGCGCGAGCGCGGATCCCGCCAACACGGCCACGACGAGCCGAGGCCAGCGAATCGCGCCCACGACCACCGCATCAAGGCCGCGATGGCCTGCGAAGTACGCCCACGTGTCGGCCGGAATCTGCCAAAAGGGGATGGAGACGGGCCCGATGCCGATCTCGAGCGCGGCCGAGGCGAGAAGCGCACATGCGAGCGCCCCAAAGGCCCAGGCGCGGCGCCTAGTCATGCCATCACCTTCGGCGCCTTCAGGTGCGCGGTGGGGTGCAGCACCTTCGCGACGTCGTACACGGCGCGGACGACATACTGCGACACCGAGGAAAGATCGGCGCTGTTGATGGCGTACAGGTGATGCTCGCGCACCGCGGTGACCGACTGCAGCGCCGGATCCGAGGCAAGTTTCTTCAGGAAGGCCGCGTCGTCGGACGAGTCGATGATCACGTCCGGGTTCCACTTCACGATCTGCTCGTCCGTGATCTTCTGCCACCCGTTCAACATGTGCGCCACGTTCACGCCGCCCGCGTCGCGGATGATGTCGTCGACGGTCGTGTCGCGACCGGCCGCATAGCCATACGAGCCGTAGTCGAGGACGGTCGGCCGCGGTTGGCCTTGAACCGCGCCTTCGATTTGCGTGATGTCCTGCTTCATGTTGGCGACGAGCGCGTTGGCCTTGGCGGGCTCGCCGACGAGCCGGCCGACGGTCAGGATGTTCTTCTCGATGTCGGCGATGGAGTTGAAGTCATTCAGGCTGAACGCGTACATGGGGACGCCGGCTTGATGGAGTTGATCGAGCACGCTCTTCGTGACGTAGCCCGCCTCGAGGACGAGATCGGGATGGACGGCCAGCGCCTGTTCCGGGTCGTCCCCGCTCCAAGCGGGAATGCCCTTGACCTGGGCGACCACATTCGAGTACTCGGGATTGGACGCCATGGTCGTCACGAGCGCGATGCGAGATCTGGGGACGAGCGAGACGAGGATCTCGTCCGTGCCCTCCGAACCGGACACGATGCGCATCGGCTGGTGTTTCAGGGTGACCGTGTTCCCCATGTCGTCCTTCACGGTCATGGGGTACGAAATGGCTGAGGCTGCGCTCGAGTTGGAGGTGAGGCTGTTTTGCGTGGCGTGCGGCGTGCCGCAACCTGAGACCATGGCGCTGAGCGCAAGCGCCGCAGCCAACGCGGTTCCTTTGAACATCCCATGTTTCAACACGTGTGGACCCCCCAATCTGTACGTGGAGCGGTCCCATTCGAAGAAATGGCGGACGGAATGCCCGCGCGCGTGCACGCGCCTTTCCTCGAAGGGCGCCCGCGTGTCGCTGGGCAGGTCTCCTGGCTCACAGGTCTTCGTCCGCGCGCCTTCCCACCAAGACGGCAGTGGCGTCGCGGCTGGCTCGACAGAGCCCGCTTTCCTGTTCACAGTGGCGGGACCGCGCCGGATTCTCACCGGCTTCCCTATTCTCTTCGCCGCGTTGCCGCGCGAAGCACCCAGCGACCTGGATCGACTTCCATCGTAGATGCGGGCGGATGGCTTGTCAAACGGCGCGCGTGTCACAAGACGCGGTTGACAGACGTCTATAGGAAAGAAGGAGGTCATGCGCATGTGGGGAAAGATTGCGTCGCTTGCCATCTGCCTCGCGGCAAGTCTCCCTGTCGCGGCTGCGGCTGACGGCGCTCTAGGCTCGGGCCCCCTCCGAGCGAGCGTGAGCCCATCTTCGTCCCACCCGCCGATTCCTACGGTGCAGGACATGCGCAACGTGTCCATCACCGCAGGCCTGGCGGGACTCGGGTATGAGCCCATCCACCCCGCCCAAGTCGAGGCGGAAATCGCGGAATGGATGAGGCAGGCCCGCCCCGTGCAGGTGAACATCCCGAAGCTTCCGGGCCCGCCCATCGTCGTGAATGCCAATGTGGGTCCTCCCGAGGTGTTTCTCCAACTCGCGTCCGGCGCGACCGCCACGCTCGTGCCGATCACCTATTTCTCAGGCCGGGGCGAACCGCTGTCCAAGTTCATTCAGCACGTGCCAGACGTCGTGACGTTCACCGAAGGATCGCACACGTGGTACCTGAGGTCCGCGCCGCTTTACGCCTGGCTCATGGACGGCGGCTGGCAGCGCGAGTTCCAGCTGGCGCATTGACTCCATGCATAAGAGGCCCCGGGCGGAACCAGCCTGAGCCTCAACGCTCGCCGGCAAAGTTCGCGCCTCGCGCCGCTTGACCGTCACTTGCCGTCGCGAAAGACGACGGGGCTGTGCTCGTACGCGATCTCGTCCACGCCCGCGCGCGCGTTTGCCGCTCGGGCCATGACAAACAACAAATCCGACAAGCGGTTCAGAAAGCGCAGAGCCGCTTCCGGCACGGGTTCTTCCGCGGCGAGGCGCCACGCCTCGCGCTCTGCGCGCCGAACGACCGTGCACGCCAAATGGAGCGCCGCCCCTGCGGGGCTTCCCTGGCGGAGCACAAATTGGGTGAGCGGTGGCCCCTCTTCCTGATACTTGTCGATGAGGGGTTCAAGGTCATCCGCCCACGACGCGCCCACCTTGGGCACGTAATCCTTCGCGGAAGGCGGCGCCGCCAAATCCGCGCCCACGTCCCACAAGCGCTGCTGCAACCAGACGGCGAGACGGCGCATGTCCGACAGCCGCTCATCCTGCATCAGACTCGTGGCGAGCCCAAGCGCCGCGCACGCCTCGTCCACCGCCCCGTACGCTTCGATGCGCCTGTCGCCCTTGTGCCTGCGCTCGCCGCCGATGAGGGCGGTGGTGCCGCGATCGCCCCCGCGCGTGTACAACCTCATTCCACATCCCTCCCTGACCTTGCTCGTTCCGAAAAGATGGCGGTGCCCTCGAGCACGTCGAGCCCAGCCCTCAGGATGGGCCACGCCATGAGCGCGCCCGATCCCTCGCCCACGCGAAGGCCGAGATCGAGGAGCGGGCGTTTGCGGAGCTCGCCAAGCAACAGCGCGTGCGCGGGTTCGGGCGACAGATGGCCCGCAATCAGGTAGTCGCGGACGCCCGGCCGCGTGCGTTCCGCCCAGAGGGCGCAGGCGCCGACGAGCACGCCGTCCAGAAGGACCGGCAGCCCGATGGCGGCGGCCTCGAGCACGGCACCGCAGATGGACGCCAGTTCCAGGCCGCCCAGGTGCGCGAGCCCTGCCAGCCAGCGCGCGTCTCCCTGCGGGAACGACGGTGCGCGATCGCGCCACACGCTGAGGGCGGTGCGCACCACCAGACGCTTCTCGGCGAGCGCCTGCTCGTGAATGCCCGTGCCCGTCCCGACGACGAGATCGACATCGACGCCGAGGAGCCAGGCGGAGAGCGCGCTGGCCGCGGTCGTGTTGCCGATGCCCATCTCGCCGAGGATCACGAGATCCGCGCCGTCCTCGCGTGCGTCGCGCACGGCCTGCATGCCAATCCGAATCGCCGCCGCGCACTCGTCGAGCGTCATGGCCGGCCCGCGCGTGAAGTCGCGGGTGCCCGCGGCCACCTTGCACCGCCGAACGTCCGGATGGCTGGGCGTGGACACCATGCCGACGTCGTAGACGCGCCAAGGGACCCCGAACGATCTCGCCAATACGGTGGATACGCTGCGGCCGGAGGCGATGTGGTTCACCATCTCCTCGGTCACGTGTTGGCCGTAGCGAGAGATGGGGCGGTCCTTGGCGACGCCGTGATCGCCCGCGAAGAGCAGAAAGAACGGGCGGCGGACGCGCGGATGCTCCGTGGTTTGGATGGCCGCGATGTCGCAAAGCACGGGTTCGAGGGAGCCGAGGCTGCCGGTAGGTTTCGCGAGCGCGTCGAGCCGCGCCTGAAGCTTCGCCCGCCAAGACGGATCGACGTGGCGCGGCGAGGGCAGATGGAGGTCTGTTTGCGCCAAGCTCTCCACTCCTCCGCTTGATGTCTTCCTCCGATGTACCAGAACGGACCGGGATGCGCAATGGTGCGGCGCGAAATCGACAGATGGCGTGTGAGTTTCGTCGGAGTTGTGGTAGAATAGCTTAGGGAGATGATCGTCATGGGCAACCATGAGCAGATTTGCCCCCGATTCGAATGGGCGTTTGCGTTGCTCGGCAAGCGCTGGACCGGGCTTATCATTCGCGTCTTGCTCGAGGGACCCAAGCGCTTTAAAGATATCTCGGATATGATTCCCAACATGAGCGACCGCATGTTGGCCGAGCGATTCAAAGAGCTCGAGCGAGCCGGCCTGGTCGTTCGGCGGGTGTACGCAGAGACGCCCGTGCGGATTGTGTACGAGTTGACGCCGAAGGGCGAGGCGCTTCGCCCGGTCATGGAAGCTGTCCAGAAGTGGGGCGACGAGTGGGTCACCGACTCGGATTGCGATGAATATCAGCGCCGATACAAGTGTTCATCGCGAGATCGCGCACTGTAGAGCATACAAGACGAGGTTTTCGCGCAGGCTGTCGCCAGGGCATCCGCCCATGGGACAGCCTCTGTCGTGTGAGCGAAACCTGGCGTCGGCGAAGATGGCAGGAGTTCTGCGAGGAGTGAGACGCGTGAGCGCGTATGGAATCCCGAGCCGCCTGCAGGTGCTCGGCTCCGACATCGACCGATCACAGTTGAAATATCACGACCGCCGGGTGGCCGTGACGAAGGAATTCACGTTTGACGCGGCCCATCACCTTCACGCCTACGACGGGAAGTGCGCCAATCTTCACGGCCACACGTACAAGCTCGTGATCACCGTGAGCGGGCGCGTGAACGACATCGGCATTGTCGTGGACTTCGGCGATTTGAAGCGCCTGTTCGACGAGGTGATCAAGCGCCGACTGGATCACCAATACCTGAATGAGGTCCTGCCGCCGATGAACACGACGGCGGAGAACATGATCGTCTGGATATGGGAAGAGTTGGAGCGTGCGCTTGAGGCGTACGGACGAGATCGCGACGTGCGGCTCGAGCGGCTCGAGCTGTACGAGACACCGACGAGCCGGGCGTCGCTCGAACGGGCGTGGATGTCGTGAGCGGTGACGCTTTCGTGCGCGCGCCGTGGGAGGAAGCCTACGAAGAGGCGAAGCGCGGCGATCCCGGCCAGATCTCGCTGCCCATGGTCGAGATCTTTGAAACCGTCGAGGGCGAGGGAACGCGGGCGGGCTTCCCCACCACCTTCGTGCGGGTGTTCCACTGCAATCTGCGCTGCACGTGGTGCGACACGCCGTACAGCTATGCGCCGGAGCGCCCGGCCTTTCATGCGACGCTTCGGGAGATCGCCGAGCAGGTCGAGGCGTTTGGCTGGCCGAACGTGTGCCTCACGGGCGGCGAGCCCCTGATCCATCGGCACAAGTCGCAGTTGCTCATTGAGGCCATCGCGGGCATCCCATCCGTTCGGGACGTGCACGTCGAGACGAACGGCGCCATCGACGTGCGCCCGTACGTCCGGTTGCGCGACGCCTCGGCCCGGCTGCGCGACGTGGTGCGGTTCATCGTCGACTACAAGCTGCCCGCGAGCGGAGAAGAGAGCCGCATGATCGGCGAGCACCTGACGTCCTTGTCCGAGCGGGACGAGGTGAAATTTGTGATCGCCGACGAGCGCGACTTCGCGCGCGCCCTGGAGGTCATGGAGGCCCATCCCACGCGAGCGACCATCCTGATGAGCCCGGTGTGGGAGACCATGCCGCCTCGGGATCTCGTGGCGCTCATCCTGAAGCATCGCCTGCGCGACGTGAAGCTGAGCCTGCAGCTGCACAAGGTCATCTGGGATCCGAACGCGCGCGGGGTGTAAAGAAGGAGGCCGGATCGTGCTCATCCTGTTTGACGCATATGGAACGCTCTTCGACTGGCACGGCGGCATGGCACAGGCCCTGGCCCAAGAAGGCGTTGAAGTCGATGAAGCCGCCCGGCTCGCGGCGGAAATTCGCGGCGTCCAGCTCCAACTGGCGTGGCATGCGGCCCTCACCGAAGCCTACCGCGACTTCGACCGCGTGACGCGCGACGCGGTGGCGCACGTCTTGCAGGGGCGCTTCGAACCAGAGACCCTGGAGCGAATCGCCCGCGCGCAGGACCACCTGCCTCTGTTCCCCGACGTCGCGGAAGGCCTCAATCGGCTTCGCGGCGAGCAACTCGCCATCCTGTCGAACGGCACGCTGCGCGCGCTCCAGGCGGCCCTGTCCCGGCACGGCCTCCTGTTTGCGTTCGATCACGTCGTGAGCGTGGATCCCGTTCGGACCTACAAACCCGCGCGCCGCGCTTACCAACATGCGCTTCAGGTCCTTAAAGCGGAGAAGCGGGACGTCGTGTTCGTGTCGAGCAACGACTGGGACGCCGCCGCCGCGGAACACTTCGGATTTCGCGCCTGTCACCTCAACCGAACCGACGGCCGCGCACTGCCCTATGGGCGCGCGCCGCACGCGGTCATTCGGTCGATGGCCGAGCTCCCCCATCTCCTCTCGTCCATCCGGACACCATGAAGCGAGCTGCCAACGGACATCCCGTTGGCAGCTCGTTCTCGTTCGCCGCCTGTTTACGCGCGGCCCGCGAGGCTTTGCTCCGCGTACGCCACGAGGCGCTTCGTGATCTCGCCACCCACCGAGCCGTTCTGGCGGGAGGTGGTGTCCGGGCCAAGGTTGACCCCGAACTCCGTCGCGATCTCGTACTTCATCTGATCCAGCGCCTTCGAAGCCTGCGGAACGAGCGTGCGATTGCTACCCGAGTTGTTTGCCATCTTGCATTCCCTCCTTATGTGGTGGTGATGACACCTGTAGTGTGACCGGGCCATTCGACCGTATGCTCCGCGCGGCGCGCCAAATGTTGACTCGGCTGGCGTTGCGATTGCCTCGAAGAGGCTGTACATTGGATTGAAATGAAGTCAAATCGCCAAGCTGTGGATGTGAGAAGAATCGATGTCGAATCGCGTGGCCATCGTCGATCTCGGATCGAACTCGTGCCGAATGTCCATTTTCGAGATCGACGGGGAATCGTATCGCCCCGTGTATGAAGTGAAGCAGAACGTCCGACTGGCCGAGGGCATGACGGGCAACCGCCGGTTGACCGACGCAAGCGTGGAACGCGCCATCGCCTGTCTGCGCCAGTTCGTGCGGCAAGGCGCGCTGCACGACGTCGACGAATGGATGCCGGTTGCGACTGCGGCGCTTCGCCAGGCGGAGAACGGCGACGACGTGAGGCGGAAGATCGAACAGGACACTGGCCTGCGTTTTCGCATTCTCACGGGCGAAGAGGAGGCCCGGTATGGGTTTCTCGGCGTGGTCAACACCATGCCGATTCAAAATGCCGTCATTTTCGATATCGGTGGAGCGTCGAGCGAAATCGCCCTCATGCGGGACCGCGCGCTGATACGGGCGGCGAGCCTGCCTTACGGGGCGCTCAACCTCCGCGAGATGTTCGGCAGATACGGGGAGCAGGCGTGCGTGAGAATGGCGAGCGACCGGGCAGCGGAGGCGCTCGCAGAGCATGCGTGGGTGCAGGAAGGCGAACTGCTTCCGCTCATTGGGCTCGGCGGGACGGCGCGCGCCTTGGCGAAGCTGTTTCTGGCGGAGACGCACCGGAAGACGCCGCGGCTGCACGGCTTTGAGCTGCCGGCCTCGTACGTCGAGGTTAAACTTAAACAGCTTCAGCAAATGAGCGTCAACAAGCGGCGCAAAATGAAGGGCATTGCAAAGCACCGGGCGGAGATCATCACCACGGGACTCGCCGTATTGGCCACGTTCGTTCGGACCCTGAAGCCCCCCTCGCTCTTCGTCAGCCGATGCGGCATTCGAGAAGGGCTGTTGTTCGAACGAATGCTCGGGTCTGCCGATCCGGTGGTACCGTCGGTGCTCGAGTTCAGCGTCCGGAATTTCCAGCGCCACTTTCGGATCGATCGCGCCGCAGCGGGCGCTGTCGCCGACATGGCCATGCGGCTCGGCGCGGAGCTGTCTCAGCGGCTCAACCTCGACGCGAGCGACAGGCTGGTCCTGTGGACCGCGGCTCAGCTCGAAGGCGCGGGCGCGTTTGTCCACCCCGAGCGATGGCGCGATCACGCCGCGTATCTGGTGCTTCACTCGGACCTGTACGGACTCAGACCCGCCGAGTGGCAGCTCGTGGCTCAGGTCGTCCGCTTCGATCACCGAGACCCGCGCGCCAAGAAATTGTCGCTTTTGCTCCGCCTCTCGAGGTGGCTCGCGCTGGAGTTGGGCGTCGAGCCGCACGAGGTGTCGAGGGTCAAAGGCGGCGAGATCCAGATTGAAACCGGCCGCAGGATTCAAGACATCGCGGAGGACACGGCGGACGCAAAGGTGGCGGACGACATTCGCAAGGCGCTTCAGATCACGTGCAGCTTTCGCGAATCGGGCTCCGCGGCCCTCAGTTCCGCTCGCTGAGCGGCCGCGCGCAGCAAAAACGCAAAGGCGGAGCGCCTGACGACAGGTGCTCCGCCCTTTTCATTCGCCCTCGCCCATCTTGTCGTGGACGCCGAGCGGCGTCTTTCGCTTCTCCTTGAGAAACACCCAAATCAAAAGCGCCAGCCCCACGGCGACCGATACGAGCGCCGTCCACTGTGCGGCATCCCAGCCAAAGGCGCCGCGGGGCGAGTCTCCACGCAGCATCTCCAAAAAGAAACGACACACGTTGTAGGCCACGAGATAGTAGGCAAATGGAAAGCCGAGCGGCCAGCCCTTTTTGCGCTGCAAGATCACGAACAACAGCGCGAACAGGGCGACGTCCACCATGCCCTCCCACGTCACCGCGGGCCACAGGGGCTGGCTTCCGTAGGTCTCGTACGCGAGCGTGCCCGGCGGATACACCTCGCCGAAGCCCTTGTGTGTCGGCGCGCCAAACGCACTGCCGTTCATAAAGTCGGCATCCCGCCCGATGCTCTGTCCCAAGAGGATCCCCGGCGTGGCAATGTCCGCGAAATGCAGGAAACTCAAGCGATGCCTGCGCAGATACCAGATGGCCGCCACCAGCGCGCCCGCAATCCCACCCTGAATGGACAGGCCGCCGTTCCACACCTGGACAATCTGCCCGGGATGCGCAGAGTAGTAGCCCCAGTCGAAAAAGAAGACCTGCCAAAACCGGGCACCCACAATGCCGCCCACGAGAAGCCAGGGCGCGAGCCCCCACCAGTGGTCCGCATCTCCAGGATTGCCTCGGATTTTCGCGAGATAAAGGGTCACACCGAGGCCGAGCAGAAACGCGAGCGCAAAAATCGTGCTGTATGAGCGAACCGGGAAGGAGCCAATGAAGAACCAGTACGAGTGCACAGCCGCTGCACATCCTTTGCCACGAACATCTGTCCAATGGACTCTGTAGACAGCCTACCGGTTCATGGCCAGCGCGTCAACGGCGCGCCCTACGACCACCCGGTGGTGTCAAGCGCCCGGCCGATGACCTGAAAGCGCCTCCGGTGCAGGCGAATGCGCGAAGCATCCAGCCTACGCCCTTCACCCGACGCGGGCGGCAGATCGCAATGCCCCGGCCTTTGCGCGGTGTGCGCTTCCCCGGCAGGACGAGGGCGCATCAGCGCGACGAGATGAAGATCCAACAGTTGGCTGAGGCGAATGACTTCGCTGTCCTGCAGGCTGCGGGCCTCGGCGGCGCGCTCCATCATCTTTTTTCGCAGATGTTCAATGAGGTCCGTCGTCTGTCCTTTTTCTGACATACTATCCCCCTACCCCAAACGACAGCCAAGCACCAACGCTCACCATTATACGACGTCCGTCGGACGCGATCGCGGAGGAATGTAGACAAAATCGTGGCGATTTTGTCGATCTGCATGAGGACCTGTCGAACCGTCACGCTTGAGCCTGGCGCTTGCGGACGCGGCCGCTGAGATCGTACGGTGTCACCTGATACACGCAGTAGTTCAACCAGTTCGCGAACAGCAGGTTGGCGTGGGCTCGCCAGCGATTGAGCGGCGCTTGGGTGGGATCATCGCCTGGGAAATAGTTCTTGGGTAGCTGGATCTCCATTCCGCGCTGGACGTCCCGCTCGTACTCCTCCGCGAGCGTCGTCGCGTCATACTCGGGGTGGCCGGTCACAAAAATCTGGCTCGCGTCCGGTGTCGCGGCGAGATACAGGCCCGCCTCGGACGACGTGGACAAAATTTGCAGTTCGGGCACGCGCGCGACGTCTTCGATGGCGACGTCCGTATGGCGGGAATGCGGCGCCAGAAAGCGATCGTCGAATCCGCGCGTCAGGTCGCAGCGTAAATCGACCGTGTGCTCGAACACCCCGAAACACTTCTCCGCAAGCGGCCGCTTCGGAATGCCGTAGTGCCTGTACAGGCCCGCCTGCGCCGCCCAACAGATGTGCAAGGTGGACGTCACCGCCGATCGCGTCCAGTCCAGGATCTCGCACAACTCGTCCCAGTACGTCACTTCTTCAAAGGGAAGGTGCTCAACGGGAGCGCCCGTGATGATCATGCCGTCAAACGCCTGCTCGGACACCTCATCAAACGTCTGATAAAACATCTCCAGGTGCTCAGCCGGCGTATTTTTCGCCACGTGGGAGCGCATGCGCAGGAGCGTGACCTCCACCTGCAGAGGCGAGTTTCCAAGCAGGCGAAGAAGCTGCGTCTCGGTGACCTCTTTTTTCGGCATGAGGTTGAGGATCAAGATTTTGAGAGGACGGATGTCCTGCGTGAACGCCCGCTGATAGCCCATGACAAAGATCTGCTCGGCGGCGAGAATTTCTTTCGCGGGCAGATCGTCCGGCACCTTGATGGGCATGCTGACCCCCACCTTTCCGCGTCTTCGCGCTGTCCTCGGCGTGTATGGCGACACGCACCCACGAACGCAACGCCATCAGTGTAGCACAGGCCTCGACGGCAGCAAAGCGAGGGGTCTCGGGCGAAACACGCCATCATATCCTATCATAGCGCAGGGGGGGATGTCCGGTGTTGTTCGCGGTGGTGATGTGCGTCCTCTGGATGGAGGGCTTCGCTGTGTTCCAAAGCGCCCGGCGACTTGGACGAGGCCCGCTCGCGGGATGGAGCTTCTCGCCCGCTCACCTGATGCGGCTGACCTTCGCTGTGCAGCTCGCCGTGGAACTCGCCTGCCGGAGCAAGGCGCTCGGGGGGACTTCGGCGGCCGCGGTGGGCTGTCTGGCGGGCGTGATCGCACTTCGTCCGCGCTCGCTCCTCGAAATGTCCGAGCTCATGATGGAGGTGTTCATGGGCATTTCCATGGGCATTTTCTTGATTGGCAATATCCCTGCTCACATCGCGTGGCTGCTCCTCCTGCCCATCGCGGTGTCGAGCGGAATGGCCTTTGTAGGCGGCTTACGCGCGACGGCCGTCTCCTAGACGATATCGTGGCGATCCGCCGCCTGGCCCTTTCGAACAGGCGCCGCCGTCCACGCCGGCTTTTCCGCGCGTGCCGCTCGGAGCGCCGGCTGAGGCCGCATGCTCCAGTACAACAAGGCGACCACGACGGATCCAATTGAAACGACGAGCGGGACGTACGAGCCCATCACCACCGCCTCAATGACGAGATAGCTCGCGAGCATCGCGACGAGCGGCGAAACCAGCCACGTCTTGAGGATGGTCCGAACCACCTTCTGGCGCCACACATCGAGTCCGATGTGCGATTGACCGACGCCGAAGATGGCGAGCGTCGTCGCCTGAACCTGGGGCACAGGGATGCCGCCGAGCGCGGCAGCCAGGACCAAGCTCGCGCTGGTGACCGAGACCACAATGCCTTGAAGCACAGACAGATTGGTGATCCGCTTAGCATTGGTCTCGAGCACGCGCCCGCCAAGCGCAAACGCGCCCAGGGCGACAAACAGCGCACCCCAGTACAGGCCGGCGTGCACGGTCAACACGTGGGACGCGACGAGGGGTCCGACCGCGTTGGCGACGTTGTGCATACCGGCAGAGAACGCCTCGTAGCATCCAGAGGCGAGAAGAACCACGTGCAGCGCGGCTGCCACCGCGCGCCCGCGCTTGCCGACCCACGGGTCGAGCCTGCGCGCGATGAGGCCGAGCAGATACGAAAGCACCATCGACAGGAAGGGGACCACGAGCCACATGGACACGATGAACGCCAACCGGCCTGTGTGCACGTGCCCGACCGCGAGTCCCGCCCCCACCACGGCTCCGACCGTCACCTCGCTCGTCGACAGCGGCACGCCGACGACGTTGGAGATAAACAGCGTCGCGCACGCGGCGGCCAGGACGATGAGCGTGATTTCGACCGTCACGAGCCGCGACGGGACAATCCCGTTCGAGATGGTGGAAACCACCCTGCCGCCTCCCAGGGTCGCCCCGAGGAACGCGAACACGGAGACGAGAAAGAGCGCCATCCACTTCCGGCGAACCGCCCCGGCACCGTACGCGGCGCCCATGGAGGCCGCTGTACCGCTCGCCCCGATATTGGCTGCGAAAAACATGGCGACCAGCCAAGCCGCTAAGACCATCCCGCATCCCTCTTTCCACACTCGCCGCTCGCCGGCGCCTAAAACATAGTAATCATTATTATTAAGTCGGAATTAGTGTATCAGAACGGTTTTGCTTATGCAATGGGCAGCGGGCGATCTCGGCGGCTCACCCGCCGAGATCGTCCTGCCAATCGTCCGCAGGTTTGGTCGTCACGATGGACGTGATGCGGTTGTCGTCGTCCACCAGGACCACGGCCGCCCTGAAGGTCTCCCATTCCGCCTCGTCCACCCACGCGAGCGACAAGACGATGACGCGATCGCCTGGCTGAAAGTGGCGCGCCGGCGGACCGTTGAGGCAGACGATGCCGGATCCCTCATCTCCGGGAATGGCGTACGTCGACCACAGAACGCCGTTTTCCAGGTTGGTGATCTGCACCATCTCGTACGGGCGAATGCGCGCGGCCCGCATGAGGACGGGATCGAGCGTGATGCTGCCCACGTAGTTGAGATCCGCCTGCGTGACGCGAACGCGGTGGAGCTTGCCTTTGCACATCTGCCGCAGCACGGGACACCCTCCTCGCACATGGTCGCTTCAGCATACGCGAGAAGGGCACATCCGCATGCCGGCCGTTGTGTCGGGCCCCTCAAGCGACTGGCCGGGAAGCGTTTGCGCCGCCCGCCCCCGTGGCGTTCCCCGTGGCGTTCCCCGTGGCGTTCCCCGTGGCGTTCCCCGTGGCGTTCCCCGTGGCGTTCCCCGTGGCGTTCCCCGTGGCGTTCCCCGTGGCGTTCCCCGTGGCGTTCCCGGGGTTGGGCGATCCCGTCGGCTGCCACGCGATGGGGCCCATGCCGAACGTGGACACGAGTTCGTCGAACAACAGTCGCCCCGCGAGAACGTGCCCGGCCTCATTCGGATGCCAGGCGTCCCCATAGTACATTGTCCACGTTTGATGATGAGCTTCCATATACAGCGTCATGTCGCGGTTCAAGTCGAGATAGTAGACGTCCGGGTTGTCAAACGAGGCGACGACGTCGCTCTCCACCTGCATGTACGCCTCGTCCTCGGCGTGATTGTACGTCGCGGTGGCTTTGGTGACCGGTGAAGTGACCACGAGCACCACCGCGTGCTGCGCGAGCGCTTCCTCGATTTCGTCCGCGATGGCTTGCCGAAACGCCTCCAACGGCGTCTTGTCGTAGATATCGTTGAGAAGCCCCCACGAGAGGACGACCACCTGAGGCCGATCTTCCTCCAGCCATGCCTGGTACTTGCCGTCTCGGTCAAGCGTCACCGGCGATCCGCCGACCACCGTCCGATCGTCGTACGTGTACGTGGTGTCCGTCGAGGCCGACAGCGCGGCGAAGGCGCGGCGGAGGTAGCTGTCGTCGTGAGGATCCTTCCACCCGTGCGCCATGGATCCGCCGACGACCATCACCTTCTCCGTCGTCAACCGAGCCGACAAGGCGGCCGTGCCGTCGGCCGCGAGCACGCTCGTGTCCCGGCTCTGCAGCCACCCCACGCACCATCCGCCCACGGCCAAAAGCGCGCCCGAAGCGACCCATCCGAGCCGCCGACGCCACGCGTGAGCGCGCCTGGCGACCGGAAGGATGGCCTGCCTTCGCCTCATGTCGGCCTCACCCTCTCTGCATCATCCCTCGCTCTCCTCCGTGATACCACACGTTCGTTGAAATGCGTTCAAAACTTCACATCACGGGGCCGTGATCGTCGCAATGCGCCCGGTCGATGATCCGGCAGATGTGGTCCCGGCCCACGACGTCGTCGTCGAACGTCACAACCGCAATCTGATCGGCCAGATCCACGTCGAAGTGGCGCACGCCTTCCACCGCATGCAGCGCCACGGAGACCTTGTTCGCGCACAGGGGACACGTGGCGTCGCGAAGCGTCAGCGTTGACAAGGTCATCTTTCCGCCTCCTCCCTTGCCTTCGCCCTTAGCTTGAATCGACGGTTCTTGCGTTATGCCTGCATGATGAGGTTGAATTTGGAAGAGAATAGAGGTCGAGGCCAGGGGAGGGAAGTCCATGCACTGGTTCAAGTCGTTTACCGAGCGGTTCGGATTCACGAACCCCGTCCGCGGCCGGTATCGCCCGCGGATTCCGAACCAGCGCGATATGCCGACCTACACTGGCAAGCTGGATGACGCACTGAAATACTTCCGAAGCACGGTCGGACAGAGCGACGACTTCGTCGTGCGGATCTTCGAAATTGGCAAGGTGTCGGGCGCGCTCCTCTTTTACACCAGCATCTGCGACAAGCGCGCGGTCGAGGACACGCTGCGGGCCATTCACCGCCACCGCTTCCCGCGCCGCACGCCGCGCCCACTGCCGCAGTACCTCGTGGAGCGCGTGCTGACGGGATCGGAGACCATGTTCATGGCGAGCACCTTCGAGCTGAAGGAGGCCATTTCGGCGGGGAAGCTGGTGATGCTGCTCGACGGCCACCCTCCCGCCATCGTCATCAGCGCGAAGGCGGTGGAACACCGCGCGCCCGACCAGCCCATCCTGGAGACGTCGACCCGCGGATCGCAGGTCGCCTTCGTGGAGAACATCGACATCAATCTCGGCATGATCCGCCAGTACATGTCCACGGACACGCTGGTCATCAAGCGCTGGTCCATTGGCGTGCGCTCGCACCGCGTCGTGGCCATGGTGTACGTGCGCGACATCGCGAATCCCATTCTCGTGGAGACCGTGTCCAAGCGGCTCGAGGCCATCCACACCGACATCATCAACGGCTCCGCGGCGGTGGAGCAGCGCATCGTGGATCACCCGTGGTCCTTGTTCAGCCTCGTGCGCATGACCTCCCGCGTGGATGGGACGTGCATGGAACTCAACCAGGGCAAGGTGGCCATTGTCGTGGACGGCGATCCGACCGTGCTTCTGGCGCCGGCGACGTTCCAGGACTTCTTCCAGACCGTCGAGGACTACATGCACACCTGGTGGGAAGCGACGTTCATGCGGGTCCTCCGCGTGATCGCGTTCATCCTCGCCGTCTGGCTTCCGGCGCTGTACATCGCGTTTGTCGACTACAGCCCGGACCTTCTGCCGAAGACGATGGCGCTGCAAATCGCCCAGTCGCGGCAGGGCGTGCCGTTCCCAGCCGTGATGGAGGTCATCATCATGCAACTCGTTGTCGAGATCCTGCGCGAGGCCACGCTGCGCATGCCGAGGCAAATGGGGCAGGCCATTAGCATCGTCGGCGGTCTGGTCGTGGGCGAAGCCATCGTCCAGGCCGGCATCGTCTCCAATGTGCTCCTCATCGTGGTGGCGCTGTCCGCGGTCTCCGTGTTCGTGACGCCGAGCTATGAGTTCACCGTGATGTCGCGCCTCGGCGGATGGGTTATGATTGTCGCGGCCACGCTGCTCGGGTTCTACGGCGTCGTTCTTGCCACCATCTGGACCTTGTTTGAGATCTGCAATCTCTATTCGTTTGGCATCCCGTATGTCGATCCACTGGGAGGCGATCACGTCAAGGACGTGTTCCTCGACGGACTTGTGCGGCTTCCCATCACGGTACTGGACAGGCGCCCCGAACACCTGCATCCCGTGGATACCACGGGCGAGACGGATCTGATGGTGCCCATGCCCAACCCGCAGCTCGAGAAGTGGGAACCTGGTGGCAAGAGGCCACAACATGACGCGCGCCGCCAGAAAGCGAACTGGCGCAAGAGGAAGCGGTTGGACCTATGACGATCCGGCGCGCGCGCTGGCTGCTCGCCGCGCAGGCGGCTGCGCTCCTCTTCCTTGCGAGCGGATGCGGCGACTACCAGAAGATCAACGACCGCTCGCAGATCATCGGCATCGGCGTGGATCCGGTGCCGGACAAGCCGGACATGCTGGCCTTCACGCTTCAGGTTCCCAATCTGGAAGTCACAACGTCGCAGAGCCCAGGTCTTGGCACCGGCGGGCGCCAGGGGGGCGAGGCCGTTCCCTACAAGAACTTTTACGTCGAGGCGACCTCGGTGCAATCCGCCATCTCCCGCGCCCAGACGATGTACGACAAGGCGTTTTTTCTCGGCAATCTGGAGGCGGTCGTGTTCCAGACGGGCCTGAGCGAGCGGGATCTCACCCGCGTCACGGAACAATTGATGCGAGACGAGACCATCGACAAGCTCGCGTACGTCGTGGCGACCCGAGATTCGGCGCGGTCCGTCCTGGAGGCGAGGACCAACGCGCCTCCGGCGACCACCATTGAAGCGATGTGGTACAACGACATGCCCCAGCGAGGTTATTCGGCACCGGAAAAATTGTGGCAATTTTGGAGGGACGCTGAGCTCATCGGCCGGGAGCCACACGTCCCACTCGTGGAAGCGGCGGATGACAGCCTCCGAATCGAAGGCACGGAGCTGTATTTTGGCTATCAGCCGGTCGGATGGCTCACGCCGGACGATACCGTATTTTACAACTTTCTCACAGGTCAGGTTCGCGCCATTTCCATCTCCATCCCCGACGGGGATCGGTCGTTCGACATCCGCGTCGTCCGCACGCGGATCCATCTCCGCGAAATTCCGACGCCGCAGGGCATGGTGTTGTGCGACGACATCCACATTCGCGCCAATCTGAACTCCACGGAGACCATGGCGCAGCGCCCGCTCACGAATCGGGAGGTGGAGCGATATGAGGACGTCGTGGAGCGGTATCTGCGAGACAACTGTGTGCGAGTCCTTCGCGCGCTTCAATCCGTCCAGGCCGACACCATCGGATTTGGCTATCGTTACCTGATCCGTCACCCCGAGCGCATCTACGAGATTCGAGATCACTGGGGAGACGCGTTCGGTCGCGCGCGCATCCACGTGACCGTGACCTGCCGCATCTCGCGCGAGGGCAATCTTCTCTGAAGCAAGCAGGAGGCGAGCCAACATGAACGCGCAGAACGAGCGCCTGTACAACCTGTCGGCCTTCCAGGCCATCGCGCTCTTCTCGTCGAGCTTCCTGCCAGTGATGTTTTGGATTTACCCCACGGTGGCCGTGCACTACGCCCGGCTGGACGCGCAGTGGGCCCTCCTGGTCACCGTGCTGATTGGTGTCTTCATCAGCTGGGTGCACGGGCGGCTCAACGACCGATTTCCCAATATGACGGGGCCCGACTTCGCGTGCCTGGTGTGGGGGAGGTGGGTAGGGAAGACCCTCTCCGCGCTCTACGTCCCCGTCTATCTGCTGTTTCTGGGCGTAAGCCTGTACTTTACCACCTCGCTCATGAAGTACTTCTTCCCGCTCACCATGCGCATGTGGCTCGCCCTCGCCATGACCATCGTCGCGTGGCGGGGCGCCTGGTGCGGCGTTGAAGCCATGGGACGGGCGTCGGCCATCGTCCATCCCATGACGTTCGCGGGCATCCTGGCTTCGTTCGGCGCCATCCTGGCGAACGCCGATCAACCGCTCATTCCGCTCTCCTTCACCAGCCTGTCGCAGACGGCCTCCGGGGTCTACCACCTACTCCCCTTGTACCTCGGCATGGACCTCATCCTCATCGTCAATCCGTACTACCGGCACCGCCGCGGCAAGAGCGAATGGTATCCGGTCATCGCCGCAGCCATCGGCGGTGTGGTGGTCATGCTCGTGTTCTTTTCCATCGTCGTCAATCTTGGGTTCACGCCGACGGAGCGGCTCGCCTATCCGGTCCAGGTGGTCATTCAGCTCATTCGCCTGCGGGGGTTCCTCGTGGAGCGCCTGGGCATCGTGATCATCATCCTGTCGGTCGCCTACACGACGCTCTTCCTCGGCAATCACATCTGGGCACTCTCCACCACCATCGCGCGCATTGTGGGCGTCTCCGATCACAAGTTCCGCCCGTTCACCTTCTTCGTGGCACCGAGCATCTTCGCCATCAGCCAGATCATCGCCACGACGATGCAGGCCCGGGACATTGTCACCGTGATCCTCGCGCCGGCGAGCTGGGTGGTCGTCGCCATCATCCCCGTCTCCACGCTCCTTCTCGCGATTCTCCGAGGGATCCGCACCGACACGCGCGAGGAAATTCAGCCGGAGGGGCGCCAGCGGCGTGCCGCCCGCAGGCGAGCACGTAGCTCGCCGTGAGGGACCATTGCCATTTGTGCGTGCGTCTGTTGAAATAGACGAAAGAGCGCGCACATCCGCTCAGACTGGGGGGGCGTCCACTTGATTCGGTTGCGCGGCCACCATTTGCTTTGCCTGCTGGGCTACCGAGGAATGGGCTACTCGGAAGATTACGTTCGCAACATGACCGAGGTCTACGAGCAGCTCCGCACGGATCCGCAGACGCGCGTGTGCATCGTGGCGGGCCCGGACGACCTCTGCGACCACTTCCCCGAAGACGAGCCGTATCACTGTCAGAGCGCGTCCGTCCATCGCCGCGACGCCAAGGTGCTCTCGCGCCTCGGCCTCCGCGCGGGGCAGTGCATGCCGTGGCGCGAGATCGAGCGCCGCGTGCGCGATCGCGTCCGCCCAGAGGACATCCGGTCGCTGTGCCACACGTGCTCGTGGCGTTCGCTCGGCGTCTGCGAGGAAGGCGTGGATTTGGTGCGCAGGCGGCTGCCGCTGCCACCCGCACCTCCGCCGCCCTGACCGCTACGCATTGCTCTTTGCGGCGGGCAGTAGGACCGTGACGGTCGTCCCGCGGCCCACCTCGCTCTCAATGCGCAGATCGCCGCCGTGATCGGCCACCATGCGCTTGGAGACCATGACCCCAAGGCCTGTGCCCTGCTCCTTCGTCGTAAAAAACGGCTCGCCGATCCGCGCGAGCGCCTCTGGAGGCATGCCGCTTCCCTGATCCGCAATCTGAACGCGAGCGCGGCCGCCGTCCTCCCATACCAGGACGCGAAGGGCCCCGCCAGGTTGCATGGCCTCGATGCCATTTCGCATGAGGTTGATGAACACCTGCTTGAGCTGATTCGGATCGCCCTCCACCATCACGGACGCGGCGCGAGGCTCGTACTGAATCTCCACGCCGTGAAGCAGGGCCTGCGCGCTCATGAAGGCCACCACCTCTTGCACGAGATCGACGAGATCAAGTTGCTGAAACTGGGGGCGATCCGGCCGAGCCAGGCGCAGCAATTCGGACACGATGGCCTCCATCCTCGACACTTCGCCACGCATGATCTCGAGGTAACGCCGATTGTTCGATCGCGCCCGTTGATACATCAGATCAATGAAGCCGCGCAGCGCGGTGAGCGGGTTGCGGATCTCGTGCGCGATACCGGCCGCGAGCTGCCCCACCGCGGCGAGCTTGTCGGATCGCGCCAACAGTTCCCGTGAGGCCGCGAGCGCGAGCTCGGACTCCTTCTGCGCCGTGACGTCCTGGACCGCGCCGAACAGCACGCCGCGCCCCCCTCCGTGCTCGTGGTAGCGCCCAACGGATCGCACAAAGCGAATTTGCCCCCGCCCCGTGCGGATGCGGTATTCCAACTCATAGGTGTGGGTGTGCATGGCGCGAGAGACGGCCTGTTCCACGAGAAGCCGATCTTCCGGCACCACCGTTTCCAGAAACGCATCGTAGGTGGCCGCAAAATGTTCAGGATCCGTCTCCCAGATGTCGTACACCTCCTGAGACCAGGTGAGCCGCCGCGTCGCGACGTCCAGCTCCCAATATCCCGATCTCGCAAGCCCATACGCCAACTGCAGTCGCTGAATCGACGCTTCGAGGGCCCATTCGCGTTCCTGGCGATCCGTCACGTCGCGATGCCATGCCATGACGCCGACGAGCTCTCCGCGCCATTCGTCCGGCAACAGCACGCTTTCCATCCATCGCACGGCGCCGACCTTCTCATGTCGCCACACAAGCCGCCGGGCCATCCGGCCCGTGACCACCTCCATCCACACACTCGCCCACCGGGTCCGGTCTTCGTCGTTCATGGGCCAATTCGCAAACGACCGCCCCACGAGATCCGCCTCGCCCATCCACGGCCGAACGGACGGCGTCACATACAGACATTCCGCGTTCAATGCGTGATACGAGACCCAATCAGGGCCCTCGCGAAAGGCGCCGCCGAGCGCTTCAACGACCGCCCGCACGCGCGCGTCTAAAGAGGGAAACCGGCTGTCTTCCATCGAATCCACCTTAGCTCCGCTGCCTGAGTGCGAAAAAAGCCGAACGGGCTTTACCCGTCGGCCACACCCATCCGCCGCTCAGCATGCTCTTACCGACCGCGGCGGCGTCTTCCGCTATGTATGCCATCCGGTTGTCGATCACCGCGCCAATCGAGCCGCCCCACCTGGGCGCATCTATGCGTATCATAGCGAATTCCATCCCTCAATACAATCCTCAACAATTCCCACAAACGACCAGAGGCACGCCGACGAGCAGCGTGCCCCATCTGTGATGCGCGTATGGCCCACCTGCGCTCAAAAAGCGCGCTGATACTGAACCGGGACCTGGGGCTTCTCCCCAAGGGAAATCGCGGCGTGAATCGGCCAGTACGGATCGCGAAGGAGGCCGCGCGCGATGGCGACCAGATCCGCATCTCCGTTGGCGACGACCGACTCGGCGAGGGCAGGGTGATCGAGCATTCCCACGGCGATAACGGGAACCTGAAGCGCGTCTTTGATGCGACGCGCGTAAGGCACCTGGAAGCCCGGAAAGTTCCCGGGGCGGCGCGCGCCGGGAGGCCCTTCTCCGCCGCTTGACACGTGGATGACGTCCGCCCCCGCGTCTCGATATCGCCTGCAGATCTCGATCGCGTGATCAAGGTCGTAGCCGCCGTCCGCGTATTCAACGGCCGAGACGCGCACGAAGAGCGGCATGCCCGACGGCATCTCGGCCTTGACGGCCTGAATGACTTCGACGCCGAACAGGGCCAGATCCTCGCCATAGGCGTCCTTGCGCCGATTGGTGAGCGGCGAGTGGAACTGGTGAATGAGGTACCCGTGCGCGCCGTGAAGCTCGATCACGTCGAATCCAGCCTGCACAGCCCTGCGCGCGGCCGCGGCGAACTTCTCCACCATCTGCTTCACTTCGTCGGTCGAAAGTTCCCGCGGCGTCTTGTACTTCGGCCCGTCAAACCGGATGGGAGACGGCGCCACCGGCACGGGCGCATCCTCCGCCTTCCGGCCGGCGTGCGCAATCTGGATGCCGATCTTCGCCCCGTGCGCATGACACGCGTCGACAATGCGCTGAAAGGGCGGGATGTGATCGTCCGACCATAGGCCGAGATCGTAATCCGTGATGCGCCCGTCCGGCTCCACGTCGGTCATCTCGACGATGATGAGTCCGACGCCGCCCACAGCTCGGCTCGTGTAGTGCGTGAAATGCCAGTCGTTCGGCTTGCCGTCCTTGGCCGTCACGGAGTACTGGCACATGGGCGCCATCACAATGCGATTCTTCAGCTCGAGGTTCCGAATGGAATACGGCGTGAACAGGTGAGCCATGTGGCCTGTGCTCCCTTCGGCAGCGCGCGGAGGCCCTGGAGAGGCCAACCGCTTTTTCTTGGTTAAGAACTATTCTTTTTATAGCATATGGCGAGCAGGCGGGCAAAACGGCCCCTCCCGGGCTCTGCAGAACGGCTCTGGGGCAGGCGCACTTCGACCTCCGTCCCTGTGCCGTGCGAGCCAGGGCTGAAGATGCGGATCTGCCCCCCGTGGGCCTCGGCAATCCACTTCGCGATGGACAGGCCGAGACCCGCCCCGCGCGTGGTGCGGGACGGATCGGCCTGATAAAACCGGTCGAACACGCGAGGCAGATGTTCTGGAGGAATCCCCCGGCCCGTGTCCCTGACGGCGAGAACCGCGGCGCTGCCGGATGCGTGGGCGTCTATCTCCACCCAACCGCCAGCGGGCGTGAACGCGATGGCGTTGTCGACCAAGATGCTGAGGAGCTCGAGAAGCCGATCCGGATCCGCGACAATGGGCGTCTCGGCAGCCGACACGCGGAGCTGGACGCCCTTCTCTTCGGCGAGCGGCGCGAACCTGAGCGCGGCCTCCCGCGCGATGGTGGCGAGATCGACCGGCCTAAGCCGCAGCACCGCCTCGCCCTCGTCGGCCTTGGCGAGCGTGAGCAGGTCGTTCACCAGCCTCTGCAGCCGGCTCGTCTCTCGGGCGAGCGAGGCGATGACCTCGCTCATATCCAAGATGGTCTCCCCCGGATGGCGAAACATGCGGTCGATTTGCAGCCGCATGACGGCGAGCGGCGTGCGAAGCTCATGCGACGCGTGGGCGACGAACCTCCGCTGTTCTTCGAAGCTTCGGCGAATGGGGCGAAGCGCGCGGGAGGCGAGCGCGAAGCCCACGCCAGCAGACGCCACGGCGAAAAAACCAGCCGAGACACTGAGGATGGTCAAAAGCTCGCGCAAGAAGGCGACATCCTGAGCCCTGTTGTAGAGGATGACGGCGGCATTCGCCGACGCATCGCCGATTCGAACTGGCCGAGGCAGTTCCACTTTCATCCCCAGATACGGCACGCCCGCGACGCTCACCCCGCGGGGCCGCGCGCCGAGCCCGTCCCTGGCCACGATGGAAGCTTCGGACGCCGTGAGGCTTCCGGCCGGCGTCTGCAACACGACCCGCGTTCCCGAGAGCAGCACGTACACGAGGTGTTGTTCACGGGTCTCATCCACCTCCGCGAGCAATCGATCTCCGTCAGGCCCCGGGCCGGACGAATGGCCTCGGTGAAGCGGCGAAGCCTCGCCGTCGTCGCGATCGCCCGGCAGGATCTGTTCGTCACGGCACGCGCGCAGGTTGGCCGCGGCAGTGCTCATCGTGGCGATCTCGTCCGCGCGCACGCGGTGGTCGGTGAACGCGTAGACGACGGCGCTGAACAGCAGGAGAATGCCCGCGAATACGACCGTATAGAGGAGCACGAGGCGCAACGCAGTCTTTCGAAACACTCACGGATCACTCCACATGTATCCGACGTTGCGGACCGTGCGAATGGCGGTATCGTAGCCGAACGGCTGAAGCTTCTTTCGCAGGTAATGGACGTACAGGTCCACGGTCGTGTCCATCACGTCGGAATCGATTCCCCATACGCGATTGAAGATCCGTTCGCGCATGAGAATCTGTCCGCGGTGGCTGAGCAGGTATTCGAGCAGATCGAATTCCTTGTCGCTGAGCTTGATGGGCTCATTTCCAAACGCCGCACGTCGGGCGAGCGGATCCAAGACGAGGAGACCTGACCGCAGCGTCATGTCCGTCCCCAATTCCCGGTTGCGGCGCAACAGGGCGCGCAGCCGGGCAAGAAACTCCTCGGTGGCGAACGGCTTCGGCAGGTAGTCATCCCCGCCGGCGTTGAGCCCCTGAACGCGGTGATCGACGTCGCCCAGGGCCGTGAGGAATAGAACGGGCACGTGCACGCGCTTGTCCCTCAAGGTGCGGACGAGATCGTAACCCGACAGGCCGGGCAGCATGACGTCGACCACGAGCGCGTCGTACACCGCGGTCTCCGCGAGGTAAAGACCCTCCTCGCCGTCATGCGCCACATCGACCTGGAACGACTCCTCTCGTAGGAGTTCCGCGAGTGCATCACTCAGGCCCCGGTCGTCTTCAACGAGGAGAATGCGCATAGCTCCCTCCAATCAGATGTCGCTCGGTGAAACGTCCCACATGAAGATACAAGGTGTAGCTTGAAATCCGCTTGGAAGCGCGCCGTTCCAATCCCTTTTTGAAGTCGGTCCGGCATGATGCTGAGTTGGACGTGAAACGGAGGGGCATAGGTTGTCGGGGCTCGAGCATCTACTCCCAAGCACGATTCATCCCATGGTGGTGCATTTCACCATCGCCGTCGCGTATCTCGCCGGGGCCGCAGGGCTCGTGGGCGCCGTGCGCCAGACGTCGTTTTGGTCCCGCGCCTTCCTGTACCTTCTCCTGCTCGGCATCCTGGCCACGGCGTCGGCGGCCGTCGCCGGCGTCGTGAGCGAGTCCTATCTATCGAGGATTCCCGAGCAGGTCGCGCCGATGCTGCACACGCACAAGGAGGACGGGTTGTGGACGGGTGTCTTCCAGGTGGTGGCTGCGGCCCTTCAGCTCGCACTAGGAACGAGGCGCGATCGCGTCTCATGGCTCGCGGCGGCTTCCGCGATCCTCGCCTGCGTCTTCGTCACGTTGGCGGGCCACCTCGGTGGCACGATGGTGTACCAATACGGGCTCGGAGTCAAGGCCTGACGGCCTAGCCCGGGCCCGTCTTCGTTCCTGGGACTTATCCAACTGGGATTCATCATACATCGAAGCCGCTCGCCGGATCGGCTTGGGTAGGTGCATTCCGCTGGCCTGCGCGCCGGGCCTCCCAGGAGCGGGTGGCCGCGGAGACCACGAGCGTCACGAGGAAGTTGGCGACGAGCGCGATGAACCCGCTGTTCAGTCCGGCGACGATGGCATGATCCGTGAGCGCGAAATACGCCACCAGTGTCGTAATCGCGCGACAAACACGACTATAGAATCGATGGTATTCGGTACATCGCCGTGAATTCCTCCAAACGCGAAACGGCCTGCGTTCATCCGAACGCAGGCCGCAGCAGGGCGTATAGGTATTGTCGATGGCCGGGAAGCCTGGGCGCGCCGCGCAGCATGATGACCGAGGAAGACTGGTCCTCAAAGCCGAGCTTGCGCAGCCGATGCAGGAAGGAAGCCCGTTCGGCCGGCACATCCATCACGACGGGCCCCTCCACATCTTCCGCCAACAGGTGCATGAGGTTCAGCGCCATGATGTCGTTTTGCGCCACGATGGGCCCCACCCTCATCCCGGTTTCCGACGGGAGCGCCACGCCCATGCCCTGGGCTTTCCCAGCCTCGTCCCGAACCGCGATGACCTTGTCCGCCGCGCGAACCACGCGCCCAAAAAGTTCCGAGCGGTCGGCTCCGAAGGCGTGCCGATCCAGGCGACACGCATCGTCGAGCCACGCGTCGCCCTGCCCTTCCGCCGAAAGCGGCTCCTGTGGCAGATGCGGGACGAGCACCCGATCCGCCTCTAGGCGCACGATCTCGCCCACGGCGCGGAAACCGAACCGAACGTAGAGCGGCGCGAGTTCCTTTCGGGCCACCAGCCCAACAGGCACGTCCCCCGCCTCCACCTCAAGGTGGCGCAGGACGTGATCGACCAGTTTGCTGCCGATTCCCCTGCGCTGGAGATGGGGCAAAATCGCCACGTTCCCGAGCCACGCAAGGTTTTCGCCGTATCGATACACGCTTGCGACGCCCGCGAGTTGCCCATCCACGTACGCGCCCCACGCCTCGCCAGCGGCGAAGAAGAGGTCGATCTCGGCGGGAACAAACCGCCAGCCCACCGATTCCACCACGTTCACCCACGCGGCGCGTTCCGCCTCACCCAGGCGAGAAATCACCCATTCCGTTGCCATGCGTGCCTCCTGTGCGCCTGTCCGGCGCCATGTGCGATGGTCATACGAAAACATCACCCCAAGTGGGTGATGTCCGCTTCGCGACGATATGTACGCGAAGAAGCAAGCCTGTAAGCCGAGTTCTGTCCTCCTGTGCTGCAAGCGGCGTGACGCCTCGCACATGTGGAGTGGCAATCATCTATCTAGGCCGACTGTTGCCAGCCGGCTCCAGCGACCAACCCGGGCGCGCGGCGGGCCACCGCATCTGCGCCCCTACTTGGTCTTGCTCCGGGTGGGGTTTACCTAGCCAGCCCGTCTCCGGACTGCTGGTGCGCTCTTACCGCACCGTTGCACCCTTGCCTGTGCTCGTATGAGCCATCGGCGGTCTGCATTTCTGTGGCACTTTCCCTGAGATCGCTCTCGCCGGACGTTATCCGGCACCCTGCCCTGTGGAGCTCGGACTTTCCTCCCGTGCAGCCTCGCGGCTCGCACCGGCGATTGCCCGGCTTACTTCTTCGCATCAGCATGGAGAGTATACTCGGAATTCGCCTGTCATGCAATGGAGGATTTCGGCGATCTCGCCCTGCCCCTGGATGCATCGCTGCCCATTCTTTGCTATGGTAGAGACGGGGCCAAGTTGTGCGCTTCAGATGAGACACCATTTCAAGTCCCAGGAGCTTGAAAGGAGTGGATCATCTTGTCGACGCGAAGCCCTGGCGTCACCGTTCTTCACCTGGACGAAAGCCTGTCCGTTCAGTCGCTCCCACTCCCGCCAGAGCACGAAGTCGTACAACTGGACGACATCCCGGGAACGCACGGCATGTGCGATCCGTTTGCCGCGCGCGCCATCGAGCGGCGCCTAGAGCGGCGGACCTATCGCGGTGTGACGCTGATCGGCAGTGGCACGCACCACTATGTCACATACTTCCTTCTTCGCGAATGCCGAGAGCCGTTCTCGCTCGTGCTGTTCGACCACCACACCGACTGCGCGTCCGAACCGCCACTTCTGTCCTGCGGAAACTGGGTCAGGCGTGCGCTCTTTCGAATCCAAAAACTCCGCCGAGTCGTCATCGTGGGCGCCCGCGACGCACGCGACTTGCGCGATCTCGGCCGACGCCATGGCGACGTCACCCTCGTCGACGAACGTGAGCTCTCGCGGCTGTCGGCGCCGCGGAAGCTTGCCGAACGGGTGCTGGAAGCCGCAGGCCGTTATCCGGTCTACATCAGCATCGATAAAGACGTCCTGGACCCGGCCGACGCGGCCACCGACTGGGATGGAGGCAGCATGCGCCTCAGGACGCTTCTGTACGCGCTCGTCGCCCTTCGGCGTCATCGGCGCATCCTGGGCGTCGACCTGTGCGGCGAGTGGCCCGTCTCGCCCATCGGCGTGGTGAGCGCCCGATCCCTTCGGGAGATCCGAAAAAACGAGGTCGCCAACCGCGCCATTCTCCGCGCCCTGCGATCCGGCTGATCCCTCACACGAAGCGCCACGGATCGATGCCTTCGACGTCGACGCGGACCTGCACCGCCGAACCCAGCGCATCGCGCAGCCTCCGGGCCACTCCTTCGCAAACCGGCGCCTCGAGCGCCGCGTGCGGCACGTCGACAATGGCGAGCCCGTCGTGCACGGCGTCCGCCGCCTGATGGTGCGACACGTCCGCGGTGACGAGGACATCGGCGCCGTGCGCCAAGGCGTGTGGAATCCATCCACTTCCAGAACCCCCGAGCACGGCGACCTTCTGCACGCGCGCCCGCGGATGGCCAGCGTACCGAAGGTGAGGCAGGTGAAAGGCGCGCCTCACCTGATCCACAAAGGCCTCGAGCTCCATCGGTTCGGCTAGCGTCCCCACGCGCCCGATTCCGAACGGGCGGCCCGGGACCGCGAGCGGATACACGTCGTACGCCACCTCCTCGTACGGGTGCACCGCCAGCATGTTCGCCACGATGCGGCCGAGATCGCCTTCATAGGCGATGGTCTCGAGCCGCACCTCATCCACGAGCTCGAGCTTGCCCTCCTCCCCGATGTACGGGTTGGTGCCGGGCCCCGGCTTGAACGATCCCGTCCCCGGCGAGCCGAAGGTGCAGTGGGAATACCCGCCGATGTGGCCCGCCCCTGCGTCGCCGAGCGCCTGGCGAACCGTGTCCACATGCGACATCGGCACGAACACGACCAGTTTGACCAGCTTATCGCGCCCCGTGACCTCGAGCAGTTCCGGATGGAGGAGGCCCAGCCTCTCGGCGATCACGTCGTTCACGCCACCGGGGGCGCAGTCGAGATTGGTGTGTGCCGCAAAGAACGCGATTTGGCGCGCGACGAGCTTCGCGACCATGGCCTGGCGCGGCTTGTCCCAGCGAATTTCGGACAGCGGGCGAAAGAGAAGCGCATGGTGCGCGACGATCATATCCGCCCCCCATGCGACGGCGCGATCCGCCACCGATGGCGTCACCTCGAGCGTCACCACGAGCTTCTCGACGGGCCGGCCGGGATCGCCCAGTTGAAGCCCAATGCGGTCCCCCTCCATCGCCATGTGCGGCGGCGCGATGACATCCATGGCCCGCATGACGTCGGCAACCGTCACCTTCATGTGCCATCCTCCTCCCACATGTCCATCAGTGTGCTCCAGATCTTTTGCCGCCTGGCGAGCATCTCGAGCTGAGCCGCGTGCGACGCGGGGTTTCCCGCACGCTCGACGCGCGCCATGGCCCGCCGCGTCCGGCTGCTCTCGTCTTCGATCCGGCGGCGAAGGCAGTGGTTGTTCGTTCGACACAGGAGCGGCCCGACCATCCAGAGCGCCTCCCACGCTTCGTCCGGCCTGAGGCCGCGATCGCACAGCGCCGCAAGTGCGACTGCGTAGGCAGGATCCGGCCCGCCCCGGTATTCCGCGCCGATGATCTCGTACGGCTTGTCCGCTTCGCAGACCGCCACCTCCGCGGCGAGATGAAACCCAAGGCGATACAGCGTCTGCCGCAAGACGTGGCCACCCCCCATCGGCTGGAACACCAGCCGGCGCGCCGAACGGGCGACATCTTCGCGCCGTTCGATCATGTCCGCCTGCGCACGCCCGCCGAGCCCCGCCGACACAATCACGTCGGCTTCGCCGACTTGAAGCGGCTCGAGGCCGTCCCCAAGGCGAAGGGATACGCGCGGGAGAAGCCCACGGGCGGCCAGATGAGCCCGGGCGCGGGACAGCGGCCCTTCGCGCACGTCCGTCGCGATGGCACGATGGACCATGCCCGCTTCCAGAGCGAACAGAGGCAAATAAGCGTGGTCGGTGCCGATATCGGCAAGGGTTTCACACGGGAGCGCCAGCTGCGCCACGGCTCTGAGGCGCGGGCCCAAATCCATGGCCATCGTCCCTCTCCGTCATTGAAACTACGCTTTCCAAAACGGGGCCTGTCTTCCCCGCAACATGTATTCGATGTGCGCAAACACCTCGCGCACGGCCGCGCGAAACTCCCCCTTGGTGGATGCGGCGCCGCAGCCGGTCGCCTCCATGCCCATCATGCGGGCGACGGCGAGCGCCCGAGGGAGATGATAGTCCGACGTGATGATGACCGCCGTCCGGTACCCTCGGTCGCGCATGATGGCGCTGCTGTGGTACAAGTTCTCCCACGTGTTGGTGGACATCCTCTCTTCGTGCACCGCATCGGAGGGGATGCCGTTCATGACGAGGAAGCGCTTCATGCTCCGCGCCTCGGAAACGGTCTCGTTCTCCCCCTGACCGCCACTGACGATGATGGCTCGGATATAGCCCTGGCGATAGAGCGCGATGGCGGCTCGAAGCCTGGCCACAAGCGGGTGGCTCGGCTCATAGCCGTCCGTGTACGCGCCGAGCACCACGCCCACATCGCTCTTCTGCGGCCGATGGGACCGTCCTTCGTGTTTCAGCCGCACGGCAAACCGAAGCAGAAACGCGAGCGACCCCAGGGCCGCCACCCCACACGCCAACAGGCACATCCACAACCAGGCCAAGTTGTCCCCACCGCCTCATCGCCATCTCCTCTTCCACGATACGCGGGTGAAGATGGCGGTAGACCGGCGGCGAGGGTGACCATCCGGGCCAGAGGGAGCACCTTCGACGCGCAGGAACGAAATCAGGCCGCCACGCCCCATCACGAGACGAGCAGCCTGTACGACGCGCGGAGTGGCGCTCCTCACTCGAGGAAGTCCTTGAGCCGCTTGCTTCGGCTCGGATGGCGCAGCTTGCGCAGCGCCTTCGCCTCAATTTGGCGGATCCGTTCCCGCGTCACCCCGAACACCTTCCCGACTTCTTCGAGGGTGCGCGTGCGGCCGTCATCCAGTCCGAAGCGCAACCGCAGCACGTTTTCCTCGCGCTCCGTGAGCGTGTCCAGCACGTCCTCCAACTGCTCCTTCAAGAGCTCGTAAGCCGCCGCGTCGGCGGGAGCGGGCGCCTCGTCGTCCGGGATGAAATCGCCGAGGTGCGAGTCGTCCTCCTCGCCAATGGGCGTCTCCAGCGACACAGGTTCCTGTGCGATCTTCTGAATCTCGCGCACCTTCTCCGGCGTCAGGTCCATCTCGGCGGCAATCTCCTCCGGCGTGGGCTCACGCCCCAATTCCTGGAGCAGCTGCCGGGACACGCGGATCAGCTTGTTGATGGTCTCCACCATGTGCACCGGAATGCGGATGGTCCGCGCCTGATCGGCGATGGCCCGCGTGATGGCCTGCCGGATCCACCACGTCGCGTACGTGCTGAACTTGTAACCCTTCCGGTAGTCAAACTTCTCGACCGCCTTGAGCAACCCGAGGTTGCCCTCCTGGATCAGGTCGAGAAACAGCATACCGCGTCCGACGTATCGCTTCGCGATGCTGACGACAAGGCGCAGGTTGGCCTCCGCCAAGCGCTGCTTCGCCTCTTCGTCTCCCTGCTCAATGCGCTTCGCGAGCTCAATCTCCTCTTGGGCCGACAAGAGCGGCACGCGCCCAATCTCCTTCAGGTACATCCGGACCGGATCGGAAATCTTGACGCCGGGCGGAACGGAGAGATCGTCGAGATCGTAATCGTCGTCCTCGCGGCCGCCCTCTTCGTCCCGCTCGTTCACGACGTCGATCCCGAGTTCCGCTAACTGTTCAAAGAAATCGTCCATCGCGTCGGCGTCCATGTCGAACGAGCTGAGCCGATCCGAGATCTCCTCATATGTCAACGAGCCTTGCTTTTTGCCCAGTTCGATCAATTGCTGCTTGGCTTCTTGAAGGGTGATACCCTGATCCTCGTCGCGAATTTCGTCATTCGTCTTCGCCATGTTCCCCGCCTCCTTTACCCCATTCGGCGCAACCCGTCATTCGGCGTGGAGCGCGCGGGGCTGCTTCATGGTTGCCATCTGGCTCTGAATCCACTCCACTTGCAGCTTGATCTCTCTACTCTTCTCTTGGTCGCCAGCCGCCTCGGCCTCGTTCCACGCGCGCACCTTTTCCTTCAGCTCCTGTTCCAACCTGAAGAGCTCGAGCGCCCTCAGGTAATCCTCCACGAGCTCCACCGTGATCTCGGGAGGTTCATCAAACAGGAGCGAAGAAGCCAGGCGAACCAACTCCTCATCCTCGAGGCGATCGATGAACGCCGATGGCGGTTGTCCCGGCTGCTCGAGCCGCCAGGAATACACGTGCGACAAAAGCGCCGTGTGCAGCGGATGGGCGAGCTCGGTGACACCCTTTTCCATCAGGTACTCTGCCGCCTCCTGGCTGAACAACGCAGCTTGGAGGATGCGAAGGCTCACCTGATCCTTTCCCTTGGCGGCGCGCGGCGAGTTCACCCACGGCGTGACCTCTTCTCTCGGAGGAGAACGACGCCTTAATGGTTTCGCGAAACCGCGCATCTCCTCCTTCAACGTTTCGACAGAGAGGTTAAATTCCTGTGACAAATTTCGCAACTGATATTCCTGCTCCACCGGGCTCGCTCGCTCCGCGAGCAACCGCAGCACCTGGCGCAAGAACTCGGTTCGGCCGGCGGGGCTCACCCATTCCGCTCGAGCGCGCATGTCCTCGATCAAGAACTGAACCGCGGTCCACGTCGATTCGGACAGCATGCGTTCGAACGCCCGCGCGCCGTGCGCCCGGATGTATTCGTCCGGATCCATGCCGTCCGGCAGCCGCAGCACCACAGGCGTGACGCCCGCCTGCTCGAGGACCTCGATGGCGCGGACCGTCGCCTTGCGCCCGGCCTCATCGCCGTCGTACGCGATCACGACCTTGTCGCAGTCGGCCTTTAACAACTGGGCCTGTTCTTCCGTCAGACTGGTGCCGAGCGTCGCAACCGCGCACTCGATGCCCGCCTGCGCAACCGCCAGGACATCCATGTAGCCTTCGAGCAACAGCGCCCTCCGCTCCCGGCGAATCGCTTTTCGAGCGCGATGAACATTGAAGAGCATCCTGCCCTTGTGAAACAGTTCATACTCAGGCGAATTCAGGTACTTGGGCTTGGCATCGTCATCGAGCGCCCGCGCGCCGAAGGCGACGACCTGTCCTCGCCGATCCGCGATGGGAATGATCACGCGGCCGCGGAACCGATCCACCAATTCGCCGCCGAGATCGACCGCAAGCCCACAGGCGATGAGCTCCTCGGCCGAAAAGCCCTTCTGTTGAAGAAACGACATCATGGCCCGGCCGGACGGGGGCGCGTAGCCCAATTGGAAGGTCGCCATGGTCGTGCGTGAAATTCCGCGCGAAAGAAGATAGTGAAGGGCTTGCACTCCAGCATCTGTATTCATTAGAATGTGGTTGAACGCTTTTGCAGCCAGATCGTGCGCCTGCCGATACCGCTCGAGCCTCGGCGAGCGCGGAGCGGGCGCGTGGAGCGAATCGGGCAGAGGGATTCCGCAGCGCTCGGCGAGCAGCGTCACCGTCTCTGCAAACGAGATGCCCTCGATGTCCATGAGAAACCGGAATACGGTGCCACCAGCCCCGCATCCGAAACAATGATACACTTGGCGTTCGGGTGATACGGAGAACGAGGGCGTGCGCTCATTGTGGAATGGGCAAAGCCCGACATACGAGCGCCCTGATTTGCGCAGGGGCACGTATTCACTGATGACTTCGACGATGTCGACCTTCTGGCGCAGCGTGTCTATGAACGTCTCTGGAACGTTCATCACTGCACCCCCTATCCGGCGTCGCCCACTACCGTTTGGTCTCGGTGGTTCGCCGGTACCTACTCACGTATTCTACAAAGTAGGACACTTTCCTCCTATCCGCAAAAAGTTGTCTCTTTCTCGACACGGATCGACAAACAGGCTTCTCTCGAAGCTTGCGGCGTCCCCGGAAGCGAGCTTTGAGACATGCCTAGTATCGACGCTCCAAGTCAAATTTATCCTCTTCTCCATCCCCGAATCAGTTTATGGTTCCCGCTTGCCGCTTATGTGTCGAGATCGCCGTGACCTTCGGCAGGAGGGTCGGGAAGCGACGCCACGATCTCGTCGAGCACTTGGCGCGCACGCCCTCCCACGCCTGCGAATTCCCGAAGTTGATGTGCGAGAATGCGCGAGAGCGCATCCCGCATGGCGCCAGAAAGATCGACTCGATGAAGTTTCGCGATGTCGGCGTGAGCCAACAGGTGGAGGACGGCCGAGGTCTTGCGCGGCACCGGCCACCCTCGAACCGCATCAAGGCCCGCCAGGCTCGCGCACCTAGGACAGATGAGCCCGCCCTCGCGCGGATCGTATCGAGGCGCCTCGCCGGTTTCTACGAGCGGCGCTCCGCACCGAATGCACACGCGCCAGTCCGGCCCCACGCCGAGCCACGCGCACACCTTCAGCTCAAACGCGCGCGCGAGCACGTCCGCGGGCACTCGATCCGCCTCCAGCCCATCCAACACCGCCACAAACTGCCGGTAGGCCGCCGGGGGCGCGTCGGGCCGCTCCGGAATGGCGCGGCTGGCGAGATCGCACAAATACGCGGCGTAGGCCGCCTTGACCACGTCCTCGTGCAGGGCGCGGCGCTGGCGGGCGATCTCGGCCTGCCGCACGTCGCCCATGCCTCGCCCTTGATACAGCACGTACGTCCCTTGTGCACACAAGCGCGCGGCCGCCGACAGCCGCCCGACCGGCCTCGCGCCACCTCGCGCCATGGCCGTCACGAGCCCAGTTTCGGTCAGGAGCGTCAGGATGGCGTCGCGCTCGCCGTAGCGCACGACGCGCACCACGACGGCCTCTGTCGTCCATATCACCGTCACACTCAGCCCTTCAGCGACGCCTGGAAATGCGAATCCTGATGGAGCTCGTCTTCCTCCGCCGGTTGTTCATCGTCCGCGAGTTGTTCTGCCTGTTGACAGGCCCGATACAGGAGGTACGCGTACACATCTCCGGTGAGCTCGAATACCTTCCACGTGATATCACGCATCGGCATCGTCTCCCTTCCGCTCCGCGGACTGCATTTCCATGACTGTAGTCTGCCGTGCCGCGCCGCCCGTATACCCGGAATCCCTTGGAGGCCTTAGCCCTCGCGGTCAAAGCCGAATTGGTGCAAGAGCGCGGGCTTGTTCCGCCAGTCTCGCTTCACCTTGACCCACAGCTCCAGGTAAATTCGGTTGCCAAACAGGGCCTCCAATTCGTGCCGCGCCATTTCGCCTACGCGCTTCAACATCTGGCCCTGTTTGCCGATGAGGATGGCCTTTTGGCTCTCGCGCTCGGTGTAAATCACCGCACTCACGTAAAGCGTATCCGACGACCGCCGCTCCATGTGTTCCACCGCCACCATGACCGAGTGCGGAACTTCGTCGCGCGTCAACATGAGCACCTTTTCCCGCACGATCTCGCTGATGATGAACGACTCCGGCTGATCCGTGATCATGTCGTCCGGATAATACTTCGGCCCTTCGGGCAGCCGCTTTTCGATGATCTCGGCCAAAAGATCCACCTGCTCGCCTCTGAGCGCCGAGATCGGCACGTATTCCTCAAAGGGCCGGAGCGCCTGATACTCCTCGATGCGCTTCAGCACCAGCGCACGATCCTCCAGCGCGTCCACCTTGTTGAGCGCGAGGATCACGGGCGTCCGCACGCGTTCGAGCTGCTTCGCGATCTCCTGTTCCGTGGGATGCACGGGCGAAGACGCATCCACGACCAGGACGATCACGTCGACCTCGTTCAGCGTCTTGAGCGCGGCGTCGACCATGTACTCGCCGAGGCGGTGCTTCGGCTTGTGGATGCCCGGCGTGTCGATGAAGATCATCTGTGACGTCTCCGTCGTGCGGACGCCGCGGATGCGGTTTCTCGTAGTCTGCGGCCGGTTCGACATGATGGCGACCTTTTGGCCAACGAGCGCGTTGAGGAGCGTCGACTTGCCGACGTTCGGCCGGCCGATGAGCGCCACAAATCCAGACTTGTACGTCATTCCGTTTTCCCCTCCTTTCGAGGCCGTTTAATCTCGATTTCTGCGCGGTAAGGCCACAGCCTCACCGCCCACACGGCCGCCAGCCACGCCGTGACGAGCGCCACCGCGCCCAGGTTGTGGCGGCTCCAGAGCCAGAGGTGCCAAGGCCAGTTGGACGCGAGCAGCCATGTCGCGATGGCGAGCGCCCCGAAGGCGACGAACGTCACGGCGCCGCTCGCCACGTCCTTCGCCATGCCGGCGACTGGGTGTTCTCTCCATTCAGAGGCCACGTCCACGGCCAGCTCGATGGCCGTGTTGAACAACTCGGCAGCGAACACGCACATCGACACAAAGACCGTGATCGCCGCCTGCGGCAAACTGGGCCGCAGGCACCACTCGACGACGGCGAGGCAGGTGAACAGCCAGACGTCCCGCTTCAAATTTTTCTCGGTGTGGAAAGCGTACACCACACCGCGCAGGCTATATGCCACCGCCCGGACAAAGGGTTGGGCCCTCGGATCGGTCACCATCTGCCCGCGCCGCCCCGCGTCCTTCATGGGTTCACCGCCTCGCCGCCTACGATCTCGCGAGCCCGATGCCCTGCAAGATCTCCTCCTGCAGCCCGAACATCTCGCGCTCGCCCGCCTCGTCCTCGTGATCGTATCCGTTCAGATGCAAAAACCCGTGCACCAACAGGAACGCCACTTCCCTTTCGAGGGAATGGCCGTACGCTTCCGCCTGTTCTCGGGCGCGATCGACGCTGACCACGATATCGCCGAGCATCGGTTCCACGTCGTCGGGATCGGCGAGCGCTTCCCCCTCGTTCATCGGAAAGGACAGCACATCCGTGGGCCTGTCCACTTGCCGGTACGTCCGGTTGAGCTCGTGAATCGCGTCGTCGTCCACAAACAGCACGGAGACCTCGCCCTGCACGCCGATTCGCTCGGCCGCCGCCTCGAGGACGCGCTCCACGAACGCCTGGGCGTCGCCATGAGGCGGGGGGAGAGGCCATTCGACCTCGCAGGTCACATCGATGGACAAACGGTTCACTTCGCCACTTCCTTCTTCAGCTTGTCAATATCCGGATATTCGATGCGCGCGTGGTAAATGCCCTTGAGCGTCTTCATAAACGCGCCGACCATCGCGTCGAGATCCTGCAGCGTCAGGTCGCACTCATCCAATTGGCCGTCCTGGAGGCGATCCCGGATGATCTTGCGGATGACGCCCTCCACGCGGTTGGGCGTCGGCCGCGACATGCTGCGAACCGCGGCCTCGACCGCGTCGCAGATCATGATGATGGCGCACTCGCGGGTCTTGGGCTTCGGACCCGGATATCGAAAGTCGTCCACACGCACGGTTCCGTTTTTATCCTGCTCCTTGGCCTTGTGATAAAAGTACCACAGAATGGTCGTGCCGTGATGGGTGGCGCAGATATCCTGAATCGGCTTCGGAATCCCTGCCTTGCGCAGCATCTCGAGTCCATCCGAGACATGCGACGTGATGATGAGGTGGCTGAGACTCGGCGCCACCTTGTCGTGCGGGTTTTCCTTCGTCATCTGATTTTCCACAAAGAACATGGGCCGCTTCGTCTTGCCAACATCGTGGTAATACGCGCCCACGCGGCACAGAAGCGGATCTGCCCCCACCAGTTCCGCCGCGGCCTCCGCGAGATTGCCGACGATGAGGCTGTGGTGGTACGTGCCAGGAGCCTCCAGCAACACCTTCCGCAAGAGCGGATGGTTCGGATTCGACAGCTCGAGAAGCCGGATGGGCGTGAGGAGCCCAAACGCCGATTCGAAAAAGGGCAGGATGCCCATCGTCAAGATGGCCGCGAAAATGCCGTTCAGCGCGGCGAGGCCCACGTGCAGCGACAGCGCGTGAAGATCCGACCCGCGGTTCGCCTCGAGGAGATAGAGCGCGATCACCGTGCCCATGTTCACAGCGGACACGATGAACCCTGCGCGCATGAACGTCGCGCGGCTCGTGACGCGTGCAACGCTGTACGCGCCGACGAGCGAGCCCACGAAGCCGTAGAACACGAAGTCATAGTTCATGCCGAACGCCGCGCCGAGGAGAAACGAGAAGAAAAAGGCGGCCACCACCGCGAGCGACGAGTCCATCATGACCGTGATGAGCATGGCGCCGAGCGAGATGGGCAGCAGATACGGCGTGGACGCAGGCCCGCCCGCCACCACGATCCACTTGGTCACCGCAATCAGGATGGCCATGAGAATAAACACGAGCCCCAGGATGCCCAGCATGAGGTTGTCGAGCCGCCGCCTCGGCGCCCTCCGCTCGACGTACGCCGCGAGCATCGAGACCGAGAGGGCGATGAACACCGCGAAGCCCAAGCCGACGCGCACGCTCGGATACGCCGAATACAGGCCCACGTCTTTCAGTTTGCTGATGACGTCCTGCGTGACGACCTGATTTTTCGCGACGATCACGTCGCCTTGGTGAATGAGAACCGGCTGCACACTCTCCGCGGCCTGCTCGCGCGCCTCCTGCGTCGCCTGCGCCTGGTACACCATGTTGGGCCTGAGCACGCTCACCGCGGTGTTCTGCACGATCAGGGCCTCGTCGCGATCGAGCCCAAGATTCAGGTTCACGATCTGCCGATCCACGAGGAGCATCGACTGCTGCATCGAGTCGGCATAAAACGGCTGGCTCAAGATCGCCTGCACGACTTTCGCGCTGTCCTTCTCCAGCGCGGCGAGTCGCGCGGGAGGCTCGCGAAGCATCCGTTCCAACGTCGAGATCGACAGCCCTCGCGGCGCCACCCGCCGCACCGCCGCCAGTCGCTCGGCCGGCGTCAGGTTTGGATTCGCGGCGGCCGATCTCGCCGCCTCGAACAGCCCCGCGAGTTGCTGCAGCGCGTCCGTCAACACCTGGGGCGACTGCGCGTACTGCTTCGGAACCTTCGCCTCAGCCGCCTTCCGCTTGGCCGCCGTCGCAGCCGTGTCCACGGCCGTTACCGGTGCCACGACGGTCGTGGGGCTCACCTCTCCGACCGTGAAGTGGTAGCGAGGAGGCATCATGCTCGACGCGAGAATCGCGAACAAGAGAACGCCAAGACCCGCGTAGATGAATACGCGGATGCGCCGGCTGTGACGAAAGGCGTCGTCGTCCAGCCAGCGGCGAATGGCGTTTCCCCATCCTGTCCACTTCATGACAAGCATGCTCCTTGCGCTCGAGGCAGGGCCTCAGCCCTGCCTCGCCTGATCTTGTGCATATGCGTCGATGATCTTTTGAACGAGATGATGTCTCACGACGTCCGACGGGCTAAACGTGTGAAACGCGATGCCCGGAATCCCGCGCAACACGCGCTGCGCGTGCACCAAACCCGATAGCCTGCCCGTGGGAAGGTCAATCTGCGTCACATCGCCCGTGATGACCATCTTCGAATGGAATCCGAGGCGAGTCAGGAACATCTTCATCTGTTCAATCGTCGTATTCTGAGCCTCGTCGAGGATGACGTAGCTGTCCTCGAGCGTCCGCCCGCGCATGTACGCGAGCGGCGCAATTTCGATGTTGCCGCGCTCGAGCGCGCGGATGACCTGCTCCTGGCCGTAGATATCGTGCAGCGCGTCGTACAGCGGGCGCAGATACGGATCCACCTTCTCCTGGAGATCGCCCGGAAGAAAGCCGAGCTTCTCGCCCGCCTCGACGGCCGGGCGCGTCAGCACAATCCGCTTCACTTCTCCGCGCTTCAGCGCCATCACGGCCATGGCCACCGCGAGGTACGTCTTCCCCGTGCCAGCCGGTCCGACGCCAAACACAATGTCGTTTCGGCGGATGGCATCGACGTACCTCCGCTGCCCCAGCGTTTTGACGCGGATGGCCTTCCCCTTGTACGTCGTGCCAATTTCCGTCGTGTAGACGTCGATCACGTCGTCGAGATCGCCCGCGTGCGCCATTTCAATCATGTATCGGTAATCCGATTCGCCGAGCTGCATTCCGCGGCGAACCAAGGTGGTGACCACGCTCAACAGGTGCTGCAGGCGCGAGACCTCCTCTTCGTCACCCACGAATTGGATCTCCGTGCCCCGCACAATCACCTTTGCGGAAAACGCCTGACTGAGCAGGTGCAAAAGCAAATCGTTCGGCCCGAGTGCCTGCACCGCTTCCTCGTTCGTCGGAAACACCCACTTCTTCGTCGCCGTCTGCTCAGCCAACGATGCACCATCCCCGTCCTTACGATTGCGCCGCGCCTTGAGACTTGAGCGGCCCCCCCGTCTCCGGGATGGCGGCGGGAGCGCCGATGTCCTGTTGGACGCGCGTAAGTATGGTCGCGTATAGAGTACCACGCTCGAGACGCTCCTGTAAAATTGACTGGCCCAAAATGACCATCTCTCCGCCGGCGATGGATCGGACGTCTGAGGCCGCCATGATGAGCGCTTCGTTCCTGGCCGCGGCGACGTCCACCTGCCAAACGGCGGGCTTGACCTCGTACAGCGTGGCGTGCACCCACTGCACGGGCAATCTCCATCTTCCGACGTGCCAGTCGGTCTCGCGGTCGCGCTCGTAGACCACCGGCGGGGCCTCCTGAAACCCCCACACGCGCAGGCGCGTGCCACCCACGGCGAGATAGTCCCGCGAGACCGAGGCGCCGGTCAACCCTTGGCTCGAGACGCGGAGCGGGATCGACACGTCGGAGGTGTACCACACCTCCGCGAACACGTGCCCGCTCGCCGGCACGCTGGGTCCCCCATCCGTCAGAAGGCCGGAGATGAGCACCTGCCCCGGCTGCACCAGTTGATGAGGCTTGACCATCACGCGGCCGCGGGACGCCTGCACATCGAGGATCACGCCCGGACGCGTGGCGACGATGTTACACGGTTGTTGGCTCGCCTGAGGTACGCCCGGAATCTTCGGAATCCCCCGCACCACCGCGACCGAACCCTTGACTTCCACGCCCACCCACACGTAGTTCGGCGCGCGGGCCACCATGCGCTCGGCCAACTCCACAGGCGGCGCAAGGTGCGATTTCCATTGACCCACCTGAAGCCCTGCCTCAGCCGCGGCCTGCCTCAACTCCGCCTCTTGATCCTCGCCCTCCGCGCCCACGATCTCGACGCGCCACACGATGGACGAGAGCGCGTAGAGAATGGCCACGAAGGCCACCGCCCCAACGGCGAACGCCTTCCGCCTTACGAGGCGCCTCCCCAGAAATGGCGCGCCGTGGCGTTCGACGACGCGAAACCGCACGCCGTAAGCCCGCCGAGACGCCATCAGGTGGCGAAGCGCGGCCACGCTCACGCGCAGCATCACGCCGTCTGCCGTGAAACGGACGTCCCGCACCACGACGCCCTGCCGCTGCAGTCGCGCAACGAGTTGCCGCGCGCCCGGCCCCGTCACCCAGAGCGTCGCGGATCCCTTCAAGAACCATTCCAGCCGCGAGTCGCTCATCGCCGGCCACCTCCGAAGCTCAGGTGGCGAACGCGCCCCACGGCGTGAATCTCCCGCTCCGTCACGAGCTTGATGACAAACGACTCCCCCTCGATCTCGACGACGCGATCGCCGAGATCGCACGAGATCCGATCCGAGGAAACCTCGAGCAGCGCCTTCGCGCCCTCGATGGTCAAATCGTCGCCCACGATGGTCACTCGAGCCACGGATTCGACGGCGTCGGGCGGAAGGCGGAGCATCTCTCCCGCGCGCCGCTTGATTGAAGACGTCCATCCCGGCATGGCCCATTCCTCCCCCTGGATGACTATGCGAGACAGGCTCGCGATAACACCCATCGGGATGGGCCGGAGAAATGAACGGAGGAGCCGCCCTCATTGAACGGCTCCTCGTGGATTCGGGTGTTCATCGACCCTTCATGCGAGCAGGCGCTCGACAATTTGCTGAACGCGGCGCCCATCCGCGCGCCCGCGCACCGCCGGCATCAGCTCGCGCATGACCTTGCCCATGTCGGCCTTCCCGGCAGCGCCGACCCGCGCCATCACGTCCCTGGCCAACTGTTCGATCTCGTCGTCGCCGAGCTGCGCCGGCAGGTAGGACTCGAGCACCGCGATCTCCTGCTCGGCCTGTTCGATGAGATCCGCCCGCTTCGCATCCTGAAACGCCTGGAGGGAATCTCGGCGCTGCTTGATCTCCTTCTGAATGACGCCCAACACGTCTTCATCCGTCAGCGCTCGGCCCAATTCGATTTCTCGATTCTTGGCCGCCGATTTCACCATCCGGATGACCGAGAGCCGGACCTTGTCCTTGTCTCGCATCGCCTGTTTCAGGTCCTCATTCAGCTGATCAAGGATGGCCATGATGGTTCCTCCCGATTCGCCTCAGTAGCTGCGGCGGCGCTTGCGCTGGGCTGCCTGGGCCTTTTTCTTGCGCGCGACGCTCGGCTTCTCGTAGTGCTCGCGCTTGCGAACCTCCGCCAACACGCCATCGCGGGCCATCTGCTTCTTGAAGCGTCGCAGCGCGCTGTCGATGGACTCATTCTTGCGCAGACGGACTTCCGACACGAGATCCCCTCCCCCCGGACACATCAGTTGTGGCCATTATAGTACAGCAGGAAATGCTCGTCAAACACGCATGCGTCCGCGGTTGACCGCATAGGTTGTCCCAGAACGGGAGGGAGGCGCATGATCACCCACATCCTCGCGACCTGCCTGTCCCTCGTCGCCTTCCTCGGCGGCCTTCGCCTCATGCGATCCGGCTTCGAGCGCATGGCGGAAGGGCGCCTGGCGCGCCTCCTTCGGACGGCGGCCTCGACGCCCACGCGCGGGATCCTCACGGGGGCCGTGAGCACGGCGCTGCTTCAATCCTCCGGGGCGGTGACCGCCATCACGGTCGGCCTTGTCGCGGCCGGAAGTCTGGACTTCGCGAGCGGCTTAGGACTGGTCCTGGGCGCCAACGTGGGCACCACCGTCACGCCGCAGTTGCTCAACCTGAACCTCTGGGGCATCGTGCTTCCCGCCCTCGCGACGGGCCTCATGCTCTCCCTGTCGCCCAGCCTGAAGCGCCGGCCGCTCGGCGAGGGGCTGGTTGGATTTTCCTGCCTCTTCATCGCCCTGCAGGCGCTTACCGCCGCGCTCCGCCCGCTCGCGACGGCCCCCTTCTTTCACGAGGCGCTGGCCACGGCCGGACGCCAGATCCTCTGGGCAGCGCTCGCCGGTTGCGCCCTGAGCGCGCTCGTCCAGTCGTCCACCGCCACCACCCTCATCGCCATGGCACTCGCCGGCGGACACATGATCCCGCTGGAAGGCGGGATCGCCATCGCGCTCGGGGCCAACGTCGGAACGTGCCTGACGTCGGTAATCGCGGCCATCGGCACGCCGCGCCCAGCGCAGCGAATCGCGCTCGCCCACGTGCTCCTGAACGCCATGGGCGTCGCGGTGTTTCTCCCCGTCCTGCATCCCTTTGCGAGCGCGGTGTCCGCCGTGTCCCCTTCGCCTGGCCAAGCGGTGGCCAACGCCAACACCGCGTTCAACGCCATCTGCACGCTCGCGGCCTGGCCGTTCACGCGCCCCTTCGCGCGGCTCCTCACGTGGATGCTGCCCGACGCGCGCAAGGCCTGATGCCATCACGCCTCATCCAACAGCTTGAGCGCCGCCGACGTGCCAAGCCGGTCCGCGCCAAACCGGAGCAGGTTGCGCGCCGCCGCCGGCGTGCGGATGCCGCCGCTCGCCTTCACCCCCGCGCTGCCCGCGACCGCGAGCGCCATGAGCGTGACATCCGCAGGGCGCGCCCCCGCTTTGTGGTAACCAGTCGAAGTCTTCACGAAGTCCGCGCCCACCGCCACCGACACGAGGGCGCCCTTGATCACGGCGTCCGGCCCCAGCGCGCTCGTCTCCAGAATCACCTTGACCGGCACGGACGGAAACCTGAGTCGCGCCACCTCGACGACCGCGCGCACCGCCTGCGCGTAGGCCCACACATCTCCCTCGGCCAGCGCGCCGATGGGCCCCACCATGTCGATCTCGTCCGCCCCCGCGGCGATGGCCTCCAGCGCCTCCTGGCGCATGGCGTTGACCGTCTGCGTCCCGTGCGGAAACCCAATGACCGTGCACACCCGAACGCCGCTTCCCGGGACCGCGCGCTTGGCGATGGGCACGTGGCGTGGCGAGATGCATACCATCGGCAGGTTGTGATGGACCGCCTCCAGGCACAGGTTTTGCACGTCGATCTCGCTCGCCTCAGGCTTCAGGAGCGTCGATTCGATGGCCGCCCGCAAGGCGTCATGGGCCACCTCGCGGGGCAGATGAAGGCTCCGCGGTTCCGGCACGCGCAACTCGGGGAAGGTCACGGCCAACTCCTCGCGGCACGCGTCCACCAGTTTTCGGGTTACGGGCTCCGCATCGCGCCATGCGGCGACGAGATGATCCCACGGCGTGTCCGGGCCGAGCGCCCGCCACGCCTCCTCGAGCCGCCCAACGCGCCACGCGAGAAGCGCGTCCGCCTTCTGGAGCGCAAACCGCCAGTTCGCGTATCCGCGTTCGTCGTGGCGCCGCCTCGCCTCGTCCCACGGCAAAAAGTACGCCCCGTTCACTTCCTCCGCCTGGTGCACCGGCTCCGAACCGTCTTCCGCCACCATGAGAAACAGCCGCACCTGCTTGCGCACCGGCTCGCCGCCTCGCTCGATGACGTACTCCACGCGCCCGATATCGCCGGCAATGCGCGCGATGACGCCCGTCTCCTCCTGCACCTCGCGCAGCGCCGCCTGCTCCCACGATTCGCCGGGCTCGAGATGCCCCTTAGGAAACGACACCTTGCCATACTGGTCGTCGATCAACAGCACCTCGCGCGCGCCATTTCGCTCGCGCACCACGACGCCCCCGGCTGCCCGCTCCACGCGCATCGTCACGACGTCATCCGCCCCCATTCCATCGCTTGCTCTTCGTCGGGGAACGTCACCTGCTCGAGAAACACCGCCCGGTGCACGCCCGGCCCGACGCCGGTCATCCGGACGCGGATGACCTCGCCGATCATCGACTCCAGCGGCACGTCCGAGGGCGCCTCGAACGCCACGCGGAGGTAGTGCCCGTCATAGCCCACGAGCATGCGGGACGCCTCCGGAAGGTGGCTGTACGCGCGGCGCGCCTCGTCGTCCGCCGACGCGAGCGGCGACTCCGCGATGACCTCGAGCTCTCGCCCCACGAAGGAGGCGGCGTACGCCTGGCGCAGGTCGTCTCCGAGCGCGATCATCCGCGCGACGCGCGCTCGCTTCACGTCCTCCGGCACCTGATCCTTGAACTTGTACGCCGCAGTGCCCCGCCGCGGCGAATACGGAAACACGTGCAGTTGCGCGTACCCCTGCGCGCGCACAAACGCGTACGTCTCCCCGAACTGCTCGTCCGTCTCGCCCGGGAAACCGACGATCACGTCCGTCGTCACGGCGAGATCGGGCAGCCGGCGCCGAAGTTCCCGCAGCTTTTCGGCGTACTCGGCCGTCGTGTAATGCCGGTGCATGCGCCTGAGCACCGGGTCGGAGCCCGCCTGGAGCGGGATGTGCAGGTGCGGCACGACCTTCTTCGACGCCGCGAGCACATCCATCAGGCGATCGTCGATCTCGCTCGCCTCAATTGAGCTGATGCGGATGCGAAACGGCAGATCGATGCGCTCGAGATCGAGCAGCAGATCCGCCAGGCGATAATTCTCAAAGTCCTCGCCGTAACCGCCCGTGTGGATGCCAGTGAGCACAATCTCGCGATAGCCCGCGCGCGCGAGCTTCGTGGCCTGCAGCACGACGTTCTCCGGCTTGCGGCTGCGGATGAGCCCTCTCGCGCGCGGAATGATGCAAAAGGTGCAGAAGTTGTTGCAGCCGTCCTGGATCTTCAGGTTGGCGCGCGATCGCTCCTCGAAGTACGGCACGTCGAGCTCGTCGAACTCGGTCGCCTGCATGATATTGCCCACCGCCAGGTACGGCTTCCGCTCCGCCAGAACGGCCTCGACGTGGTCGACGATCTTCGACTTCTGATCGTTGCCCACGACGAGATCCACGCCCTGAATGCGCGCGATCTCGTCGGGCGCGATCTGGGCATAACAGCCCGTGACCACCACGACCGCGTCGGGATTGGTTCGCACGGCGCGGCGGATCATCTGCCGGCTCTTGCGATCGCCCGTGTGCGTGACGGTGCACGTGTTGACGACGTACACGTCCGCCACGCTGTCAAACGGAACCTGCGTATAGCCGCGCCGCTTGAACGTCTGCCATATCCCTTCGGTGTCATAGAAGTTCACCTTGCAGCCCAAGGTGTGAAACGCCACCGTCGGCACCTTCTCAACCTCCCATGTCGCCCCATTCGGCGAGCGCAATCGCGAGCGCCACCGCTCCCGCGGTCTCCGTACGCAGGATGCGCGGACCGAGCGTGACCGTCTGACAGCGCGCGTCCTGCTTCGCCATCCGCCTTTCCCCGTGGCCGAGTCCGCCCTCCGGCCCGACGACCACGGCCGTTCGGCTTCCCGCCTCGTTGGCCCGAATGGCCGAAAGGATCCCGTTGGCGCGTTCTTCCTCGTCGAGCACGAGGACGTGATCAACCCCGTGCTCCGTGAGCGCGACGAGCGACGCTGCAAAGCTCGGCGCCCACGCCACAAACGGCACCACGTCGCGCTGCGCCTGCATCGCCGCCTCGCGCACGACCTTGCGCCAGCGCGCGAGCTTCTGCTCCACCTTCGCTGCGCCCGAGAGCCTGACCACCGATCGCTCGGCCTCAAAGACCACAAAGCCCCAGGCGCCGACTTCCGTGCACTTCTGCAGGATGGTGTCCATCTTCTCGCCTTTGGCCAGGCCTTGAACCAAAACAAAGCGTTGCTTCGGTTCATTCGAAGGCGCGCGCTCGCGCAAGTGCACGCAGATCTCACCGGGGCGCACCTCCGCGATCTCGGCCCAGAACGGTCCGTTGGCGGCGGACGCCACGAGCACCTCGCCGGGCCTGGCGCGCAGCACTCGCGAAAAGTGATGCCCGTCTTCGCCGCCCACCCACACGCGAGCCCCTTCGTCCACGTGGACGTCCAAAAACAGGCGCGGCAGCATCAGATCTTCACCGCCAAAACGCTCACCCAGTCGTCCTGATGCGCCCTGCGCACCACCGAAAACCCGTGATCCGCAAGCGCTTGCTCCACCTGCTCGCGCTGCGATTCGATGTAGCCAGACGTCAACAGCCATCCCCCTGGTACAAGCCTCGGGCGCACCTGCGGCACGAGCGCGATCACGACGTCGCGCAGAATGTTGGCCACGGCGAGATCGAACGTCTCGTCCGGACGAAGCGCGGCCAACAGATCGCCTTGGCGAACGTCGACGCGATCCTCGAGCCCGTTCGTGCGCACGTTGTCGGTCGCTGCCGACACGGCGACGGGATCGAGATCGATGGCCACGACGCGCTCGGCGCCGACGAGCGCCGCCGCGATGGCGAGCACGCCCGTGCCCGTCCCGACGTCCACCACGCGCATCCCAGGGCGGACCACCTCGGCCAGGATCTCGGCGCACATCTGCGTCGTCTGGTGATGGCCCGTGCCAAATGCCATGCCGGGCTCGATAGCGATGACGCGCCGGTCGCGGTACGGTTCGAGATCGGACGGCTCGGCCCAGACGGGCGCGATGACCAGCGAATTCCCGACCGGAATGGGATGATACTGTTCCCGCCAGGCGTCCTTCCAGGCGGATTCGTCCACGAGTTCCACTCGAACCTCCGAAGCCCGCGGCCCGGGGCCCAGTCCAGCCTCTCGGACGCGATCGACCGCATCTTGTACGCGATGCTCGATCTCGCCTCGATCATGCGTCTCTGGAAAGTACACCGATACCTCCACGTCCGGCGTAGGCGTCAGCTGCTCGTCAAACCACTCGCCGAACCGCGGCGGCCTCATCTCCGCCGGGGAAATGCCTTCCATTTGCACGCCCTGCACGTCCGGATAGCTCTCCAGCACAGCGGACAGCGCGTCCGCCGCTTCGTGCGCCACGCGCACGCGCACGTGCCACCAACGCAATGCGACGCCTCCTCACGACACCATGTTCATCTCGCCTCACGGCCGTCAGCCGAGAAACGCGTCCTTCACGCGCTCCATAAACGTCCGCTGTTGCTCGTGCGTCTGCTCGCCGAGCTCCTTGGCAAGCTGGCGGAACAACTCCTTTTGCCGCTCCGTCAGGTTCGTCGGCGTGACCACGTGGACGCGAATGTGCTGATCCCCGCGCACGAGGGGCGACCCAAGCTTCGGAATCCCCTTGCCGCGCAGGCGGAACGTCGTGCCCGTCTGCGTTCCTTCCGGAATCCGAAGCTTCACCTTGCCCTCCAGTGTCGGTATCTCAATTTCGTCGCCCAGCGCCGCCTGCACAAACGAAATCGGCACGTCGACGTAGATGTTCGTACCTTCTCGCTCGAACACCTCGTGCGGTTGGACGCGGATCACGACAAATAGATCGCCCGGCGGCCCTCCGTTCGGGCTCGGCTCGCCATAGCCCGCCATGCGCAGTCGCGTCCCCGTGTCCACGCCCGGCGGAACCTTGACGTCCACACTGCGCCGCACCCGCCGCCTGCCCTGACCGCGGCAGTCTGGACACGGCTGATCGATGACTTGCCCTCGGCCGTGGCACACGGGACAGGGGCGCCGGTTGATCATGCGGCCGAACGGCGTGTTCGTGACGGTCTGCTGCTCACCGGTGCCGTTACACGCTTGGCAGACGCGCGGCTTCGTTCCCGGCCTTGCGCCGGACCCCCCGCACGTCGAGCACGTCTCGGTCCGGGGCACCTGGATCTCGCGGTTGGTCCCGAAGGCCGCCTCCTCGAACGAGATCTCCATCTCGTACTCGAGATCGTGCCCGCGCACGGGTCCGCGCCGGGTGCCTCCGCCAAAAAACATATCGAAGATGTCGCCAAAGCCGCCCAGGTCGAAATCCGCAAATCCAGCTCCCGGGCCCCCGGCCTGGCCCTGAAACCCGCCGAACCCTTGCGCGGGGTCTTCGTGGCCAAACTGGTCATAGCGCGCTCGTTTCTCCGGATCCGACAGGACAGCGTACGCCTCCGCGATCTCGGCGAACTTCTGCTGCGCATTCGGGTCGTTCTTGTTGACATCCGGGTGGTACTGGCGCGCGAGCTTCCGATACGCTTTTTTGATTTCTTCCTGCGTGGCGGACCGGCTGACACCGAGAACCTCGTAGTAATCTCGCTTGCTCACCGGTATCCCTCCAAACGACCACCGTCACTCCACACCATCTTACAACGAGGGCAGGGCGACGTCACGCGCATCACCCTGCCTGATCCATCCGCTATCGCATCCTATGCGCTTCCATCACTTCTTGTCCGGGTCCACTTCCCGGAAGTCCGCGTCCACCACCGTATCGGAAGCCTGGCCGGTAGTGCCCGTGGCGCCCGCCGCCCCAGCTTGCTGCCCTGCGCTCGCCGACTGGGCCGCCTGTTCGTAGAGCTTCGTCGACAACTTGTGCAGCGTCTCCTGCAGCGCCTGCGACTTCGCCTTGATGGCCTCGATGTCCGATCCGGCCATCGCGTCGCGCAGGTCCTTCTGCTTCGATTCGGCCTCGCTCTTCAGGGACACGTCGACTTTATCGCCGAGATCGCGGAGCAGCTTGTCGGTCTGATACAGGAGTTGGTCCGCCTGGTTGCGCACCTCCACCTGCTCACGCCGCTTCTTGTCCTCCTCGGCGTACATCTGCGCCTCCTTCATCATCCGCTCGACCTCTTCCTTGGACAGGCCGCTCGAAGCGGTGATGGTGATGCGCTGCGATTTGCCGGTGGCGAGATCCTTCGCCGACACGTGCACGATGCCGTTCGCGTCGATGTCGAAGGTGACCTCGATCTGCGGGACGCCGCGCGGCGCGGGCGGAATGTCGTTCAGCGTGAAGCGGCCAAGCGTTTTGTTGTCCGCGGCCATCTCGCGCTCGCCCTGCAGCACGTGAATTTCGACCGACGTCTGGTTGTCGGCCGCCGTTGTGAAGATCTGGCTCTTCGACGTCGGAATGGTCGTGTTGCGCGGGATGATCCGCGTGAACACGCCGCCCATCGTCTCAATGCCAAGCGAAAGCGGCGTGACGTCGAGCAGCACGATGTCCTTGACTTCGCCCGTCAAGACGCCCGCCTGAATCGCGGCGCCGATGGCGACGACCTCGTCCGGGTTCACGCCCTTCGACGGCTCCTTGCCGATGAGACGCTTGACCGCCTCCTGGACGGCCGGAATGCGCGTCGAACCGCCGACCAGGATGACCTTGTCGATGTCGGCCGGCGTGAGGCCCGCGTCCTGCAGCGCCTGGCGGGTCGGCCCCATCGTCGCCTCGACGAGATCGGCCGTCAACTCCTCGAACTTCGCCCGCGTGAGGTTGACCTCGAGGTGCTTCGGTCCCGTCGCGTCCGCCGAGATGAACGGCAGCGAGATGGTGGTCGTCAAGGTCGACGACAGCTCCTTCTTCGCCTTTTCCGCCGCGTCCTTCAGGCGCTGCATGGCCATCCGGTCGTTGGACAGGTCGATGCCGGTGTCCTTCTTGAAGAGGTCGATCAGGTACTGAATGATGCGGTTGTCGAAGTCGTCGCCGCCGAGGTGGTTGTTGCCGCTCGTCGCCTTGACCTCGAACACGCCATCGCCGAGCTCCAGGATGGACACGTCGAACGTGCCGCCGCCGAGATCGAACACGAGGATGGTCTGGTCTTCCTCCTTGTCCAACCCGTACGCGAGCGCGGCCGCAGTCGGCTCGTTGATGATGCGGAGCACCTCAAGGCCTGCGATCCGGCCCGCGTCGCGCGTCGCCTGGCGCTGGCTGTCGCTGAAATACGCAGGGACGGTGATGACCGCCTGCGTGACCGGTTCGCCGAGGAAAGCCTCCGCGTCCGCCTTCAGTTTCTGCAGAATCATCGCGGAGATCTCGGGCGGCGTGTACGACTTGCCGTCGATGGTCACCTTGTAGTCGGTGCCCATGTGGCGCTTGATGGAGATGATGGTCCTATCCGGATTCGTGATGGCCTGGCGCTTCGCGACGTCGCCCACGAGGCGCTCTCCGTCTTTCGTGAAGGCCACGACGGACGGCGTCGTCCGGTTGCCTTCGGCGTTTGGGATGACGACGGGCTCGCCGCCTTCCAACACCGCGACACAAGAGTTGGTGGTACCGAGGTCAATGCCGATGACTTTCCCCACTTCGCGTCCCTCCCCAGATCATGGACGGTGTTTGCAGTCTTTGACTTGGTGGTTTCTCGCGGCTCAGACGCTGACCTTCACCATGGCCGGGCGCAACACCTTGCCGTGCAGCAGATACCCCTTCTGCAGCACCTCAATCACGCGCCCAGGCTCCTGGCCTTCGACCTGCTCCTGCATGACCGCTTCATGTTGCGACGGATCGAACGGTGCGCCGACGGCGTCCATCTCGGTCACGCCATACTGATGCATCACTTGGATGAGCTGGCGGTGCACCATCTCGATCCCCTGCTTCATCTGCGGCTCATCCACGCCCTCGAGGGCCTGGATCGCGCGGTCAAAGTTGTCGAGGACGGGCAGCAAGTCGGCGAGCAGCTTCTTGGTCGCGAACTGAACGAGTTCCTCGCGCTCCTGGCGGGTGCGTCGGCGAAAATTGTCGAAATCCGCCCGCGTCCGCAGGAGTTGCTGCGTTAATTCTTCGATCTGCGCGTCGCGCGGATCAGGCTCCGAGGCGGACGCGCCCTCCTCCTCAGCCGAATCGCCGGCCTCGTACGAGAGATCCTCCTCCGCCATCTCAGCCGGATCGACGTCCTCCGAAGGCCGGGCGTCCCCTTCGGCATCCGCCTCCGCCGACTTCGCCGCCGCCTCTTCTTCGTTCGGATCCTTCACGACATCCTCCGCCACGAGCAACATCCTTTCTCCACTCGATCACCCGCTCGACGCAAACCGAGTCAAAAACTCCGTCAGCGCCTGCGAGGTGAACGAGAGAATTTGCATGACGCGATTGTAGTCCATGCGCGTGGGGCCCAACACTCCAATATGGCCCACCGGCACGCCACCCAAACGGTACGTGGTGGCAATGACCGTGCAGTCCTTCAACTCCACCACTGCGTTTTCCGCGCCGATGCGCACCTCAATCCCGTCCTCCGCCTTCGGGAACCAGTTCGAGATGGACTCGTTCTGTTCCAGCAGGCTGAGAATGGGTTGCGCCTTGCCGACGTCGTGAAACTCCGGCTGCGCCAGCATGTTGGAGGCGCCGCCGATATAGACGGCCTCCTCGCGCTCCGGCACTTGGCACACCTCATTCAAGACGGCGATGGCGTCCTCGAACCGCTCGACGGTCCGGCGCAATTCGCCAGCCAACTCCGCGTACAGCGTGCGCCGAAGCTCGGAGATGGGCACGCCGACCACCTTGTCGTTCAGCACGCGGACGAGCGTCTCGACGTCGTCTGCCTCCATCTCGGACGAAAATCGCACGTGCACGGTCTCCACGTGCCCGGAGTTGGTCACCAAGATGGCGATGGCGCGGCCGCCGCCGAGCGGGATGAGTTCGATTTTGCGCAACTTTTCGGTGTCCGTCTTCGGCCCGAGCACGATCACCGTCTGCTTCGTCAGCATGGAGAGCACGTTCGCCACCTCGCGGGCGACCTGCTCCACCTCGTCGATGCGCTTGGTGAACACGGATTTCAAAAACTCGCCCGTCTCGCGATCCATCTGTCCCAGGCGCAACAGGTTGTCGACATAGAACCGGTAGCCCTTCTGGGATGGAAAGCGTCCGGCCGAGGCGTGTGGCTGGGTTAAATAGCCCATTTCCTCCAGATCCGCCATCTCATTTCGGATGGTGGCTGGGCTATATTGAATCTCCTCATGTTTGGCGAGTGCCCGCGAACCGATGGGTTCCGCCATCCGGACGTAGTCCTCGATGATCGCGGACAAAATCAGTTGCTGTCGGGGCGTCAACATGGTCTCGCCTCCTTGTTAGCACTCCAGGCGCTCGAGTGCTAAACCGCTCTCCTTGACAATATCAATCTGGTTGCGCCTTGTCAATGGATGTCGGCCGCCCCAATCCACTGCTCAAAGATGGCGTTCGCGATGGGCCAATAGGCGTCCGGGATGCGGTACGCCGAGCCTCGCCGCTCCAGCAAGCCCTCGGCCAGGAGTCGCTCGACCACGCCCGGAAACACGTCCTCGATAGTCCGCCCAAATCGGCGCTCGAAGCGCTGCCTGTCCACGCCTTCCGCCAGGCGCAGCCCGAGGATCACCTGGTCTTCCGCGCGCTCGGCAACCGGCACGCGTTGCCGCGCGGACACGGGCCTTCGCCCCTCGCGCACGGCGGCCAGATAGGCGGAGAAGCGTCGCTCCATCGCGTACCGCTCGCCGCGGGCGTACCCGTGCGCGCCGACCCCACTCGCGCAATAGGGCTCGTTGCGCCAGTACACGAGGTTGTGCCGGGCCTCGCCGCCGGGCCTCGCGAAGTTGGAGATCTCGTAGTGGACAAATCCGGCGTCGCGCAGGACATCGCGCACGAGACGGTACATGTCGGCCTCCGCGTCTTCGCCGGGCAGGCTGAGCAGGCCCATCTCGTGCCACTTGGCGAACGGCGTGCCCGGTTCGATCTTGAGCCAGTACGCGGAGACGTGATCGACAGGAAGACGAAGGACCGCTTCGACGCTTTCCGCCACGTCGTGGAGGGTCTGATCTGGCAGCCCAAACATCAGATCGATATTCACGTGCGGAAAGCCGAGATCGCGTGCGGCCCAGACGGCTTCTTCGATCGCGTCGCGCAGATGCGCGCGGCCGATGGCCTGCAGCAGATGGTCTTGGAACGCCTGCGCGCCGAACGAGATGCGGTTGACGCCGTGATCGCGGAGCACGCGGAGCTTTTCCCGGGTGATGGAGTCCGGATTCGATTCGAACGTGATCTCGGCGTCCGCGCAAAACTCGAAGCGCTGCCGCATGGCGTCCAACAGCCGGTCGAGGAGTGAAGCGGAGAAGAGCGTCGGGGTGCCGCCGCCGAAGTAGGCTGTGGCGAGCGGGGCCTCCAAGGGCTCCATCAGGTCCCATTCCGCGACAAGCGCATCGACGTACGCCTCCATCGCGGCGGGCGACTTCACGAAGGTCGTGAAATCGCAGTAGAAACAGCGGCTCTTACAAAAAGGAATGTGCACGTACAAAGACTGAGGCGCGCGGTGCTCCTCCCGATCTTCCACAGACATCACTCCATCTTCAGCACGGCCATGAACGCCTCCTGAGGCACCTCGACGCGCCCGACCTGCTTCATCCGCTTCTTTCCTTCTTTCTGTTTCTCCAGGAGCTTCCGCTTGCGCGTGATGTCGCCGCCGTAACACTTGGCGAGCACGTTCTTTCGCATGGCGCGGATGGTCTCGCGCGCAATGACGCGGCTCCCGATGGCCGCCTGAATGGGCACCTCGAACAGCTGGCGCGGGATGATCTCCTTCAGTTTCTCGCAGACGATCCGGCCGCGCTCGTACGCCTTGTCCTTGTGCACGATGAAGGACAGCGCATCGACCGCTTCGCCGTTCAGAAGGATGTCGAGCTTCACCAAGTTGGACGGCCGGTAGCCGATGAACTCGTAATCGAGCGACGCATACCCCTTCGTCGACGACTTCAGCCGATCGAAGAAATCGTACACGATCTCGGCGAGCGGCAGATCGTACACGATGGTCGTGCGCGTGTCGTCGAGATATTGCATGTCCTGGAACTGGCCGCGCTTCTCCTGGCATAACTCCATGATGTTGCCCACGTACTCCTTCGGCGCGAAGATGGTGGCACGCACGAACGGCTCCTCGATCCGCTCGATCCGATCTGGGCTTGGCATCTTGCTCGGATTGTCGATTTCCTCCATGGTCCCGTCTGTCCGATACACGCGATACACCACGCTCGGCGCCGTCGTGATGAGCGTCAACCCGTACTCGCGCTCCAGCCGTTCTTGCACGATCTCCATGTGCAGCATGCCGAGAAATCCGCAGCGAAAGCCGAACCCCAGCGCGCTGGACGTCTCCGGCTCGTACGTCAACGCGGCGTCGTTCAGCTCCAGCTTCTCGAGCGCTTCGCGCAGATCCTCGTAATCCGCGGAGTCCACGGGATACAAGCCGCAGAACACCATCGGGTTGATCTTGCGGTAACCGGGCAGCGGTTCGGCCGCCGGGCGGAGGGCATCCGTGACCGTGTCGCCGACGCGCGTGTCGCGCACGTTCTTGATGCTCGCCGCAAAGTACCCGACTTCGCCGGCCTCCAGCCGGTCGACCGGCGTCATCTTCGGGCGGAACACGCCCACCTCGTCGACCTCGAACTCCTTGTCCGTCGACATCATCTTGATCCGCATGCCCTTTTGGATGGCGCCATCGAACACGCGGATATACACGATCACGCCGCGATACGAGTCGTAATGGGAGTCGAAGATGAGCGCCTTCAAGGGCGCGTCGGGATCGCCCGACGGAGCCGGGATCCGGGTGACCACCCGCTCGAGCACTTCCTCGATGCCGATGCCCGCCTTCGCCGAGGCCAAGACCGCGTCCGACGCGTCGAGGCCGATGACGTCCTCAATCTGCTGCTTCACCCGCTCCGGGTCGGCGCTCGGCAGATCGATCTTGTTGATGACCGGGATGATCTCCAGGTTGTTGTCAATCGCGAGGTACACGTTCGCGAGCGTTTGCGCCTCCACGCCCTGAGACGCGTCGACGACGAGCAACGCCCCCTCGCACGCCGCGAGCGAGCGAGAGACCTCATAGGTGAAGTCGACGTGGCCCGGCGTGTCAATCAGGTTCAGGACGTACTCCTGCCCGTCCTTTGCGCGGTAGTTCAGCCTCACGGCCTGCAGCTTGATGGTGATCCCCCGCTCCCGCTCGAGGTCCAGCTGGTCGAGCAGCTGATCCTGCATCTCGCGCGGGCTGACCGCCCCCGTGAACTCCAAAATGCGATCCGCCAGCGTGGATTTGCCGTGATCGATATGTGCGATGATGGAAAAGTTCCGAATATGCTCCTGACGTTCGCCCTTTGCCACGTTCATCCTCCTCGGTGCGCCGCGCGCCCGTCCGCACGATGCAGGCCGCCATGCACAAAAGAAACCGCGCCCGGTGCGCGGCCTGCCGATGTCATATGGATCAGTATAGCACGGGCCGCGGCGACTCGCCACGCCCGCCCCTGTCGTGAGGGATTTCAATGAGAATGAGAGTGCGTGTGCCCGTCTCCGGAGACAAATGCGCCGATGGACTCCCAACCTTCCTTTACGACAAAATACAGGATGCCGCAGGCCGCGAGGGGATCGACCCACCACCAGTGAAACAGGTCGTTCATGGCCAGCCCTGCGAGCAACGTCCAGGACATGTAACCGCAGGTGAACGAGCACATGGCGTCTCCGCACAGTGCGGGGCTGTCGAGGAGTTGGCCGTAGCGAAGCTTCTCCACCGCGAGCCAAGGCGTGACCACGCTCGAAGCGAGTGCTACGGCGAGCCCAAGCCAGGTGACAGAGGGACCTTCCTGCAGGCGAATGGCCTGGCCGGATTTCACGGCCACATACGCGGCGAGCGCGAACAGACACACGGCGACAAACCCGCTTGTCCACCGCTCTACAGGATGTCGCCGATCCACGCTCGCGCCGGTGTGGATCTCCACGTACAGCCGAACCACAAGGAGCATCGCGCTCACCAATTCGATGGCGCTGTCGACGCTGAACGCGGACAGCGCCAAGCTGCCGGCGCGATAGGCCGCGATGGCGGAAAACACGGCTTCGCAGGTGATCCAGCCCACCGAGAACAGTTCCAGTTCCAACGCGCCGCGCAGGCGCTTCTCGCGCAGAGATTGCATCGCGACCTCCGGTCAATTCGTATTGAGAAAGAGCGCATTGAGCACGCTCTTCAGCACGGAGCCGAACACGTGGCTGACCTTCTCCCCCACGTACACGCCGCCGGTGTCCATCGCGGCCGCCAGCGCGCTGTTCGCGGCGTCCTCGGGATCGGGTGACGGCCCATTGCCCGACGCCACCCCCGCAGGCGCGGGATTCGAGTACTCGAGCACGGGTGCCTGGGGCGAACCCACGTTGGGCGATGGGAACGCGCCCGAGTCGAATCCGGTGCCCAACCCGACCGTTCCGGCCGTCGTCGTCGATCCACTCGGCGCCCCCACCGATGAAACGCCTGTACCGAGATGGCTCATGAACGAGGACACCACGCTGAATACGGTGCCACTCGCACCCAGAAGTAGAGTCAGGAAGATGGCGACGGCTAATCCCTGCTTCAGCCGCCGACGCGCGTGCTGCCATGTCGTCTTCATCTGCGCTTCCTTCCTTCGCGTAGAGTTTCTGTCCTCTACAGCCTACGCCCATTTGTCCAAACTTATGACTCGGGTAGAGACGTGAGAGGCAGGAACCAGAGGCTCGGATCGCGAATCGTTGGTGCATGCGACATGCAACGCGCGCTTGCGCCGAAAGACAGGAATGACGGAGAGGGGGTGTTTCTCGTTGAGCGGAGACCTGGTGGTGTGGCCCATGTCCGCAAGCGGCGTCGCCTATGCGTCCACGCCGAGCCCGGGACCAAGCGGCCCGCCCGACGCGGAGCAATCGTTCGCCGATGCCCTTGCCCTGTACGCCAACGCGCTTGGTGCCGAATGGCCAAACGCGGTCACCGCCCAAGCCGCGCAGCCGGAGGCAGCGGCCATGCCAAACACGGCGACCGATGACGGAGCGTGGCCCAACTGGGGGACGGCACTTTCTCCCGCCCCTGCCGAAACCGAGCAGAACGGTTCGCTCGAGGCGCTCATTCGCCAGGCGGCGGACAAATACGGCCTGCCGCCGGCCTTGCTCCAGGCCGTGATCGAACAGGAGTCGGGGAGCAACCCGAACGCCACCTCCCCCGCGGGCGCGATGGGCCTGATGCAGCTCATGCCCGCGACGGCGGCGGCGTATGGCGCCACGCAGCCATACAATCCGGCCGAGAACATCGACGCGGGCGCCCATTACCTCGCCGACCTTTTGGCGCGGTATCAGGGCAATGTCGCGCTGGCGCTCGCCGCGTACAACGCGGGCCCGGGAGCGGTGGACGCATACGGCGGCGTGCCCCCGTATCCCGAGACCCAGGCCTACGTGCGCGCCGTCCTCGCAAAGGCCGACCTGTGAGCCTCAGTGCGTCACCAGGTCGGCGTCTTCGAGCGTCATCGCGGGATGAAGCGCCACGTTCATGCTCTTGGCGATCAGGTAGGCGACGTTCTCCATGAACTCGTCGACTTCCTTCGGCGCGACGACGAGGTTCTGCTCGATGGGCTCCAGCACTTCCCGCACCAACTGCCACTTCTCCTGGCCTGTCAGCTGATCCAGCAGACGATTGGCGGCATTGCCCGGCACCTGCCGCCCGAGCTCACGAAACACCAGCTCGATGGCGTCGCTCGCGATGGTGGCGGCGTCCACGACCGTCGGCACGCCGATGGCAATCACAGGTACGCCCAGCGTCTCTTTGTCGATGGCCTTCCGGTGATTGCCCACGCCGGCGCCCGGCTGAATCCCCACGTCGGAAAGCTGAATGGTTCGGTGCAGGCGCTCGAGCGATCGCGCCGCCAGGGCGTCGACGGCCAGCACCACGTCGGGCTTGATGCGCTCCACCACGCCAAGAACCACCTCGCTCGTCTCGATGCCGGTCAGCCCAAGCACGCCGGGTGCGAGCGCCGCGATGGATCGGTAGCCCTCACCGTCGCCGAGCACCTCGGGCATATAACTGAACAGGTGGCGCGTGACAAACAGCCGGTTCACGACCATGGGGCCCAGTGCGTCGGCTGTCACGTGTTCGTTCCCGAGGCCAATGACGAGCGCCGTCTCCGCTCGCTCAGGCAGAAGGCGCTTCAATTCGTCGGCCAAGATGCGCGTCAGCCTGTCCTCGAGGTCGAAGTCGCGGCGGCGCATGCCGGGCGCCTCGATGGTGACATAGGTGCCCTTCCGCTTCCCTAGGCGCCTCGCGGCGACCTGCGTCGAGACGCGAACCCGCGTGATCACCACGCCCTCATGCTCTTCCCGCTCCTCTTCCACCCCTCGAATGTGGCCTTCCCGAAGCGCCAGTTCTCGCGCCTCCACGGCGAGATCCGTGCGAGGAGACGATCTCGAGATCGGCAAGTGGCACGGCTTCAGGCGCACCCTCCGCGCCGCGTTCCATGAAATGACCATTGGTCGCCCTCCCCATGTGTTGCGGTAGTCCCCCAGGATGTGTTACACTCTCTGTCGTCTGTAGATTGCCGCCCGGCCCGGTTTCCATGCCGATGCGTCGGCGAGTTGTGAGAAGCGAGGTGACATCATGGCCAACATCAAATCCGCAAAGAAGCGGGTGTTGATCACAAAGCGCAACACGCTGCGCAACCGCTCCATCAAGTCGGCGCTGCGCACGCATATCCGCAAGTTCGAAGCGGCGTTCGCGGCGCAGGACGTGGAAGAGGCGCAGGCCCGGCTCCGCACGGCGCTGCGCGCTTTGGACAAAGCGGTGACCAAGGGCGTGATCCACCGCAACACCGCCGCGCGCAAAAAGTCCCGCCTCGCGAAGCGATTCAACGCGTTGCTGAACGAAAAGCAGGCGCAGCAGGCGTAACTGCGCGCCGACCTCAAAGGCGACTCTCGGGAGTCGCTTTTTGTTTTTGCATCAGCCGTTCCACATGGCTATGGGCGAGATCGCGCTTCGCCAGTGCCACCAGCTTGGCGACCATGGGACCGCCCAGATGACCCCCAATCTCCCCGGCCTCCTTGGCCGTGATCCCGCCATTTTCTCCCCCATCGGTATAGGCCACGCCCAGCCGATCCGCCACGAGCTTGGCGGCGGACGGCTTTTCGGGCGCTGTCCACGGCACCTGACGGAGCGTTCCGTCCGGGCCGATCACGTTCACCGTGGGCACACCTCTGTCGTTCAACCGAATCGCCTCCCTGAACCTCTATGCAGGTCTTTTCCGCTACTGTGCCCGGTTGCGCGGCGTCGTACTCGCCGCGTGTGCGAGTTCCATGAGCACGAGATTCAACGCCACCTCGGGTGCCAAGCGCCCGCGCTTCACGTCCCACTCCGCATCCGCGAGCACGCGCACGAGTCTCGCAAGCTTACGCTCCGGAAAGCGCGCGGACTGTCGAGCGGCCGTGCGCAGGGCGTATGGGTGGACGCCAAGCTCTTTCGCTCGCTGTTCCAAGTTGGCAGCTCCCTTCGCGAAGGCCATCAGCCGAACCTGACGCGCCAAGAGGGCGATGAGCGAGAACGCGTCGTATCCTTGGCGCGCAAGCCCATCTAATGCCTCGAAGACGGAGGCGACCTGGCCCTGAACCGCCCAATCGATCCACGTGAACACGCTGTCCTCGGCCTGCATCGGCACCAGTTCCAGGACGTGATCGCGCGTAATCGGGCCCCCGCCTGCGTATGCCCGAAGCTTGTCGAACTCGTTCATGGCGAGTGTCAGCGACTGCGTGCGACGCCACAATTCCGCCAGCGCGTCCTTGTCGATGACGACCGCCTTCGATCGCGCCAGGCGCTCGAGCCTCACCATCGCGTCGCGATCGCGACTGGGCACAGGGCACGCAATCACTGCGTGGCGCTTCGCAAGCTTTGTCACGCGGCGCCGCTCGTCCAATTTGTCGGATGGAACCGAAAGCACGAGCGTTCGACCTGAAACCGGCTGTTCGAGATAGGCTGCCAAGCGATCCGCGTCCGGGCCGGATCGGCCCTCGGGCGTGAACGCTGTCGCGTTGCGAACGTACACGAGGGGCCTGTCTCCCAGAAGCGAGTAGGAGCACAACTCCATCTCGGCCGGCTCAAAGCCGTCCTCCTGGTAGTCGAAGCGGAGCATGGAGGAAACCTGATGATTTCGGATCAATTCGTCGCAAAACCAGTCAAACAGCCCGATTTCGCTCCCGTACAGGAGGTATACCGAGGCTAGGCCTGCCTGCGTCACGTGATCGACCGCGTCAAAGATGTCCAAACGAAATGCGCCTCCCGGATCGAGTATACCCGATCCGAGAGGCGCGACAGGATGTTGGGTTTCAGATGCGCACGACTTCCTTCGCGTGATTGCCGGCAAGGCGCAGGCCGCCCAACTCCCAAAGGTATTTGGCCTTGCTCCCTTCCTTCGCCAACGCGCCCATGACGCCCTTGATGGGCACGCCGAGGAAGCTGCCGACGCCCACCTCCGACCCGAGCGAGCAGAGGGTGCCCCAATCGCGCGGTTTGAAGGGCTGCATCTCGCGGCGCCGCTCCCGCAACAGGATGTTCTTCGCCGCAAGCGGACCCATCTGCTCCGCGTTCTGCGCGGTCGGCGGATAGGGTCTGCCGTTTTCGTCCTCCGCCCACGCGCTGTCCCCTGCGACGAAGATCTGCTCGTCATCGACCGATTGCAGATACGCGTTGACCTTGGCGCGGCCGCGGCGGTCCACCGTGAACCCGGCCTCGCTCAGGATGGGGTTGGCGCGCACGCCGCCGGTCCACACGATGGTCCCGGCCTCGACCTTTTCCCCACCGTCGAGGTGAATGACGCCCTCCGTGACCTCGTTGATTTTGGCATTGGTGCGGAGTTTGCCCCCGCGCTTCGTGATGGTTTCGACGACATACGGCCGCAGGTGCTCCGCGACCATCGGGAGGATGGTCGGCATCGCCTCAATGCACTGAACGTCGACCTTCTCCCACGGGATGTCCAATTCCCTGCAGAGCTTCGGGAGATACTCCAACAGCTCTCCCATCAGCTCGATGCCCGTAAGCCCTGCGCCGCCGAGCGCAATCCGCAGGTGGCGCTCGTCGCCGTCCTGTTTGTAAAGCCTGAACTGCTCGTCGATGTGGCGGCGAATCTCCACCGCGGAATCGAGATTGGTGATGCTCAGGCTGTACTCCTTCAGGCCCTTGATCCCGAAGTACTCCGAGACCCACCCCAGCGCGTAGATCAGGTAATCGTACCCAATGTCGCCCTCGGTCGTCTTCAGCACGCGCCGCTCCCGATCAATCCCGGTGACAGTCGCCACCACGAGCTCGGACGAGTCATTCCTCAGGACTTCCTTGATGGGGATCTTGTATTTGTCGCCGACGTCCCGCCCGCCGGCCACCTCGTGCAACAGAATCGTTAGATAGTGGTAATCATGGTTGTTGACGAGCGTGAACGGGATCCCCTGCCTGTCCAGATAGGCCGCCGCCATCATGCCTGCGTAGCCCGCGCCAGCAATCACAATTTTGCTCATGTGCGTCCTCTCCAGTTCCCAGTTTGCTTCGTCTTTCTTTTCATGTCCGATCGCGCCATGCCGGACCGAACACTTCCATCGCACAATCATAGCACAACGGTGGTCGAAGTCCACTCATCCGCGCCTCTGCGGGACGCGGGCGTGTGCAACAGCGACAAGACCGAGCACGAGCGCGCATGCACCCGCGAACGGCACGGGCGCGAGCGAACGTAGACTGCCGTGCCAGGAGGCGACAAGATGGACAAACCACAAGACGGCGGACATCGCGGCACCGCCGACGCGACTCATCCCTTCGGCGCACCACGCGATAGGAGGCCACGGCCAGGCGTGGGCGACGCCCGCCATGAGGCTCCACAGGACGATGACAGGCATCAGCACCTCGACGGTCGGCTCGAGGATGGCGGTGGAAAGCGCCCCGTACGGGGTCCACTGCCGAAACATCCACCACAGTACGGGCACCATGTAGGCATCCACGACGGCCGTGAGGATGAACGCCCGGGCGAGCGAGGCCCCCACTCGCCGCACCCAATGGGCCACGGACGCGCGCGCTTCCTCTGCGCGTGCCCACCGCCCCGAGCAGGTTCGATGCCATAGTGCGTCCGCCTCACAGACCGCGAAGGCGGCGTAAAACGACAGCAGCATGCTCGGTGTCAAAAGGTCTGCCGGGTCCAGCACGCCCGCCATGCACGCGGACGACCATAAGACCGTGTAGCCGGGCACCCGCCGCCCACACATCCCTGCCGCGATGGAATACGTGGCCCCGCACGCGGCACGAAAGACCGCAAGTTGAAAGCCGCACACAAGCGCGAATCCCCAGACCACGCAGAGGGCATAGGCACCGTACACGAGGCGCCTTTGGCGTGAACATGCGCGTCCAAACAAGTGCTGCCACGGAATGGCGGCCATGTCGAGCGCGAAACCGACGTTGGATCCACTGGCGACGAGCAGATGCGTCACGCCGGCGGCCAGGAAGTCCGAAGAGACGCCCTGCGGCAAACTGCCCTGCGCGTCTCCAAAGACCATGGACAACGCAAGATGGATGGGCTCGCGCTCGTCGGCAGGGGAAACATCCTCCATGCCCGATGCCATCCAGGAGGTCACGCGTTCGCCGAAGCTTGGCGCGCGATGGAGCACCCGTATCCGCCCGTCGAAGAGCTCCAACGGCGACAGGATGTCCATCGCCGTTGGCGCCCGATCCGACGCGACGAACGCGCCGTCCGCCTCCACCCATTGCCCCGCGTCGACACGCGGCCCGCGTTCGACGAACACGAGCGCCTGATAGTGACACGGATGGGCGCCTTCTCCCTCGCGACGCACCGCCAGGATGATCTCCGTGCGGCGATGCGTCACCTTGACGCTTTGCACTTCCCCTGCGATCACGTCTCTCGCGCCGGGCGGCGCGGATGGGTGCGCGGGCTGCCGCGCGGCCCAGACGGTCCCCACGACGATGCCACACGCGAGGCTCGCGGCGGTGACAAGGAGCGAACGGCGGTCCCGGTACCAGACGAGACACCCGACCGCCAACCCCGCCACCGCCGCCGCGGCGCCCACCGCGCGCCACCCCCAGACGTATCTCGACCACTCGCCGGCGAGAAACGCGACGATGGCGCACGCGTGGAGGCGAGTGCGGGTCACGGCGCTTGACGGCCCGCGCTCGATGCGTCGCCAGGTGCCCCGAACGTGATGAGATCCTTCCACTTGGCCAAGGTTTTCTCGCCGATCCCCTTCACGTGACGAAGGCTTTCAAGGTCACGAAACGGGCCATGCGCTTGGCGATAGGCGAGAATAGCCGCTGCGCGCTTGGGACCGACGCCAGGCAGCGTCTCGAGCGTCTCCAGATCCGCGGTGTTGATGTTGATCTTCTGCCCCGCCGTGAGGGCGTGTTTGCGCGCGCGACCTCCCGTGCCGTCCCGCGACGTCGTGCTCACCTCGTGCCCCGAGGGGCTCGCCGCGGCAAGCGCCAGGCCCACGTCCTGCACGCCCGACTGCGGCTGGGACGCCGCGTCCACCGCTGTGGCCGCGGGAATGTCAATCTCTTCGCCGTCCCAGACCAGCGCCGCCTGATTCACGTCCGCGGCATCCGCGGCATGCAGAAAGCCACCCGCGGCGCGTATGGCGTCGCGGACTCGCGCGCCCTCCTGCAGCGTGACGAGGCCAGGATGCCGCACGTCTCCATGTACATCCACCTGCAACGTCGTCGTGTTCGCGGCTTCAGCGTCCGTCCCCTGCACGACCGCGCTCTGGGTTTCCGACGTCGACGGAGCCGAATGCAACGCAGAGCTGCTCATCGTCACCTGCCGGGACGCGAACCATGCCGCGCCAGCGGCCAACCCAACGAGCAGAACCATGCGCAGATAGCGCGCCGAGGAACGCAGCCGAGCGAAGAACGACGCGCGACCCTCGTGACGGCCGATTGCCTCCGTCTCCATGGATTCGCCCGTCCACACGGGCAAGTGACCTTCATCTTCAGCCAATCCCCATCCCGCGTCGTCTTCGCCCCAGAACGCTTCTCGCCGCGGTTCCGCGGCATCCTTCACTCGGTGCTCGCCTCCCATTTCACGCACGGAACTCGCCACCGTGCATCCCTCCCCACGGACATCCATGCCCCAGAGATTCGCTGCTCGGATGGCGAACACCTGTTTGCTAGAGGATCAGTTCCTCTCGACTTCGGAGAGATCGGTGGAATTCGCAGCGGACGTTGAATATGTTGCCTGAGAAGGGGCGTTGCCGAGCCTTTCCGGGGTCGTGTACAATCGAGGCATCGGTATGGGGAGGTTGAACGCGTTGCTCACACCCAGCATGGAGGACTACCTGGAGAAGATTTATGAACTCATTCACGAAAAGGGGTATGCGCGCGTTTCGGACATCGCCAACTCCCTGGCCGTACAGCCGAGTTCCGTCACAAAGATGCTGCAGAAGCTCGACGAAAACGAGTACGTGAGTTATGAGAAGTACCGGGGAATTGTGCTCACTGCGAGAGGACATAAGATGGGGCGGCTGATGAAAGAGCGGCACGCCATGTTGGCGGATTTTCTGCGCATGCTCGGCGTCCAGGAGGACACGCTGCAGAAGGACGTCGAGGGCATCGAACACCACGTGAGCCCCGCCACCCTGGAGGCACTGCAGTCGCTCGTGCTGTTCCTGCAGTCCCATCCCGACGTTTTGTCCTCGTTCCTCGCGTTTCGAGAGCAGTCGAGCGAGCGGTCGTCGCCGTGAGCCAATGGGCGATGGCGGACCGTCACCGCCGTTCCAGCATCCACACGACGCGATCCGCCTGGTCCACCGGGCATTCCCCGAAGTCGCCCTGAGCCTCCACGACCTCCCACCCCGTCCGGTCGAACAGGTCGGCGAGCGTTGCCGCATCCCAGTACCGCTGCACGTGCTCCTCGTCAAACCGGCGATAGAGCTCTCCATCTTCTTCGATCCCGACAAATCCGCACACGCGATGGACAATCGTCTCGCCTTCGACCTCGGTCTCGTGCACGATGACGAGATGATTGCGCACGTCGTGCCAAGCGCCGTCGCGAAGCTGTTGTAGCCGACGCGGGCCGAGGGTGTCGAGCGCCCACCTTCCTCCCGGGCGCACGCATGCCCGAACGCGCTGGAGCGCGCGTTCCAACTCGTCGCGCGTCAAGAGGTAGTTCAACACGTCGGTCGACGCGAGCGCGAAATCCGCGGCCTCGGGAAGGGCGAGATCGCACAGATCCGATTCCAACCAACGCACGTTCGACAGGTGGCCCCAGGTGTCAAACGCGACGGCCAGCATCTCCGGCGACCGGTCCACGGCGTAGACGCGCTCGGCGCGCTCCGCAAGCCATGCGGCCATCCTGCCCGTGCCGCAGCCGAGATCCACCGCCACGCGAACGGAGGAGAGATGTGGGGCGAGCGCTTGCCGCCATGCGTCGTAGAGCGCATCGCCCATCAACTCGTCATAAAACGCAGCGAGATCTTCGTACGCCATCGTCAGTTGGCCTCGATGGGAATCCACTCGGCGTCGCCCCACAGGCGCTCGAGGTGATAAAACTCCCGCTCCTCAGGCCGAAACACGTGCACCACCACGTCGCCAAAGTCGAGCAAGACCCAGCGCGCCTCGTCCAGCCCCTCGATGCCGCGGCAGGTGACGCCGAGTTCGGCAAGATCGTCCCGCACCGCCCGGGCCACCGCCTCCACCTGCGGGCGCGAGCTCGCGGAACAAATCACGAAGTAGTCCGCCAAGGGCGTCAGTTCCTGGACGTTCATCACCACGACGTCGGTGGCCTTCTTGTCCAAGCAGGCCGTCGCAGCTCGGCGAGCGATTTGCTCGACGTTTGGATTCATGCACATGCCTCCCTCGGATAGAGCGAATGTCACGCCTTCCGGCGCACTTCGTTCAGCAATTCGTTTCGCGCGTTCACAGTCGTGAGATCGATGGAAAAGCCGCGATCGAGCGCGTACCGGAGCGTGGATTCGAGGCTCGCCAAGGCGGCTGCCTTGAGATCTTTTTCGGCGAGCGCGCGGATGTCTTCCACGCCCGGGTAGTCCCGCGACGGTTCGATGGCGTCCGCCACAAACAGCACCATCTCGAGCGCGCCCATGCCGGGCCTGCCGGTGGTGTGGTAGTACACCGCGTTCAACACGCCGGCATCCTCCACACCGTATTCTACGCGCGCGACGTCCGCGGCAACCGGACCGTGCAACAGGATGGGTGCCTCGAGCCAGGCCGCGGGCACGTCCAGCTTTCGATCGCGTACGTAGGCGAGGAGCCGGTCATGAGGCCATTCCCGCGCGAGATCGTGAAGCCACGCGGCGAGCTCCGCGTCAAGCACGGGCGCCCCAAACCGCCGAGCGAGCGCCACGGCCGTCTCCACGACGCCGAGCACGTGCTGGTAGCGCATCGGCGTCAGCGACTGGGCGAGGCGCTGCCGAAGATCATGGATGACGTTCCCCCGCTCCATCCTCGTCCTCCTTCCGGGCCCTGGCGCCAGATCGCGAGCACGGGATCGGGCACAAGGCCACACACGTCGAGATGGCGGTCCAGCCGATCTCGCACCCACGTGGACGACACGTCGAGCATGGGCATGTCGATCACGTCCATCCGAATGTGGGGGAGACGCGCGCGGGCGCTGGCCGCGGCCGTGTCGAAGTCGTAACCCGGTCGGCGCGCGACGACAAAGCGCACCATCTCGCAGAGTTCCTCCGCGCCATGCCACTCCGGAAGGTGTTGCAGGCTGTCTGCGCCGAGGAGGAAGAGAAACTCGACCTCCGGATACCAGGCGATGAGCGCGCGCAGGGTGTCGACGGTGTACGACGGCTTCGGCAGGCGATTCTCCACGTCGGTGACGCGCATGTGCCGCCTCGTGCCAATCAGCGCCTCCACCATGCGAAACCGCCATGCGAAGGTGTCCACGTCGATCTCGGCCTTGTGTGGCGGCTTCGCGGCCGGCATCCACCACACCTCGTCGGCACCCACCTGCTCGTAGGCAATCTGAGCCATCGTCAAATGGCCGACGTGCGGCGGATCGAACGTACCGCCGAACAGCAGGATGCGCCTCCGCGCCGCCTCCGATGTCCGTTCGCCGTTTGCCTCAGTATACCACACGGCCTCTTCACCCATGGCCGTTCGCCTCTTCTCGCTCGAGGGCCTCGTAGACCGCGCGCTGCATGACCTCGACGGGCGCTTCGCGCTCGAGCCACCACTCGTACGCCTTGACGCCCTGCCAGATGAGCATCGAGGCGCCATCCACTATCTTCGCCCCGCGCGCCTGTGCCTGGCGAAGAAAGACCGTGTGAAGCGGCCGATAGACGATGTCCTGCACCACCTGATGCGGCTGAAAACATTCCGGGGATTCGACCGGCGACTCCTCCCCCCGCGGCCACATGCCGATGGGCGTGCACTGCACGACGAGATCGGCCCGCGCGATGGCCTCGTGCCGATCCGGCGAGGCCACGTGACGAACGGAAAGCCAGTCGGAATATCGCGCCGCGAGCGCCTCGGCCTGCTCGGGCCTGCGGCAACACACGAGAACCTCGCTGCCCGGCCGCTCTTTTGCGAGCGCCGTGAGGATGGCCTGCACGCTGCCGCCCGCGCCGAGAATGGCCACCTTGAGCGAGCCCTCGCCCAAAAACGGCGCGACGGACGCCCACCATCCGCTCACATCCGTGTTGTGCCCCACAGCGCCTGTCGGGGTGAAGCGGACGACGTTGACCGCCCGGGCCATCTCGGCCGCCTCCGTGCGCGCATCCACCCAGTCGTACACGCCGAGCTTGTGGGGAATGGTCACGTTGATCCCCACCGCGCCGATGGCGCGCAGGCCGCGCAGCGCATCGACGAGATCGCCCGGCTCCACCTGAAACGGCAGATACACCGCGTCCACGCCCTGCGCCCGAAACGCGGCGTTCATCATGGCCGGCGACAGGGAATGCATGACCGGTTTGCCGATCACGCCAAACAGCTTCACGGCCCGTCACCCCCGGCCTGCGGGTGTTGCACGCGGTGCGCGAGAACGCCGACGAGCCTCGGCCTCATGGAGACAGTGAGCCACGCAGGCGCCTCAATCCGCGCCAGCGTCCTGCGGCCCGTCCACGCGATCCAGCCGAGCCCGGGCAGGACGATATCCCCGCCCCGTTTGCCCAAAGAGAAATCGGCGTCGCGCCGCGGCGGCGCCGCGACGAGCCAGGAGCGCCGATCGGCGAACGCATCCGCGCACGCCTCGCACGGGACCTTCAGGATGTCGTAGCGGTGATCCGCAAAAAACTGATCCGCCCGTTCCCGCTTGGTCCGGTGCACCGGGAGCTCGTTCGAGACATAGAGCACAATGCCCTGGCGCTCGCCCCCCAACGTCTCGAGGCGCACCAAGCCGCCGAGAAACAGCGCCTGGCCCGGGTTCAACTGGTACACGCGCGGGCGCACGCGCGTCCGCGGCACCACCCACTTCAAACAGTCGCCGCACAGCCGCTCGATGACGCGCGACGTGTACATCAGCCCCGGCGTGTCAAACAGTTCCACGCGGCCGTAGGGCCCTTCAATCTCGAGTCGCGACATGGCGAGCGTCGTGCCCGGCCTGCGCGACACGGTGAATGGCTGCTTCCGCTCCGACAGCCGCTCGACCATCGCGTTGAGAAGCGTCGACTTGCCCACATTGGCCATGCCGATCACGTACACCGGCCGCTTGGTCTCCCGCGCGACGCGATCCACGAGCCGGTCGACGCCGCGCCGCTTCTCGGCGCTGATGAACGCCACATCGAGCGGCTCCACGCCCGTCGCGCGCACCTCGCCGCGGATCCAGTCCGCGAGCGCCTCATAGCCCACATCGGTCGGCAGAAGATCCACCTTGTTGACCACGACGATCACGTCGCTCGACGCGACGAATCGCCGCGCGCTCGGGATGAGGCTTCCGGCGAGATCGAACACGTCGACCACGTACAGCACGAGCCCGGGGCGATCGAAGATGGCCGCGACCTGTCGCTGGTACGTCTCTTCGTCCACGGCGATGGGCGTAAAATCGCCGTAGTGGCGAATGCGAAAACAGCGCCGGCAGAGCACATCTTCCCGCTCCAAGTGGCTCTCCGGCACGTACCCCGGCATCCGCTCGTCCGTCGACTGGAGCGGTGCCCCACATCCCACACACACTCGGGTGTCAGTCATCGAAACGCCTCCTGTCCGCGGCAGGCTCGGGGCGCCTGAGCCCTCGCGCTTCCAACCGCCGCAACACCACCCGCTCGGCCATGCGCGAGATCTTGGTGCCCCACCACTCCACCGGATTTTGCGGAAGCACCAGGATGGCATACAGCCCCAGACGCTTCGCACCCTGGATATCCGTGAAAAGCTGATCGCCCACCATCGCAGCGGCCTCCGGCGGCATCTGGAAGCGGCGGAGCGCCTCCAAAAACCCGCGCGACTTCGGCTTTCCCGCCGCCGAGACCGCCGGAACGCCACACAGCTTGGAGAACGATCCGACGCGATCCTCGCCGTTGTTCGAGAGGATGCACACGTGAAAACCGCGCGCGTGCACGTCGCGCAACCACGCGGTGAGCTCGGACGGCACGTCGGGGTGGTTCCACGGCACCAGCGTGTTGTCGAGATCCGTCAGGATGAGGCGAATCCCCCGCCGCCACAGGGCGTCGAGATCGATCTCGTAAATGGACGCCACGTACTCGTCCGGCATGAGCCGCGAGAGCCAGGCCAAGCTTCTCACCCAATTTCGTCGTTCGTTGTCCGTGCCCTTCGATAACAGTTGGATATGATACCATACGCGTAGATACCCGCGCCAGGGATGCGTTCCCGCGCCGACCGAGGTTTCGGGACGCCGGCTTGTCCTCTTCGCTCGCGGAGGTGAGGAAGATGTCCACGTGGACCGTCACCTATGCGTTTCCCGCCAGTCTCAATTTCATCCTGTATATATGGCGGCTCCGCACACATTCGCAGAGCCCTTGGTCCAAAAACGCACATGGGGCCGAATCGGATGCGCACGAGCGCTTTGCGCGCGTTTGGCAACAGGAACTCGAGGAGATTCGCCGCCTGGGCGCGGCCGAAGTCGATGGCCGCTGTCTCGCGGGATTGGAAGATCCGCTGCGCCTTCTGTTCACCGACTCGCCGATGGGACATGACGCCTTTGAATCCGCGTGGACCCTGTTCGCGGAGTGGTGGCAACCGGCGCGCATGGCGTACGAAGAAGCCATCCAGCCGTATCTCGGCCAACTGAGCGAGCGATACCGTGCGGTTGACGAGCATCGCCAGGTGCTCCTCACCTACGCGCCGCATCCGAGTGAATGGATGTCGCAACACCGTTCGCTCTTCGTCTTCCCGTTTGAGCGCATCTTCGCGGCGCGCGCGTGAGGCCCGCCGAAGCTTGGCGGGCCCGCACTACGCGTCTGCGCCCGAGCCGGCAGGTTTTCGCTGGCGCATGTTTTCGTACAATTTCACAATGGCCTTTTGCTCAATGCGCGAAACGTAGCTGCGCGAAATGCCGAGTTCCTTCGCGATCTCCCGCTGCGTTCGCTCCTCCCCGTCCGGCAGCCCAAACCGCTTGCACAGCACCTCCCGCTCGCGCGGCGCGAGAAGCGGCAGGCACTCGAACATCTTCTGCTTCTCCCAGGACATATCCACGGCGTCGATCACGTCGTCCGGATCGGAACCCAAAAGGTCCGCGAGCGTCATCTCGTTGCCGTCCTTGTCGGTGCCGACGGGATCAGACAAAAAGGCGTCGCGCCGATGCTTCTTGCTGCTGCGCAGGTACATGAGGATTTCGTTCTCGATGCAGCGGGCGGCGTAGGTCGCGAGCTTCGTGCCCTTGTCGGGCCGATAGCTCTCGACCGCCTTGATAAGCCCGATGGTGCCGATGGAGATGAGATCGTCCATCTCCTCGCCGGACGACTCGTACTTCTTGGCCAGGTGCGCCACGAGGCGCAGGTTGTGCTCGATGAGGCGATTGCGCGCGTCGGCGTCGCCCGCGAGGTAGTCGCGAATTGCGCGCTCTTCCTCCTCGGGGCTCAGCGGGTGAGGAAAAGCGCCCTGCTTGACATACGAGACAAACAGCGAGACGTCCTTGAACACGAGCGCCAGCAGCGTGAGCAAGCCGGGCACTTGGTCCACCTCCAGCCTGGATGCGTTGCATCTAAAGCTTTATGCGGAGGGGACAGGAAAACTGCTACGGTGAAGCCCATCAGAATCCGGACCAAATCTTTCACAGGCTCATTGAAGAAACGTGAACATCCAAATGGATCCATTTTTCACGTAGGCGCTTAGTCATCCGCCCCCCGCGGCTTTCGGAAGGTCAAGCAGTACATGTTGCCCCCGTCGAGCTCCTGCACGCGAACGTCTTCAACCATCTTCGGCACCGCGTGGATCGGTATCTCCACGGGCTCGCGGCGGTCTTGGAACCAGCGCCGTACGAACGGAACTCGCTCGTAAGTGCTCCGGACCTTCCGCTCGGTTTCGTCCACCACCACAACCTTCGTTCCCGGCTTGGCAATGCGGATCATCTCCTGCATGGCACGCGCGGGATCGGTGAAAAAGTTGATTCCCCCCACGTGGAACACGACATCGAAGGTATGATCGCGAAATGGCAGCGCCTCCGCTAAACCTTGAAACAACCGGATCTCCGCTCCCTCCCTCCGACACGCGCGCTGACAGACGCGCAACATGCCTAGCGAGAGGTCCAGTCCGTACAGTTCCAATCTTGAATACGAACGATTCAGAAAGAGAAGGTTGCGACCCGTGCCACACGAAATTTCGATCACGCGGTCGCCGTGGCGGACCTCGAGCTCGCGCAGGATGTCTGCCCGATACTGTTTTTCGCCGCCCGATCGGAGGCAGAAGCTGAAGGCGTTGGCGAGATCGTAAACCAGAGCAATGCGATCGTACAGCTTCTGATAATGGGCGTTGGCTCCAACGACCGCCGCCTGCGCAGCAAATATCGGGATCCCATGCACCATGGGATACTCGGATCCGTTCGCGATGGAGCGCAGCGCGGGGCGCGGATACGCCACGAACTCGAGCGGCTCGCCATGCACGGGATCGCACAGGAGCGCGAGGGTTTCACGCCTCATCGGGCACCGCCTTTCGCGCGACCATCATGTTCCAGCCTCGTCCGGCTCGCGAAGAGGGATGCGAATCACCGCGCGCATCACATCCTCCTCGTCCGCGAAGCGCAGGTATCCATCCCACACCGTCAACCACTCGAACGCCTCGAGCAGCCGTTCGGGATCCGGGCCGCCGCGTTCATAAACAAGGTGGAATTCGAGGCCGCCGTCCATGCCGTGGATCTCCGTTCGATCCGGCATCCGCTCGAACGCCGCGGCAGTCCTGCACACGAAGCGCAGCATGGCGCTCGTTTGGACCCAGTCCCGCGAGGAAAACACAGGCTCCTCCCGCACATGACAAGGAACGCCGCGCATGAGCGATTCGGCCTCTCGACGCAACGCATCTGCGTGCGCGACGCCGCCTCCGCCATGCTCCGCTCGCCCGACCTTCTGCTCGATCTCCTCTTCCACCTGACGCCAGCCGAGCACCGCGAACTGCTTCCACGCCTTCTCATTCCGGCGCGATTCGGCGAGCAAACGCGCTGCGCGCACGCCGAAATACAGCATCACGATGGCGAACCCCGCGATGGCGCCTTCCATCGGCGTCAGTCGCGTCGTCAACACCAACGACAGGCCGAGGATCACGTACAGGACGGTGTTCGCCACGTCGTGCGGGCGCAGCACGGCGGCGACGTACCCCAGAATGGGCCATAACAGATCCGTCGCGTGGTTGGGCGGCGTGTCGCCGGCAAACAGGAGCCCGAGGCACGCCAGCATGGCGGCGATACTCACATACGGCGCGAGACGATGCCCCGCGCGCCCGCTGAGAACGAGCACCACGGCAGCTTCCGCGAGCACCATCGCCTCGTAGTACAGGCGAATGACAAGCGGACCGTGCGCGAGCGGAAGGTAGACGACCAAAATCGCCAAAGCCGCGACCGCACGCGGCACCCAGTGCGTCCAGTCCGTCCACGTCCGGCGAATGTCCGCCCGAACCTGCCGATAGATACCCAGAAGTTTCTTCCTCTTCATGCGCCTATCATAGCAAACACGAGAAAGGTCCACCACTGAAATCCCGAGGGTGAGGCGTGCGAAGCGCCACCTCTCGCCCTCCGTCTCACTTGCTGCTCGACTGCTCCGCACGCCGCTTCAGGTTCTCTTCGCGCAGCATCTCATTGTGCAATTGCTGGCTGTACGTCTCGGCGAAGTAGTGTTCACCGGTTCCGTTCCCCTTGGCCACGTAGTACAGATACTTCGTGTGCGCGGGGTGAAGCACTGCCTCAATGCTCGCAAGGCTCGGACTGCAAATCGGCCCAGGCGGCAATCCTCCGTACAAATAGGTGTTGTAGGGGTTTCGCGCGTCCAGGATGTCCGCGTCCGTGACGACCGTCAGGTGTCGGCCGATGGCGTAATCCACCGTGGCGTCGATCTGCAGGCGCATGTCGAGCTTCAATCGGTTGTCGATCACGCTCGCGATGATCGGCCGCTCGGACGCCACCTGGGCCTCGTTTTCCACGAGAGAGGCTTCCGTGATGGCCTCGTTCAGTGTCAGCTTGTCCGCCCGCATCGCCGCTTCGTTCGCGGGCGTGAGCACACGCGCCGCAAAGTCGTTCAGCATTTCGTTCACGACGTCCACCGGGTTTTCATTTCGGTAGAACTGATACGTGTCCGGGAACAAGTATCCCTCGAGCCGATAGCGAACATCGCGCCGCCCCGCAAGCTGCTTCAAAAATGCCTGATGGTAGTCGTCGGCTTGCACCGCTTTGAGAAACGCCGCCTCGTTGCACACCCCATCCTGTGCGAGCCGCGCCGCGATGTCCACAATGTCATAGCCCGGCGGAATGGTCACGTTGACGACATCGGGGACGATCTCGCCCGCCGTCATCTGCCGATAGATTTCCGGCGTCGACTCATCCGCGGACAGCACATACGTGCCAGCCAAAATCGGCCCGCCCCCGTGCAGACGCCCATACAGCGCAAACGCGGTGGCGCTGCGAATCAGCCCGAGGGCCTTCAATCGCTCCGCCACGGCGGCCACCGTGTCGCCGGCCTTGACCTCGAACCGCTCGAGCGGAGCCCGGGCCGCCACAGGCCGCAGCGCCGCGCGAAACCACGCGCCGAAGACGAGCGCGACCACGACCACAAGCGCCAAGGCGACAAGGATGATCCATCGCGCGCGCCGCCTCGCGCTTGATGGCTGGTTCGACATACGTTCACCTTCCAACGTTCAACCTTCGAATTCCGCGTCCTCGCCGTCCGCCCGCTGACGTGATCGCAGATAATCCTCGAGCAGGACCTGCGCCGCGGCAGCGTCCACGGTGGCGCGGCGCTCCCTGCGCCGCACGTTCTGCTCGATGAGGATGCGCTCCGCGCTCACCGTGGTCAACCGCTCATCGTACAGATCGACCGGCAGGCCCGTGCGCGCCGCCAGCATGCGGGCGAACTTCTCCGCGCGCGACGTCATCTCGGAAGGCTGGCCCGACATGTGGAGCGGCCGCCCGACGACAATCCGCCCCACCTCTTCTCGCCGCGCCAGATCTGCCACTTCGTCCGCCGCCTGCCGATCGGATTGGCGCTCGATCACGCCGTACGGCTGTGCGATGAGCCCCATGGGGTCCGACAAGGCGACGCCGATCCGCCGCTCGCCGAAATCAATCGCCATCGTCCGCATCGCCGTACAGTGCGGCGTACGCCCGCACGAGCTCCTCGATCAGATCGTCCCGTTCGATGCGCCGGATGGTGTTGCGCGCGTCCATGTGGCTCGTGATGTACGCCGGATCGCCCGAAATCAAGTACCCCGCGATCTGGTACACGGGATTGTACCCCTTTTCCTTCAGGGCGCGGTACGCGATTTGAAACGCGCGCCGAACCTCGGGATTGCCTGACTTCGACGCAAATCGCATCGTGCTGTCAAACTCTTGTCCCAATGCCCGCACCTCGCTCGGGCGTCTGCCGACGCCAAAAAGTCGCTCGTCCCCTTACTTTCGATTCAGTGCGCGCGATTTCCTGCGACCTGCTCGAGAATTTCCCCGACCTTCTGGATGGCCTCCGCGAGCTTCGCCGCGTCTCGGCCTCCCGCCTGGGCCAGATCCGGCCGGCCGCCGCCGCCACCGCCGGTCACCGCGGCCACCTGTTTGACGATCTCGCCCGCATGGAGGCCGCGTGACTGCCAGTCCTTCGACACGTACGCGACAAACTGCACCTTGCCGCGGTGGGCGGATCCCAGCACCACGACGACGGAATCGACCCGGGCTTTGATCTCGTCCACCAGCTGGCGCAGCCCGTCCATGTCCAGATCGGACAGCGCGGCGCGAATGACGGGGACACCCGCCACCGTCTCGACGTTCGCGACGAGCTCGTCCACGCGCGCGTGCGCCAGACGCGCCTTGGCCGACTCCAGCTCCCGCTCCAACTCGCGCATCTCCTGCACCACGCGCTGCGCGCGCTCCACCACCGTGCTCACGTTCGTCTTCAGCGCGTCCGCCACCTGGCGCAGCCGCTCCTCGCGCTCCCGGGCGACGCGGTACGCGTACCGGCCGGTGACCGCCTCGATCCGGCGCGTGCCGCTCGCGATGCCCGTCTCGGACGTGATGAGAAATTGCCCAATGACGCTCGTCCGCGGCACGTGGCAGCCGCCGCACAACTCGATGCTCTCGCCCGCTTGAACCACGCGCACCCGCTGGCCGTACTTCTCGCCGAACAGCGCCATGGCGCCCATGGCCTTGGCCTCGTCCAGATCCATCTCGCGGATGTGAACGGCGTGATCGCGCCAGATCTCGTCGTTCACGCGCCGCTCCACCTCGGCCAATTCCTCGTCCGTGAGCGGCCCGAAGTGGGAGAAATCAAACCGCAGGCGCTCCGGCTCGACGAGCGATCCCGCCTGCGCCACGTGCGTGCCGAGCACATCGCGCAGGGCCTTGTGCAAGAGGTGCGTCGCCGTGTGGTTCTTCACGATGTCGCGGCGGAAGTCCTCGTCGACGTGCGCGCGCACGCTGTCGCCCTGAAGCAGTGAGCCGTCGACGACGCGCACCCGCATGACGTGCTGGCCGTGCGGCGCCTTCTGGACGTCGAGCACCTCCGCCTTGCCGTTTGCGCCGACGATCTCGCCGCGATCGCCCACCTGCCCGCCGCTCTCCGCGTAAAAGGGCGTCACGTCGAGGATGACCTGGCCTTCCTCGCCGATGGCGAGCCCGTCGACGCGATCGCCATCCTGGAACAGCCCGATGATGGTCGCGTCCACCGTGAGCTCGTCGTAGCCGACGAACCGAGATGGCTCCGTGAAGGTCTCCAGGGCGCCGCGCTGGCTCTGCATGCCCTCGGCCACCTGCCGCGCCTCCCGCGCCCGCGCCCGCTGTTCCTCGAGCTCTCGCTCAAACCCTTCCCGGTCCACCGCGATGCCCTTCTCGCGCGCGATCTCGACGGTGAGATCGATGGGGAAGCCGTACGTGTCGTACAGCCGGAACGCCGCTTCACCGGAGAGTACGGTCTCGCCGCGCGCCTTGACCTCTTCGATGGTCCGGTTCAAGAGCTCCTCGCCGGCGGCCAGCGTCTGCAGGAACCGCTCCTCCTCGGTTCGGACGACGCGCTCGATGAGCGAGCGCTTCTCGCGCACCTCGGGGTAGTCGTCGCCCATGATTCTATCCACCACGGCCACGAGCTCGTACAAGAACGGCCGTTCGACACCGAGCTTGCGCCCACTGCGCACCGCGCGGCGCAGGAGGCGGCGGATGACGTACCCGCGGCCCTCGTTGGACGGGAGCACGCCGTCGCCAATCGCGAACGTCACCGTGCGGACGTGATCGGCGATGATCTTGAGATGGACGTCGTCCTCAGCCGATCGACCGTACGGGCGCCCCGAAAGTTCAGCGGCTCGATTGATGATGGGCCGGAACAGGTCCGTCTCAAAGTTGTTCGGCACGTCCTGCAGGATGCTCGCCAGGCGCTCCAGGCCCGAGCCCGTGTCGATGTTCTTCTTCGGCAGTGGCGAATACGATCCGTCCGCGTTCTTATTGAACTGCGTGAACACGAGGTTCCAGATCTCGAGGAACCGATCGCAGTCGCAGCCCGGTTTGCAGTCCGGCGAACCGCAGCCGTAGGCCTCGCCGCGATCGTAGAAGATCTCCGAACACGGGCCGCACGGCCCTTCGCCGATCTCCCAGAAGTTGTCTTCCTTCCCGCGGTAGATGCGCGACGCCGGCAGCCCGACTCGGTGATGCCACACCTCGAACGCCTCGTCGTCGTCTTCGTGAATGGTGACGGAGATGCGTTCCGGATCGAGTTCGAGGACCTGAGTCAAGAACTCCCACGCCCAGGTGATGGCCTCGAGCTTGAAGTAGTCGCCGAACGAGAAATTGCCGAGCATTTCAAAGAACGTCTGGTGTCGCGCGGTGTGGCCGACTTCCTCGATGTCGTTCGTCCGGATGCACTTTTGCGCGTCCACGATGCGCGGCACCTCGGGGATCTCCCGGCCGTCGAAATACGGCTTCAGGGGCGCCATGCCCGCGTTGATCCAAAGCAGCGTCGGATCGTCCTTCGGCACGAGCGGGAAGCTCGGCAACACCATGTGACCGCGCTCCGCGAAAAATTGCTTGAACGCGCGGCGAATTTCTTGTCCAGTGAGCGATTTCATGCGCAACCTCCTCCTCCGACGCATCGCACTTCGGCTGTGTCCTCCTGCACGAAAAACCCCCGCCCCACAATCAGGGACGGGAGTTTCCCGCGGTACCACCCTGCTTACAGGCTCGTCCGAGCCTGTCGCCTCTGGCGCTGTAACGGGCACACCCGGCGTGCTTTGCCACACGCGCTTGGAAGGGGCTTCGAACCGGTTGCCTTGAGGCAGCTCGCAGCCGAAGGCCGCCCTCTCTGAGCAAGGCGCCCCGATTCTACTTGTCTTCCGCATCGCTTTGTCGTCGGTTTTTGATTGTATCGGGCGCGACAGGCCCTGTCAATGCGCGGCATGGGAGCGCGCTTCGCGCCACTGCGTCCACACCACCTTGCACACCGCGAGCGCCGGGACCGCGAGAATGAGGCCCAGGATGCCGCCCGCCTCCCCGCCCACGATCAGGGCCGCCACGATGGCCATCGGGTGCAGGTGAAGCGTCCGGCCCATGATCTGCGGAGATAGAATGTTCCCCTCAATCTGCTGCACCGCGATGTTGACGATCACGACCTTGACGAGCATCGGCCAGCCGGAGGTCGTGAGCGCGATGATCACCGCCGGCGCGATGCCGATGATGGGCCCAAGATACGGGATGATGTCGGCGAAGCCGAGGAACGCACCCAAGAGCAGCGCGTACGGCAGGCGGATGATGAGATAGCCGATGAACGACAACAGCCCGACCGCCAGCATGATGAGAAACTGACCGCGCACGTAGCCGCCGAGCGTATCATCGATGGCCCGGAGGACCAGCCGCACGCGATGCTTGTACTTCGCGGGTGCCATGCGCACCATGCCGCGCCCGATGGCCTTCGCGTCTTTCAACATATAAAACACGAGGAACGGCACGACGAACGCCATGAAGATGGCATTCAAGGTGCTCGTCACGACCGAGAACAGCCCCGTCGGGGCGACCTCGACGCGGTGTTCCAGTTGGTTGAGCGCGTTCTCAATGCCCGTCCGCACCGCGTTCGGAAGGTACGTCTTCCGGCTGTTGATCATGTCGATCCAGCGGCTCAATTCCGCCGTGATGGCCGGCAGGCTGCTCGACAGCTGCGCAATTTGCCGCGAGATCACCGGAATGAGGTTCAACACCACCACGGCCAGGATGGCGGCGATCACGGCGTACACAATGAGGATGGCCGCCGATCGAGGGACGCGCCGCCGGTGCAGGACGTCCACCGCAGGCTGCAGGATGTACGTGATGATGAGCGACGCCAGAAACGTGTAAAAGAGGCTCGACAGCACGCCCCAGATATCCAGAAACAAGCTGCGCAGGAGCCCGACGAGATAAATGCACGTCAGCGTCAGGGCGATGGACATCATGGTGCGGGCGTAACGCCCCATCGGCACGGCGATCTCCTCCCTCTGCGGCAGCGCCGGACAAGGGTCTACCGCAGAGTATATGCAGAATCGCATGCCATTATTTTCATCTCCCGGGACACCTTTGCCGCATCGCGCCGTTTCGACAAAAAAAGAGCGGCCCAAGCCGCTCCCGCTCGACAACCGCCCGTTCTTTTTATGGGTAACCCTCTATCTCTCGGCCTCGGCCCTCAGGCCCCTGTGCCAAACTCGACGTCCGCGTGATTCGTCTGATCCACGACGATGAGCGATCCGTCCTCGGCCACTTCGTAAATCCGCACCTCATCGCCGGACACGTTGAACTCGGCGAAGCAATTCCAGCAATAGTATTGGTTGGCGCCAATTTTACCGACGTCTCGGCTTGTGCAACTCGGACACCGCATGACGTTGGTCCTCCCTTCTCGCCCTTGGAAGGCGCACTGCGGCACGCCCCATCTCTCTGGATGAACTTTCGAAACCTGCCAACAGTCTATCCACGGACAATAAAGCCAAAACCAAATTTCAGGTTCCGAAATATCCATCCACCGAGATTCCGTGACCCATGCTACGCCTATCCAGAGCGCATTGCAATGCAGAAACAGGAAAAGAGCGTCCGCCTGACGCGGCAAATGTCACGAATTTGTGAAACGTGATCGCAACGACCCGACGACTTTCGACAACACGCCGGCCGCAACCCCAATCTCTTCCATGGTGTTTTGCCAAGCGAAACTCAGGCGAATCGACTCTCGCGCTTCCCTGTCGCGCCCCATCGCCCGGATCACATGGCTCGGCTCGAGGCTTCCCGCACTGCACGCCGCGCCTGCGCTCGCCGCGATCCCCTCGAGATCCAGCCGCATGAGGAGGATATCGTTACGAATCCCCCGAAAACCGACGTTGAGAATCGAAGGCACAGCGTCGGCAGGACTGTTGCGATACACCCCGTCGAGCGATTCGATGGCGCGCCAAAGCGCGTCCCGGAGCGCGGACAGGTGCGCCCTGTGCGCGTCAAAATGCTGCGCAAGCTCGGCCATCGCCGCGTGGAAGCCCACGATGCCCGCCACCGGTTCGGTCCCCGCGCGAAGCCTATGCTCCTGATTGCCCCCGGCGGCGAGCGCCACAAAGGGTGTGCCGGATCGGACGTACAGGAGGCCCACGCCCTTCGGCCCGTGCACCTTGTGCGCGGAAAAGGAGGCGAGATCGACGCCTAAGTCCCCAAGCGAGAGGCGCATGACGGGCAGCGCCTGCACCATGTCGCTGTGCACGATAATCCCAGGATCCACGTCTTTGACGCGACGGGCGATCTCGGCGACCGGCTCGACGGTACCGACCTCGTTGTTCACGAGCATGACGCTCACGAGCGCCGTGTCCGGGCGGAGGGCCCGCACCACATCGTCCGGATCGACGCGCCCGTCCGAATCCACCGGGACGACCGTCACGTCCGCGCCGAGGAGGCGCAGCCTGTCCACGGCCTCAAGCACCGCGTGATGTTCCACGGCTGTGGTCACGACGTGCGTTCGGTGGGACCGTTGGGCGAGATACGCGCCGTAGATGGCGAGATTGTTCGACTCGGTGCCGCCGCTTGTGAAGGCGAGATCGCGGGGAGAGACGCCGAGCCAACCGGCGAAGAAGCGGCGCGCTTCCTCGACAGCTTGCCGGGCCTCGCGCCCCGGCCGATGCAGACTCGACGGATTGCCGTACGCGTCGCCGAGATACCGCTCCATGGCCGCGCGGGCCGTCGGCAGAAGGGGGGTCGTCGCGGCGTTGTCCAGGTAGATCATCGCTGACACCCCGCGGTTCAGATGTAGTACATGTAGCCCTGCGACGATCCCTGGCGCAGCTCGACGAGATCCTGCAGCGTCATGGACGACAGCACGTCGTGGATGGCCTCCCTCAGCCTGTCCCACAGCACCTGCAGGCCGTCATCGATCTCCTCGTCCACGATGGTGATGGGCCCCTCGAGCGCGAGAAGCACGTCTTCAATCACGATCTCGCGCGGATGCCGTGCGAGCACATATCCACCGTACGCGCCCCGAATGCTCCGGACGAAGCCGCCGTTGCGAAGCGGCGCGATCAGCTGTTCGAGGTAGTGCTCCGACAGGTTATTTCGCTCCGCGATGGATTTCAGGGAAATGGGTTGGTCACTCTGCTGTTCGGCGAGATCGACCAGGAGCATCAGGCCATAGCGGCCCTTCGTCGAGATCTTCACGGTCATCGTCTCCTTCCCGGTAGTACGCGCGCGGCTCGACGCCGATGGGCCAATAGTTTTGCTCGACGTAATGGCCAGGGTAGTCGTGCGGATACAGGTATCCTTCCCCATGCCCGAGGGCCTTCGCCCCTTTGTACGCCGTGCTCCGCAGATGGAGCGGCACCTCGAGCGGCAGGCCGGACCTGACGTCGTCCAGCGCGCGGTTGATGGCCATGTACGCGTGATTCGATTTCGGCGCTTTCGCGAGGTACGCGGTCACCTCCGCGAGCACAATCCGCGCCTCCGGCATGCCGATGGCCATGGCCGCCTGCCAGCCGCTCACGGCGATGGGCAGCGCGTTCGGATCCGCCATGCCCACATCCTCGGCCGCCAGGATCATCAGCCTGCGCGCGATGAACGCGGGATCTTCGCCGCCCTCGAGCATCTTCGCAAGCCACAGCATCGCCGCGTTCACGTCCGATCCGCGCACCGACTTGATGAACGCCGAGATAGTGTCGTAGTGATCGTCGCCTGCGCGATCGTAGCGAGGCCCACCGCTCGCCTCAAGCGCCGCCTCGACCTCGCGCATGCCAATCTCGGTGGCGCCGTCGGGCCCCACTCGCGCCGCGAAGGCGGCGAGTTCGAGCAAATTGAGCGCGCGCCGGGCGTCACCGCGCGCCTGCAGGGTAAGCACACGCCTTGCGTCCGGATGGAGCCTGACACGCATGCGGCCGAGCCCACGCTCCTCGTCCGCAATGGCCATGTCCACCAGGCGCCCGATGTCGTCCGGCGAAAGCGGCTCGAGGCGAAACACGTGCGATCGCGACAAAAGCGCCGCGTTCACATCGAAGTAGGGATTCTCCGTCGTGGCGCCGACGAGCGAGAGGAGCCCCGCCTCGACGTGCGGCAAGAGCGCGTCCTGTTGGCTTTTATTGAAGCGGTGAATTTCGTCGAGAAAGACCACGGTGCGCCGCGCGTACAGGTCCCGCTCCTCTCGCGCGGTCTCGACGGCCTTTCGCACATCGGCGATGCCCGACGTCACCGCGTTCAGCGGGATGAAGCGGGCCTTGGTCTGGCGCGCAATGACTTCGGCGATGGTCGTTTTGCCCGTGCCGGGCGGCCCATACAAAATGATGGACATCAGGCGATCCCGCTCGATCATCCGGCGCAGAATGCCATCTCGGCCCACGAGATTCTCGTGTCCCACCATCTCGTCGAGCGATCTCGGCCTCATCCGGTAGGCGAGCGGAGCCTCGCGCTCCGCTTCGTGTTCCGAAGCAAGTGAAAAGAGATCCATTCGCGTTCGCCTCACAAGGCTGCGCAATTCCTAGTCGTCCACTCAACTTTTAACGATTATACACGCTTTGCGGGTGGAGGAAAAGGAGGGGGGAAGCATTGACGGAGATCCACTATCTTCCTCTTCCTGTGATCAGGGTCACAGTCGGCGCGGACGGCGAGCGGGCAAAATGGCCGTGGGCTCCCTGGATGAGCCCGGCTCTATTTCCGACATCCAAGCGAAACGAGGTGATTGTCATGCTCACAAAATGGAAGCGCGTCGCAGGCAACTGGCTGGCAGCCGCCGTCGCCATGGGCGCGCTCATTTCACCCACCGCCTCATGGGCGAACACCGCGCAGAACGGCGCGTCCTCCAGCTCGACCTCCAACGCAACTGCGAGCGCCAACGCAACGTCGAACGCGACCAACCCGTCGTCCGGAGACACGAACTACTTCGAAAGGAATGCGTTCATCGTATGGAACGGCGCCGTGTCGCCATGGCGGCCTACGACGTTGCCGTGTCTGTCGTTTCACATGAACGAACTGCAGGAGTCGGACTGGATTCAGATCCAGGCCATGATGGGCGTTCTCGGGAAGAAGTTTGGCGTCTCGTACACCATGCGCGGAAACGAGCTCCACCTCTCCATGCCCTCGCGCCTGCGGTCTGGTGCCACTACGGTGCACGTTTCAGGCTCAGAGAATGGCAACTCCAACGTGGTGGTCACGGTCAATGGCCGGAGATTTGCCGTCACGCCGAGCTTCGCCACCGGCGCCAGCGCATCGCCATCCGACACGTTTATCCCAGCCGCGTTTTGGGTACGCCTGCTGAACGCCATCAGGGGCTGTCACGCGGATCTCGTGATGCGTAACGAAATTGATCTCGATGTCGGCACCGCGCTCAGCTCGTCGCCGAAGGTCATCTCGTACGACGCCGGCCTCTCCGCCTCGAACGCAGGAGAACGATTCACACTGCGCATTGCACCGTCTCTCTTCAAATCCTGGGCAAGTGGCATGCATATGTGGAGTCAGGTCGTCGTGGAGGACAACGACTTGCCGAAGCCGTCCAAGGCCCAGATCCAGTTTGTGTCGTCTCACCTGAACGGCCTCATCACAAACATTCACGTCTGGCGTAGCGGAGACAAAGACTACCTGAGCTTGCCGTACGAATCCACCAAGTCGCCGTGGACGGTGAGCGCGCGGAACGGCGCCTGGTACACCAATCAATTTCAGTTGGACCAGGTCCAGGTGTCGTGGGACGGCGGCAAGTCGTGGACCCAACTTGGTGAGGAAGGGCTCGCTGAGGGCTACGAGCGTCCCGCCGTCCCTGCCAAGGCGAACGTGGTCATCCTCCGCCTGCCGAAGACGGGCCAGATGACCGTGGAACTCGACGCCTACGGTTTTCTCGTGGCGAGATTCATTCTGTGGATAGGCGCCGATGACATCCTTCGCATTGGGGGCATGTAATTCAATTTCCACATTCATCCCTAGCGTTCCGCGTGGGCGCGGCCGAGGGCCGCGCTCCGGTGAGACGAAGCGAGCCATTCGGCGCGCGATCCCTCCGGCAATGGTCGACCTGCCCACCTCAGGCGGCGGCTCATCCCATGTCTTGCACGTCAGCAATCCTGTTTTTTCACACCTCGTTTCATGATAGTTCATCATCCAGAAAAGACCTGATTCGTGCGCCGATGGCGTCGCGAACTTGGCGAAACTGGTTCAGAATCTCTTCCTCCGATCCCGTCGCCTTGGCTGGGTCGGGAAATCCCCAGTGGAGGCGTTTCACGTGCGGCGGCGTCACGGGACAACGGTCATTCGCATCACCGCACAAGGTGATGACATAATCCGCTTGTTCGAGGAATTCCGGATCGATGAGTTTCGACCGATGATGCGAAATGTCAATCCCCACCTCGCGCATCACCTGCACAGCGCGGGGATTCAAGCCGTGCGCCTCGACGCCTGCACTCTGAACTTCGATCCGGTCTCCTCCCAGATGGCGCGCCCATCCTTCAGCCATTTGACTCCTGCACGAATTTCCAGCCCACATTTCGCGCCGCGCGACAGAAACTTAGCTGGAAACTCGAGCGAGGTAGCCATCTGAGCGTCCGACGACTGTGGGACTGGAAGGGTGTGGGCTATCGAAAGCGCGATCTTTTTGAGAAATGTTCAGTTTTGGAAACCCTGTGCACACGGACCCAAACGTTGATCAAGCCGTTTTTTGCGCTTCCGTGTAGATGCTCAGGTCCATGTTCAGCAGCTTAAGAACCCTCATGATCTGAGGATTATGAGGCGTTGCAGGTACTCGCTGCCACGTGTCGCCGACCTGCATGTGCACGGTCGTCACTCCATCCAGCATCTCGAGGATGGCCAACCCTGTTGGACGAAAACTCTTTCGATTGCCTGGCAGCATGAGCGGTTCCGTTTCCCGCTTCATCTTCTCTCGGATGAGATATTCCAATACGCTATACAAGAGCAGGGATAACAGCATGACGAAACCGAACGCTTTCACCCGTGTCGGCTTATGCAGGTAGATGGGACCCACGTGATACGGGCTTTTCAGATACCGAAAACGCGCCTCCACCTCGTGTTGTTCCTTATACAGGCGGAGGATCTGTTCATCTGACACACGCTGATCATCGCGGATGTCGGTGATGAGCACAAACGTCGCTTCCTTCTCTCGCCACTGCTGAACCCGCTCCTCAGAAGGCGGTAAGATCGCCACTTCCACACGGTACTGTGTATGCACCGGCGGTGGCGGGTCATCTTTGCGCGGGCGACCGCGGCGCGCGCGTTTTGCCTGCACCTGCTCGGCACATATGCGGGCGGAGATGGGATGCAAAGTGGCACGGTGTTCGTGCATGAAGGTCTGCATGGCCATCTGCGCATCTTGTTCACAACTGTAGACGTTTTGGCTCATCGCCTTGGCCGCTTTCTCCAGCGCAGCCTTCTCACGCTTGAGCACCTCTTTGAGCTTACGCTCCTTCCGGGTATCCAGGCTGGAGGAGCGCACCACGACGAATCGATACGTTCGCCCGTACAGCGTGCGACGGAAGGCCTGGATCCTGTAATGGGCGCTGTCTTCCGCCTCAGCGAGCCGACCGACTTCTTTCCAGCTGTTTTCTTTCTCCCATGCCGCTCTCTTCAGGTCCTCGGACAGCTTATACGTCCCCGGCAGTCGTGAGATGAAATGGAAGTCTTCCTCCGCCAAAAGCTCAAGGTTGTCCTTCGTCACCAACGCCGCGTCCGCGACGTAGACGCTTCTCTTTCGCGTCTCCTCATCGAGCTGGCTCAGGAGTTGCTGGATGTTCTCGAAATTCCATGTGTGATCGTCCAAGTTCCCAGGGTTGACGTTCGCGCATAGCCCCAGACCATGGACGGTGCAAAGTCCAAACACAATTTGCTTGAGATCAGGCCGGTGGTCCTTGGAGAATCCCCGGTCAATGCGAAACGCTGTTTGGTCCAGGTACTCGCCTGTCATAGAGAGCGACGTGGTATCCGCATGGATGGGGATGAGTTCGTTGGAATCGCTGAGCACCCGGAGTCTGCGTAGCGTGTGGAGGGCGATACGCGCGTATAATGCCTCGAGACCTGCGTCGTACAAGGCATCCAGAGCCCGGGCCAAAGCGTCATCATGGAGATCGTCTGCGGAGACGCCGCTTCCAAGCAGGACTTCCACATCCCGTTGCGCGTAGAACTCCTCCACCCGGTAGAGGGCTTCGCGATTCGTGCCGATATTAACCAGCAACGCCTTGGTACGCAGCCCGACGGACAGTTTGCTATCCGGACGTGGCACGAACTCGTCGATAATCTCTACCCACTTCAACTCGTCGATCAGTCTGGCTAAAACGGGCGCAGGCCCCATGACATACGAGCGAACTGGACCGAACAACTGGAAAGCCTCCCGCACGAAGATACGACGGGCTATCCAATTCCACGTGTGGAATCAAAATTCCTGTCGAAAATGAACACAAGCCCGAAAAACGGGCGCGAAATGTGGGTTCCAGTGCAAAGAAAATAAATTTGCTTGCGTGGCACGCAGGATACACTCCTCTCGCGCGTTAGCCATTGCGCACATCAGACGTTCCTACCACCTCCGTTCTCCACACTGTTGTCCTTACATTGTGGCTGTGAACTGCCTGTCGGGCAACACACAGGGAGGCCGTTCTATCGGCTGGACCCCGCGTCGTCGTCAATCATCGGTAAGCCGGGCACCGCAGGACTTATGGTTTTCTATCCGTTCATCGTAACTTTTCGAATTTAAGCTGATTCAGACAACGGATGTCCATTCATGGGTCCAGAGGGCCGTTGTGTGCAGTCGACGTCTGAATCGACGGATGTGGCCTTCCAGTCGGCCTTATTTGGGCTTCGCAGCCTCCTCCTCTGCAAGCGCCCTGCGCAAGATTTTGCCCGTCCCGGTGGCCGGCAACGACTCGCGAAACTCGACGTGGCGAGGACACTTGTAATGCGCTATCTTTTCGCGACTCCACGCGATGATGTCCGCTTCCGTCACTCTGCCGACATACGACGGTTCCAGAACCACAAATGCCTTGACAACCTCGCCCTTCTGCGGGTCTGGCACCCCGATGACCGCCACCTGGCGGATGGCCTCGTGGCGAGACAACCAGTGCTCGACTTCTTCGGGAAAGACGCTGTACCCCGAGCACTTAATCATCTCTTTCTTGCGCCCTCGGAAGATGAGATATCCGTCGTCATCCATGAGCCCGATGTCGCCCGTGCGCAGCCATCCATCCTGAAGCGCCTCACGGGTCGCTTCCTCTCGGTGGAGATAGCCTTTCATGACGCCCGGACTCCGAATCCAAATCTCGCCCTCTTCACCGGGCCCTAGTTCCCCCGTGGGGTCGTCTAGCGGCGCAATGCGGATTTGCGTGCCCGGAATCGGCTTGCCGTGCGTCCCATAGCGGATGGCATCGAGCGGCATCTGCGTGTCCGCAGTGTGTGTCTCCGTAAGGCCATAAGCCGCTTCGTAGAGCGGCACCCCCGTAAGCGCTTTCCATTCGGCCGCGACGCGATCCGTCACGGGCACCCCGAAGCTCGTGCACGGATTCAGCCTCAGGCTGGAGAAATCGGTGTGACCGGATCTGGGGTGCTGCATGATTGCGAGATTCATCGGCGTCACCGTGTACATCACTGTCACGCGATGAAGTTGAATCGCGTCCATCGCTACTTCGGGATCGAACTTGGGGAGTAGCACGAGCGTCGCTCCGGCACGCACGGTCGCACAGGCACCCATCAGAAGACCCGCGATGTGGCAAAGCGGCATGACGCCGAGCACCACGTCGGCCTCCGTTAACCGGGACGCCGTGACGACCGCCTCGGCTTTGTACGCCGCGTTCGCGTACGTCAGCATGGCGCCTTTCGGCATCCCCGTCGATCCCGACGTGTACATGATGAGGCACGTGTCGTCCCCATCCACGGAGCCCTTCGCGGATCGCCCCAGCCGGTCGAGCAGACGAGGCATGAGGGGATCGCCGGGCGCGGGCAGCCCCGATTCCGCTTTCGCCGCAACCGATTTGACTGAAAAGTCAAACAAAGAGGCGGACAAGAGATGCGAAATCCCTAATTTCTCGCATGCCGCGCGTGCGATGTCCAATCGGTCGTCATCACAGATCACGAGCTTCGCCCCAAGGTCCTGCAGCTGATACTCCACTTCCCATTCCTTCGCGAGGGGACTCACGGGCGAGACAGCGACGCCAAGTCGTTCCGCGCCGAACTTTGCGATCAAGAAATGAGGCATGTTCGGCATGTAAAGCGCGATGGCGTCCCCTTTCCGAAGCCCGAGCTCGGCGAGAAGCGCGCTCATGGCGAAGGCATAAGCGTCGAGTTCCCCATACGTGATCGCAGTTCCGAGAAAATACATCGCGGGATGCGCCGGGCGCGCGAGTGCATGAACGTGCAACCACTCATGCAGATAAGGCATACATCATCCACCCTCATTCCATCTCCTCAAAAAGAGGCGAAGGTCCTTTCCGACCCATCCATCCTCTACTCACGATGTATTCCATTCGCCATCCCGCCATCCCTGCCGTCGCGAAAAACAAAGGCGCGTATCCTGCCACAGCTTCTGAGCCAAACAGTGGGCCACTCACGACAATCGTAAACCGACCAGCCGTGAGGTACGTACCAATCACCTGAAGTTCATTGACAATAAGCAAAAGCGCCGTCACAAAATCGATCGCGTCGAGCAGCCGCTTATCCACTTCATTCTTTCCGTCTGCACCCGACCCTGTAAAAAAACCAGACAGTGATAGCGAGATATTGCCGGGCGAAATGAACACCCCGTCAACAGTGATCTGGCGCATGAGAAGCAAAATAGCCGTTCCGATCCCGATAGCCCGATGAATTGGCTTCGCTACATCGAGCTTGGCCTCCTGTCTTCTCACGCCTCACCACCTCGGCATTTTGGCATAGCTGTCATAAGCTAAGACCGTGTCATTCGAGCTAAAGTCAAGCTACCGCCCATGCCGGGCGCACCCAAAGAAACGGGCGCGGCCCAAAGCCGCGCCCATCCTTCAATCCTTCGTCTTTCGCACGCGGAGATGAAGCACTTCGAGCTGCGCCTCCGAAACCTCACTCGGGGCGCCCACCATGAGGTCCGTTCCGCTCGCCGTCTTCGGGAACGCAATGACGTCGCGCAGCGACTTGGCCCCGGTGAGCAACATGATCATGCGGTCCAGCCCGAAGGCAATGCCCCCGTGCGGCGGCGTGCCGTACTCGAACGCATTCAAGAGAAAGCCGAACTTCTCCTGCGCCTCTTCCGGCGAAAAGCCGAGCGCCGCAAACATCTTCTCCTGCACGTCGCGGCGATAGATGCGCATCGACCCGCCGCCGATTTCATACCCGTTCAGCACCATATCGTACGCCTGCGCGCGCACCCGGCCGGGATCCGTGTCGAGAAGCGGGATATCCTCCTCCCGCGGCATGGTGAACGGATGGTGTTCCGCCACCCAGCGCTTTTCCTCCTCGTCCCACGAGAGGAGCGGGAAATCCGTCACCCACAGGAACCGATACTGCGACTCGTCGATGAGCCCCAGTTCCTGACCGAGGTGCAGCCGGAGCGCGCCCATGGCCGGCAGCACCGTCTCTCGCGGCCCGGCGCCAATGAGCACCAAATCGCCCACTTTGGCGCCCGCGCGATCGGCAATCCGGCGAAAGTCGTCGTCCGTGAAGAACTTCGCGATGGACGACTTGAATCCATCCTCCTGCACGGCGACGTACGCGAGCCCCCCCAGCCCGTACGGCTTCACGAACGCGACGAGATCGTCCGTCTGCTTGCGGCTGTACGAGGCGCAACCGGGCGCCACGAGCGCCTTGATCACGCCGCCTTTCTCCAGGACGTCGGCGAAGACGCGGAAGCTCGTGCCTTCGAAGAGATCGGCGAGATCGGCCATCTCCATGCCGAAGCGGAGATCCGGCTTGTCCGACCCGTACTTGTCCATCGCCTCCTGGTACGGCAGGCGCAGAAAAGGCCGCGGCACCTCGATGTCCGCCACTTCCTTGAAGACGGAGGCCATCATCTCCTCCATCATCGACATGAGCTCGTCCTTCGGGAGAAACGACGTCTCAATGTCGAGCTGCGTGAACTCCGGCTGCCGATCTGCCCGCAGGTCCTCGTCGCGGAAGCAGCGCGCCACCTGATAATACCGCTCAAAGCCCGCGACCATGAGCAACTGCTTGAAGATCTGCGGCGACTGCGGCAGGGCGTAGAACTCGCCGGGCTGCAGGCGGCTCGGGACCAGGTAATCGCGCGCCCCTTCCGGCGTGGACTTGGTCAACATGGGCGTCTCGATCTCGAGAAAGCCGTGATCGTCGAGATACCGGCGAAACGCCCGGATGGCCTGGTGGCGAAGCGCGAAGATGCGCTGCATCTCCGGGCGGCGGAGATCGAGGTATCGGTAGCGCAATCGGACGGGTTCCTCGACCTGGATCCCATCCTCGATGTAAAACGGCGGCGTCTTGGCCGCGCTCTCGATGCGCGCACTTGTCACCACGACCTCGATCTCGCCCGTCTCGATCTTCGGATTGACGGTATCTGGATCGCGCTTCTCCACGGTGCCATCCACGACGATCACGTACTCGCTGCGCAGCCGGTCCGCGACCTCCATCGCCTCATCGGACGTGCCGCGGGCGCGGTCGAACACGAGCTGCACGATGCCGGTGCGATCGCGCAGATCGACGAACACGACGCTGCCGAGATCGCGCCGGCGCTGCACCCAGCCGGCGAGGCGCACCTCGGATTTGGGTTGTACGCGCACCGTGTCGGCCACCCAGTGGGTCCGCCAGCGCGATGACACGACTTGCTTTTCCTCCACCACTTATGCCCATCCTCCTTCGCGAATCCGATCCGCCAACTGCCCGAACGGCACGTCGCGCTGCTCACCGGTCGCCAGGTGCTTGACGGTGGCAGCCCCCTTGGCGAGCTCGCTCTCGCCGATCACGACGGCGAATTTCGCACCGAGGCGATCGGCCTGCTTGAACTGCGACTTGAGGCTGCGCCCTTGGTAGTCGCGATCGCAGCGAACGCCGAGCCGCCTGAGCGACGTGAGCACCGCCATGGCGGTGTGTTCGGCCGTCTCGTCCGCCACGCAGATGAACGCGTCGAGCGGCTGTCTCTCGCCCAGCGACACGCCCTGCGCCTCGAGCACAGCAAGGACGCGGTCCATCCCCGCGGCGAAGCCGATGCCTGGCACGTCGGGTCCGCCGAGCTCCGCGACCAGCCGATTGTAGCGCCCCCCGCCGAGCACGGTCGAGAAGTTGGGAACGGTGATCTCCCACGCGGTCCGCGTGTAGTAATCCAGGCCGCGGACGAGCGACTTCTCGAGGCGATAGGGCACGTCCATCGCGCGGAGGTATCCTTCCACCGCGTCGAGGTGCTTGCGGCAGTCGTCGCAAAGTTCGTCGACGATGTACGGCACGTTCGCTTCGCGCAAGACCTGTTGGCACGACTCGTTCTTGCAGTCGAACAGGCGAAGCGGGTTCTTCTCGAGGCGCACCTGGCAATCCGCGCAGAGTTCCTCCTTGTGCGGCAACAGGCGCTGGATCATCTTTTCGCGGTGACGAGGCCGGCAGACGCTGCAGCCGACCGAATTGAGTTCCACGGTCATGTCGCGCATGCCGACCTTTTTCAGAAGCGAATACCCGAGTTCGATGACCTCGGCGTCGATGGCCGGCAGTTCGGAACCGAGCACCTCCACGCCCACCTGATGCAGCTGGCGCAGCCGGCCTCGCTGCGGCTTCTCGTAGCGGAACATGGGCCCGAGGTAGTACACCTTGGTCAGGCTGCCTTGGCCGTATAGCTTGTTTTCCACGTAAGCTCGCACGACGCCAGCCGTTCCTTCCGGGCGCAGGGTCACGCTCCGTCCGCCGCGATCCAAAAAGGTGTACATCTCCTTGGACACGATGTCCGTCGTCTCCCCCACGCCCCGCTCGAACAACTCCGTGTGCTCGAAGATGGGCGTGCGGATTTCCTCATAGTTCGCCCGTTCGAACACGTCCCGCACGACTGCCTCAAGCGCCTGCCACGCCTCCACGGCGCCCGGCAAAATATCCTGCGTGCCTCTCGGCCGCCGAATCTCCACGCGCGCTCCCTCCTTTTTCTGTCCGCCGAAGGGGACCGCATGCGCGGCTTCGCCTGTCTGCGCGAAAAAGCGCCCTTTCGTCGATGCCGATCCACATCGGCAGGGACGAAAGAGCGCTTCCGCGGTGCCACCCTGCTTGAACCTGTACAGGTTCCCCTCTTCGGCTTAACGCGCCGTCCACGCGCGCCCACCGCCCCGAGGCGGCAAACGCGATATCCGAAGCCGTCTTTCCAAACGCAGGCTGGAGTCGCTTGCAGCCACGGCGCACTCTCTCTGGAACAGCCCAAACCGCTTGTACTCTGCTTCTTCATCTACGATGGCGATATCCAACGTGTCGCATGGTGCTATCGCGAATTATAAGGAAGGCGCAAAGGCTGTGTCAAATCGAACGGGGGCATCGAACCTCAGCATCCGTCAGCGATGATACGGCTTGTCTGGCGAGGATTTCTCTGTGGGGATGCCGCGTTCCAAACCGAGAATGCGCACCTCCTGCGCGTTGCCAACCGCCGAGTGCGTCTGCTGCATCGATCTTCGCGCCATGTCGAGGGGCGACATCCGCATGATCCATCTCCTCCGCACGCCTTTTCCCTACGATGCCCCGTGAGCGCCCCGATGATGCCATCGCCGATTCCCTTGACTGCGCCCCGTGCAGTTGAAACAATGGTGCGCGAAGGAGGAGCATGGCATGGAACGACCGCAATCCGAAGTCTGGTTTCAACGAGCTCAACAGGTCATCTTGGGAGGCGTGAACAGCCCGTCGCGATCGTACAAGTCGGTCGGCGGGGGCACGCCCGTGGTCATGGTCCGCGGCGAAGGGCCTTACCTGTACGACGTGGACGGCAACCGGTACATCGACTACCTCGCCGGATACGGCCCGTCCATCCTCGGCCACGCGCATCCGGCCATCACGCGTGCGATTCAGGAGGCGGCGGAGGACGGTGTGCTCTACGGCACGCCCACGCCGTACGAGGTGGAGTTTGCGGAGATGCTGCGCGCCGCCATCCCGGACCTCGAGCGAATTCGATTTGTCAACTCCGGGACGGAGGCCGTCATGACCACGGTCCGCGTCGCGCGCGCCTACACGGGGCGCACGAAGGTGCTGAAGTTCGCCGGGTGTTACCACGGCCACTCGGACGCGATGCTTGTGGCGGCAGGCAGCGGCCCCTCGTCCATCGGCGTGCCGGACAGCGCGGGCGTCACGCGCAACGTCGCGAGCGAGATCGTCACCGTACCCTTCAACCATCGCGACGCCTTGAAACAGGCGCTCGCCGCGCACGGACCGGAGCTCGCGGCCGTGTTGGTCGAACCCATCGTGGGCAATTTTGGCATCGTCCCGCCCGTCGACGATCGCTACTTGGCCGACGTGATCGATCTCGCCCATGAGGTCGGGGCGCTCGTCATCTTTGACGAGGTGATCACGGCGTTTCGCTTTCACTACGGAAGCGCGGCGCAGCTATACGGTGTGCATCCAGACCTGTATGCGCTCGGCAAGATCATCGGCGGAGGATTGCCCATCGGCGCCTACGGCGGGCGGCGGGACATCATGGAGCAGGTGGCGCCGCTCGGGCCGGCGTACCAGGCCGGCACGATGGCCGGCAACCCGCTCTCGATGCGCACAGGCATGGCGTGCCTGCGCGTGCTGTCCGATCCTCGGCTGTACGACGAGATGGCGCGCCGCGCGGCTGTCCTGGTGGACGCGGCCGAGTCGGCGGCTCGCGTGAACCGGATCGACATCGTCGTCAACCGCGTCGGCGGCGCGTTCACCATCTATTTTGGCCGCGAACCCGTGCGCGATTACGACGCGGCGACAAGAACGGACAGCCGGCGCTTCGCACGCTTCTTTCACCTGCTGTCCGATCGCGGCATCCTCATCGCGCCGTCCAAGTACGAAGCTTGGTTCGTGTCGGTGGTGCACAGCGACGCGGACATTGAGGAGACCGCCGAAGCGCTCGAGGCTGTGTTTCGCGATCTCGCGCGGGAGGCATAGAAGCTAGCGGCGAGTTGGCAGGGAGCGCCGACGCACGAGCAGGAAGGCGCCGAGCGCCGACGCGGCCGACATGGCCGCCGCAAGCGCGAAGCGCACAGACGGCGGCAGCGCGTTCGGGTGGAAAGCGGCGAGGGGAAACGCAAAGTACGCGATGGAGGCGAAGGCGAGCGCCCACGGTTCGACGCGCGACGTCAGGCGCACCACAACCAGCAGAAACAGGGCAGCGGCGACCGTGAGCCCGGCGGCCCACCAGGCGGCGCGCGTGAACGCCCAGTCCGTAAACAGCATGCCGATGGCGGGCACGAGCGTCCCCTGAAACACCATGGCGCCCGTGATGTTGCCGACCGCGAGGCCGTCCTTTCGGTCTCGCATCCAGACGACGCTGTTCAGCGTCTCGGGCAATTCGGTCGCAATGGGAACGATGAGTGCGGAAAGCAGAAACGTGGGCATCTGCATCTGCGCCGCGAGGGCCTCGACGCCCTTCGTGAGAAGATGTGCGCCGCCCACCACGAGCGCGAGCGCGAAGGCGAGCTGCAGGAGGACGGTGGCCGCGGCCGGATGGCCGCCGCGAAGGTTCAGGTAGAGCGGCCGCAGGTCGGCCGCCGACCCTGTCGTTGCGCGATCTCGCAAGTGCGCGCGGACGAACGCGGCGTACCAGCCGACGAGGAGGCACGCGACCGGCACTTTGAACGCCGGCGCCGGCCACGCCGCGGGCGCGAGGGAGAGCGAAAACCCGACCAGGAAAAAGGCGAGATCGCGCAGAAAGGCCCGGCTGCTGACCGCCATTCCGTGCGGAAGCCGCCCCGCGCGAAACAGCGTGGCGGCCAGCGCGAGGACGAGCCCGCCCAGTGTCACCAAGAGAAAAGGCGCTCCCAGGATCCCACCCATCCCAACCTGCTCTGCCTCGTGCCCGCCGCCGAGCACAATCGCCGTCATGGGAACGGCCGTCTCGGGCAGCGCCGTTCCGAGCGCCGCCAGCACGCTCCCCACTGCCCCCTCGCCAAGGGCGAGCTTCACGCCGAGCCACTCCACGGCGTTGGTGAAGAGCTCCGCGCCAAACAGGACCATGCAGAGCCCGAACACCATCTGGACGGCCATCACCTCGTCCACCCCCACGCGCACAGGTCCTTACACCTGTACGCGCCGCCCGCCCTCGCTATGACAAGCGTCAGGCGACAAGCCCCGCCCTCACTGATATTGCTTCTCGGTGCCACTCACGAAGGGCAGCCACGAGAACCACTGCGGCCTGAGCCGCCAAAGGCTCGGGACCAACAGGATGGCGATCACGGCCACGTAAAACTCCACAAAAGGCACCCATACATGAGGCCTGGCAGACACCACGCCCAAGAACGCGGCCTCGACGTACAGCGGATCCAGCGCGTAGAAAAAGTGAGACCACACGAGCGCCGAGTAGTCGATGGGATTCTGCTCGTACAGCGATTTCAGCCCGTAGCCGAGCGCCCCGAAAATCACCGTCATGAGTCCCACGCTGCCGTACGCGAACACCGTGCTCCACGTGGACCGCAGCGCGATGGTCGAAAACAGCACACAGACCGCTGAAATGACCACAATCGTCACCAGTTGAAACCCGAGCACGGACGCGACCTGCGCCGGGACGGCGCCGCCATACAGGAACACGAGGCTGTACACGGGCAGGGTCAGTACCACGAGCAGGACCAACAGCGCGCTTGAAGAGACGACCTTCCCGAACAGAATGCCAAAGGGGCCGACCGGTGTGGTCAGAAGGACCGCCAGCGTCTTTCGTTCGCGTTCACCGCTCACCGAGCCGGACGCGAAAGCCGGCGCCAAAAACGCCACCACCACCATCTGCAAGAGGCTGACCAAGGCAAACACCTGCTGGCTCTTCGTGGGCTGGACCAAATACAACTGCCCCTGCACGTTTTCGTACAGAAGAAACACCGTGAGCGCGCTCATGGCAAACAGATACGCCGTGATGACGAGCGGCGCCCGAATGGTGCGCATGCGCTGGCGGAACTCCTTCAGGAGCAGGGGATTCAAATGCAGATTCACGACATCACCCCCTCCTGAATCGCGGCGAGGCGCAGGAACAGCTGCTCGATGTCCGTCGGTTGCTCGCGGAACTGCGTGATCGAAAACCCTTCCGCGACGAGCCGGCTCAAAAGCTCGGCCTGCTGCGCCAGCGTGCCCGCGTAGAGCACCTCCCACCCAGGCGCGAGCGGGCGGACCTCGGCGACGTGCGGATCGGCAAAGAGCGCCTTGACGAAGCGATCGCCGAGATCCCGGCCGTCGATCACAATCGTGCGGTAGGCGCTCGAATGCTGGACCATCACCTGAACCGCGGCCACGGCCACGAGTTCGCCCCGCAGCAGAATGCCCACCTCGTCGGCCACTTCGGCGAGTTCGTTCAGAATGTGTGTGCTGATGATCACGGTCTTGCCCAACTCGCGAAGCCCTGCGAGCACCGACCGCATCTCGAGCCGCGACTTCGGATCGAGGCCGCTCGACGGCTCGTCCAAAATGAGCACGTCCGGATCGTGCATCAGGCAGCGCGCGACCTCGAGGCGCTGCTGCATGCCGCGCGACAGGTGGTTGACGTAGACGTCTCGCTTGTCCGCAAGGCGAACCCGTTCCAAGAGTTCCTCCGCGCGGCGCGAGATGGTCCGCCTATCCACGCCGTAGCACTGGGCGAAGAAACGCAGGTATTCCATCACGGTGAGGTCGTCGTAGACGCCGAACGAGTCCGGCATGTAGCCGATGGCCCGGCGGACCGCCTGCGGTTCCCTCGTCACCTCGTGGCCGCAGACGTAAGCCCGCCCAGACGACGGCAACGTCAGCGTCGCTAGCATCGACAGCGCCGTGGTTTTGCCAGCCCCATTTTCGCCCACGAGCCCGAAGATGACCCCACGCTCGATGTTGAGGTTGAGGTTGTTCACCGCCAGCGTCTTTCCGTACCGCTTGGTGAGATTCTGCGTGAGAATCACGATCCCGCCTCCACCACCGGCATCACCGGTGCGTACTCGCGCACGAGCACAAGCGTCTTCTCGCTCGCCACGGCGCGTTGATTCGATGGCGCCGCCAACTCGGGAAGGCCGCGATCGGCCGTGGCGAGGACGAGCGCCGCCGCAGAGCCCTCGCGCCATCCCGCAGCCAGGCCGGACAAATACGCGCCAAGCGTTCGGCCAATTCCGTGCGTGAGCTGTCGATTGTAGACCCCATAATCGGAGATCCAGGACGAGGTCGGCACCTCCTGGCTCGCGTTGAGCGACCTCGTCTGGCCTGGCGCGAGCGTGCCCACCTTGACCAGCGTCCCGTTGTACACCACGGCCACATCGGTCAGCGTCATCTGTGTCTCGTTCGTCACCGTGCCGAACAAAAGCCCATAGGCTTCCTTGAAATTGCACTGGATCCGTCCTGCACCTTCGTCGAATCCCGACGCAAACACGTAGCGCACGTGCCAGCGCGGCACGTCGGTCAGCGATACCAGGGTGGCGTCGCCGCCGTGCTCGATCCGGGCGTTTGCCACAGGCTGATTGTCGCTCTGCAGGGTCAAGACATTGTCCGCAGGAGGCAACCGAAGCACGTCGTTGCCGCTGTCCGGCGACATGATGGCGAGCGCGCCGTACTCAAACGCGCGCCCGTCCCCGAGCAGATCCATGACGCCGACGCCATTCATCAGGAGTCCCGCGGGCCGCGACGAGCCGCCAAGCGCAAAGATGCCCACCGTGGTGAGGCCGCTCAGGGCGGGCAGGATCACCCAGGCGAGCGCCGCCCGGCGAACGCGCCGGAGCACATAAAACGTCACCGGCCCCGCCGCCACCAGGTAGCCGAGCAGCACCAACGCGAACGTGGAGAGCCCCGGCATGCGCAGCGGCTCGAGCGCGTCGCCCACGCTCGTCAGGCTGAGGCCACCCGTTGGGCGAAGCATACCCGAGACAGCCGCATCCGCTGTCTGCGCAACGCCGGCGTCGTGAAACAGGGCCGTCCACATCTGCGCATTTCCCGGCCAAGCCAGCAGATCCGGATCCAGCGGGGAAAAGGATGTCTGCCAGATCTGCCCCCGGCCGAACGATTCGCTGGCGACCAGCGGTTCCGCGTTCGATCCCGCCCAGAGCCGGGCCTCGGCCGCGACCTGCCCCGCGGTGGACTCGATTTGCCCGGGCCCGCCGCTCGTGCCTGCGAAGCTCGCGAGCGGATCTCCGTCCACCACCTGGAACGCGCCGGGGGAAATCGGGAGCAGGCCAAACGCGGGCGGCGCCAAGCCCGTCCCCGTCACAATGAGCAGCCCCCCCTGATCCACCCAGGTCGCGAGCGCTCTCGCCTGCGCGTTCGACAGCGCGCGCAGCTCGTCCACACTTGCCACGAGCGCACTGAGATTGGCGAGCGCCTGCGCGGACGTCGGCAAGTCGTACGGCCGCAGCGCGACGGGCAACACAGGCGTGCCGTCCGCACTCGTTCCCGCGAGAAACTGTGTGGCCTGCGAGCTGTCGCTGACCACACCGACGAGATCGACGTGCGAGACGCTGTTGCCCCCAAGCCACGAGGTGGAGATGACGCGGTCTCCTGCGACGAGATCGAGCGCCGTTCCCTGCGACAGCGCGCTGCCCGGCACGTCGATGAACGTCGAGGCCGATCCCCCCTTCGGGAGCCAGAGCGGCCAGGTGAACTCCCCCGAAACGCGCCGATCCCCAATCGACGGCCCGCCCACGCGCAGCACCAACTTCGCCATGCCAGCCGGGCCCTCGTTTCGGACAAAGACGTGCACCGGCACCCATTCGTCCGCCACGTAGTATCCGCCGTAGCCCACGGCGGTCGCCATGGATACGGACGCGTCCGCGAAGGCTTCGGGCGCGCGAGGAGCCCAAAACCCCAGAGACGCCGCGGCGATTGCGGCACATGCAACCGCTGGATTTCGACCAAGCGCCTGAAGGCAGCGCGAGACGAGCCTCATGCCACCGTCCCTTTCGAAAGGCATCCAAAACACGCCTCGTGAGATGGCCATGCGGTTCCATTGTACCGCCATCCGAACCGTCCTGCGAATGTCGCGATGGCTGGCCATCTTCCTGGAATCGTCGTATCCTGGAATTGTGACCTTGGCTTCGAGGAAGAGGGTTTGTCGCGTGCTTCCATCCAAATCGCCTGGCCATCACGTCTATATCGCGCGAGGCACGCCGATCTACCGGCGCGTGAGCATCGCCTTCCTCGCCGCAGGGCTCGTGACCTTCGCCAACCTGTATGCGGTGCAGCCGCTCATTCCCGCGTTCAGCTCGGATTTCGCGCGATCGCCAGCGGCCGCGAGTCTGGCGCTCTCCGCTTCGACCTTTACGCTCGCCCTGTCGCTGCCCATCTTTGCGTCTTTGTCCGACCGATTCGGCCGAAAGCCCATCATGTTGTTCTCCCTGTTCTCCTCGTCCGTCCTCCAATTCGCGGTGGGCCTCGTGCCGACGTTTTGGGGGATCGTCGCCGCGCGGGCCTTGGAGGGATTCACGCTGGCCGGATTGCCGGCCGTGGCCATGACGTACCTGAGCGAGGAGATCGACTCGTCGAGTCTGGGCTTTGCGATGGGCCTCTACATCAGCGGCAATACGCTGGGCGGGTTACTCGGGCGCGTGCTCATCAGCCTGGTGGCCGATGGCGCCTCGTGGCGAATCGGGATGATGGCGTTCGGGGCGGTGAGCCTGGCGCTGAGCGCCTACGTGGCTTGGTCGCTTCCGGCGTCGCGGCACTTTGTGCCAAGAAGGGATCGCGTCCAGGACATCCTGTCCCGCTTCGCGCACGCGGTGAAGCGGCCGGAACTGGACGCCCTGTATCTCGTGGGCGGGCTTCTCATGGGCGGATTCGTGTCCCTCTACACGTACATGGGATTTCGCCTCGCTGGCGCGCCTTATCACCTCTCGACTTCCGTCATTGGCCTCCTGTTCTTCGCCTATCTGGCGGGCACGTTTAGCTCCTCGTTCATGGGGAGCCTGGCGGATCGAATCGGACGCCATCGCGTGCTGCCGCTGAACATCGCCATCATGGCCGCCGGCGCAGCGCTCACCTGCGCGCGAGGCCTTGCCGCGATCGTCCTAGGGATGGTGGTGTTCACCTTCGGCTTTTTCGGCGCACATTCCACCGCCTCGTCGAGCGTCGGCAGCCTGGGCGGTGCGCACCGAGCGCAGGCGTCGGCTTTGTACCTCTTCTGTTACTACACTGGATCCAGCGTCATCGGATCCTTGGGCGGCTTGTTCTGGACGGACATGGGCTGGCGCGGCGTCATCGGCATGATCTTGGCCGCGCAGGCGGCAGCCGCCCTCGCCTTTCTTTTCGCCAAACGAAAATTGAGTACCACATGATGGCCACTTCGGGCGGCTCACGGGCCGCCCGGTGTCTCCTTCACGCGCGGGAAGCCACGGACGCGGCGGCGAGGAGATGGGACAACGTGTAATCCACGCGCTCCTCGGGCAAAACGCGCGGGATTCCGGACGCGATCACGCGCTCAGGATGAAACGAGTGAATCGGCAGATAGACGCGAGGGCGGATAGCCTCGATGGCCTGTTCAATCTCGTCGAGCGCCGCGTGCCCGCTGGTGCCGATGGCGCGAAAGGTCACTTCGAAATGCGCGAGCCACCGCTGGAGATTGTCCCAGGCCGGATCGAACGGCCCGAGCGGAGCCCCGTTGGAATGAATGTAGAGTCCTGGGGCGGCGGCGCCTATGTCAATGAGCCGCCACAGCCGGTCGTAGGCGAGTTCGACGGCGAAGTCACTTGGCGCTTTCCGCACGTCGGAGGCCTCGAGGGAAGGCAAACCTCTGTCTTTGAGCCATCTCGCGACGGGGTCAGGGAGTTCATCGTCCGCCCAGACATGGATGTCCTCGGGCAGGCCATCTGTGAAGTGCGAGGCCACGTAGAGCGTTCGCGCTTCGAAGACCGGCAAGCGCTTCGCTTCGCGAGCCGCACGGGCGAACGCGAGGACGCGCTCTGGATGGCGCGGATACGCGTTGAAATAGACCATGCGAGCCTCGCCCGCCATAGCCTCCACAATCAGACGGAGGAGTTCCTGCTCCGTCACTTGCGGGCGCGCCTCGTCCCCGGCCCGCGTCCCCTCAATGAGCAGCACGTCCGGCTCGAACCTGCGCGCCTGCTCGACGAACGCGCGCGAAACCTCGGGCCTCCATCCGTGAAACCGCAGATCTCCCGTGTAGACCAGCCGGACATCCGGGGCGGTGATGAAGATGGCTGCTGCCCCGGGCGTGTCGTGATCGACTGGGACGAATTGAAACTGCAGATCCCCGACGCTCCGCCATTCCTCGGGTTCGACGCCGATGACCCGAAGCGGAGGTTGATCTTCAATGGCGGCTTCCGAGATAAGCCTCAAGATCTTACATGTCTCTTTGGTCGAAAAAATCGAGATTTCGTTTGCCATATAAGGCAAAAGAGCGGTATGATCCAAGTGGTTATGGCTTATGCAGATTGCCAAGTTTCCTCGTTGATCATGGGTATAAAGCTCAGGAATATCCGGAAGGATGCCGACCGCCCGGAGGTCGGCGGTTGAACGCGGGCGCAGCGGACCTGAGAACATCGGCGAGGCGGGGCGAACCACATGCCCCATGTCGAAGACGAGCTGGGCGGAAGGCGTCTTCACCCGGCAAATGGTACCGCCGATGGTGCGCGTTCCCCCGAAGAATGTGATGCGTGTTGGCTTGTCCACAACCATCGCTCCCTTGTGCAGGCTCGGATCGCAGCCGAGCATTTCAGGATACCACAGGAGAGGGGCTGAGAACATACTTCGATTTTGAATTTGTGTGAAGTTCTCTTTACTCAATCTTCACTTGGCGTGTCAGACGGTTGTGATTACAATGTCGATCGAGTGGAAGCCGAGGCATGTCATGCTTCATTTGAGAGGGATTTCGTGATGACGCTGAAGGCTCGAAGAACGCTCACGGCGTACCTGATGCTGTTTCCGACGCTCGCCCTCTTGGCCGTGTTCACACTGTACCCAATCGTCGAATCCTTCGTGATCAGCTTCTTTCACTGGGACATGATCAGTCCTCACAAGCAATTTGTGGGCTTTCAAAATTACGTTCAAATTTTTAAGGACCCGCTGTTTCATCGCGCGGTCGTCAATACGCTGCTGTTTGTCGTCCTGTATGTTCCCATCGTCATGGCCCTGGGATTGGCGGTGGCTCTCCTGCTGAACGCGAAAATTCGTCTGCGGGGATTCTTCCGGACAGCCATCTTCCTTCCCTACGTGACGTCCATTGCGGCGACGGGCATCATATGGCAGTGGATTTTTAACGACCAGTTCGGTTTGCTGAATGACCTCCTCCGCCAGGTCGGCATCCAGGGGCCCGACTGGCTCAACACGCCGCAGGACACGATGATCTGTCTCGTCACGCTGAGCGTGTGGCAGAGCTTGGGCTACGTTTCCGTCCTGTTTCTCGCAGGTTTACAGAACATCAGCCGCGAGTACTACGAAGCCGCACGCGTCGACGGAGCGCACGGCTGGGACCTCTTCCGACACGTCACATGGCCGCTCCTCTCCCCGACGACGTTCTTCGTGCTGTTGATGAGTACCATCGAAGCCTTCAAGGTGTTTCTTCCCGTGTACGTCCTGTACGGCGCGACCGATGGCCCCAACGACAGTGGTTTGACCATGCTGTACTACATGTTCACAGAAGGGTTCAGCGATTACCGGATGGGCTACGCGAGCGCATCCGCCTACATTCTCTTTGTCATCATCCTCGCGTGCACGCTCCTGCAGATGACGCTGCAGCGGCGCGTCCACTACGAATCCTGATGGAGGCGCAAGCATGCGCAAGCTATTCATTTACGCAGCGCTGATTGTGGTCACGCTTTTCGTGCTGGGGCCGTTCATCTGGATGCTTTCCACGTCCCTGAAGCCAGCCGACGAAGTGCTCACCGCCACGCCGATGCTCTGGCCACATCCCGTCGAATGGAGCAATTATGCGGCCGCGTGGAGGTCGGCGCCATTCTCGCGCTACTTCCTGAATAGCCTCTTCATCTCCGGCGTGGAAACCGCGTTCGATCTGACGCTTGGCGCCATGGCGGCCTATGCGTTTGCTCGGCTCGAATTCGCAGGCAAACGTCCGCTTTTCCTCGCGCTCTTGGCCACGCTGATGGTGCCCGGGGAACTGTTGCTCATCCCGAATTACATCACGGTGGCGAAGCTCCACTGGATGAGTACCTATCAAGGCATCATCGTGCCGTGGCTGGTGAGCGTGTTCACCATCTTTCTCATGCGCCAATTTTTTCTATCGATGCCCAGTGAGATCTTCGAAGCGGCGGAATTGGACGGGCTGCATCCTGTTCGCACACTCTTTCAAATCGTCATGCCGCTCACGAAACCCGTGTGGATTACGGCGGGACTGATCAAGTTCATTGGCAGTTGGAACTCGTTCCTCTGGGTGGTCGTCGTATCGAACTCCCAGTCCTTGGACACGGTCCCCGTAGGTTTGATGAACTTCACTTCGGACGTGGGGACAGAGTACAACCAGCTAATGGCCGCTGCGACCTTCTGTATGGTTCCGCTTGCCATCGTGTTCCTCATTGGACAGCGGTACTTCATCGAAGGAATCACACGCAGCGGCATTAGATAAAACCTTTGTTCATCGAAAGGAGAGGTCAGTGTGAAACACAAAAACAAGGCCCTCATGGCGACAGCCACAGCGGTGGTGATGTGCGCGTGGATGGCCACTGGATGCGGAGACGAGGAGACCGGCGGCGGGGGCGGAATCCCCATGACCAAGTCCTCCAACGCATCGGGACAAGCCGCGAGCACCGCGCAACCTGTGACCATCACCTTTGAGGAATCCATGCCTGGCAAGCTCGGGACCGAACTCCAAAAGCTGACGAACGAGTTTGAGAAGCAAAATCCCAACATCCACGTGCAGCTCATCTTCAATGGCTCGTACAGCACGTTGGAGCAGAAGTTGACCGCCGCCATTGCGTCCGGCACAGAGCCCACGGTGGCGCAGGTCGAGGAGACGTGGGAGACGAATTACGTGCAGAACGGTCTGATTGAGCCCCTCGACTCCGTCATTCCGAAATCCACGCAGAACGATCTAATCCCGATTTGGCGTCAGGACTCGACGTACAACGGCAAGTTGATGTCCGTTCCCTTCAACAAGTCCGCCTACGTCCTGTACTACAATGTGGACGATTTAAAGAAGGCCGGGATTTCTTCGCCGCCGACAACCTGGAGCCAGCTCGAACAGGATGCCATCAAGATTCAAAAGAAAGAAGGCATTCCGGGCCTCGGCCTGCAGGGCAACTATTACACCTTTGAAATGCTCTTAAAACAAGCGGGTGGACAGATCCTGAACGCCAGAAACACCAAGGCGGCCTTCGATAGCTCAGCCGGTCTCGCAGCGCTCCATTTCATGAAGCGCTTGGTGGATGAACACGCGGCCAAGGTCATCGGCGCGAACGAATACCTCTCCGACGGTTTCAACACGAACGAGTACGCGATGGACCTCGACACGGTCGCCGCGATGTCGTTCATCAACAACTCGAACCTCCATTGGAAAGTTGCGCCGCTCCCAAAGGGCGTGACCTACGCCGTCCCCACGGCCGGTTTGAACTTGGTCATTTTCAACGCAGCGACATCCGCTCAGAAAGCGGCGGCGGCGAAGTATCTGAACTTCCTCATTTCTGTACCATCGACCATCGAGTGGGCGGAACAGACAGGCTACCTCCCCGTCCGCCAAAGCGCACTCACCAATTCGGCCTGGACGAGCTTCATCAAGACCCATCCGAATCAGGGGGTCGCACCCAACGAGCTGAAATACGCCTATTTCTCCCCTCGGCTCGCTTCGCTCTACTCCGCGGAGCAAGAGATGACCACACAGATTGGCAACATGCTGGCGGGTCGGCAGACGCCGCAGGTGACCCTGCAGAACATGGCGAACATCACGAACCAAGCGCTCGCCCAGGGCAATTCATGACGGGCATCTCGATCCTCAAGCGGGAGGCGGTCGGCTCGTCGGCCGCCTCCGCTCATCTTGAGAGGTGTTCGCGCCACGGCGAGATCAAACTCGGGCTCGCGTCAGGCCCGTTTTCTTCTTGCATAATTAACCAACTCGTATATATGATTAATGGAGCATGGTTTGATCAAGGCCAGGAGGCGTTTGACGATGGCAGAACGAAGAGCTCCGGTACCCAGCGAAGATCGCGTGTTCCCTGCGACATGGTACGCCGTCTGTTTCTCCGCCCAGCTCACGCGCCGCAGGCCGCTTGCCGCGCGCGTCGCGGGGCGCGACCTCGTCCTGTTTCGGGACGCATCGGGACATGTCCGCGCGCTGTCCCGTTACTGCACGCACAGAGGCGCGGATCTCGCGCTCGGCCGCGCCGAAGGCGGGCACCTTGCGTGTGCGTACCACGGGTGGCAGTTTCAAGGTGACGGCCGCTGCACCCTGATCCCCGCACACCCGGATCGCCCAATTCCCGATTTTGCCCACAACCGCGCGTACCCCGCGTGCGAACGGGGCGGGATCGCCTGGGTCTACCTCGGCGGCGAAACGAGTCCACCGGAGCCGCGCGTGTTCTCGGAGCTCACAGACGGGTCATATCGCCTCGTCCCGTATGAAGACGTGTGGCAGGCGCACCTGACCCGCGTCGTGGAAAGCGTGCTCGACGTCGCCCACCTGGCGTTCGTCCACCGCAAGACCATCGGCCGCCGCACGCCAGCCATCATCCCGCGCGTGTCGTTTGACGCCGACGACAGCGATCGCATTCTCATTCGCAACGGCGGCGGCGTGCTCGAGTACTGGTTTCCGCAGATGTGGATTCTGCGGCCAGCCGAAGGAAAGGGTGGTTTCCTCAACTTTGTCACCTTCACGCCCGTCGACGCGGAGACCACGCGCATCCTTGGTTACGCCGGCCGCACCTTCGCGCGATCCGTCCCTGGCATGGACGCCCTCTTCCGCCGCTACAGCCTTCGCGTGCTGCGCGAGGATCAGCGAGTGGTCGAGAGCCAACACCCGAGGCCCATCCCGGAAGCGCTTCGGATGGAAGCGCACGTCCCCGCCGACGCGCCGCAGGTCCGCTTCCGCCAGCGCTGGTATCGGTTTCTGACGGGGGATGAGCCTCGCGTGACGGTCGAACGATCCGGCCCCTGAATGACCATGTTCTAGGCAGTGAACCCAACCATTTCAAGTCGTAGGGCGCCAACACGACGCCACCCGCGCGCGTTGCGCCCGGGTACTACGGCCCGGCGCCCGCATGGCCTATTCACCGCGGAAGTGCGGCTTGCGCTTTTCCGCGAACGCCGCGAGCGCCTCCAGCCGATCCGAGGTCGGCAGAACGCCCTCATACGCCGCATCCTCGATGGCAAGCCCCGTCGACAGATCGACGTCCAGGCCGCGATCGATGGCCCACTTCGCCTGGCGCACCGCGACCGGCCCGTTTTCGGCGATGGCGCGGGCCAGCGCTCGCGCGGCGTCCATCGCGGCCTCTCGGGTATCCGCCACCTCGAGCAGGATGCCGAGCTCTCTCGCGCGCTCCGCGTCGATGCGCGCGGCCGTGAAGATCATCCACTTGGCCCACGTCGGCCCGATGAGGCGGGCCAGCCGCTGCGTCCCGCCCGCCCCAGGGACGATGGCGAGCGACGTCTCCGTCAGACCGAGCCGAAGATCGCGACTGCCGATGCGAAAGTCGCACGCCAGCGCCAGCTCCAGCCCGCCTCCGAACGCGAATCCATGCAGGACCGCGATGGTCGGCTGCGGCAGGCGCGCGACGCGATCGAACGCCTCGCGCGTCAAGCGCACGTTGCGCCGCACTTCGTGAGGCGCCAGGCCGCGCCGTTCCTTCAAATCCGCTCCCGCGCAGAATCCCTTTCCCTCCCCGCGCACGATCACGGCACGCACGCCGCGGTCCTCCGCGATCTCGCGCACGGCATCTTCCAGCGCGCGGAGCAGCGCGTAATTGAGCGCGTTCATCGCATCCGGCCGATTCAGGAGGAGCTCCGCGATCCCGTCCTCCGCCTTCTGCCACACAATCGGCTGTTCCACGCCCGTCTCCCCTCTCAGACCGGGTACACCGGATGCTTCCGGTGCCCAAACGCAACCGATTTTCCTTCGTACATCGCAAATCGACGGATGAGTTCGTCCCGGAGTTCGTCGGCGTCCACGATGTGGTCCACCACGAGCTCCGACGCAAGGCGGTAAATGTCGATGTCGCGCCGGTACTCCTCCCGCTTCTCCTTCACGAACGCCGATCGCTCGGGCTCCTCCAGTTCCGCAATTTTGTTGGCGTAGACCGCGTTCACGGCCGCCTCCGGCCCCATCACGGCGATCTCGGCCGTGGGCAGCGCGATGCAGGCGTCCGGCTCAAACGCAGGCCCCGCCATCGCGTACAGCCCCGCGCCGTACGCCTTCCGCACGATCACGGAGATCTTCGGCACGGTGGCCTCCGACATCGCGGCGATGAGCTTCGCGCCGTGGCGAATGATGCCCTGGCGCTCCACCTTCGTCCCGATCATGAACCCGGGCACGTCCGCCAGGAAGAGGAGGGGGATATGGAAGGCGTCGCACAGCGCAATGAAACGCGCCGCTTTGTCCGCGGAGTCGACGAACAGAACGCCCCCCTTGACGCGCGGCTGGTTGGCGATGATGCCGACCGGCCGCCCGGCGATGCGCGCGAGCCCCGTGATGATCTCCTGAGCGAAAAGCGCCTTGACTTCAAACCACGAGCCCTCGTCGATCAACCGATCGATGAGGTCGTACATGTTGAACGGCACGTTCGGGTTCTTCGGGACGATATCCGAGGCCCTGCGCGGTGACGGCGCCGGATCGCGCGCATCTTCGACGGGCGGGCGCCCGAGATACGAATCCGGCATGTAGCGCAGATACCGCCTGCAGGCCTCGATGGCGCTCGGCTCGTCAGGTACGAGCACGTCGCCGCACCCGCTCACGGTGCAGTGCATGCGCGCGCCGCCCATCTCTTCGAGCGTCACCTTTTCCCCGATGACCATCTCCGCCATGCGCGGCGAGCCAAGGTACATACTCGCATTGCCTTCGACCATGATGACGAGATCGCAGAAGGCGGGAATGTACGCGCCGCCAGCCGCAGACGGGCCGAAGAGCAGGCAGATCTGCGGGATGTGGCCGCTCAGGCGAACTTCGTTGTAGAAGATTCGCCCTGCGCCTCGCCTGCCGGGAAACATCTCGACCTGGTCCGTGATCCGCGCCCCGGCCGAATCCACGAGATAGATCAAGGGGATGTGCAGCTTCTCCGCGGTCTCCTGGATGCGGAGGATCTTCTCGACTGTCCGCGCGCCCCAGCTTCCCGCCTTGACCGTGCTGTCATTGGCCATGATCGCGACCTTCCGCCCGTGGATGCGCCCGATGCCGGTCACCACCCCATCGGCGGGCAGATCCTCCGCGGCGCAGTTGGCATACAGGCCGTCCTCGACCTCGAGGCCGTCGTCCAGGAGTAGTTTCAGGCGATCGCGGACAAATAGCTTGCCTTGTTCCCGGTTTTTCTCGTGATACTTCGTCGCGCCTCCCGCCATCGCGCGCGCGCGCATGTGTTCCAAACGCTCGTCCGCCACGGCGTCACCCTCCTTCACGTTGCCTGACACGCACTTCGCGCCACCTGGCGGGCGTGGCTCGCCAGGGGCTTGTTGAGCTTGCTCTCCAACCAGGCGACGACATCCAGGTACCGCTCGGCCTCAATGCCCGTCTCCACATCCATTCCATTGAACAGGTAAAGCACGTCCTCCATGGCCACATTTCCAGACGCGCCGGGCGCGTAGGGACAACCGCCGAGCCCTCCGATGGAGCCATCGAACCGCCGCACGCCTGCGGCAAAGCCCGCGTACATGTTGGCGATAGCCATCCCGCGCGTGTCGTGGAAGTGAAGCGAAACGCGATCCAGAGGCACGATGCGCTCCACCTCGCGCACGACCTCCGCCACCTGCGTGGGCACCGCCACGCCGATGGTGTCGCCTAGCGCCACCTCGTCGACGCCGAGCTCAAACAGCCGCTCGACCACCGACAGGACTTGCGACACGGGGACCTTGCCTTCGTACGGGCAGCCGAAAACGGTGGACACGTACCCACGCACCACGAGGCCTTCCGCCTTGGCCCCCTCGATCACGGGGCGCAACACGGGATACGTATCCGCGATGGTCTTGTTGATGTTCTTCAGATTGTGTGACTCGCTCGCCGACATGAACACGTGCACGGCGTCCACCTTCGCCGCCAAGGCTCGTGCGAGCCCGCGCTCGTTGGGCACGAGCGCGGACAGCTCCACGCCGGGCCTGCGCCGAATCCGCGCGAACACCTCGTCGGCGTCCGCCAACTGCGGGATCCACTTCGGGTGCACGAAGGAAGAGACTTCGATGAATCTGACGCCCGCATCCATCAGTCGCTCGACGAGCTCCACCTTGATCTCCGTGGCGATCACGCCCGGCTCATTCTGCAACCCGTCCCGCGGTCCGACCTCGCGCAGCCACACGCGTTCCCCCATGCCATCGCCCTCTTCCGCATCAGTCTTCCAGTCGGACGAGATCGTCTCCCTCGTTGACAAAATCGCCCTCGTTCACGAGCACTTCGGCCACCACCCCGGCCCGCTCGGCCTGGATGGGGATCTCCATCTTCATGGACTCGAGCACAACGACGTCCTGGCCTGTCTCGACGCGATCGCCCGGTTGAGCCAGCACCCGGAGCACGATGCCCGCCATGGTGGCTTGCACAGTTGCCATGATAACCCCTCCTCAGCGCTTCCCCCAGGATTCCAAAAAGTCTGTCGTGGTGTCGCCGGCGGCGAACCGATCCGAGGCGATGATCGCCCGGAGCAGCGGCAGATTCGAGCGGATGCCTTCGATGACATACGCGTCAAGCGCCTGCTTCATGCGATCGATGGCCTCAGCCCGGTCCCGGCCGTGGGCGATGAGCTTGCCAATCATCGGATCGTAGAAGGGAGTGATCTCCGACCCCGATTCCACGCCCACATCGTTTCGGATGCCCTCACCTTCAGGCAACACCATGCGCGTGATGGTGCCGGGCGACGGCAGCATCTTCTCGGGATCTTCGGCGTACACCCGGCACTCAATCGCGTGGCCGTCGCGCCGGATGTCGTCCTGCCCAAACCCGAGCGGCTCACCGGCGGCGATGCGCAGCTGCCATTCGACGAGATCCAGCCCGGTGATCATCTCGGTGATGGGGTGTTCGACCTGCAGGCGCGTGTTCATCTCGAGGAAATAAAAATTCTTCTCCTCATCGACGAGAAATTCGAGCGTGCCCGCATTCTCATAGCCGATGGCCCGGCAGATGGCGAGCGCTGCCTCTCCCATCCTCTGCCGGAGCGCCTCGTCGACAAACGGGGACGGCGCTTCCTCGACGACCTTCTGATGACGTCGCTGGATGGAGCACTCGCGCTCCCAAAGATAGACGCCATGTCCATGCCCGTCGCACAAGACCTGGATCTCCACGTGTCGCGGCCTTTGCACGCGCTTCTCGAGGAACATCTCGCCGTTGCCGAAGTACGCCTTGGCTCGCGCGGAGTTTGACGCGAACGCCTTGCGCAGCTCCTCCTCTGAGTTCACCACCTGCATGCCGATCCCGCCGCCACCGTACGACGCCTTGAGCATGACCGGATAGCCGATCTCGGCCGCGATGCGAACCGCCTCCTCCACGCTCGCCACCGCGCCCTCGCTCCCCGGCACGACGGGGGCTCCCGCCCGTTTCACCGTCTCCCGCGCCGGCTTCCCATGGCTGCGATGGCCTCGGGCGAAGGCCCGATGAAGCGGATGCCCCGCTCCATCGCGGCTCGCGCAAAGTCGGCGTTTTCACTCAACAGCCCGTAACCTGGATGGATAGCCTCCGCGCCGGTCTGCTCGGCCGCGCGCAAGATGGCCTCGATGTTCAGGTAGCTCTTCGCGACCGGGGCCTCGCCGATGCGCACGGCCTCGTCTGCCTCGCGGACGTGAAGCGCTTTCTCGTCCGCGTCGGAATAGACGGCGACGGTCGCGACGCCGAGGCGCCTGCACGTGCGAATGATGCGCCTTGCGATCTCGCCTCGATTCGCGATCAATACCTTGGCAAACATGCCGCCCCCTCCTAACAGCCCAGCTGGCGCGCGATCACCAGGCGCTGGATCTCCGACGTGCCCTCGCCGATCTCGATCAACTTCGCGTCGCGATAGTGGCGCTCCACCGGGTATTCGCGCATGTAGCCATACCCGCCCAAGATCTGAATCGCCTGCTCGCACGTCCGCGTGCACATCTCGGACGCAAACAGCTTGGCGTACGACGCCTCCAGCGTGTACGGCCGGCCCTGATCCTTCAGCCACGCGGCCTTCATCACCGCATTCCGGGCGAGATCGATGTGCATGGCCATGTCGGCGAGCTTGTGCTGAATCGCCTGGAACTTGCTGATGGCCTGCCCGAACTGGACGCGCGTCTTGGCGTACGCGAGAGCCGTCTCAAACGCCGCCCGCGCGATCCCGACCGCCAGAGCTGCGATGGCGACACGTCCGCCGTCCAGCGTCGAGAGAAACTGCTTGAACCCAGCGTTCAGCGGCCCGAGTAGGTTCTCCTTCGGAACGCGGACGTGATCGAGAATCAGTTCGACCGTGTTCGACGCCCGCATGCCCAGTTTCTCATACGGCTTGCTCACCGAGAAGCCCTCGGCATCTGTCGGCACGATGAACGCGCTGATGCCGCGCGACGCCGGATCCGTCACCGCGGTGAGCACGACGTACTTCGCATAGCCGCCGTTTGTGTTGAAGATCTTGTTGCCGGTGATGACCCATTCGTCGCCCTCCAGGACGGCGGTCGTCCGCGTTCCTCCGGCGTCCGATCCAGCCCCGGGCTCCGTCAAACCAAACGCACCGAGCGCCTCGCCGCGCGCCATAGGCACCAGGTACTTCTGTTTCTGCTCCTCCGTCCCGTAGAGCAGAATGGGCGTGCACGCGAGCGACACGTGCGCCTCGTAGCTGAGCCCTGTTCCGCCGCACGCGCGCCCGATCTCCTCCACCGCCAGGCAGTACGAGATCATGTCGGCGCCCGCGCCACCGTATTCCTCCGGAATGGGCAGGCCGAGAAAGCCGAGTTCGCCCATCTTGCGAAACACCTCGATGGGGAAGTGCTCCGTCCTATCCCATTCCGCGGCGTGAGGCGCGATCTCGGCCTCCGCAAACTCGCGCACCGTATCCCGAATCATCTTTTGTTCCGAGGTGAGATCAAAGTCCACGCGGTCCCTCTCCCTTCGCTCTCACCTTTCACTGTAGCCGAATAAGCAAGCGCTTGCAATCAATTTTGAAGCGCACAGCTTTCCTCAATGCCTCGATGTTTCCCCATGGGTTTCTGAACCGTTCGGTCATTCACCGCCCGGCGCCCGCTCGCGCAAATCGTGCAGAAGCCGTTCCACGACCTCCCAGTCCTCCAGGCCGGTGACGTCCCCTTTCACTTCGCCCGTCTGCAGGATCTCGCGCAGCATCCGCCGCAGGATCTTGCCCGATCGCGTCTTCGGCATCGCCTCCACGAAGTACACGCGCGCCGGCCGCGCAAACGAACCGATGTCCGCCACGACGCGCGCCTTCAGTTCCTCCTCCAGGTCCGTGCTCGGTTCCCACCCGCGCTCGAGCGTCACGAACGCAACGGGGACCTGGCCCTTCACGTCGTCAGGCTCGCCCACGACCGCCGCCTCCACCACGGCCGGATGCTGGATGAGCGAGCTCTCCATCTCCATCGTGCTGATTCGGTGGCCCGACACGTTGATCACGTCGTCGACCCGGCCGAGCACCCAGAAGTGGCCATCCGCATCCCGGACCGCGCTGTCGCCCGTGAAGTAGAGCCCGGGCATACGCGAGAAGTACGCGTTCAGGTACAGGTTCCGATCGCCGTACACGTCGCGCGCGAGCGACGGGAACGGACGGCGGATCACGAGATATCCGGGCACCCCGTCCGGCACCTCCCGGCCCTGTTCATCCACGACGGCGAGATCGTGTCCGAAGAACGGCACGCCACACGAGCCGGGTTTCATGGGCACCGCCCCTGGCAACAGCGCGAGCGGCGTTCCACCGGTCTCGGTCTGGCCCCAGGTGTTGTTGATGACAGCGACGTCACCGCCGACAACGCGGCGGACCCAATGCCACGCCTCGGGATTGAACGGCTCTCCGACCGACACCAAGAGTTCAAGCGACGACAAGTCGTATTGCCGCGCGATGTCCTCGCCGTGTTTCATCATCATCCGATAGGCGGTGGGTGCCGAGAACAGTTTGTTGACGCGGTATCGCTCGATCATCTCGTATAGCCTGCCCGATTTGGGCCAATCCAGCGCGCCCTCGTACAGGATGGTCGTGGTGCCTAAGGCGAGACCGCCGACCAGCACGAAGATGTGAGATGTGAGCCAGCCGATGTCCGCTGTGTTCCAGTACACGTCCTCGGGCCGGAGGTCGAGCTGGTACTTCGTGTACGCGTAGGTTCCAAGCAGAAATCCGCCGCCGGCGTGGACGATGCCTTTCGGCCGGCCCGTCGTTCCGCTCGTGAAGATGAGGAAGGCGGGCTCGTTCGCCTCCAGTACAGCAGGAGGGCAGTCCCGGGAGGCGCGCTCGACGAGCGACTCAAAGTCGAGATCGCGCCCCGGCGTCATCGGCGTGTCGAGATCGGGCAGGCGCCGGTAGACGATGACGTGCTCCACGGTCTCCACACCTTCAAGCGCCCGGTCGACGGTTTCCTTCAGCCGAAGCACCCGGCCGCGCCTGAGACTTCCGTTGGCGCAGATCACCGCCTTGGCCCCGCACCGCACAATCCGCTCGCGCAGCGCCTCGGCGGAAAATCCCGCAAACACCGTGTTGTAGAGCACGCCGATGCGCAGGCACGCCAAGAGCGCGACGTAGGTCTCGATGAGATTTTGCATGTACACGCAGACCACATCGCCCTGTCGCAGCCCGAGATCTTTGAGCGCGTTCGCAAACCGGGACACGGCATCCTGGAGCTGGAGGTACGTCACGCTGCGGCGTTCGCCGTCCTCCCCCTCGAAGAAGAGCGCCACCTTGTTGCGTACATCGGGTGCTTGGCTTGTCGATCCACGCAGTTTTCGCACACGTTGATGTAACTTCCGGGAAAGAACTGAAAATCGGGAAGCTCGCCCGCGATGACCGTCTTTCCGCGCTGCTGCCATACCAACTCGTCGGCGATCTCGTCCCAGAATGCCGCCGGATCGTCGATGGACGCTTGATATCTCGCGCGGTACTCGTCGTAGCTCGAGAGATAAGACCGGGCCGCGTAGGCCTCCGGTGGCGGGATGAGCCGGGCGCTCGCGATCATGCTCAACACTTCGTCTGCCACGAGGATCCCTCCTCAAGGATGATGGCCTTGTCGGTGAATCACTGCGACATGCGCTCCACGACCATGGCCACGCCCTGTCCGCCGCCGATGCACAGTGTGGCGAGGCCGAAACGGCCGCCGCGGCGCTCGAGCTCGTAAAGCAGCGTGACCAAGATCCGGGCACCGCTCGCGCCGATGGGGTGGCCGAGCGCGATGGCGCCGCCGTTCACGTTCAACTTGTCATCCGGGAACGACAGTTCCCGAGCCACCGCGAGCGCCTGGGCGGCGAACGCCTCATTCGCCTCGATGAGGTCGAGGTCTTCCACGGAAAGCCCCGCCCGGCCGAGCGCTCGGCGCGTCGCCTCGATGGGACCGAGGCCCATCACGCTCGGATCCAAGCCCACGCTCGCGTAGCTCACGATCCGCGCCATCGGCTTCACGCCCAACGCCTCGGCGCGATCCCGGGCGAGCACCAGCATGGCCGCCGCGCCGTCGTTGATGCCCGAGCTGTTGCCGGCGATCACGGTGCCGTCCGCCTGAAACGCGGGCCGAAGCTTCGCCAGCGCCTCGTACGTCGTGTCGGGACGCGGATGTTCGTCGCAATCGACCAAGGTCGGCTCGCCCTTCCGCCGCGGCACGGAGACGGGCACGATCTCGTCCTTGAACCGGCCTGCCTCCATCGCTTCCTTGGCGCGCATCTGGCTCTGCAGCGCGAATCGGTCCTGATCCTCGCGGCTGATGCCGTGGCGATTCGCCACGTTTTCGGCAGTGACGCCCATGTGGATGTCGCAAAACGCGCACCACAAGCCATCCCGGATCATGCTGTCGACCACTTCGCGATGGCCCATGCGGTAGCCCTCGCGCGCCCCTGGAAGCAGGTACGGCGCGTTCGACATCGACTCCATGCCGCCCGCCACCAAGACGTCCGCGTCCCCGGCGCGAATGGCCTGCGCCGCGAGCATGACCGACTTTAGGCCCGATCCGCACACCATGTTCACCGTCGTCGCCGGGATGTCTTCCGGCAGCCCCGCGCGCATCGCCGCTTGCCGCGCTGGATTCTGGCCGACGCCCGCCTGCAGCACGTTGCCCATCACGACTTCGTCCACGGCCCCGGCCTCAACTCCCGCGCGCCGCAGCGACTCCCGGATCACGGCCGCACCGAGATCCGGCGCCGAAAGGGGCGAGAGACTTCCCTGGAACGTTCCGATGGGCGTCCGCACTGCCCCTGCAATCACCACGTCTTGCACATGCCATCCCTCCCGATGTAGCCAGTTGTCACTCGACGTCCATCTCTCGAACGCCTTCGGGCGGAAGGTGGAGTTCGGGCTCGGTGATGCGCTGAACATCGTCGACGGTGTGGCCGGGCGCCACCTCGCGCAGCAGAAGCCCCCGCTCCGTCACGTCGATCACGGCGTAGTCCGTGATGATTCGATGCACCACTCTCCGGCCCGTGAGCGGCAGGCGGCAGGTCTTCAGGATCTTCGGCTCGCCATTCTTATTCACGTGCTCCATCGTGACCACGACGCGCTTCGCGCCGTGCACGAGATCCATCGCGCCGCCCATCCCCTTGACCATCTTGCCGGGGATCATCCAGTTGGCGAGATCGCCAAATTCCGAGACCTCCATGGCGCCGAGGATGGCGATGTCGATGTGGCCGCCGCGCACCATGGCGAACGACTCGGCGCTGTCGAAGAACGCGGCGCCTGGCACCGCCGTGACCGTCTCCTTGCCCGCGTTGATGAGATCCGGATCCTCCTCGCCCTCGTAGGGATAGGGGCCGATGCCGAGCAGACCGTTTTCGGAATGAAGCATCACCCCGCGGCTGGGATCGAGGTGGTTCGCCGCGAGGGTCGGCATGCCAATGCCGAGGTTCACGTAGTCGCCGTCGCGAATTTCTTGAACGGCCCGCCGGACGATTTGATCGCGCGTGAGCGGCATCCACCATCACCCTTTCTTTCGCACAGCGTCAAGCCTGCGGACGCGGGCGGACGGTTCTCCGCTCGATCCGCTTGATGGGGTTCGGATTCACGACAATCCGATGCACGTAAATGCTTGGCGTATGAATGAAGTTGGGATCCAATTCGCCTGGCTCCACAAGCTCCTCCACCTCGACGATGGTGACCTTGGCGGCCGTCGCCATGACCGGATTGAAGTTGCGCTCCGTCTCGTGATAGATGACGTTGCCGAGCTTGTCGGCCTTCCAACCCTTGATGAGTGCAAAATCCCCAGTGATGGCTCGTTCGAGGACGTACTCGCGTCCGTCGAACGTCCGCACTTCCTTGCCCTCGGCGACGGAGGTGCCGACCCCTGTGGCGGTGTAGAACGCCGGGATGCCCGCGCCGCCGGCGCGGATGCGCTCGGCCAGCGTCCCTTGGGGAACCAACTCCACCTCGAGTTCGCCGTTCAGAAACTGGCGCTCGAACGTCTTGTTCTCCCCGACGTACGAGGAGACCATCTTGCGGATCTGCCGCGTCTGAAGCAAGATCCCGAGGCCCCAGTCGTCCACGCCGCAGTTGTTGCTGACGCAGACCAGATCGGACACGCCCCGATCTCGCAGGGCCTGGATGAGCGCCATGGGAATGCCGCACAGCCCGAAGCCGCCGACGAGCAGCGTGGCGCCGTTGGGAATGTCCGCGATTGCGGCCCCCGCCGACTCGTACACCTTGTTGGAACGCATAAACCTCACTCCCATTCGACCAAGACGCGACGCGCCGTGGTGCATCCAGAACGAGTAAGCGTTTTCATTCTAACAGAAGCGCGAGTAGACGTGCTAGACCGAGAGACGCAGGCATGGATCGACCGCGCAGCCATGTGCGATGCCCCTCTGTTGCATCAAGACCGCGGTGCGGCCAGGACCTGGGCCGCACGCCACGTTCGAAGCCCGCGGGCTCGTCCTGCCTAGACGGATCTCACCGCTTGTTGAAAGGAGACGCTCCACGCCCAGCACGAGGGCGGAAACAGGTGCGTGTGCATGTCGATCGCGCGGACCCGATCGATGGCCTCCCGCACCCACATCGAGATGGGATGTTCCATGGACACCTCCTGGCCCGATCGTACCACGCCGTTTTGGCGTGGTGAGGAGGTGCGCGTTTCAGCGCCGTATCAGCCAGCGAGCGAAGCCCGCCTGACAGGCGGCCAGCCGCTCGAGCATCGGCCGATCCAGGAGCGACCGAGCGGGCTTCGGATTCATCTCGATCATCCGGACGCTCCCATCCTCCTCCACCGCCATGTCGAAGCCGACGAGGCCGATGGTCCGATATCGATGGGACAGAGCTTCGGCAATCGATTTGGCGGCGCGGACGAGATCGTCGACGGGCACGTCTTTGCCCTCCCGCTTCGCCGTGGACTCCAGCTGCTCAAGCGTCCACCGCTCTCCGCCCGCGATGATGTTGGTCACCACGCCGTCCGGCGCGGCCAGCTTCGGCACAATGCCAATGAGCTGCCACTCGCCTTGGTGATCCCGGTGCAGCACCACGCGAAAATCGACCTTGCGCCCGCCCACCCGAAGCAAGCGAAGTCCCCGCTGCACCAGATACCGGCCTCGGAGCGAGCGGACGAAGGCATCTAGATGACGGCGTTCCATCACGCGCTCCCACGTCCGCACGCGGCCCCCTCGCCGATCCGCGCGGGCGCGCACGCGGCCGTCCGCTAGAAGCTCGAGGCGATGGACGTTGACACCACCATACCCTCCGCTCGGCTTGACGTAGACGATCCGCCACCGCTCCAGCGCCCGCCAGAGCGCGTCAGCGCTCGTCAATACCTCAGTCTCCGGCGCGAGATGATCCAGGTGGACCCGCCGGAGAAAGCGGATCATCTGCCACTTCCCGGGCAGCATCGGATTGAAGAGCGGCACGCCGCGGCGCCGCGCCTCCGCCCTGAGCGGCGCGCTGTAGCCCTTGACCGCGAGGTGCACATACACGTTTTCGTAGATGACATCGGGAAATCGGAGCGACATGGGTTCCCAATCGCCGTCCGGCCGGTTGGAATCCATCGGAACAAAGGCCGAGAGGCGAGACCATTCCGCCTGTCGGCCGGGATCGAACAGGCATACGCGCAACCCATGTCGCCTCGCCGCCCGCGCGATCCGTCGGTAATGGACGCCAGGCCGCCACCTTCGGCGGCCGTCCCGCGGCACCGCCGTGGTGGCGATGCCGAGCCACAATTCTTCCTGATGGTCCGCCACGCGAATCCCCTCGCATTCGATTCATGGTATGCGAGAGGCCCCGATTCGCGCGAAAAACGCGATCGCCCGGGCGCGATCGCGTTTTCCCGTCATTTGCGGTATTCTACGGTCACCTTGGTGTGAATCCCGCCGCGAATGGTGAAGTCGCCTACGACCTTGGCGTAGTGCGGCTCTGCGGCGGCCACGAAATCGTTCAGGATGCGGTTCACACAGTCCTCGTGGTAGCTCGCCTCGTTGCGATAGCTCCACAGGTAGAGCTTCAGCGACTTGAGCTCCACCAGCTTCTGATCTGGCTCGTACTGAATGTAAATGGTCGCGAAGTCCGGCTGGCCCGTCATGGGGCACAGCGTCGTGAACTCCTGCGTCTCCATCTCCACCGTGTACCGGCGATCCGGATGCGGATTCGGCACGGTCACGAGCGTTTTCGACGGCTGGTTCAACATGGAGAATCTCACCCCTTTGGCATTCTAACGTTCGAACCGCGCGCGGACAAGCGAGGAGGATCGACCGATGCGCTTTCCACCCGACATTCCGAAGGCCTTCGTGCAGCAGATGGAGCATTGGTTGGGCGCCGAGGCCCGAGATCTCGTCGCCGCCCTTTCCGACAAGCCCTGGCGCGGGCTTCGTTACGCCTCCGTGGCAAAGCCGCACGGCGAGTTGCCAAAGAGCCTGGCTCCGTTCTTAGGCGATGGCGTTCCGTGGGCGGCGGACGGGTTCTACCTCGCCCACGGTCCGTCGCTCGGCTACACAGTGCTCCATCAAGCCGGCGCGTTTTACCTGCAAGATCCATCCGCGATGGCAGTGGCCGTGGCGCTCGATCCGCAGCCGGGCGAGCGGATCCTCGACCTGTGCGCCGCACCGGGCGGCAAGACGACGCACGCCGCGCTGTTGGCGGCGCGCCGCGGCGGGGCGCAGATCGTGGCCAACGACATCCACCGCGATCGCGTCCTCGCGCTCGCCGAAAACGCCGAGCGCGTGGGTGCGCCATGCGCCATCACCAACGAATCGCCCGCCGCGCTCGCCGAGGCGTGGCCTCAGGCGTTCGACGCCATGGTCGTCGACGCGCCTTGCTCCGGCGAAGGCATGTTCCGAAAAGATCCGGCCGTGCGCGCGGAATGGCGGCCCGATGCGCCTGAACGATTCCAGGCGCTGCAGAAGGACATTCTCCATCACGCGCTCACCATGCTGAGGCCGGGCGGCCGGCTCGTGTATTCGACTTGCACCCTGAATCCGCTGGAAAATGAGCAGGTGGTGCTGTGGCTGCTCGACCACTATCCCGTGGAGTTGGAGCCGCTGCCGGACTGGCCTGAGTGGCGCCCGGCCCGGTCCGACTGGGCAGCCGATCGCGAGGACATCAGGCTTGCCAAGCGCCTCTGGCCGCACGTCGGGCGTGGCGAGGGGCACTTCGTGGCGCGGTTCCGCCTGTGTGAGCCCGTGGCAGAAAAACCTCGCAGACGATCCAAAGGCGCGACGGCCACGCCTGCGGGCAAAGCGTGGGATGCGTGGCTGGCATCGCTTTTGACGGACGTGCCTCCGGCGTGGCGGCGAACCTCCATCCACAAGACCCTCGTCTTTGCCGACGCGCTTGGCGATCTCGCCGCGCCAGGGCTGCGCGTCCTGCGGCCAGGTCCGCCGCTTGCCGAGCGCAAGGGCCAGGTCTTCGTCCCGCATCACGCGGCGTCGCGCCTCATTCCTCCAGGCGGCTTTCGGGCGACGGTCGAGATCGACGAGGAGACCGCCATCCGGTACCTCGCCGGTGAGCCACTCGCGGCGCCGGACGGACTTTGCCCCGAGGCCAGCTTTTGCGCCGTGGCCCACGAGGGATTTCACCTGGGCTTTGCCAAACGAGCGCCAGGGCGGCTCAACAATCTCTATCCGAGGGGCCTGCGCTCCACGCGCGTCGAATCGCTCGCCGCGCTCGCGGAGGCCGTCGCGTCGTCGTCATCGTAGACGTAAAACCCTTCCCCGCTCTTGCGCCCGAGCTTTCCCGCTCGCACCATCTGGCGCAACAGGCGCGGTGGGAGATAGCGGCTGTCCCCGGTCTCGCGCGCGAGTTTCTCGCTGATGGCGAGGACGTGATCGAGCCCCATGCGGTCCGCCAGTTGCAAAGGGCCCACGGGGTGTTGAAGCGCGAGGCGCATCGCTTCGTCGATGTCGTTCGCGCTGGCGACGCCCTCCTGCAGGACGCGTATGCCCTCGTGAATGAACGGGATGAGGAGGCGCTGCACGAGAAAGGGCGGCACGTCGATGGTCTGGATGGGCGTGAGCCCCGCGCGTTTGCAGAATCGCAGCGCGAGATCGTGTGCCTCCTCGCACGTGACATATCCTCGCACCACCTCGACCACGCGCGAGGAAGTAGGAGGCTGTGGAAAATGAAGCCCCAGGAACCACTCCGGCCGGGAGGTCGCGCCGGAGAGTTCCGTGATGGAGAATGTCGAAGTGGTGGTGGCCAACACGGCCTGACTCGGGGCGAACCGATCAATGTCCGTCCACACGGACAGCTTGGCCTCGAAGTCCTCTGGAATCGCCTCGACGACGAGATCGGCGGCGCAGGCGGACTCAAGCCGAGACACCGTGCGGATGCGCCGCAGGACCTCCTCCATCTCGCCAGGCGTCAGTCCGTAGTGGCGCGAGCGCGCGGCCAACCTCTGTCCCATGTGGAGGAGCGAGCGCTCGAGAACTTCTTCGTTGATATCGTACAGATGCACCCGCATGCCGCCCAACGCGGCCGCCATCGCGACGCCGCGGCCGATGAAGCCCGCCCCGATGACTCCGACGGATTGAACGTCCACCGACCTTCCTCCTTCCGCCCTCAGGCCCAGGCGGTTCCCTTTGGCTGCATTGGTTGAATAGGAAGCGCGAGCAAATCGAAACCTGTAAAGTGCTGATGCGTGACCCGTTCCCAATGGGAGGAGGACCTTGAATGCGCGACAGCACCGCCTATCTGATCGCCGCGGCCTGTTTCGCCGCGTACCTCACCTGGCGCCTCTCCGATGGCCTCAGGCGCTCGTTGAAACAGCGCGATCGCGCCAACGATGAACCCAAATCCTAGGGTTCGGGCCTGCGCGGGAAGGAGTCCTTGGCCACGATTTCGCGGGCGCCGGTGACCTCGAGGACCGTTCCGTTCACTTCCTGGCTGTCCTCCCGCAAGAACCACTCCACCGCGCGGGCTACGTCTTCTCCGACCGGCGGCCGCAATCCTTCTTCCGTCCGCACGTCTTTCACGTCCTCGATCATCCGCATCTTGTCCTCGCCGCGGATGTCTCCCGGGCACACCATGTTGGCCGTGATGCCGTACATGCGCTCCTCGCGCGCGATGGACCGCGTGAGCGCCGCCAATCCGGATTTGGCCGCCGCGTACGCTGCGCGAAAACGCCAGCCGCGCGCCTCGCCCGCACCGTCGTACCCGACGGTGACAAAGCGGCCAAATCGCTGCGCACGCATGTCGTGCACGGTCGCTCGGTACAGCCAGAAGAAATTCGTCAGGTTGCCGTCCATCATCTGGCGCCACATCTCGTCGTCGTAGTCCGCGAGCGGCCTGCGCTCAAACACGAAGGGGCCGAAGTTGTGCACGACCGCGTCGATCCCGCCCAACGCGCCCTTCGCGGCGGATACCGCGGCCTGAATCGAATCGCGGCTGAACAGATCGCAGTGGATGGGCAGGGCGCGGCGGCCAGCGGTCTCCACTTGTCTCGCGAGCGCCACCGCTTCCTGCTGACTCTTCCCGTATGTAAACGCCACGTCCCAGCCGGATTTGACGAGCGTGAGCACCATGCTGTGGCCGAGCCCCTTCGCGCCGGACGTGATGAACACCACTTTCGCCACAGCTTGTCCCCCTTTCGAGCGTGCGGTGGGAGGGGCCCCCTCACCACCACCAGGGTCCCCACCACCAAGGTGCGAGTGCCAGAGCCACAGCCCATGGAATGAAAATGAGCGGCCAGAGCCACCACGCCGTCTCGACGTCGAGCGATTGCGGCGCTTGACTGAGCGTACGAATATCGGCTTCGCCGTCGAATCCCGTCAGGCGCGAGCCTGGGCGATACACGCGCAGGTACAGGCCGCGATCGTCCATGTGATGAAGCACGCCGCGGTGCACGCCGTTGTGCGTGTGCACGACGACCGGTCGGCCGATATAATTTCGCGCGACAGAGCGCAGGTCCGCCACCATCCATCCCTCCTTTGCCGCGTTTGTTGTACGGTACGCAGCGATAGAGCGAAAGGGATGGACGAAACGGAAGGGTCGCCGCGAGGAAAAGGCGCATGTCTCGACCCAATTTCCACTCATTGTACGGGTTTTGCGGGGGCGAAGCCAGCCCCTAAAACCCAAAGGGCATCGTCTCCGACCGCGTCATCGCGTGCGCGTTCGGTCGTACACCCGCATGCACAGGAACGCGCCCGCAAGAAAGAGTGCAGGGACGAGGCCGAGCAACAGCCGTAAGCCCTCCACCGCACTCGTCGGTTGGACGCTGGCGCCCGCCCGATAGCCCGAGACCGCGAAAAAGATGGCCATCACGGCGTACTGCAGGGATAGGCCGAGTCGCACGATGCACCCGTTCATGCCCAGATACATCCCTTCGCGGCGGCGGCCTGTGCGGCGCGCGTCGAGATCGATCACCTCGGCCAAGAGCATGTTCAAGAGGACCATGAAGCCCGCGACGGGGACGCCGAGGCAAAGCCCGGTCACGAGCACGGAAGTGGGCGACCGATCGACGAGAAGGAGCGCCTCGACGCACGCGTACAGCGCGATGGCGACCATGGCCGACCGCGAAGCGCCGTATCGAATCGCGGCGCGAGCCCACACAAACGCGATGGGCATCGCGACGACGAAGATTCCGCCGAGAAAGAGCGAGTTTTGCAGCGGACTGAGACGCACCACGTACGACGTGTAGAACGAGGAGGCCGTGGTGAAGAGCGTAGTCGTGAACTGGACGAGGAAGCTCGCGATCACGTACCAAATGAACGCGCGATTTCGGAACGTCTCGCGCAGCGCCTCCCGCCACGCGAACGGTTCGGCGGGATCGCCCGTTTCAAAGCTTCCCCAGAGGGACACGTACATCGACGCGACGGCCACCGCGGCGAAGATCCAGGCCATGCGCGACCAGCCGAGGGCCTGCCCAAGCGATTTCGACAAGGCGACGCCGGCGATGAGCCCGACGATGCCAAAGACCTGCTGAAGCGCCGACACGTACGCGCGATCGCGCGGATCTGGGTACATCTCCGGGTACAACGCGTTCGCGTTGAGGGCCGTGAAGGTGAAGGCGAGATCGAACAAGAACGTCATGGCCAAAAAGTACACGACGAGGCCGGTCTGCGAGAGGTGTGGCGGAGAGAACAAAAGCGCGAAACACACGGCATACGGGATGGATGCGACGGCGACGTACGGAATGCGCCGGCCGAAGCGGGTCTTGGTGCGGTCGCTCACGTGGCCCGCCACGAGGTTGAACAAGGCGTTCAGCACCCCGTAGACGATGAGGCCGCTCGATAGCCGGACCGCGGACACGCCGTGATAGGCCACGTAATCGTACACCGCCACGGCGTTGAACGCCTGCCAAAGCATGTTGACGGCGATTTGATTGGCTGCGTATGCGGTCTTTTTCGCAGCCGACGGGCGCGGCCGAACAGAAGGATGGAGGCCAACTTGCGCCATGGACACGCCCCCGTTTCAGCTCGAAATGGCGTCGGGAAAGAAGTGGAGTTGGCGAGGCGACAGCAGCTTAAACGTCTCCGCGAGCCGCCCGTCTCCCCCGTCTCCAAGGAATCTCTTCGCCGCCTCCCGGGCCTGAAACTCCAAGTAGGCCTTCAGCGCGGGCCATTCGGGCGTGGCAAACTGACTCTCGTGCGCCTCGATGGCTCGGATCTTGGTAGGCCAGTAATCCGTCACATCGACAGCCGCATTCGGATACGCGCTCGCGTAAAACGCAAACATGAGCGGAACGTACGCGGGCGGGGTTTGCGGCACGATGAGGCTGGCGAGGCGGATGGCACATTCCGCCACGGCGCGCCCGGTCTTGACGTGATCGGGATGGGCCTCGTACGGCGTCCAAGGATCCACGGTCACGACGACCTCAGGGCGGATGTCGAGCAACACGGGCACGAGCTTCTCGACGACGTCGGCCTCGGTGTACGAACCAAGATCTTCGAAACCGAGTTCGATGTGTTCCCGGATGCCGAGCGCCGTGCAGGCCGCCACGAGCTCCTCCTGCCTGCGGCGCGCGAGATCTGCGGGATCGACCGCGCCCACGGCGCCGTAGCGCCCGTCGGTGACGGTGACCGCGACGACTCGGCAGCCCTTCGCGGCGAGCTTGGCTATCGTGCCGCCGGCGCCCACCTCGTTGTCATCGGGATGTGGCTGGACAAACAGCGCAGACTGCACGTCGTCAAGCGCTTTCAAACCAAGCAACGCGCGTAGATCCATACGAGTCCTCCCTGTCGAGGGGGTGTCGTAACAAGGATTCGACGCCCACGTGAGAAATCCTGTGCGAAAGAAAGCAGTTTGGCCTTCGCAGGAAAAGCCAGTACAATGGGGGCGGAGGTGTCCGCGCCATGAAATACCGCAGACTCGGAAAGAGCGGACTGAAGGTGTCCGAGATCGCGCTCGGCAGTTGGCTGACGTACGGAACGGTGACCGAGCGGGAGCAGGCCATCGCCTGCGTGCGCAGGGCGTACGAGCTTGGCATCAATCACTTTGACTGTGCGAACGTGTACGGGGCGAAGCCCCATGCCGCGGAGGAGGTCATGCGCGAGGCGCTCGCTCCCTTCCCGCGCGAGAGCTACGTGATCACGACGAAAGCGTTTTGGCCCGTGGGGCAGGGGCCGAATGACCGCGGGCTGAGCCGGAAACACATCGTCGAACAGGTCCACCAGAGCCTGAAGGCGCTCGGGGTTGAGTACATCGATATCTTTTACTTCCACCGCTACGAAGCGGAGACGGATCTCGAGGAGAGCTTGCGAGCGGTGGACGATCTCATCACGCAGGGCAAGATCCTGTATGCGGGCTTCAGCGAGTGGCCTGCGGACAAGATTGCGGAAGGCGTGCGTCTGCAGCGGGAACTCGGGCTGCACAAGTTTGTGGCCAGCCAGCCCATTTACAACATGTTCGAGCGGTACATCGAAGCGGCCGTCGTCCCCATCTGCGAGACGGCCGGCATCGGCCAGGTGGTGTTCTCCCCGCTCGCGCAGGGCGTATTGACGGGCAAGTACCGCAAGGGCCAGCCCGCTCCGGCGGGCTCTCGCCTCGCGACGCCGGGCGTCAACCAATTCATGAAAGTGACGGACGAGATCCTCGACAAGGTCGAGCGGCTCGAGGGCATCGCGAAGGAGGCGGGCCTGTCGCTCGCGCAGCTCGCCCTCGCCTGGACGCTGCGGCTGCCCAACGTGGCAAGCGCGCTCGTCGGGGCGAGCCGCCCAGAACAAGTCGAGGAGAACGCGAAGGCCTCGGGCGTCGCGCTGAGCGAAGACGTCCTGGCGCGCATCGAGCAGGTGCTGACAAGCTGAGGGCGAGTCGTATGAAACTTGTCACGTTCGATGAAGCGTGGGCGCGGCTTGAGCGCCATGTGCCGGCGCACCCTACCGTCCCCGTGAGCTCATGGGTTCCCGCCGAGCCGCGCTGGCTGGCCAATGACGTGGCGGCGGCAGTCGATCTGCCGCCGTTTTCTCGCTCCATGATGGACGGGTACGCCATCCACGCGGAAGACCTTGGCGCAGATACCTCGCTCCGGGTGGTGGCCGACGTGCGCGCGGGCGATGCGGCCGCGGACGTCGCCGTGACGCCGGGGCAAGCCGTGCGCGTGCGCACCGGCGCGCCCGTCCCGCCGGGGACCGCCGCAGTGGTCCGGGAAGAGTGGGTGGACGTCGAAGGCGACGCCATTCGCCTGCTCCGCCCCGTGCCCGCCGGCGAGTCCGTGCAACCTCAGGGCGACGACGCGCGGCGCGGTGACGTGATCGCCCGGGCCGGCCAGCTTTTCGATGGGCAGACGCAGGCCGTCCTCCGCTCTGCGGGCGTCCACGAATCCATCTGCCGGAGGCCGCTCACCGCGGCCATTCTGTCGACGGGATCGGAGTTGGTGACGGGGCCTCGCGGCGAGGGCCCCCCGCCGCCCGGACACGTGTTCGCTGCCACCGACGCCTTCCTTCGATCGACGCTCGAAAGGCTCGGCGTCTCGGTTGTGGCGGTCGAACATGCGGCAGACGATCGCGACGCCATCGCCCGCGCGGCTCAGCACCTCGCCTCGGCAGCGGAGCTCCTGATCCTGACGGGCGGCGCCTCTGTCGGAGACGCGGATTACGCCCGGGACGCCCTCGAGGCCATCGGGGGAGATAGACCGCTTCTCTTTGAACGCATCTGGATGCGGCCGGGCGCGCCCTTCCTTGCGCGGCCCACGCCGAACGGATTCGCGTTTGGCTTATCGGGAAATCCCGCAGCGGCCTATGTGCAGTTCCACGCCCTCGTGGTGCCGTTCGTGTTGCGCTGGCTGGGTGCAAAAGAGGCGCGCCCGTTTCCACTCACGGCGCTCGTCGAAGGCGAGGTGCGCGCGAAGCCGGTCAAGCATACGCGCGTGCTCCGCGGCCACCTGCGCCTCCGCGGCGCCACGCTCGTGTTTCGTGCGGAGGACAGGCAGTCTTCGGGAAGCCTGACGGGCCTCGTGTCCACGAACGCGATCGCGCGGATGGACAGGGACCGCCTTGCCGAAGGCGAGACCGTTTCGGTCGCCTGGACGCGAGGATGGCTGCCGTCGCTCGGCTTGGCTTGATTTCCAGATACAGGCGTGGCGCGCGCGTTGCAGGATGGCTAAAATATGGAGGACAGGCCGATTTGTGCGAAACATCGCAGAGGTGAAGGATATGAAGGTCAGAAAGGCGGTCATCCCGGCCGCGGGATTTGGCACGCGGATGCTTCCGGCCACCAAGGCCGTGCCGAAAGAGATGCTGCCCATCCTGAACAAGCCTTGCATTCAATACATCGTGGAAGAAGCCGTGTACTCGGGGATCGAGGAGATTCTCATCATCACCGGGCGCGCGAAAAAGGCCATCGAGGACCATTTCGACCGGTCGCCTGAGTTGGAATTGCACCTGGAGCAAAGCCGCAAGTCCAACATGCTGACCGAGGTGCAGGCCATCTCGGATCTGGTCAACATCCACTACGTGCGCCAGAAGACGCCGCTCGGCCTGGGGCACGCCATTCTCTGCGCGCGGTCGTTCGTGGGCGGAGAGCCGTTCGCCGTCCTGCTCGGCGACGACATCATCCAGTCGGATGAGCCCGTGGTTCGGCAGCTCATGAAGCAATACACGGATCCGGAGCGCGCCCTGCTCGGGGTGCAGCCCGTCCCGGCGGCCGACGTGTCGAAGTACGGGATCATCGAGCCCGCGCGCCTCGTGGTTGGCCCGGAACCGTTCCCCGTCAGGCGCCTGATCGAGAAGCCGAATGAGGCCGAGGCGCCTTCGAATTTCGCCGTGCTCGGACGATACATACTGCCTCCGTCCATCTTTGACGCGCTCGAGCAGACACCCATCGGGCACGGCGGCGAACTGCAGCTGACCGACGCCCTTCAAAAGCTCGCCGCGATGGGCCTCGTCGACGCGTACCAATTCGAGGGCGTGCGACACGACATTGGCAACCTCGAGGGCTGGCTCAAGGCGAACCTGGCGTTCGGTTTGGAAGATCCGAAGCTGGCCGCGTCCATGCGCAAGTGGCTCATGGACGATCGCGTCCAGAGCCGCCTCGCCAACTACTGAGTTCGGATGCCTGGCGCCGGGATCGGGAGAGACCGGCGCATGGGTTCTGGGATAAATTGTGATGGATGCTTTTTCTCTGGTTTCATTTACATAAAGGAGTCTCCGCGTCCACCTCGAAATCGAAATTTGTCCAAAACCTTCGATTTCGAGAGGATGGAGAGCATGAGACGACCGAGCGCCTGGATGTTCACCACCCTGACGCTCAGCTTCGCCGCGCTTGGCCATGCCACGGTTCTCGCGGCCACCGAACAACAGCCCGCCACGTACACGGTTCGCCAAGGCGACACGCTGTATCGTATCGCCGAGGCGGATCACCTGCCGCTCACGGCCCTGGAACTCGCCAATCCCCAGCTGTCCAATCCGAACGAGATTGCCGCAGGGCAGAAGGTTGCGCTGCCGACAGCCTACACGGTTCAGCCGGGCGACACCGTCTATCTCATCGCCAAGGCGCACCACCTCACGATATCGGCGATCCTGCAAGCGAATCCGGGCATCCACCCCTTGGATCTCATCGTCGGCCAGACCCTGTACCTGCCCATCCCCGCGTCGAACAGCACCGCCTCCGCGCCCCCGAACACAAGCGGGACGGCTGCGAGCGCGGGTCAGCCCACCTCCACACAGACCCAGGTGAGCCGCGCACAGCTTCGCCAGGAGATTCTGACGTATGCGAAATCGTTCCTTGGCACGCCGTACTGCTGGGGCGGTGACTCGCCGAAGACAGGCTTTGACTGCTCCGGTTTCGTCGAATATGTCTTCGGACACTTCGGAATCCAACTGCCGAGAGAGTCGCACGATCAGGCCACGGTCGGGACGCCCGTCAGCCCATCCAACCTCCAGCCTGGCGATCTTCTCTTCTTCACCGACACAGACAGTTACGCTTCGCTGTATCCCAACCACGTGACGCACGTGGGCATTTACACGGGCAACGGGGCGATGATTGAGTCCTCGTCCGCCCACAACGGCGAAGGCGTGGTCATTGTGCAAAACGTGTTTCAAAATCCGTACTATGTCTCCCACTTCTATGGAGCGCGAGACGTGATCGGCCCCTGAAGCCAAACGGGCGGCCGGGGCACTTGGCCTCGGCCGCCCTTCGCGTCCCCGCATGCGGGGAAAGGGCGCTGGCACCCTTTCGTCACCGCACGCCCCACCACACCACGTCCTTCCGGAAAGCGATGAGGGAAAGGCCCACAAAGACGACGATGATGCAGAGGATGTTCAGGACGGGAATGCCGACGCCCGCGTAAAAGTACGCGTAGACGGGGCTGATCCCAAATCCACGAAACAGCTTGGCGAACCACACCGCCAACATGACGCCCGAAAGCGTCGACGCGAGGATGGTCACCCACGTGAACGTGTGGCCTGGCCCCGGAGGTGAGACGGCCAATCCGACGAGCGAGATGGCAGTCGGAAGCAAGATCCACCACCCGCGCATGCCGATAGCGTTCAGCATCTTGATGCTGTTGTAGAACGGTATCCAGGCCGCCCAAGGCTTGCTGACGCCCGTCTTCTTCAACACCCGATAAAAGACGATGGACGCGTAGACGTAGATTGGCACGCCGACGACAACCAAGGAAATCAGGATGATGCCGAGAGCCAAAGCCATCGTCTGGGGCGAAGCCGCCATGCATATCCCCCTATCCCCGACTGGATTGAGAGCTGTCGCTCTCTCCTGACTATATCGGAGGCAGGAAAAAGGATCAATGTGTGGTGCTACACCCTCTTCATGCCTAAGTCAGGTGAAAGGGGGAATCCGCTGGTCGGGCGCTGCGCCCATTGCTCCAGCCTGGTCCCCAGCGGGCTTGGCATGGTCGAACGAGCTTCTCTCGCGTGAACGAAGTACAGATACACCTCCGGCTCCGTCCCAACCGCCTCGCGGACCGCCGCGGCGTATGTCGCGACCTGCGGCTCATATGCCCGCACCAACCGGTCGAGATCGGACGCATCCCTCACCTGATCCGTCTTGTAGTCGATCACGGCATATCCGCGCGCATCCCGAATCAAGCAGTCGATCACGCCCTGGACCACCACCGGCGCCTGCGCGTCACCCGCGCGCACATCCAGTCGGTAGAAGAACGGCTGCTCGCGGTACACCTCGCCCGCCGCGAGGACGCGGCGCCCCAATGGAGAGGCGAAGAACGCAAGGACGTCGTCGGGATCAAGTGCGGACGCCATGCGCTCGTCCAGAAGCCCCTGCTCCAAGAGCGCCTGCGCCGCGCGCCTCACGTCATCCGGGTTCGCGTAAGGTTGCATAGGCGCTCGCTGCATGAACGCGTGAAACGCCACGCCTCGCTCGCGGGGCGACGCGCCGCTCTGGCGGACGAAGGCCGGATCCTCCAGCACCGACCCCGCGTGGCGGCCGCGCGCCCGTAGCTCTCGCTCGGCAAACAGCCGCCGGATGTCGGTGGCGGTGAGCTTGCTCGGCAGCGAAACGCGAGATCCTCTCTGCTCCGACGCGACCCGCACAGCGCGATACCGCCACGCTGGGCCTTGCCACAGGCGGCGAAGCTCGCGCTCCACCTCCTCCGCGGGCGGCAGCGGCGCTTTGAACAAGGACGAGCGCGGCTCGCCGCTCTCCTGTCCCTGCGGCCTGCCGTCCACCTCGACCTCGAGCTCGAACCGAACGCCGGGCGCATCCAACAGGGCGGCGCGAGCGTCACCCGCCTCTTTCCTGAGCCACGCGCCGTCGGGATGGCGCATGAGCGCAGGCAGGATCCAGGATGCATAGGAGTTCCCTTTGAGGAAGGCCTCGGGCGTCAGGCGTCCCTCATCGTCGTGGCCTTCGGCCGCATCCGCGAGCTTCGCCACTTTGCCCGCGTGTCCCACGAGCACGAGGCGCTCCTTCGCCCGCGTGAGCGCGACGTAGAGGACCCTGGCCTCCTCCGCGCGCGAAGCCTCGAGGTTGGCTTGGTCCACGGCGATGGAGGGAACGGTCCGCCAGTGCACGCCCGTCTGGACATCGCACATCGTCGCACCAATGCCCAGGCGGCGATGCAGCGCGAGGGTGCGCTTGTTGTGCGGAAACTGGCGGCCGAGGCAGAGCACGTACACGTGCGGAAACTCGAGCCCTTTCGAGCCGTGAATCGTCATGACCGCCACGCTGTCCGCGCTCGCCCCGTGCGCGTGGCCGAGATCGACGTCCGCTTCCTCGAGCCCCCGAACCATGGCGAGAAAACGGTAGAGATCGCCCGCGTGAGGCGCGTGAGACTGCGCCAGGCGAATCAGTTGCTCGAGGTTCGCCGCGCGGGCCAGTCCCCGCGGCATGGCGCGGAGATACAGGTCGATCTCGACCTCACGGGCGATCTCGCGCAGCAGATCCCCCGGTGCCAGCGTGTGGGCGAGGCCGCGCCAGCGCTCCAACCGCTCCACGGCCAGGCGCAGTGCGTCGCGCGCGCCCTCCGTGTCTCGCGCGGCCTCCCGCACCGCGTGCCACAAGGGTCCGCGCGGGCATGCGATCCGCGCGGCGGCGAGGTCATCGTCGCTCAAACCCACAAACGGCGATTTCAACGCCGCGGCGAGCGCCAGGCTGTCGAGCGGGTTATCGAGCGCAGTGAGCAAGGAAACGGCCCAGCGGATCTCCATCGCGCGAAAAAATCCGCTTGACGAGCGCGCCACCGCAGGGATGCCGCGGGACGCGAGCACCTGCACGACGGTGTTCAGATTCTCGCCCCCCGCGCGAAGCAGGATGGCCACGTCCTGGTAACGCAGCGGCCGGTAGGCCTTGGCCGCGCGATCGTACACCCTCTCTTGCCGCTCCAACGCGCGGGCAATCTGGTCCGCGACCCACATGGCCTCGATCTCGAGTTTTTCGCGGGCCACCTGTTCGTCCTCGTCCTCCCCCTTCGCGTCCGCGCGCTCAGGCTCCTCGGTCTCTTCAACCCGATCGTTGCCGGCGTCCCCGGAAAAGAACAGCTTGATCTTGACGGGACACGGCCCGCCATCGTCGTCTGGATAGGCCGCCTCGGGCTTCATCTCGTGCCCGTCCGCGTAGTCGAACCCTGCGACGTCCGCGTGAAATAGTTGCCCGAACAGGTAGTTGACAAAGCGGACGATGCCGGATCGGCTGCGGTAGTTGGCCGAAAGGTCGATGGCCTCGCCGCCGTCCTTCTCGGCGTACCTGCGGTATCGGGCCAGAAACAGCCCGGGCTCCGCCATGCGAAAGCCGTAGATGCTCTGCTTCACGTCGCCCACGAGGAACAGCCCCCCCGGCGGCGCGACGGCGTCGACGATGGCGTCCTGAATCGGGCTCGTGTCCTGGTATTCGTCCACGAACACGTACCGGTATCTCGCGTGAAGCGCGGCGCGAACCCCTTCGTCCTTGGCCAGAAGCTCGTGCGCCAGGTGCTCCAGGTCCGAAAACGAAAGCCGGTTCTCTTCGAGCCGGCGCGACTGGGCGCGGGCCAGCGTGTCGCGGGCAACGCCTGTCAACACCTCGATGTGCGGCCGCATGGCCCGCACGTCGGCCTCGAGCGCGGCGCGCCCGCGGCGGAGTACCTTGCGCAGGAGCTTCATAGCTTCGTTTGCCTTTCCCCGCCACTTCTTGAACGGCTCGTACTCCTTCGACAGCCGCGCGGACTCCCAGTGGACGAGCGGCGCGAGGCGGTCGGGATCGAGCGGAGCGCCAGGCGTCGAAAGGAGCGCGAGCGCTTCTTTGAGATTCGAGAGGATGGAGAGCGCGCCCGCCACGACCTTCTCCGGCGCCCGCATGCGCTCGAGCTCCGCCAGGCCCCTCTGCATGTGCTCGACCGCCCGTGCGACCTTCATGCGTGCCCAGCGGGCGAACGCCTCGGCGAACGGACCCGCCCACAGGCCGTCCGCATCGTAATGCCGCGCGATCTCGGCGAGCCATCCGCCGGGATCGACCTGGCTCAGCGCCACGCGGCACAACTCGAGCACGCCGTTCACCGCCTGCTGCTGCCGGTGAAGCCGGAGGGCAGCGAGCGCGGTGCAGAGCTGCGGCCCGCGCTCGAGATGGCGCGCCCATTCGTCAAGCGTCGCCTGGGCCGCCCCGCGAAGCAGGACGGCGTCTTCCTCGCCGGACAGCACGCGGAAGCCCGGGACAAGCCCCGCCTCCACGGCGTGATCGCGCAAGAGAGAGAGACAAAAGCTGTGAATGGTCGAGATCTGGGCGTCATTCGCGCGATGCGCCAGCCGGCTGAATCGGCGCGCCTTAACGGATTCGCCTGCCTGCTCCGCCTCGGCGGCGCGTTCGGCCAACCTGCGCACGATGCGCGCGCGCATCTCTTCCGCGGCCGCCTCCGTGAACGTCATCACGAGCAGCTGGTCCATCCGGAACTTCGGATCCCCCTCCGCGAGGCTCGCGATGCGCTCCGCAAGTACCGCGGTCTTGCCCGATCCGGCCCCCGCGGAGACCACGAGGTTCGTCCCACGCGCCCGGATGGCTCGTTCTTGTTCCTTCGACCAGTTCACGCTCATCGGTTCGCATCCCCTCCGGCGATCACGTCGTCAAACTTCAGCTTCGGCACGGCGCGGTACAGGTCGAAGTGATCCGCGCGCTCGAAGTGGCACAGGGCGTTGTAGGGGCAGTTCGTGCAGCCGCTGTCCTCGTGGCTCAGATGGTACGGCGACACGCGCACCTCGCCCTCGGCGATGGCTTTGGCCGCTTCCTCAGCCCGGCGCTGAACGTGATGGAGCACCACCTGCCACTCGTCCTCGCGCCAGGCGGTCGCATCCGCTGCCCAGGCGCCGTCTGTGCGAAACTGTTTGCCGAACAACACGGAGCCTCGGCCAGGCGCGAGGTCCTCGTTCACGCGCAGGATGGCGCCCTCGTCTCGCAGGAAGAAACCCCTGGCGCGATACGCGCTGAGTTGCGCTGAAACCTCGCGCTGATCGGGCGGGACGTCAAGCGCGTCTCGCTTTGCCACGAGCGGCATGTAGAACGCGCCATACAGCCTCGCGGACGCTCTTTCGACAGCCTCCGCCTCGCGCATGGCCATCGCGGCGTACATCAGGAGTTGCAGCTGCAGCCCCTGGTGCACCTTGGACGGGTGAAGCGACGTCTCCGACGACTTGTAATCGTACACGCACAGCGCCAGCTCGCCCTGCTCGAGCCGATCGACGCGGTCAATCCGCCCGTCGAGCACCACGCGGACCCCATTCCACGCGCCCATGTCGACATCGCGAAACTCCTTCTCAAGCCAGAGGGGACGCATCTGTCCGCGCGCGAGCTGCATCCAGATGGCCCGCACGACGAATTCGAAGTGGCGCCGTCGCTCCTCCACATAGACCGCCACATCCGGTCTTTCGAGCGTGGATTGCAGCTTCGTGTCTTGAGCTGCCTGTTCAAGCGCCTGGTGGGCAATCTCGAGAAGGGCCGTCTCCAACTCTTCGTGGCCAAGTTCAGAAAGACGCCGGTGATCGTCCGCCAATCGCTGCGTCGCCAACTGGACCGCGGCGTGGATCCAGGTGCCGGCGTTCCGCTCCGCCTCCGGCTGAAGCGCGAGCGGCTCCAGCCGGAGCGCATACTGGGCGAAATGCCGATAAGAACACTTGGCGTACGTCTCCAGACGACTGACACTCACGCGGATGGGGTCGCCGTACAGATCCCGAATCCATTCGGCAGGCAGTCGCCACGGCCGCGGGCGATGGCAGAGCCCCGCGAGGACGCGCTGAAACCGGGCGACGTCACCCGCCCCGGTCCACATATACGTCAGCACGTCTTGCACCACCGGGTCCTGCGTCACCCGCTCGAACGGCGCCCCGGTGTGCACGCGGCTCAGCGCATCTGCGAGAAGCCGCATCGCCTGCACCGGGTGAACCGGGACGGCGCCTTCCCCGCGCGCTGCGTCGATCGACAGGTGGCCGCGCTCAACGAGCGAGGCCAAGGCCGGCGCGAGGTGTCGCTCGATCCCGCCTTCGCTCGCCGCGTACGTCACCACAAGCGCCTCGGACGCTCGCGTCATCACCCGGTACGGCATGCACTCAAGGGCGCGCCGCTCGTCCTCCGAAGTGCGCCCGAGCGGGCGAAGGAAGACCTCCGCAAAGGCGAGGCGCTCGTCGTCGCGCAGGATGCCGCTCGGCTCCACGCGCGGGGGCAGCGACGCGTCGTCCGCTGCCACGACGAACACCCGCGGGCGGGACCAGTTGTCGGCGCGCGCGAAATCGCACACGAACACCGCGTCCACATCGCTCGGGATGCGCGTGAGGCGCAGGCTCGCCATGGACTCCAGGACGAGATCGGCCACCTCGTAGGCGGGCAGGGCGATCTCGGGCTCGAGGGTGGCGAGATCGTCGAGAAGCGCCGTCACCCCGCTCCACGCCTGCTCGTGGATCACGCCGGCCATGGGGTCGTCTCCCACCTGGACCACGGATTGCGCGAGAGCGTCCTTGACGCGAAACGCCTGGAGAAGCTCCCAAAGGGCGCGCGCAGCCTCCAAAAGGCGAAGCGTGGGTTGTGCAAACGCCTGGATGACGGGCCGAAGCGCGTCGCCCAACTGCCGCCTGATCTCGTCCGCCTCCTCGTCGCGAAGGCCGGACGCCGAACGCGGAGCGCGAGCGGCAAAGGCCCACGGCTCTGGGGCCAGCCATGCCGCGAAACCGCTGACGCCGTGCTCGCGGAGATACAGGTCGAACGCTTCCCGCCGCTTCACGGGCACGAGCGGGCAGCGGAGGAGTGCGGCGATGGTGTCGAGATCGAACCCGGTCCGCACCGCGCCAATGGCACCGCGCAACAGTTGCCCGACGGGGTGATCCGCCAGGGTTGCAAACGAGTCGATGGAAACCGGAACCCCGCGCACCTCGAGCTCATCGGCGAGATCGCGCCCGATGCCGTCGACCGTCGGGACGCACACCGCGATGTCGCGCGGTCTCACCCGCTCGTGTTGCACAAGGTGCGCGATCTCGTCAGCGACCGCACACAACTCCTCGGCGCGATCGCCAAAGGCGCTCACGCGGACGCCGCGAATCGGCTGTTCAGGCGCGTGGCCCGCGAGCGCCCGCTCGAGGTAGACGAGCGGCGAGGCGCCGAATCGGCCCTCGGTGGCGCCGATGGGCATGCGGCAAAACGCCTGATCAAGCGAGACCTGCGCGAAGTCGCGCGCGCACTCGAGGAGGTGATACGCCGCCACGGCCTGAGATTCGCTCGAGAAGTGCTCCTCGTGGGCGTCGACCCAAACGGACAGGTGCGGCCACGCGGCCGGCGACGACGCCTCCTCGAGCAGCGCCTCCCATCGTTCTCCCTCGAGGCCGGTGTCCTCCCAGGTGATGACCAGCCGCTTGGCGCGCCGCGCAAGCGCCGAGATGAACTGCCGCTCCGCGGGCGAAAAGGCGTGAAAACCGTCGAGATACAGTGACGCGTCTTCGAGCCAGGAGACGTGCGGCGCGGCGTGGACCGCATCCAAGTACAGGAGCGCCGGATCCGCGAAGCCCGCGGCCTCGGCGAGTTGTCGGTACCTCACGTACAGCTTCAGCACGTCGCCAAGCTTGCCGACGAGTGACCGGTGCACCGCCCGCTGCTTGTCTTCGACCTCATCCGAGCGAGCCGCGGACATCTCCAATAAGGCCCCGAGTTGTTCCGGGGAAACCCCGTGCGCGGCGAGCTCGTCGAATGCGGACAGAAGGTGATGGTAAAGGGACGGATTTCGCACCGCGCGCCGCAGCGGGCCGAGAGAAGGCTCGAGCTCGTCGTACGCCGCGCGCAGCAGCAGCTGCCGCCCCACCTGCGTCAGCCGAGGTCTCGCCATCCCGCCGTGCGCACACACGCGGTCCGCAAGTCGCCTCATGGTCACCACTTCGACGCGAAACGCCGCACGAACGCGATCCATCAGCAGCGTCTCTGCCGCGAACGCCGTCGACTCGGGCACCACCCAGAATACGGGCGGCCCAAACGGCTGGGCTTCCGCGGCGCGGCGCATCTCCTCCGCGACACGGGACGATTTCCCACTCCCCGCAGCTCCGATCCACCATTCCACCCGGTTGGACATGGCCTTCATCCCTTCTGTCTACCTTGAGCCCATCCGCGATCCCAGCTTGGGCGGCTGTCACCGTTCGCGCATGCGGCACATATACCGTGGGTAAACGCACATGTGAGGTGAGCACAGTGGTCGATCCCGTGTCTCTCCCGGTCAAACGCGTGTCCGCGGCTCGAATCCTCGTCTCTTCAGGACTCGGCCTCCTGTTTGACGCGTTTGACGTGGGCATTTTGTCGTACGTCCTTGTGGTCCTTGCCAAGCAGTGGCACCTGACGCACACGGTGACCGGCCTCGTCGGAAGCGTGAGTTCCCTCGGCATGGCCGTGGGCTCCGCCCTCGCGGGCCTGTTCGCCGATCGATTCGGCAGGCGTTCTCTGTTTTTGGTGACTATCCTGATTTACAGCCTCGCGACGGGCCTCTCCGCCTTCGCGGCTGGTATCGGCATCTTCTTTGTACTGCGCTTCTTTGTCGGCCTCGGGCTCGGAGGCGAACTGCCCGTGGCCACAACCTACGTGCTCGAGTCTTCGCCTGACGAAGTCCGCGCGCGACGCGTGGTGTTCCTCGAGTCATTCTGGGCCGTGGGATCGCTCGCCGCCGCGCTGGTGTCGTATTTCGTGATCCCGGCCTCCGGCTGGCGCGCCGTGTTTCTCATCGGCGCCATCCCAGCCCTTTACACCATCGTGCTGCGGTTTGCCCTGCCGGAGGCAGCGCGCTATGCGCGGCTTCAGCGCCGGAGCACGTTTGGCGAGTCCGTGCGCAACATCTGGTCGCGGAAACTGGCACGCCGATCGCTTGTGTCATCCGTCGTCTGGTTCGTGATGAACTACAGTTACTATGGCATGTTCCTGTGGCTGCCGTCCGTCTTGTACGACAAAGGGTACTCGCTGGTACACAGTCTGGGCTACTCGCTGATCATGACACTCGCTCAAATTCCAGGATACATGACGGCCGCGTGGCTTGTCGAACGGTGGGGTCGGAAGCGGACGCTGGTCGCGGCGATGATCCTGACGGCGCTCTCGGCGCTCGCGTTCGGGTTTGCCTGGAACACGGCTTCGCTCATCGTCTTTGGGCTTTTGCTTTCGTTCTTCATGCTCGCGGCCTTCGCGGGGACGTACGCTTTCACCGTGGAGCAGTTCCCGACGATGTTCCGAGCGACCGGCATGGGATGGGCGGCCGGATTTGGCCGCTTCGGCAGCGCCATCGCGCCGTTTGCCACGGGCTGGCTGCTCGGGGCACACCTCGGGTACGAGTGGGTCTTCGGGGTCTTCTTCGCGGTGCTGTTCGTGGGGTTCGTGATTGTGACGGCGCTCGGCAAGGAGACAAAGGGCGCAGCCCTCGACTAACCGTTCGACCCATGGACGTCTGCCGTGCGCGGCGTCCATGGGTCGGGAGGAAGTCAGACATCGGTAGCTCTCATGCCCTCGATGTCCGCTTTACCGAGACCATTCTCCCGTGAGGATCCAAAAATTTTACTGTGATTCTCCTAGTGTGCGCCCGCAACGCGCGTAGGCGGAGTCCTGGCGCAGAAGGCGCCGTTCGGCCAAGTAATCATAGGCGACCCTGGCTTGCACGATGGCTTGCCATTCGAGGTCGACACATTGAACGGCCTCTTGGTCGAGGCCGAGATCGAGTAACACCGCCCCGTCGGGCGCGAGGACCAAACTGTTTCCCCTGTATCGATAGCGTGCGTTGGCCCCAACGCGATTGCAATAGACGACATAGATCTGATTTTCCATCGCTCGCGCCGCGACAAACGTCCGATGAACACCTTCGTAGGGCTCCATATTCGCCGCATTGACGAAGAGCAAGCGGCAACCCGCGAGCGCCAGTTGCCGGGCAGGTTCCGGAAACTCGACATCGTAACAAGTCAGCAAACCCGAGGGCCAATCCCACAGGGAAAACGGCGCGAGCGCGTCGCCTGGCTGGTACCACACGTTTTCTTCGGAAAATAGGTGGATTTTACGATAGACGTGTACGGGCGTCCCGCTTTTGTCCACGACCTCGGTTGTAATATGGAAGGCCCCGTTCTCTCCCCTTTCAGGATACGAAAAGGCAGTTGCGACGCCGTGGTGCCGCGCGAGATCGCGCATGGCTTGTTGGATTGGACCGCCTGGCGGTTCCGCAAGGCCAACAAGCGCATCCCCAGCGACAAGCCCGGTCAGGCACAGTTCCGGCAAGAGCAGAAAGTCCGCTCCTCGAGCGCTCGCTTCGCAAAGCACCTGAGCCACCTTGTCCAAATTCGCTTCTACGTCGCCGTCCGCAATCGCAATTTGGGCCACCGCCACGCGCAGCGGCGCTGGCACTGCCTCCGCTTCAGTTTTCATACAGGAATTCCCTCATGAGCATCCATCGAAAGTTCCGGCGGCGCCTTCTGGAATCCTTTCGTCATGAACGCCAGGTAGATGAGGCCCAACACCGCCCAGGCCGCCCCAAGGCGCAGGGCGTCCTTGTCCAGATTCAAAAGCAGCCAGAAGTCAAAGGCTGCACCGAGAAGCGGAAAGGTGAAATGAACGAGCCAATCGCGTACTGTCCGCTGCCCTTGGCGCACGATGTAGTGCGCGATCACGGACAGATTCACGAACGTGAACGCCGAGAAAGCACCGAAATTGATGAACGAAGTCGAGGTCTCCACGCTCATCCAAAGCGCCATCAGTGCGATTGTGCCGATGATCAGGACATTGAACAACGGCGTGCGAAACCGGGGATGCAAGTAGGCAAAGGTGCGCTTGGGCAGAACGGCATCCCGGCCCATGGCGTACAACAGTCGGGCTGCGCTCGCCTGGGCCGAAAGCCCGGAGGCGAACTGGGCCACAATGATGCCTGCGAGAAACACCGCACTGAAGAACGTCCCACCGATTTCGCTCGCGATTTCGAAGGCCGCCGAATTGACATTGTGAAACGTGAGACTCGGATGGACCAATTGACCCACGTACGAGGCCACGATGAAGATCACCCCGCCTGCGAACGCCACGAGCAGAATGGCCTTAGGCAAAGTCCGCTTAGGCTCGAGGGTCTCCTCGGTCAACGTGGTGATAGCGTCGAACCCGAGAAACGAGTAACATGCGATGGACGCTCCAGCCAGCACCGCGGAGAATGAACTTCCGGGCGCCGCAAACGGCCGCAACGAGATCCATGTTCCGCCCCCGTGAGCCAGATGCGCCAATCCCAACGCCACGAACAGCGCGATGACAAGCAATTGGAACACCATCATGAGCACATTGATGTTGGCCCCAAGCTCGATGCCAAACAGGTTGATGACGGTCGTCACGATAATGAACGCGAGCACCCAAACCCAAATCGGTACGCCGGGAAAGGCCGCGTTCAGGTACGATGCACCAATCAGCCAAATCGCCATCGGAATAAACACATAATCGAGAAGAATTGCCCACCCTACCATGAAGCCGACATGCGCGTTGAGCGACCGGCGCGTGTACGTGTACGACGATCCCGACACAGGATAGGCCTTGACCATTTCCCCATAACTGAGCGCCGTGAACATCATCGCGATCATCGCGATGAGATAGGAACTGGCCGCCAGCCCTTTACTTACTTCGACAATGGTGCCGTAAATCGCGAACACCACCATCGGCGCGAGGTACGCAAGTCCAAAAAACACAACCTGTGACAACCGCAGCGTGCGGCGCAGTGACGAAGCCCGCTCCATGAAATCCCTCCTCAAGAAAACGCCTACTCGCCCAATTTTCTGACAGGTTGCGCATCGCGGAGGAACCGCGCCACTCTCCCTAGCGCATGCGCGATCCGCCGCTTGTAGATGCTTGGTTTACAGTTCCGCCTCCGCTTCGCGGATGGCTTGAGCCAAAATTTCGAGTCCCCGCTGCAATTCACCGTCGGAAATCACAAGCGGTGACAGCAGGCGAATGACGTTGTTGTACACGCCTGCCTTAACCGTGACAAGACCATACGCTAGGCATTTCTTGCTAATGAGTGCCACAGCTTCCGGATATGGCTCTTTCGTCTCACGGTCTTTCACCAACTCAATCGCCACCATGGCTCCCAACCCGCGCACATCGCCAATCATCGAGTGACGCGTTTGCAATTCGCGCAGGAACGCTGTGCTCCGGTTCCCGATTTGGAGGGCGCGCTCCGGCAGGCGATCCCTTTCCATGATTTCAATGACCTTGAGCGCCGCTGCACACGCCAGTGGATTGCCGCCATAGGTTCCACCTAGCCCGCCGGGCTTCGGAGCATCCATCACGTCCGCTTTGCCGACCACCGCCGAAATTGGCAACCCGCCGCCCATCGACTTCGCCATCACCACCATGTCGGGATCAAGCCCGGCTGCATACTCGGTAGCAAACATGCGTCCCGTGCGACCAAACCCGGTCTGCACTTCGTCCACGATCAGTAAAATCCCGTGTTCGCCGCACAGATCCCGCAGCTTCGGAAGAAAGTCGGTCGGCGGAACGACGAATCCGCCCTCGCCCTGGACCGGCTCGACAATGACGGCCGCGACCTGTTTCGGGTCGACGTAGGTCTCAAACGCGTGGCGAAGGAATGCAAGAGTCTGTTCCGTCAAATCCCCCGCTCCAAACGGGTGCCGATACGGGTTCGGATACGGCATCCGATACACCTCAGGCACGAACGGCCCAAATCCGACCTTATACGGATCCACTTTGCTCGTCAGCGACATTCCAAGCATCGTTCGCCCGTGAAACCCGCCTTCAAACGCGATCACAGCCGAACGCCCTGTGTAGCTACGTGCAATTTTTACGGCGTTTTCCACCGCCTCCGCGCCGCTATTCAACAGCAACGCCTTTTTCGCTCCCGAAATCGGCGCGATTCGGCACAGCGCTTCCGCGAGCGCCAGATATGGCTCGTTCAACGCCACATGGATGCACGTGTGAAATAACTTCTCCGCCTGCGCCTTTACGGCCGCCACGACCTCGGGATGACTGTGGCCGACATTCATCACCCCAATTCCGCCTGCGAAGTCGATATACTCCTTGCCGCTTTCATCCCACATCCGCGCCCCTTCGGCGCGAACCATGACGACGGGATTCTGATTCGACACACCGTGCGCCACGTACCGATTGCGCCGTTCAAGCTGGGCTGATCCCGCGACCTGCACGGAAGTATCCATGAATACCCCTCCTTCAACACGCCGGGTGATACCCCAGGCGTTCTCCTGTCGCAATATGCTTACAAGCAAATCGCGTGCCAAGTCCTTAGGGTCACATTTGTGCGGTCGCACTGCGACAAGGACGTTCGGGCGTCAGTCCAACAACACTCTCTTTACGGCTCGGGTGATTCTTGATTGAATGAAAACAAGTCATTTATGCATCGATCCCCTGCGCCGCGCTGAGCAGCGCGCGGAAACGGAGGTCTCGCCGTGCCGGAATGGTCATGGATTGAACATCTCACAGTTCCCATCCTCATCTTTGAACGTGATGGCCTCTTTCGCTGGAACCAAGCGGCTGGTGATGCCTGGCCGTTTCTGCGAGAAGGCTTCTCGTGGGACGATTTCCGGTCCTCATTGACGAGCGGATGGATCGTACACCTCCACCCCTGGCCGGACGGCGAATCGTTTCTCGTGGAGTGCCACCCAGACCTGACCGGACCGCTCGCCGAACGCTTGCGAGAGATGCGAGAAGCGTATGAGGAGCTGGAACTGATTTTCTCCGAGGCGTTCGATGAAGTGTTCGTCACGGACGGAGACGGGATCACTCTTCGCGTGAACCGAGCTGCCGAACGGCTTTACGGGTTGCGCCAGGAGGAACTCATTGGCCGCTCCGTCTTTGACCTGGAGAGAGAAGGGGTGTTTTACCCTTCGGTGACCGGGCTCGCCTTAAAGTTGCGCCGTCAGGTAACCGTGTTACAGACGACGTCAGATGGCAAACAGCTTTGGGCCACAGCAAATCCTGTGTTTGACCAACACGGAAACATTCGTATCGTGATTTCGACCGCGAAGGAAATCTCCGATGTCATTCGTCCCGAGGTCATGCGAGCTGAGACCTCCGTAGGTGGGATGGATGCCGACGAACAGCCACCAAACATGGTGACGCGCAGCCCCAAGATGCGCCACGTGTTTCACATCGCCAAACGGGTTGCCGGCACGGACATCTCCTGTCTGTTGCTCGGCGAAACAGGCGTCGGCAAGAGCACACTGGCCCAATGGATTCACCGAATGAGCCCGCGCCATCGCGGCCCGTTCGTAGAAGTCAACTGCGCGGCCCTGCCGGAGTCCCTGCTCGAGAGTGAGCTGTTTGGCTACGAAAGCGGTGCGTTCACAGGGGCCTTAAAATCGGGGAAGCCTGGCAAGGTGGAGCTTGCTCACGAGGGCACCTTGTTTTTGGACGAGATTGCGGAAGTGCCACTCCATCTTCAAAGCAAGTTGTTGGATTTCGTGGAACGGCGAGTGCTGACGCGAATCGGAGGTACGCGCATGCACACGGTGGATGCGCGTATCATCGCGGCGACCAATCGCGATTTGAAGCAGATGGTGCGAGATGGCTTGTTTCGGGCCGATCTCTACTATCGTCTGAATGGTGCGGAAATTGAAGTGCCGCCTCTGCGCGAGCGCAAGGAAGATATCCCGGAATTGGTACAGCAACTTCTGCGCCGGATCTTTGACGAATGCCCCACCATGGTCAAGCGCGTGCACCCAGAGGTCATTCGGCGCCTGCAGGCGTACACCTGGCCGGGCAACGTTCGCGAGCTGGAGCATGTGGTAAGACGCCTTGTGATCCTAACGGATGGTGACTACATCCTCCCGTCTGACCTGCAGGATGAGTGGATCGATGAGGAAACATCGGGGGTTACCCCGTGCACGTCCCGAGGACCGCTCGCGCAACTCGCACAATTGGAACGCAATCTATACGCGGACGCGGCACGTCATTGTCGATCGACGTACGAGATCGCCGAGGCGCTTGGCGTGAGTCAAGCGACCGTGGTACGGAAACTGAAAAAGTACGGCTTGTCGATCAAGCGTCCGCGCTGAATGCGAGATCAGGATCAACAGCCGCCTCCCGGCGGGTGAGCGAGGCGGCTATCTACGACCGTCCGCAAGGATGCGTTGGCGACACAGCTTGTTCTCACGCGATTTTGCGCCGGAGCACCCATTCGCAGTAGTCGCGCAACACGGCCTCCATGCCCGCCATGGTGGTCTGCTGATTGATGAGCGTCCGCACCTCCGCGGCACCGGGCAGGCCCTTCACATACCAGGCCGCGTGCTTGCGCATCTCCCGCACGCCGATGTCCTCGCCCTTGAACTCCACCAGCATGCGCATGTGTCGCAACGTCACCTCGAGCCGCTCCTCCACCGAAGGCGGAGGGAGGAGTTCGCCCGTGTCCAAATAATGCGCGATCTCGCGAAAGATCCACGGATTCCCGAGCGCCGCCCGGCCCACCATGACCGCGTCACATCCGGTTTCCTCCATGAGCCGCTTGGCGGATATTGGATCGACCACGTCCCCGTTGCCGATGACGGGAATGCGCACAGCCTCCTTCACCCGGCGGATGATGTCCCAATCGGCCTTCCCGCTGTACATCTGCTTCGCCGTCCGCCCGTGAACCGCCACCGCCTGCGCCCCCGCCTCTTGGACCGCAAGCGCCACCTCGACCGCATTGACGTGATCGTCGTCCCAGCCTTTTCGGAACTTCACGGTCACTGGCTTGTTCACGCGGCTCACGACCGCCCGCACGATTTTCGCGGCATAATTGGGATCCCGCGCAAGCGCCGCGCCGCTTCCGGTCTTGCAGATTTTCAACACGGGACAGCCCATGTTGATGTCGATCAAGTCGGCGTTCGTCTCGCCCACCATCTCCGCGGCCTGCTCCATGGAGGCGAGATCGTACCCGACGAGCTGGAGGCTCACGGGATGCTCGTCCGGCAAAATGGTCGTCATCTTTTTCGACTTCTCGTTTCCGCTCACAAGCCCTTTGTCACTGACCATCTCCGCGCAGACCATGCCCGCGCCGAGCTCCTTCGCGAGCCGGCGGAACGGGGGGTTGCACACGCCCGCCATCGGCGCGAGAATGACCGGGTTGTCCAGCGTCACGCCAGCGATGGTGACCTTCACGCGAATCTCTCCTTCGACCGTTCCGGATTGCATGTCCGATATTATAAAGCGAGCCGCGGCTGGGGTTCAACCGCGGTAACCCGCCATGCGAGCCGTCAGGACGAGATCGAACAGCCACCAGATGCCGACCGCAAACAGCAGGATGTGGCCGATCACGGTCGACGCCACGAGTCCGCCGACCACGGTGCACGCGGCCATGAGGAGCCCTGTGCCGACGTGGCCGAGGTACACGCGATGCACGCCGAGGTACCCCAGGAAAAACCAAAGAACGTACGCGAGCGCGATGCTTCTGCGCATGCCGTACCCCCCATAACCCGACGTACTAAAGGTTATGAGGCGGCTGCTTGTCAACTTGCCGGGTGTTCCGGAGGGGACAGTCGGTTGGCCCAAGTGAGCAGACGAACCGTCTCGCGGTACATGAGGCTCTTGCGCGGCGCACCGAAGACCACGCTCACCAGGATGTGGCCGTCGTACGGGCGCCTCACGGCGGTCGCCAGGCAGTACATCGCGCGGGAGGTGAACCCGGTCTTGCCGCCGATGAATTCGCCAATCGAAGCGGGCGGGCTGTACAACAGGCGGTTCCCGTTTCGGATGGTCTTGCCCGCAATGGTCGCCTGCGGAGTCTGCATCGCGCGCACAATGCGCGGATAGGTGATGGCCTTCGCGGTGATGAGCGCAATGTCCTTCGCTGACGTCGTGTGGGCGTCCGCGTGCAGTCCATTGGGCGTCACGAACTGCGTGTGCGTGCATCCGATGAGGCGCGCCTCGACGTTCATCATCCGCGCGAATCCTTCCTGCGATCCGCCGATGGTCTCCGCGATCCCGTACGCGACATCGTTTGCACTTTTCATGATCAGCGCGAGCAGGGCCTGTTCCGCCGTGAGCTCGGTTCCTGGGCGCAGCCCCAGGCGCACGCGCGGCTGGCGACTCGCGGTCTCGCTGATGTACACCGGGTCATCCGGCTGCAGGTGTTGCACGAGGAGGATGGCCGTCATCAGTTTCGTCGTGCTGGCCGGGTACATCGGCTCGTCTCCGCGCTTGTCGTATAGGACTTTTCGGTCGGTGGCGTCGTACACAACCGCCGCCTTCGCGTTCACCGCGGGCGGGCGCGTGGTTTCCGCCTGAGCCCAGGGAGCGAGAACGGCAAACGTCGCCCATCCGCAGGCGATCACGGCCGCAAGGGCGCGCCACCACACGCGATTCCGTCGAGCAGAAAACAAAACGACCACCTCTCTCGCGTGTCGTCGCGGTTTAAGGTGGACGTTTTCCGCTCGTTCTATGCCTTCCCGCCGTCCGTCGCCAAGCAAGCCCCTCAGGCGGTCTGGCGCATAGGCTTCGGGCGCACCTGCACGCGGTGCGCAACGGCCGGATCGAGCGACAACGTTTGCCCTCGCACGGTCACAGTCACCCCGGCAGCGTACGGTTCCGGCTCGTTGACCTGCACGGTCTCCCCCGGAACCAGGCCCGTTCGATGGAAAAACCGCAACAGTTCGAGATCCTCCTCAGCCACTTCGACGATGCGTATCACCTCGAGCGGTGTGTTGGGTGGCGCCTCGTCCAGCCCCACGCCCTTGGGCACCGCGTGGCCATTTCCCGGGATGACGTTCCCGTGCGGGCATGTGGCCGGATGGTTCAGCATCTCGTTCAACTTCGATTCCACGAGCGGAGAAATGCTGCCTTCCAGCCGCGCCGCTTCCACGTGCGCGTCCGCCCAGTCCAGCCCCAGCACGTCCGTGAGCCACCGCTCGAGCAGCCGGTGTTTTCGAATGATGGCCTCCGCGCGCTTCCTGCCCTCTTCCGTGAGGACCAACTCGCGCGTGTCGCTCACCTCCACATAGCCTTGTCCGACCAGGCGCTGCAAGGTCTGCGAGACGGTGGGCCTTGATACGCCCAGGTAGTCGGCCACGCGCGAAGACAAAACCTGCTCGCCCTCCGAATGAAGTACGTAGATGGCCTCGAGGTAGGTGTCGAGCGCACTTCCGCTCACGGCGATCCCCCCTCGTGTGCGGAGAATCGAAACGTTCCCCACGCCTCGCCGTTCATGAAGAGCGTGAGCTCATCCCCGGGGTGCACAGGACCCACGCCGCTCGGCGTTCCGGTGAACAGGATATCGCCCGCGGCAAGCCCATACACCTCCAAGCAGTGGAGAATGAGGTCCGAGAACGAAAACACCATGTCGGACGGCACGCCCTCCTGAACCACTTGCCCGTTCTTCTCCAGGGCAAAGCGCGCGTTCTCCACGTCCGCGGCGAAGTCGTCAAACCGGTAGAGATCCGTCACGATGGCGGAATGGCGAAAGCTCTTCGCGGCTTCCCATGGGTATCCCTTCTGCTTGAGCGCCGATTGGAGTTCGCGATCCGTCAGGTCAATTCCAAGCGCGACCGCGCCCACTGCCTCCAGCGGCCTCTCTCGGCTGGGCGTGTCCTTGAGAAACAGCACGATCTCGAGCTCGTGATGGATGTCGGATCGCCCCGTCGGATACCTCACCTCGCCAGAAGCCGGGACGAGCGCATGCGTGAATTTCCCGAAGATCATCGGAGAATCGGGCACCTGATTGCCCAGTTCGGAAGCGTGATCGCGAAAATTACGCCCCACGCAGAAGATGTTGCGAACCTGCGGAATCCAAGCCTCGGCATGCTTCTCTTTCAGAAACCCCATCGCGCCGCCCAACCTCCGATCGTTCTGTTGCACTTAGCATACCACAGTCACGTGGAGGGGGCACGCGGCACCCCCGTGACGACTCGAGCACCGCGGCCGGCGCAGCGACACATGGGCCAACGCACAGGGCGGAAGCCCCTGCATGCCCGCGCATGTCTCTCCGCGAAACGGGCGGCGGAACCGAAGTCCCGCCGCCCGGTCGCCGGCGCAGCCGACGCTGGTCGATTCGATTCAGTTCGTCTTGGGCTCACAGTACTGGTCGAACAGCGCGACCAGCTTCTCCGCGACGCGCTCGGGCGTCGAACCCTCGATGTCGCTGCGGTGAAGCACGCCGACGAGCTCGCCGTCTTTGAACAGGAAGAACGACGGCGACGAAGGCGGCTGGCCGACGAAATATTCGCGGGCGCGGGCCGTGGCTTCCTTGTCCTGGCCGGCGAACACCGTCACGAGCCGATCCGGCCGGCGGTCGTTCCGGAGCGCCATGGCGACCGCCGGACGGGCGATCCCGCCCGCGCAACCGCACACCGAGTTGACCACGACGAACGTGGTCCCGGTCTTCTCGGCCATCACGGCGTCCACGTCTTCCGGGGTGCGCAGTTCCTGAAACCCGATGCTCGTGAGTTCGTCGCGCATCGGTTGGATCATCATCTGGTAAAAGTCGAGCTCGAGGCTCACTCGCCCCACCTCCTGACTGGTGCAAATCCAAACCTTATTATACTCCTTCCGCATCGCCAATGACAGTTTTGCAAATCCGCGGACGGCCGCCTGAACGCCCGGCCGAGATCGTTTGCAACCGCGAACAGGCGTTGGGTATAACAAGGGAGGTACGACCGAATCCGAACGATAGGACAGGCATGAGGAATGGGGACTTTGCCGTGAACAATCGCTTTCTTCGCGCTTGCCGGCGCGAACCGGTGGATCGCGTGCCCGTGTGGTTCATGCGCCAGGCAGGCCGATACGATCCGGAGTATCGCCAAATCCGGGAAACGTACACCTTGCTTGACATCTGCCGCGAACCCGAACTGTGCGCGCGCGTGACGCGCATGCCGGTGGACAAGCTCGGCGTCGATGCGGCCATTCTGTTTTCCGACATCATGGTGCCCGTCGGCGCGATGGGCATGTCGTTTTCGCTTCAGGAGAACGTGGGGCCCGTCATGGAGCAGCCCCTGCGCACCGACGAGGACGTGGCGCGCCTGCACGCCTTTGATCCCGAGGAAGCGCTGCCCTACGTGCTCGAGACCATCCGTTACCTCGCCAAGGCACTGCCGGTTCCGCTCATCGGCTTTGCCGGCGGGCCGTTCACGCTCGCCAGCTACATGATTGAAGGAGGCCCATCTCGCGACTACCTGCGCACCAAGACCATGATGCTCGCTCGGCCGGATCTTTGGCATGCGCTCATGGACAAGCTCTCACAGGCCATGTCGCGCTACCTTCGCGCACAGATTCAGGCAGGCGCGAGCGCGGTACAGATCTTCGATTCGTGGGTGGGCAGTCTCTCCGTTCACACGTTCCGCGGACATGTGAAACCCTATGTCCAGCGCATGCTTACGGATCTCGCCCCGCTCGGCGTCCCTGTGATCTATTTCGGCGTTCACACCGGCGAACTTCTCGCAGAGTTCGCGGAGGCGGGTGCGACCGTCGTCGGCGTCGACTGGCGCACGCCGCTCGACCGCGCGCGCCAGCGCGTCGGGACGTCGGTCGCTCTGCAGGGCAACCTCGATCCCGTGAGCCTCTTCGCGCCTCCCGACGCCCTGCGGCGCGAAGTCGAGACCGTGCTACGGCTCGGCACGGAAAGCCCCGGCTACATCTTCAACCTCGGTCACGGCGTCAAACCCACCACCGATCTCGCCCAGCTCCAACGCGTCGTCGAATGGGTGCACGCGTTCGAGCCGCAGAACCAAGCCGCGCGCCGCACAAAGGAGGAACTCGGATGACGACCCTTGGCGTTCTCATGATGGCCTACGGCACACCTCGCAGCCTGGACGAGGTGGAGGCTTACTATACGGACATCCGGCGCGGTCGCAAGCCGTCCCCCGCCGAGCTCGCCGATCTCGTCCGCCGATATGAAGCCATCGGCGGGGTCTCGCCGCTTCGCGAGATTACGGAGCGGCAGGCGAAGGCAGTCGAACACGTGTTGAACGCGCAAGGCGAAACCGCATTTCGCGTGTACCTCGGGATGAAGCACACCGAGCCGCGCATCGCGGATGCGGTGGCGGACATGCGCAGGGACGGGATCGAACGCGCCATCGCCCTCGTGCTCGCCCCGCACTACTCGGCGATGAGCGTCGGCACGTACCACGAGCAGGCGCGCGAGGCCGCGCGCGACGGAGGGCCCAAGCTTTACTGTGTAAACCAGTGGCACCTCGAGCCTCGCTTTCTCGACGCGCTTGCCTCGCGCGTCGAGGAGGCGCTCCGCCTCTGCAAAAGCCCCGAGCAAGCCATGGTGATCTTCACGGCCCACTCCCTCCCCGCGCGCATCCTGGACATGGGCGATCCGTACGTCGACCAGTTGCGCGAATCCGGCGAGGCGGTGGCCAAGCGCCTTGGCCTTGCGCACTATACGTTCGGGTGGCAGAGCGCCGGTCGCACTCAGGAACCGTGGCTCGGGCCGGACCTGCTCGAGATCCTCGAGTCCCTGGCCAAAGAGGGATATCGTGAAGTGGTGGTGTGCTCCCAGGGCTTCGTGGCCGATCACCTTGAGGTCCTGTACGACATCGACATCGAAGCGAAACAGCGTGCCGAGGAACTCGGACTCAAGCTCGTTCGCACCCGCCAGATGAACGACGATCCCGACTTCGTTCGCGCGGTCGCCGACGTGATCGAACGCGCAAAACGCGACGCAGGGTGGTGATCCGCATGAAGCGCGTAGCGGTGGTGGGCGGTGGCATCACGGGTCTCGCGGCTTGCCTGCGCCTTTTGTCCTCCGATGCAAACGTGCAAATCCTTCTGTACGAGGCGAGCGATAGGCTTGGCGGGCGCGTGCAGACGATTCGCGAGCCCGATCTCGGCATCACGGTGGAAGCGGGCCCGGACTCGATGCTCGCGCGAAAGCCCGCAGCGATGCGGCTGATTGAGTCGTTGGGAATGGCGGAAGACGTCGTGTCCACGCGGCCGGAGGCAACCGAGACCTACATCGTCCGGGACGGCGGGCTCTGTCCCATGCCGAAAGGGTACCTGGGAATTCCGTTCGATCCGTCCTGCGTTCGCCCACCCCTCTTGACCGAGGCCGGGTTGGCGCGCGCCCTAGAGGAGGAGCGGCTGCCGCTCGATCTTCCTGAAGACGACGCCGCCCTCGGCGCCTTTCTCCGTGCGAGGCTCGGCGACGAGTGGGTGAACTACGTCGGCGAGCCGCTCATGGCAGGCATCTACGCGGGCGACATCGACCAACTGTCGCTCATGGCCACGTGGCCCTTGCTCCTCGACCTCATCCGCAACCACGGCAGCCTCGTGGCGGCAAGCCGGGCGCTCATGGCCCCGTCGAGCAGGCGCCAGCCTGGCTCGAGCCGGAGCGCGTTCATCACCGTGCGCGGCGGGCTGTCGTCCGTGATCGAGCGCATGGTGGATCGGATCGAACGGAGCGGCCGGGTCGAGATCCGCATCGGTGCGCGCGTCGGCGCGGTGACAAGGCGCGGCGCGGCGTACCGGTTCCATATCGATACGGCCTCAGGTGAGCGCTTTGAGGAGGACGTGGACGGCGTGGTGTTCGCCATCCCGCCGCAAGTCGCCCGCGAGATCATGAGCTCGGTGATCGACCTTCCCGACGTGGAAACGCACTACCAATCGACGGCCACCATCGTACTCGTGTACGCGCGCACCGCGTTTGGGCCGGATCTCGCGCGGGCGTCGGGCTTCCTCGTGCCGCGGCCCGAGGGAATGGCCATCACCGCGACGACGTGGATGTCGAGCAAGTGGCCGCACGTTGCCCCCGAGTCCCTCGCCGTGATCCGCGCCTACGTCGGCAGACGCCACCAGGACGAGGCGCTCGCGCTGTCCGACGACGAACTGGCGCGTCGCGCGGCGGAAGAGGTCGGACGCCTCACGGGCGCGCGCGAACACCCTGTATGGCTTCGGGTGACGCGCTTTTCGGAGGCGATGCCGAACTACGGCCTGGGACACCTCGCCCGCGTGGAGCGGGCGGAAGCGGCGCTTCGCGCGTCCTGTCCCGCGATGGCTATCGCCGGGGCTGGCTACCGCGGCGTCGGTCTGCCCGACTGCGTGGAGCAGGGCGAACGGGCGGCCGATCAGGTCCTCGCCGCCATCCGCGCATGAGATGCCCCTGCGATCACGGCACCGGGGCAAAGCGATCGCGCAATCCCTGCGTCGCAAGCAGCACCGTTTGGGTCAGGCTGGCGTTGGCCGTGAGGACAAAGCCCTGGGTGTACGAGACGTAGTCGACATCGAGCACATAGGGATACGAATCGAGCCATTGCTCAAGCGTCGTGGAATGCACCGTGAGCCACGTGGTGCCTGAATCGCTGGTTCGCATGAGCCGCCCATCCTTGATGGCATAGCCGTAATCGGGCGTGACGAACGCGCACGGCGCGCCCTCGGCGTTGGCGCGCGCCCCGAGCAGCACATCGCAAACTTGTCCTGCGTACGAGTCGCCGCCGTCGCGGGTGCGAAAGACGACGACGTGATCGCGCACACCCGCGGCGCTCTTCGTGCGCCAGATGGACGCGAAGGTGACCTCCTGTTCCAGCGCGCGCGGCGGAAAGAGGTGCGCGACTTTCGCCCCCGCGATGGGAGCTGGCGCGGACAAGGCGCGCCTTTCGAAGTGCATCCCTCCGTCCCGCGTCCGGTAGGTCACGAGCTTGCCGTCCCGATTCGCGGCGTAGACGTAGCCGTCCCGCAGATTCGCGAACGACACCTCCACCTCGGCACCCGGCGCGAAGCCGGATCCGGGCGCCGCGGTGTCCACCTTCACCTGCGCGATCCGCGCCCCGGCATCCGAGACCCGGTAGAGCAGGGGCGAAGTTCCATTTTCAGATGCTGGACCAGCGAGCACCACCCACGCGTCCTTCCGGCTCGGCTGGCTGACGCTCGTCACCCGATAGCCGCCGTGCGGCAATTCGGTCGATGCGACCTGCCAGCGACGGCCTCCATCGGACGTGGTCAGTCGAAAGAACCGACTTCCTTCCACACCGTAGATGGCGACCGTGTCGAGATCGACCACCGCGACCTGCGGGTTCTCCGCGCCGCCGTAGCTCGACTGATTCGAGAGCCGGAAGGCCACGGGCAGCGAGATGGGTTGCCAGGTCACGCCGCGATCCGTCGTCCGCTCCATGCGAAACTGGCCTCGGACGTAGCCGTATCGGTATCCGGTTTCTCCGTCGACGAGCTGCACGTGGTACCACAGGTTCTTCCGCTGAAGCTCCGCGAGCGAGATGGCGCGAGGGGCAGTCGGTTGCGCCGGCTTGTCCAACATCGCCGCACTTTGATCCGGAGGCTTCAACGCGGATTGGGATTTGGAAAGTTGAGCGCCTTGGCCGTCTCCACATCCGGCGAGGGCGAGCACCCCGCAAAGCGCCATCCACGCCAAGGTGCGTCTCGTAGCCTTCATCGTATCCCCCCAACCTGAGCATCTAGACGTAGGTTGTCATCGTGGCAAGAATCCATACCGAATCCAGACATTGTGGGCTTGCGCGCGCCGCAGTACAATGATGGACGTTTACGGATGGGCATTGGCGAGGGGGATCACCGGTGGAACATCTGACGTGGGCGCACGCGGTCATTCTCGCGGTGGGAGGCTATGTGGCGGCGTTCATCGATTCGACGGTGGGCGGAGGCGGCCTCATTTCCCTGCCGGCTCTTTTGTTTGTTGGACTGCCTCCTGCCGCGGCGCTCGGAACCAACAAGTTCGCGGGCACGATGTCGGCCATCACGAGCTTCAGTTCCTACCTGTTGTCTGGCAAGGTCCGCTTGAAGCTGGTGGGACCGCTGTTTCCGCTGGGCGTGATGGCTTCCGCGCTCGGCGCGTACATTGTCCACCAGCTGCCTTCGTCGTTCCTGCGGCCGTTCGTGTTGGTGATGCTGGTCATTGTGGCGGCCTACACGCTGTGGAAGAAGGACCTCGGCCTGGTGGAATCGATCCGGCCGTTGACGCCCAAGACGTTCGCCCTCACGGCGCTGTTGGCCATCGGCCTGGGATTTTACGACGGGTTCTTTGGACCCGGGACGGGATCGTTTTTGGTGATGGGCTTTCTCCTCTTGGGCTTCGACTTTCTTGCCGCGAGCGGAAACGCGCGCACGCTGAATTTGGCCAGCAACGTAGGCGCGCTGGCCACCTTCATCGCGGTGGGAGCCGTCCGGTACGACGCAGGTCTCATCCTCGGCCTGTCGATGGTGCTCGGCGCCCTGACCGGGTCTCGGTTCGCGATTCGCAAAGGCGCCCGATACGTGCGCCCCATCTTCATCGGCGTCACTTGTCTGGTCATCGCCCAGCAGATCGCGCAGCTGTTCCACATCGGATGAACCGCGAGGTGCGGACAAAGAGGAATTTTGCTGAAACGCGTCGAATCGCTCCAATGGTTCGACATGCACTCATCGTTGTCATTCTGTTCCTCCGCCGTGGAATTATCTTCCATGGTTTCGGACGACACGAGGCGGTGGCTTTGTGACTCTCGATGCGTTTTCCGGACAGCGCGATGCCCTGACGAATCTGTTGGGACGCGGCCAATTTCTCTTCGTCGTGTCGCAGCGGATGAAGGACGCCTCGCGCAGTGCCATGATCGTGGTCAATCTCGATCGGTTTCGACTGGTCAACGCGCACCTGAGCTTCGCCGACGGAGACGCGATTCTCCGCAGTACGGCGTTGCGCATCGCCCGCAGGATCCCAGAAACCGCTGTGGCCAGCCGCCTTAGCGCGGACGAGTACGCGGTCGCGCTGTTTGACGACGACGTGGAACAAGTGGACGCCGTAGCGGAACAGTTGAGGGCCGCCATCGCCGAGCCGCACGCCATGGGCGGGATGGACGTCATTGTGACGGCCAGCGTGGGCGTGGCCGAGGGCGCCAAGGGCGCGAGCGCGGACGAACTGCTGCGCCGGGCGGACGAGGCCATGCGCCTGGCCAAGCAGTTCGGATCGAACCAGGTCAGGCGAGATCGGGACCTTGTCGCAAAACGGGACGGGCTTCCGCCGCTCCTTGTGGAGACGATGCTCAGGCAAGCGCTGCAGAACGGCGAGCTCGAAATTCACTATCAGCCCAAGATTCACACGCGGTCCATGCAGGTGGTGGGCGCGGAGGCGCTGTGCAGGTGGACCCACCCGGAGCTGGGACACATTCCGCCTCAGGCGTTCATTCCCGTCGCCGAGTCAAGCGACCTCATCCTCCCCATCGACGAGTACGTACTGCGCAGCGTCTGCCAGCAGGGCGCGTCGTGGATGAAGCAGGGGTACCGCGTGCGCATCAGCGTCAACATCTCGGGACGGCAGTTCATGCAGGACGGTTTTCCGAAGCTCGTCCGAGCGTGTCTTGCGCAGACGGGCATGGATCCCCAGCTGATTGAACTGGAGATCACCGAGCGCACCGCCATGTGCGACGTGGAGCGCGCCGTCCACGTCCTGCAGGAACTGAGGAAGATCGGCGTTCGAATTGCCTTGGACGACTTCGGTGTGGGATACTCATCGCTCAACTACCTGATCCAGTTTCCCGTTCACACGCTGAAGATCGATCGAACCTTCACGGCTGGGATTCAAAGCGCCGTCAACCAGACGCCCATCATCGGAGCCATCATCTCGCTCGCCAAGTCGCTGAATTTGAGCGTTGTAGCGGAAGGGGTCGAAACGTTCCAGCAATTTGATTTTCTGCGAGAAAACCGGTGCGACGAGATTCAGGGATTCCTCTTCGGGGCCCCCGTGCCGCCGACTTCGTTCCAGCTCTCGGCCTTCGTGGCGAAGCTGCAGCCTCGCGCGCCCCAGCCCACTGCGCCCGAGGAGCCGACTGCGGAACCGACTTGGTTGGAGCGCCTGTACCTGGACACCAAGCGCCTGCCGGATTGGCGGCAGATCGCATCTCACCTGGCGGACAGCATCGCGCCGCACGTGCCGCTCGACCGCCTGAGCATCGAGTGGTGCGAAGAGGGCGATCCGTTTGTGGACGTCTGTGAGGTGTCGCTGCGGGACGAGATCCCAGCTCGGCCCGTCGGAACCCTTGTGCCGAAGGGTTCCAGCGCCGCGCCAACCATCATCCGGGCCGGGGTGGCGATGATCTCGCCGGACGTCCTCGAGCGGCCTGAGTTCGATGAGGACGATGGCCTTGCGGCGGACGGGATAAGGTCGGTGCTTCGCGCGCCCCTCACCCACCTCGGCAAGCCGTTCGGGATCCTGACCGTTCAATCTGCCCTGGAGCGGGTGTACTCCGACAGCGACCGGCGAACCCTCAAGGAGGTCGCGGAGCGCGTCGAGGATGTGGTGTGGTCTTCGTATCAGCGGGAGCGAGCGCCGTATGATGGCCTGTACGATGCTCGGACGCGGATGTTTCACCGCGCATTTCTCGCGGAATGGCTGACCGCGGACGATCCCGTCTGGTTCCTCTCGCGCACCAAGCGACGGCCGTACCAGGCTTGGACCCACGCGACCGCGTCGGTGCTCCGCATCGAGCCTTTGGCGGAATGGCCGCCGAGCGAATCGGAGCGAGTCGCCCAGCACGTCGGCCAGCTGTGGAGCGCCTACGGATCGCCTGCATGGCCCGCCGTGCGCATGGAGGCGGGGGAATTCCTGCTCATTTCCTTGGACGGGGAGGACGGATCGTTCTACACGTTTTTGGAACACCTGCGGATGCATCTGAGGGTGATGGAGATGCGAAACACCCGCCTCGGATCCCCGTATGTGTCCATCTCCATGGGATGGGGCGAGTGCCGCGACGCGTGGCCCAATCTGTGGAACGCCTACCTGCAAGCGCGAACCCAGGCCTTGTCTGCGCTCCGCGGTTCGGATAGGCAAGGCGGGCCTACCGATGGTGAAGCGCGGTGAAAGAGTTCACCGCGTGACACCGCGGGCACTGCAGCTGAATGGACATTTCGATGTACGGCCCTTTCGCGCCCGTCACGGTGATGGTGGCATCAATCTCGTTGCCGTGAGATAGGACAATGCCGCCGAACATGTGCCCAGCGAACGGAATGACATGGCCACAGGCGAAGCAGGTGTGATACGCGTGGATTTCGCCTTCGTCGGGATCGCGTTCGAAGGTGTCGATGAACATCGCGCTTCCCCCCTCGGCCGTAGTGTCGCGCACATCCCGCGCGCTGATGCGCGGCACATCGTGCCAGGGGACAGGCCTGCGCGCATCCCGCACCGCCACGCGAGCCGTCAGAACTGCCGCTTGCTGTCGAGCAGGATGGTCACGGGGCCGTCATTGACGAGTTCCACCTGCATCATCGCGCGAAATCGCCCTGTTTCGACCTGAAGCCCCTGAGCGCGCAGCGCGTCGTTGAACGCCTCGTAGAGCCGCTCCGCCATATCAGGCGGCGCCGCATCCGCGTAGCTCGGCCGCCGCCCCTTGCGGGCGTCGCCGTACAGCGTAAATTGGCTCACGGACAAAACCGCGCCCCCGATCTCACGCACGTCTCGGTTCAACTTCCCTTCCTCGTCCGGAAAAATCCTCAGACCCGCGATTTTCTCGGCCAGGTACTGCGCGTCCTGAAGGCCGTCGTCCTTGCCCACGCCGACGAGCAAAACGAGGCCGAAGTCGATCTCGCCCACAATCTCCCCATCGACCCTGACCCGCGCCGGGCCCGACCGCTGCACCACCACCCGCATGGGCCATCTCCCTTCTCATTGAATCATGCGCCGCACGCTGTAGATATCCTTGATCCGTTTCAAGCGCTCGACCACCGTTCTCAGGTGATCCAGATTGCGAATGCGGATGCTCATGTGGATGTGCGCAATCTTCTTCGCGTCGGCTCTCGCGCTCACCGCGGTGATGTCGGTTTTGGTCTCCGCCACCGCGTTCAGCACCTCGTTCACGAGGCCGTGTCGATCCATCGCAGTGACTTCAATCTCCGCGTTGTACGACCAATCCTTGTCCGTGGCCCACTCGACCTCGAGCGTGCGGGCGCCGCTTTCCACCATCGCCGCCACGTTGGGACAGTCCCGCCGGTGAACCGATACGCCTCGCCCGCGCGTCACGAACCCGACGATCTCGTCGCCCGGCACCGGATGGCAGCAGCGGGCAAACCGGATCAAGATGTTGTCGACGCCCCGCACGCGGACGCCCATCTCCGCCGGCTTCGCCGTGCCCTTTTGGATGGTCACGGTCTCCGGCGGCTTTTCTCCCTGATTGCGCCGGAAGATCTCGATGAGCCTCGTCACGACCTGCGACGGGCCCAATCCCCCGTACCCGACGGCGGCGAACAGATCTTCCTCCCGCGCAAAATTGAACTTCTGGAGCACCTCGGCCATGGCCTGTGCCGTCATGAGCTGCTTAGGTTCAAACTTCTGCCGCGCGATCTCGCGCTCGATGAGCTCCTTGCCCCGCGCGACGTTTTCCTCTCGCTTTTCCCGCTTGAACCATTGGCGGATCTTGCTCTTCGCTTGGGACGTCTGGACGATTTTCAACCAGTCCCAGCTCGGGCCGTACGAATGCTTGCTCGTGATGATCTCCACGATGTCCCCGGTGCGCAGCCGGTAATCGAGCGGGACCATCTTGCCGTTCACCTTGGCCCCAATGCAGTGATTGCCGATATCCGTGTGAATCCGGTAGGCAAAGTCAATGGGGACCGAACCCGCCGGGAGCTCAATGACGTCACCCTTCGGTGTGAACACAAACACTTGATCCGAGAACAGATCGATCTTCAGCGTCTCCATGAACTCCTGTGCATCTCGGAAGTCCTGCTGCCACTCCAGGACCTCCCGGAACCAGGCGAGCTTCTTCGCGAAGTCGTCCTCGACCCGCTTTGAACCCGACTCCTTGTACACCCAGTGTGCCGCGATCCCGTACTCGGCCGTCTGATGCATCTCCCACGTCCGGATCTGAATCTCGAGCGGTTCGCCGTTCGGCCCAATCACCGTGGTGTGCAGGCTCTGATACATGTTCGCCTTCGGCATCGCGATGTAGTCCTTGAACCGGCCGGGCATCGGCTTCCACATCGTGTGAACGACGCCGAGCGCGCCGTAACAGTCTTTGATGCTCTCCACGATAATGCGGATGGCGAAGAGGTCATAAATTTCGTTAAACTCCTTGTGCTGGGTGACCATCTTGCGATAGATGCTGTAAATGTGCTTCGCGCGGCCACTCACGTCGGCCTTCAGATTCAGCTCGGCAAGCTTCTCACGCAGGACCGCGATCACGCCTTCGATATACTGCTCCCGCTCCTGCCGCTTGCGAGCCATCAGATTCACAATCCGATAGTACTGCTGGGGATTCAGGTAACGAAGCGAGAGGTCCTCAAGTTCCCACTTGATGGTGTTAATTCCGAGCCGATGCGCAAGGGGCGCGAAAATTTCCAGTGTCTCCCGAGCCTTGCGCACCTGCGTTTCTGGGCTCTGGTACTTCAGCGTCCGCATGTTGTGCAGCCGATCCGCCAATTTGATGATCAGCACCCGGATGTCCCGCGCCATCGCCATGAACATCTTGCGGAGATTCTCCGCCTGCTGTTCCTCGCGCGAATCGAACTTGATCCGCTTCAACTTCGTGACCCCGTCGACCAGCGTCGCCACTTCCGCGCCAAACGCCTGCACGATGGCGGAGTCACTCACCGACGTGTCCTCCACCACGTCGTGCAGGAGCCCGGCCATGATGGCGGCGGCGTCAAGCCGAAGATCGGCGAGGATGTAGGCGACGGCGAGCGGATGGCTGATGTACGGCTCCCCCGAGAGCCGCATCTGGCCCTGGTGTGCCTTGGCGGCAAACTCGTACGCGCGCCGCACTGCGGCGATGTCCTCCGGGCTCATGTAGGACTGAAGCTTCTGGCACAGGCCATCGATGGTCTTTTCCTCCGTCTCCACAGCCACGGCCGCTCACCTCCTCAGAGCTCCGTCAGTCGTCAAACTGGACAAGCGTGTACACGGGTATATCGCCAAGCCTATCACGGCCGCCCAGCTGTTTCAATTCGATGAGAAACGCTGCGCCGACGACCACGCCTCCGAGTTTCTCCACCAAGTCCATCGTCGCCCGCATCGTGCCGCCGGTCGCCAGGAGGTCATCCGCCACCACGACGCGCTGTCCCGGTTGAATCGCGTCCTCATGAATTTCCAAGCGATCCGTCCCGTATTCAAGCGCATACTCCACGCTCACGGTCTTGTAAGGCAGTTTGCCCGGTTTTCGGACCGGCACAAACCCGAGGCCCAGCGTCACGGCAAGCGGAGCCCCCACCACATACCCTCGGGCCTCTGGCCCGACCACCAGCTCAGGCTTCCATTCTTCCGCCTTGACTGCGAGAGCCTGGATGGCATCTCGATACACAGCCCCGTTTCCCAGAAGTGGCGTGATATCACGAAACAGAATGCCCTGCTTAGGAAAATCGGGGATGTCACGAATCCACGTCCGATAATGGTCTTTCAACTCGTTCTCTCCTCTTCCATTCGTTCACTCGGCCCGCCGCCGACCGGCCGCAGATGTCTGCGCACAAGTGCCTGGTACGCAAGGGAATCGCGCAGATCTCGTTTTTCGCTCGCAATCACATGATACAGGCCGCCCTCCAGCGCGGCAAATCCGAGTTCGACAAATGTCGCCATCACGGACTCGAGGTCCCGGTCGAGATCGGCCGAGATGCCGCTCACGCGCTGCCGCAGCGTTTCGAGTGTGCAGGGGCCCCGCCTGAGCGATCGGAACACGGCCGCAAACGCCTCTCTCGACACGGCACGAGGCAGGCGGTAGCCTTGCTCAATCCGAAGTTGAGGGCGGACGGTTCCTCTCCACGCATTGGGAACGAGTTCGACGATGAACGCCCAAAGCCCAGTGGTATCCCGAGCGATCCTATCGGGCGCGCGAAACCACACGGCTTCTTGGTGTGCATCGCCCTCCGCCAAAGTGAGCCTCAGATGTTCTCCGCCCCCCATCCGCGCGCATCGCACGATCTCGACGGGACCTACGAAGAATCGAAACGGCTCGTGCTCAGGCCCAAATGGCGCGAGCCGTTCCAGCCACAGCAGCAACTCGTCCGCCGACTCCGACAACATCAGGTAGTCGTCCGCGATGGCCATGGGCGGATCGACAGCCGTGCCAGTCGGCCGCGCCGCAACCGCAGCCTCGAGCAACGCCGCACGAAACGCCGGCAGTTGAGACGCGTCGAGTCCACACCCCACCGCCGCCTCGTGCCCGCCATAGTGATGGAGGAATTCCGCACACCGACTGAGAAGGTCGAGCATCGACGCGCCTTCGGGCGCACGCCCGGATCCTCTCAGCGTCCCATCGCCCATGTCCGCGAGGGCGATGGCCGGACACGCGTAGGTCTGGGCGAGGCGACCCGCGATCAGCCCCACCACGCCGAGGGGCCAAGCGCCCGCCACGACGATGGCTGCAGGATTCGGTCCGTGCTCCCGCTCCACGGCCTCGACAGCCTCGGCGAACGCTGCGTCCACGGCCTGCCGCCGCTTCGCGTTGAGCACCTCCAGCTCTTCGGCGAGGCGCTTCGCCTCCTCTTCATCCTCTTCCATCAACAACCGATAGGCGAGATCGGCATGTGCCATGCGGCCTGCCGCGTTCAGCCTCGGAACCAGGCGCCAGGACACGTCGGACGCACCGAGGGTATCTCGGCTCACCCGGGCGCAATCGCAAAGCACTCGCCAGCCGGCGCTGCCCTCTGTGGCAAGCACCCGGATACCCTCGCGCACGAGCCGGCGATTTTCTCCCACGAGCGGCATCATGTCGGCGAGCGTGCCGAGCGCAGCGAGGCCCGTGAGCCATCTCCGCAACGCGTCGGCTTTCGGGACGCCGGCCGCGTCAAGCAGTTGGATGGCGAGCTTCCACGCGACGAACGCACCACAGCCTCGCTTTGCCGATATAGGATCTCGGTGGCGCGTGAAGTGAAGGACCGGCACGCCGTCGGGGACGATTTCGTCTCCAGGCTCGTGGTGATCGGTGACCACGACACTCAGGCCGTCGGCAAGCGCCGCCGAGATGGCCTCCACCGCGCGGATCCCGTTGTCGACCGTGACGATGAGCGCTGCGCCTTCGTTCTTGGCATCCTCGAGCAGGCGGAGCGAGAAACCATAGCCGTCCGACACGCGCTCTGGGATGTGGCACGTCACCCGCCCGCCCAGCGCCTGGATGGCTTTCGTCACGATCACGGCGGCGCTCACACCGTCCACATCGTAGTCCCCCATCACGGCGATGATCTCACGTCTTCTCACAGCCTGCAGGATTCGCTCACACGCCGCGCGCATGTCGGTAAAGTCCATCGGGTCGCTCCACGGCTCGTCGGCCGTGAGCAGGCGCCGCACTTCGTCGGGGTCCTTATAACCGCGCGCCGCAAGCAGGCGCGCCACGCGCATCGGCATCTCAAAGACGGAGGCCAGCCGGCGCGCGACATCGCCAACCCCTGCAGCTCGCCAAAGGGGAACGCTCACTCTTTGCGCCCCCTCTCACGCCCGTGATGTCGCTCACCTGGGTCGTACGGATTCACGTGAACAAACACGTCCTGGACGCGGTCAAATTTCTCACGAAGCCGGTCCCGCACGGCCGCCGCGATGTCGTGGCCGGCGAGAACCGTGATGTCCGCGTCCACAGCGATTTCGATGTCCACAATCACATACTGGCCGTGATCGCGCACCCGGATCTCATCGATGGCGCGAACCCCCGGGACCCGCAGCACCTCCCGCCGATACGGCTGCAGCGCCTCTTCGGAAAGCACGACGCGGTCCATCAAGATCTCCAATGCATCCTTCGCGATTTCGACCGCCATCTTGAGAACCAGCGCCGCCACAAAGATGCCGGCCGCGGCATCGGTGTACATGAGCCACTCAACGCCGAGGCGCTCGCCCACGACGGCCATGACAATGCCGACGAGCGCGGCCAGGGAGGAGTACACGTCCGCCCGGTGATCAGACGCCTGTGCCAACAGGCTCTTCGACTGCAGTCGCTTGCCGAGCCTGACGTTGTAGCGGTAGAGCGCCTCTTTGACGATCACCGCCACGAACGCCATGAGCGCCGCCGTCCATTCCGGAGCACGGGGGCTGTGGAAGAAGGAAGCGGTGGACGAATAAAACACTTCGATGGACGCCGCGATGAGCAGCACACTGACGCAGATGGAAGCGATGAGTTCCGCCTTCCCGTGGCCGTAAGGGTGGTCCTCGTCTGGCGGCTTTCGGGCGATGCGCAGGCCAACGATGACCGCCACGGAACCCACGAGGTCGGATGCGGAGTGAACGGCGTCCGCGATCAGGGCCTCACTGTGCGCCAGGATTCCAATGATGCCCTTGGCGAGCGCGAGGAGAACGTTCAGGATGGCGTTCACGTAACTGAGCACGGAGCCGCGGCGCTCAAGCTGATTGGTCACTTGCCATCACCATCGAATCCTTTCGTCATGCAATGGACGAAGGAGGGGAGCGCTTCGCGGATGCGCTCCCCTGCCGTCACTCCGGAATCGGTGCGGCTTTGTCGCCGCGAGTGGCCTTCTTCATCGAGCGAGATCGCCACGCCACCCATATGGGGCTCGCGATGAAGATGGACGAATACGCCCCGCTCACCAGCCCGATGATGAGCGCAAACGTGAAGTTGCGGATGGAGATGCCGCCAAAGAAATAGAGGATGACGGCCGCGATGAGCACCGTGAGAACCGTGCGTATGGATCGGTTCATCACCTGCCAGAGGCTCTTGTTGACGACCGCCCGCAGTTCGTCGACCGTTTCCGGTTTGTCGATCTTCAGGTTCTCGCGAATACGGTCGAAGATGACGATCGTATCGTTAATGGAGTATCCCACAATCGTCAGAAGCGCAGCCACAAAGGTCAAATCCACCTCGCGTCGAAGCAGGGCAAACGCCGCAAGCACGATGAACGCGTCGTGAAGGAGCGCAATGATCCCCGAGATGGCGAAGCGGAACTCAAAGCGAATGGCGATGTACACGACGATGCACGCAGCCGCGGCGAGCACGGCGTACACCGCTTTGCGAGCCGTCTGTTCTGCGACAAACGGATCGACCGAGTTGACCTGAATATCCTGCTTCGCGTCAGGGAAAAACCGGTGTTCCGCAGCTTGAATCTCGCTGATCTGCTTCGCCGTGAGCTGCTCGGGCAACGTGACCATCACGACATTCTGCTGAATGCCGCCCACCGTCAGGCTCGTGTCGCCAAGCGGCAGCCCAATGGATGCAAACATCTGGCGCACCCGAGCCTCGGGCACCCGCTGATTGAGCTCAAACTGGACCTCGGATCCCGATTTGAAATCCGTGCTCAGGTTGAAGCCGAAAAGGGCGAAGACGATCACGCCGGCCACCGTGATGGCCCCGGACAGCAAAAAGAACCAGCGACTCGCCCGGATGATATCAAACCTTGGCTTCACGGCTCTTCACCACCCCTCTCGGCGCGCCGTACCACCAAGGATTCTTGACCGCCTGCGCCGCCGTGAACGTCAACAACATTGCCCGGGCAAACAGCACGGCCGTCAAAAGGCTCACGATGATGCCCACCATCAGCGCCACAGCGAATCCGCGGACATCGCCTTCGCCGCCGAAGATATACATGATGAGACCTGCGATGAACGTGGTCGCATTGGAGTCGACGATGGTGCGAAACGCGTTCTTATTGCCGATGCGCACGGCGGATCGCAGGCTGCGCCCGTTTCGCACCTCATCTTTGATTCGCTCATACGTAATGATATTCGCATCCACGGCGATGCCGACGCCAAGGATGAGGGCAGCAAGCCCCGACAGCGTCAACACGACGTGCAGGCCGGCGAACGTCAGGAGTGTGAGGTAGCCGTACGCCACCAATGCGATGTCGGCAATCAGCCCCGCCATGCGATACGCGGCGATCATGAACGCGAAGATGAGTACCACTGCGATGACGCCCGCGATGAGCGTCCGGTGCAGACTGGTGGCCCCAAGCGTGGGCCCGACGCTCGTCTCGCTTTCGAGCGTGAGCGGATAGGGCAAGGCGCCCGCATTGAGTTCATTGGCGAGATCGATGCACGCCTGCGGCGTGGTCAGATTGCCACCAGAAATCTCGCTCTGCCCTGTGTACATCACCTGCTCGACGACCGGGTTGGTCAGCAACTGGCCGTTGAGAAACACGTAGATGGGTTTCTGCAAATACCGCTTGGTGATGCTTGTCCAGAGGCTCGCGTTCTTGAACTCGATCGCGACGGCGTTCTGACCCGTCTGTTGATCCACCACCCAGTGGGCATTCGACTTGAGGTCCGCTCCGGTCGCAAGCGGTGGCCCAACCGGGACAATCTTTCCGGTCTTGGGGTCAATCTTGGCGCTCCCGTAGATGGCGAGCTGCGCCGTGGCGCCAATGACACTCACGGCCTCCTGTTGATTCTTCACGCCCGCGACTTCCACGCGAATCTGATCTTGTCCGAGTTGATTGCGGCCCTCGAGTTGAATGATGGGCGACGACACGCCGAGCGAGTTCACGCGCATTTCAATCGCGCGAACGAGCGCCGCTTTGCCCGTGCTGTCGAGTGGATGGCCCTTCGGTGTATCCACTGCATAGAGCAGGTCCACGCCACCCTTCAAATCGAGGCCGAGAGGTATTGATTTCCATATCTTTGGACCTGTGCTGATGGTGAGGCCGAGTACGACAACCACCATCGCGAGAAACGCCAAGAGGCGCCCCCATTTCATGGTAAGTCCTCCTTGTCCGCCACTTCCACGTGCATAACATGAACCAGTATACCGATGGACGTTTTTCGACGTCAAACGTCATCCGGCGTACCGAGATCCCCGCGCAGGGCGCCGAGTGTCACATACGTCATATAGTCGTTGGGCTTGGCGGACAACACCACGTCCACCAGGCGGTGCAGCGACAGCGGCCTGGGCAGTTTTGTGCAGATGTAGGCCCAAAATGAGTCGACATCGATCGTGTCATAGCCCATGAGGCGGAACTCTTCGACCTTCGCCTCACAAAGCAATTTCAGCTGATCCGCGTAGGGCCGAAGCTCCGGGTGCATCAATGGATCGTCCACCGCCATCCCTCCGATGCGTGCGAATAACAATTCCATCTCGCGCGCGAAAAATCCTGTCTGACCGCAAAAGTGGACTACCGTCATGCCTCTCGGCATAGGCAATAGCGTAGGCCGCTTGCGGGCCATGGACGGGAGGGAAGGTCGCTTGAGCCGCCAAACGTTCCTGCAAGGCGCGCTGGTGCTCATGATTGCCGGCATCGTGACGCGCATCATGGGATTTATATACCGAATCGTATTGACGCGCCTCATCGGCGCAGAGGCCATGGGCCTGTTTCAAATCGTCTTTCCCATTTTGGGGCTTGCGCTCACCTTTGTCACGATGGGGTTTCCGCTAGCCATCGCGAAACTGGTGGCCGAGGCAGTGGCCAAGCGAGACGTGGACCGCGTTCGCCGCGTCATGCGCATCTCCTCCGCATGTGTACTGACATCCGCCGCCCTCTGCATGGGCGTCATGTACGCGTTCCGTCACGTCGTCGCGCAATACTGGCTCACCGACCCAAGAGCGTACCCCACGTATCTCGCCATGATCCCCGTGGTGGGCGTGATTGCCGTGGCAAGCCTATACCGCGGCTATTTCCAGGGAATTCAGGACATGACCCCGACCGCGTGGGCGTCCATCCTGGAGCAATCCGTGCGCATCATCAGCATATGGGCATTGGCCGCATATTTCGTGCGGTTCTCGTTGGCATATGCCGCGATGGCGGCGATGGTCGGGATGGTTCTGGGTGAGCTGTCCGGACTCTTGTTTCTCATCTGGCAGCAGCGGCGGCGCGCGCGCATGGATCAGGTCGTGCCAGAACCTGCGTACGCGCGCACATCGGAGCCGATGCGAGCGACGCTCCGGGCCATCACGCAGCTGTCGCTGCCCGTCACCGCGAGCCGGCTCATCTGGTCGCTCTTGTCGGCAACCGAACCCATCCTGGTCCTGCGCGCGCTGGGGATGGCGGGCGTGCCGCTCAAGCAGGCCACGGCCTTGTACGGCGCGTATTCGGGCATGGCCATTCCGCTGCTCGTCTTCCCGACCGTGGTGACGTCCTCGCTCGCAACAAACCTGGTGCCGGCCGTGGCGGAGGCCCAAGCGTCGGGGAACGTGGAACGGATTCGACACCGGCTGTCGCAGAGCATTACCGTCACGGCGATGGTCTCGTTTCCGGCCTCCATCGTCTTCACCTTTTTTGCGGCGCCGCTCACCAGGGCCATCTATGGAGACGCTCACGTCGGCCCGATGTTGGCCATCATGGCGCCTTTTGTGTTCATGCTCTGCCTTCAATCGCCTTTGACGGGGATTTTACAAGGGCTCAACCGCGCGGGAACGGCGATGGTCAACTCCATCGTGGGCGGCGTGGCGCGGCTGGCCGTCATCCTGGTGCTCGCCACACGCCCTTCGCTCGGCATTCTCGGCGTGAGCATCGCCACCGCGTTTTCGTTCACGCTCACCGCCGCGCTTCACCTGATCGCCGTCGTTCGGGAAATCGGATTTCAGATGCGGACCACCTCCGTCGTGCGCATTGGCGTCGCCTCCGCCGCGATGCTCGCGTACATGCTCCTGATCACGTTCCGGGCAGGCTCGTCCCTTTCTGGGTCAGCTCTCCTGCTGGCGCTCGTGGGCGGACTGATGCTCTACTTCGCGCTGCTCTGCTCGCTCCGCGTCCTCACCTCGCGCGCCGTCGAGCGCGTGCCCAAGGTGGGACCCTGGCTTGCCGCGGTCGTCCGGCATCTTCCGTTCGCGATCTGAACGCGAAGAGGCGTCCCTGTCGTCGATCCACCATTCTCCGCGCCCGTTGACGCGCGCATAAAAGACGCGCTCCAAGTCGTGGCCACGAAGGCGAAGCTGTTCGCGCAGCCACGCTTCGTCTTGCCCCAATCGCTCGAGCGCGCTCTGAACCGGCTTGCCGTCCACCACCACGGTGAGCGCAGGACCGGTCTCTTCGGCGGTGATGCCGAGATCGCGCGGCGTCAGCGGACGCGCTTCCGGCTTCGGCACGACACTCAATTGACCGGATGTCTCCAGGATGGCGAACTCCACATCCGCCACATCCGCATAGCCCTGCTCGCGCAACTGCGTCAGAAGATCATGAACGGTGTACCGGATGCGCCGCATTTCCCGATCGCAAATGCGGCCATGCGCAATGAGAACCGAAGGTTCCCCTTCAATCCAATGACGAAACCGGTGACTTTTCATCTGAAGAAGGGCGACTGCAAGTTGAAACAACACGAGCGAGCCAATGGAAATTGCGGCTTCCCAAATCGGAACGCGGCGGTCCTCCATGGGCAGCGTGGATAGCTCCGCGATCATGATGGACACGACGAGATCGAAGACGGATAGCTGGCCGATCTCGCGCTTGCCCATAATGCGGAGGGCCACCATCACCATCAGATAGAGAACCAAGGCGCGGAGTGGAAACTGCCACAGGGGTATGTGCGGCATGGAGAAGCCCCTCCTCACCTTGGCAGTATGCCCGGAGAAGGGGCTTTTCCATGCCGCCTAGACGGAGTGCGAGGGGGATTCGGGCTCGCTCACGTGCAGAGGGGCGTGAAGACGCGCGAACAGTTCCTCAATCCGGTTGAACAGGTCCGCGCCATCCTGGACCACATCGTAGACCTCCATACCACAGGCCACGCGAACGGAGAGCGTGTTCTCTCCAACGTGAAAGGGGTGTTGCTCAATGGCCCGCGTGACTCGACGGCAAATACCCGCGAGCTCCAATTCCGAGACGTTGGGGATGATGATGAGCATCTCGTCTCCGCCATATCGGCAAGCCAGCTCGGAGTGTCGCAACACCTGACGAATGACGACCCCGGCCTGGCGCAGCACCTCGTCCCCTGCTTCAAACCCGTACGCGGCGTTTACCTCGCTGAACCTGACGAGATCGAGACAAATGACACCCCAGCACGTCGTGCCGTGCGCCATCTCGTCTCGGACGCGAATGTTCACGAAGTGATGAGTGTACAGGCTCGTCAGAGGATCGACGAACAACTGCGTGTCGAATTCAGGGGCATACATGGCGGTTCGATTGCGCCCGCGCTGTTTAGCGCCCCAGTACATGGCGCTGTCTGCCTTGACGAGAAGATCGCGATCCGACTCGCTGTGATCCGGGCAGGTCGCCATGCCGATGCTGACCGTGATACCTTGGAGATGATATCCTTCGAAGTCCACCGCGAGCTTCGACACATCCTGGCGGATGGCTTCCGCAATCTCGTACGCCTCGCGTGCGCTGGCCCACAGGAGCACGGCGAACTCTTCTCCGCCGTAGCGCGCCGCCACGCCGTCTGGCGCAGCGTGCCGCTCGAGGATGCGCCCGACTTCGCGAAGCACCACATCTCCTGCCAGGTGCCCGTACGTGTCGTTGAATCGCTTGAAGAAGTCCACGTCCACAATCAGCACGGAAACCGGGCGATTCTCCCGTAGCGACACCTGAACGCGCCGAGAGAGCTCCTCGTAGAAATACCGGTAATTCAAAAGCCCTGTGGCTTCGTCGCGGAACGACCGGTCCTGAAGCTCCTGGTACAGCTTGGCATTCTCGAGCAGCACGGAGACCTGGTTCGCCAAGGCGTCCATGTACTCGTGCATGTGGTTGAACGCCTTTGGGCGCTTCGCGTAGCAGACAATCGCGCCGTGCGCCTTCTGATGCGCATGCATGGGGAAGATGGCCATGCTCAAAAAGGTCGGCGTTTCTCCCAAGAAGCGCACGCGCGAGTCTTTGCGCACATCCGGCACAATGACGTGATCGCGCTGATGGATGGTTTTCCAGATAACGCCGCCCTCCGATTCCGGCCAGCCTTCCATGGAGAACTCGGCCTCGTACGAACGCGGGTAGACGGCGGCGGGGACGAGACACCCGCGACCATCGATGACGAACACCGCGACACAGTCGGCCAACGTCATCCTCCGGGCGAGATGCGCGGCTTCGAGGGCGATTTGCCGCATGTCAAACTCGGTCGCAAGGTTCGCGAGGCACTCGTGAATCTCCTGCAAGTCCATGGCCTGCCGATGAGAACGGAGCATGTAGGCCAACATGAGAAGCGGCAGCACCATGATGGGCGCGAGCCACGCGCTTGTGGAATCCAGCATGACGACGAGCAGCGCGAACGGAATGCAGAGCGCGAGGTTGATGAGATCCGTGACGAGCGCAGCCCACACGGCTGACCAGAGGAGCGTTCCCCGCAGCCACTGAATGATTTGCACAAACGCGTGATTGACGACCAGAAACACCGCCGCAGACAAAAGCAGAGCGCCCACAGCGAGCGCGTCGATGCGGATCAAAGGAAGGGAGACGAGCTGACGGAGCACCCACCACATGGCGAACGTCGAGAGCGCATATTGTCCGGCGTTGAAAAACACAGTCTCGAGATCCCAGTGGCGCCTCATCGCAGGCACAAAGGCGGCCGCAATGGCGCACAACATCGCCTCTTCTCGCCCGTCGAGCGCCACATAGGAGAACAGGACCGCCGGGGTCAGACTGGCGGATCCGAGCCGGAGCGGCACCGGCATCGCCTCAACCAGGCAGGCGAGCGCCAGCATGACGATGAAAAACCAGATATTCACAGATCGGAGCTCCGGGAGTCCCACGAGCGCCGTTCCACACCCGAAGATTCCGACGATCAGACTGTACACGGTTTGTCGCTTGAGCGGTATGCCTTCCGCCATACCGACACCCCCACCCCAACCCGCGCCCGTTCGAATTCTTCAAGTTTCCAGTATAAACAGTTCATCTCTCGGCGGACAAGATCATAATCGCAGATCTCGCCGAATATCGTGTAGAGAAACTTGTACCAGGAGTGATGCGCCGTGTCGAGATGGAACGAAGGCCACCGATTCGACGTGCTCCGCGCCATCCCCGTCGTATATGGTACCGTCTGGAGCCTGTGCGTCGCCCTTTGCGGCACCCTCGTCGTCTTCTTGATGGCGCACTACGGCGAGTGGGGCCCCGAGCGGATCACAACGGCCGCGTACGTCATCCACTGCCTGGCCGTCCTGTTCGGCGCCATCGCGGCTGCGCGCCAAGGCCAGGGGCGTGGATGGTTTCACGGTGGGGCCACCGGCCTCCTCTACGCCGTCATCATGGTCGCCATCGGCCTCTTCGTCGATAACACGTTCACCTTCGACGCAAGCGGTCTCTTTCGCATCCTTCTCATGTCCGTCATCGGCGCATTTGGAGGAGTCATGGGCAGCGCGTGGGTTCGCTCGTAACGCCCGCCGCGGGATGCGGGAGGCCGATGGGCCGTATGGACGCGCGACCGACCTCCCCATCCAGGTTCATCACACCCCGCCGTGCTCCTTGCGGTGCTCCTCGAACTCGCGCTCCGCGTCCGAAGCGCCCTCATGACCCTCAGCGGTCGCCTCGCCACCGTGGTCCAGCCCGCGGTCCTCCGCCTCGTCCACGGCTTCCTCGTGTTCCACATCACGGCCTTCCTCTACGACGCGCACGATGGCACGCTGATCCATCTCCACGTCCACGCCATCTGCGATGCGAACGATGGCGATATCGCCCTGCATCGCGACGATCTCGCCATACAGTCCCGCCGCCGTCATGACCCGCGCCCCGGGCCCCAGTTTTTTCATCATCTCCGCGCGGCTCTTCTGCTGCCGCCGCTGCGGCAACAAAATGAGCACGTAAAACACCACAATCAGGAGAATCAAAAACAGAATGCTGCTGCTACCCTTCAAACTCACACGCCCTCTCGCTCAGATGTATAGCCGTACCTATTGTAGAATTCGCGCTTGAACGCCAAAAACCTGTCCTCCTCGATGGACTTTCTGATTTCCCTCATCAGGTTGAGCAAAAAGTGCACGTTGTGATACGTGGTCAGCCGCACGCCGAGAATTTCTTCCGCCTTCAGGAGGTGCCTAATGTATGCGCGCGAAAATGTACGACACACCCGGCAGGAGCAGGACGGATCGATAGGACGAAAATCATCCCGATACTGGGCGTGCTTCATCACCACCTTGCCCGTCGAAGTGAACACCGTTCCATTGCGCGCGATACGCGTCGGAAGGACGCAGTCAAACATGTCCACGCCCCGCTCCACGCCCTCGAACAGATCGTCCGGGCTGCCCACGCCCATCAGATACCTGGGCTTCTCTTCGGGCAAGAGCGGCGCCACGTGCGACAGGATCTCGTACATGAGCGGCTTCGGCTCGCCCACGCTGAGCCCGCCGATGGCGTAGCCGGGCAGGTCGAGCTCCACCAACGCCTCCACGGCTTGCCGCCGGAGATCCAAGTGCTCTCCGCCTTGCACAATCCCAAACAGCGCCTGCTCCTCCGGGCGCGCGTGCGCCTCCTTGCACCGCTTAGCCCACGCGAGGGTCCGCCGAAGCGATGTCTCCAAATACGATCTCGTCGCGCCGTAGGGCGGACACTCGTCGAGCTGCATGATGATGTCTGCCCCCAGCGCGTTTTCGATGGCCATGACCGTCTCGGGGGAAAAGAAGCGCGGGCTGCCATCGATGTGGGACCGGAATTGAACGCCCTCGTCGCTGATGTTCCGCAGGCTCGCGAGGCTGAACACCTGAAACCCGCCGCTGTCCGTGAGGATGGCGCCCTTCCACTGCATGAACCCGTGCAGTCCTCCGGCGCGCTGCACGATGTCCTCGCCCGGGCGAAGGTGAAGGTGGTACGTGTTCGCCAGGATGATGCCCGCGCCGAGTTCCTCCAGTTCCCACGGCGCCATCGTCTTCACCGTGGCCTGCGTCCCGACCGGCATGAACACCGGGGTGTCGATCACGCCGTGCGGCGTGTAGAGCCGCCCCCTCCGCGCCGCCGTGCGGGAACACCGCTTGAGGAGTTCATACCTCACTGGTACCTGCAACGTCCGCCCTCCTCTTGATGAACATCGCGTCGCCAAAGCTAAAGAATCGATACGAGCGCTCGACGGCCTCGCGATACACGGCCTTGGCGTAGTCCGTGCCCATGATGGCGCACACCAGCATGAACAGCGTCGACTTCGGCAGGTGGAAGTTGGTAATGAGCCCGTCCATGATGTGGAACTTGAAGCCCGGATAAATGAAGATGTCGGTCTCCCCCTGCTTCGCCTCCAGCACGCCCGACTGACCCGCCGCCTCGAGCGTCCGGAGCGCCGTGGTGCCGACCGCGATGACCGGCCTGCCTTCGGACTTGGCTTGGTTGACCATCTCGGCCGTCTCCGGGCTGACTTCGTACCATTCGCTGTGCATGCGGTGTTCTTCCACGTTCTCCACCTGCACCGGGCGGAACGTCCCGATCCCCACGTGCAGGGTGACATGGCACAACTGCACGCCCTTGTCCCGAAGCTTCTGCAGCAGTCGCTCCGTGAAATGGAGGCCCGCGGTGGGCGCGGCGACCGATCCCACGCGTTTCGCGTACACGGTCTGGTACCGCTCTTGGTCTTCCAGTTTTTCATGAATGTAAGGCGGAAGGGGCATTTCACCCAGCCGATGCGCCACGTCGATCACGGACTCATTCGTGTGGAACCGCACGAGCCGTATGCCCTCGTCCTCCTCGCCCACGACCTCCATCTCGACGCGCCCGTCGCCTTCGCCGACCACCAGTCGGTGGCCGGCGCGAACCCGCTTCGCGGGGCGGGCCAGGCATTGCCAGGTGTTCGGTTGATCGTCGACCGGACGAACCAACAAAAGCTCGACGTGCCCGCCCGTGTCGGGCTTGAACGCGTGCAAGCGCGCGGGCAGAACGCGCGAGTCGTTCATCACCAGGACGTCGCCCGGATTCAACTCCTCGACAATTTCAGCGAAGATGCGGTGTCGAACGACGCGATCCACCGGATCGACCACGAGCAGCCGGGATTGGTCGCGCTCTGGCAGCGGTTGTTGCGCAATCAGATGTTCAGGAAGTTCATAATCGAAGTCCTCGACGCGCACGAGCATTCCTCCCAAGAGGTCATTGGATGGTCAACGCGAAAAAAGCTGCCCCGGCACACCGGGACAGCCCGTTTCGTCTCATGGTTTCATGGCCCACGGGCGATGTCGTGTGGGACGAACGAGCATCACCCATTATACCGAGGCTCGCTGCGGGAATTCAAAGGCTGGCTCAGGGCCGCTTCCACGATGCTCGCGACTTCGTCATAGTTGCCCGTGTTCAATCCCTCGAGCGCCGTGTGAAGATCGTGCGCCTGCGCCACCACGGTCTGGACGTTGGCCGAACTCAGATCGCTCAGATGGACGTGAACGCCCACCTCTTGCGCAAGAAGATAGCTCGCGTACTGTGCAGGTGCCACGTGATTCGCCAGCGCTTGGTTCCACACGGTCGGCGACAAGGCCATGCTGTACACGTTGCCCTCGCCCTGCGTCGCGCCCTGAATGGCGCTCATCACGGCGCGATCGATATCCGAGCCGGCGTCGTCGCCGTCGAGGGAGGTGGTGGCCACCACGACGCTGTCGTTTCGCGGCATCTGCCCCTCGACCGCGAGCTCACCGACGAGCGATCGGACCGCGTCCGCGAGCGGTTTGCCCTTCACGCGCACGTGCTCGAGGACGGACTGGCCCACCGCGTTGTACGCGCTCGCGGACACCACGCGCATGTTTTGGTCGACGGCAAGGCTCCACTCGGCATTGGCATCGACCGACACGAGCGCGTGGGGCCGCGCGCCCCACCCGGCCATGGACAGGGCGCCCCCTCCGATCGCGGCGCAGAGGGCGCAGGCCGCAACGGCCCCAAGCGCCACACGGCGTCTGGCCCAAGCGCGCAGCCACCCGCCGCCGGCCCGTCCACGGACGCTCACGTCGATCACGTCCCCGACCGACATGCCGGGCCTCGCGGCCATCTTCACAAAGGCTCCGTCGTCCGTGAGCAAAATGGCGCGATCGCCCTGGAGCTCCACCACGACGGCGCGACCCCGGACTCGCACACTCATGACGTCAATCCCCTTCCGCCCTGAGAAGAAACGACTTCAACATGGGAAAGTCACCGGACAACAAGAGAACCATGGCGAGAATGTACTTGCGCTGGCGTTCGAGCGTCTTGCGCGATACGCGGACCCGCTCCTCCACCTGGCGCAGCGGCAGCGCCTTGCGCCGATACACGTACGCCACGAGTTCGGGATCGGACGCAATCGCATGGGCGCACAGGAGGGCGTTTCTGCGCGCGTCCTCGTGCTTGGGCGAGAGATCGACCAACTCCCTGAACGACAACCCGAACTCTTCCAGACGACGAGCGTACTCTTCGATCTCGTACGCCCGCATGGCGGCCTCTTCCCGGCGCTGATGTTCCGCAATGGAGGACGCCACCTCGACCCAGTTCGAGACGTGATCGTCCTCGTCGGCCTGATCAAACTCGCTCCACGGGCGGAGGCGCGCGCGATGTTGGCGCTGCGCTCGAAAGAAATCGACGAGGCGCCGCCGGATCACGGTTTCCGCAAAGGTCAGAAATGACGCCGCGCGCTCATCCTGATATCGATCGATGGCCTCGTTGAATGCCGCCAGCGACACGCTGTACTCGTCATCCGCGTGCGGATCGATATACCGCTTGGCCGTTTGCGACGCGATGCGCAGGATAAAAGGTATGTACAGGGCGATGAGCTCATTGCGCGCGTGCGCGTTTCCGGCTTTCGCACTTTGGAGCAAGCGGGCCAACTCGTTTCGTTCGTCTAACGACCTTCCGCGAAACGGGAGAACGCCCACGCTCCCACCTCACCTCATGAATTCGTTCCCGGCCCCGCGTTTACGGGGGTGCCGATGGATAGCCGGCGCTCTGCTCAGCCTGAAGGCACGGCGCGCCCCAGGTGGCGGTAGGCGGACGGCATGACGACGCGGCCGCGCGGGGTCCGCTTCAAGAAGCCGATCTGGAGCAAGTACGGTTCGTACACGTCCTCGAGCGTCGAGGGCTCCTCGCCGACCGCGGCCGCGAGCGTGTCGAGCCCGACCGGGCCCCCGCCGAACTTGTCCATCGCCGCCTCCAGGATCCGCTTGTCGGTAGCGTCGAGCCCCAGGGGATCCACGTGCAGTTGCGCGAGCGCCTCTGCGGCCCTCGCCGCGTCGATCTCGGGCCAGCCCGCGACCTGCGCGATATCGCGCACCCGCTTCAGCAGCCGATTCGCAATTCGCGGCGTTCCCCGCGCTCGGCGGGCGATCTCGGCGCACCCGTCCTCCGTGATGCTGAGTTGGAGAATGCGCGCGTTGCGTTTCACGATCTCGGCGAGATCGCGCACCGGATAGTAGTCCAAATGCAGCATCACGCCGAAACGGTCGCGCAACGGGTGCGACAGGAGCCCCGCGCGCGTCGTGGCGCCGATCAGCGTGAACGGAGGGAGATCCAGCCTCACCGAGCGGGCGCTTGGACCTTTGCCGATGACGATATCAATCGCAAAGTCCTCCATGGCCGGATAGAGGACCTCTTCGACGCTCGGCGACAGGCGGTGGATCTCGTCGATGAACAGCACGTCGCCCGGCTGCAGATTCGTCAGGATGGCGGCGAGATCGCCCGCGCGCTCAATGGCCGGACCGGAGGTCACCCGGATTTGGACGCCGAGCTCGTTGGCGATGATCATCGCGAGGGACGTCTTGCCGAGGCCGGGCGGACCGTACAGCAGGACGTGATCGAGCGGCTCTCCGCGCTCCTTGGCGGCCTGAATGAAGATCCGCAGGTTTTCCACGGCGGCGCGCTGGCCGATGTAGTCGTCGAGAAAACGGGGGCGAATGGTGTCAAGCTGCGCGTCCTCGCGCATCCATTCGGCAGAAATCAATCGCTCGTCCATCCGGCCACCTCCTCATCCCTCGGCTACGGTTGCGACAGCGGCTCGGTTCGCGCGTCTCGCGCGTACAGATACGTCAGCGCCGCCTTGATGGTGTCTTCGACGGACTGGCGGCCTCTGCCGACCGCAGACACCGCCTCTTCGGCCTCCCGAGGGCGGTACCCGAGCGCGACAAGCGCCGACACCGCGTCCTCCGCCGCCGAGCCCTGCGGGCTAGACGCGGGAGCGGGGGCGCGCAAGGCAGCGGGCGCCAAGTCGTCGAGCTTCTCGCGCAACTCCACGACCAACCGACTCGCGAGTTTGCGGCCGATGCCAGGCAGGCGACTCAAGCTTTCGGCGTCCTCCGCCAGGATGGCCGCGACGATCTCGCCCACGCCTGCGGCGCCAATGACCTGAAGCGCCAGCTTGGGTCCAATCCCGGACACCGCCACCAGGCGTTCAAACAGGGCCCGTTCCTCGATTGTCTCGAAGCCGTACAGCGCCCAGCCGTCCTCGCGCACATGATGGTGTGTATACAAGAATGCGGTGTCACCGAGGTTCAGCGCCGCCTGTGTGCGGTCGCACACGTGCACGCGGTAGCCCACGTCTCTCACGTCGAGATCGACATAACCCGGACCGAGGAACGCCACGCGCCCCCGCAAGAAAGCGATCACCGAAAACGCCCCCGTTCCCACACCCAGCCCGTCCGCTTGCCTGCAGCCAGTCTCGCCTCCAGCTCGCCGATGCGCCCAGCGTGCGCGTGCGCGATGGCGACCGCCAGCGCGTCTGCCGCGTCGTCAGGCTTCGGCACGCTCGTCAACCGCAAAAGGAGTCTCACCATCTCCTGAACCTGCCGTTTGTCCGCCCGACCATACCCTGTCACAGCCTGCTTGACCTGCATCGGCGTGTATTCCATCACCGCAAGCCCCGCCTCCGCGCCCGCCAACAGGGCCACGCCGCGCGCCTGGCCGACCGTGAAAGCCGTCGTCGTATTGCGGCTGAAGAACAGCTCCTCCACCGCCATGACCGCAGGCCGATGTGTGCGGCAGAGCTCCGTCAACTGTTGAAAGATATGCCGAAGCCTCTCAGGTAAAGGCGTGTCCGCGCCCGTCTCGATGCAACCATGCGCCACATGGTGGAGCGAATCGCCCGGCCCTCGCTCAATAATGCCGAATCCCAGCCGGGCCAAGCCCGGGTCCACGCCAAGGATGCGCAAGGACTCCACGTTCGCTCCTCCTCTTGTTCACTATGGTCATTCGCCACGGACCCTCGAAACTCCTACCCATACAGATATGGAAAATAGAAGGACGAGATGAGAACAGGGCGATCGCCGCGTCACACCGAGCGATCGCCCGGAATCCGCCCGCCGGGATCGCGCATATACACGGGCGTGAGGAAGTAATAGCTGAGGGGAAGGTCAAGTCGCCAAGCGGGCCTCGATCCCGCAAACGCCACCACGGCATCGTCCGCCACCCGCCGACGCTCGATCACCATCGCGCCTGTGTTCGTCTCGTTGACCAGAATGACGCGGCGCGCTGGATGGTGGACGCGATGATGCGATCCGAAGTCCGTGCTCGCCGACACCGCCTCGTGCGCATCCACAGACGCGCCCCACGCCATCGAGGCGCAGGCGCACAAGGCAGCGAGCATCGCGCGGATGCCACCCTTTCGCATGGCCATCTGAACCTGCCTCCCGTCTCACCGAGAAGGTTCAGAGGTTAACGTGCGCACATGCGAGACAAATATGCACCTACTCGTCGTCTTCCTCGTCGTCGCCCGTGTCGAGATTCGTGAACACGGTCTGCACGTCGTCGAGCGACTCGAGGGCCTCGACGAGATCGTACACCTGCTCCAGTGCCTCCTCGGGCAGATCCATCTTCGTCGACGCCTCGTACGTGAGGGACGCTTCCTCGTAGGGAATCCCTTTCTCCTCGAGGCTCATCCGCACGGCGCGGAAGTTGTCCGGCGTCGTCTTCACGACGTACGTGCGGGATCGCTCGATCACGTCCTCGGCTCCCGCCTCGAGCGCCACCATCATCAGGTCATCCGCGTCCACCTTGTCCTTGGGCACGACGATCTCCCCGAACCGCTGAAACATCCACGCCACCGCGCCGGATTCGGCAAGATTCCCGCCGTGCTTGCGAAACAGGTGCCGAACCTCCGCCGCCGTGCGGTTCCGGTTGTCCGTGAGGATCTCGAGCAGCAGGGCCACCCCGTGCGGGCCATACCCTTCGTAGAGCAACTCCTCGTAGGTGGCACCTTCGAGCTGCCCCGTCGCCTTCGCGATGGTCCGCTGGATGTTCTCCATGGGCAGGTTGTTCGCCCGCGCCCGCTCGATGGCGACGCGCAGCCGGAAGTTCGTCTCGGGATTGCCGCCGCCCTCGCGCGCCGCCTGGTAGATGTCCTTGGACAGCTTGGTGAACAGCTGCCCGCGAATGGCGTCCTGCTTGCCCTTTCGCCGCTGAATATTGTGCCACTTCGAATGTCCCGCCATGTCCATTCACTCCAAGCATCAAGTTCCCCAGTCGCGCAGATACCGAAAGTCGAGGCCGATGGTGCGCCCCGACAGCTTGGCGATGATCGGCATGCGCCGCTTGTACTGATTGCGCCGGACGCGCTCGACGATGGCCCGCACCAGGCGCTCCGGATAGCCGCGGCTCACGATCTCGTCCGGCGACATCCGCAGATCCACCCACTGGTACAGGATCTCGTCCGCCTCGTCGTACGAGAAGCCGAGTTCCTTCTCATCCGTCTGATCCGCCCACAGATCCGCGCTCGGCGCTTTTTCCAAAATGCTCCGCGGAACGCCCAGGTGCGCGGCCAGCTGGCGCACCTGACACTTGTACAAATCCCCAATGGGATTGAGCGCGCTCGCCATGTCGCCGAACTGCGTGCCGTAGCCGAGCAAGAGCTCCGTCTTGTTGCTCGTGCCAAGCACGAGTGCGTTCATGGCGGCAGACAGATCGTACAGCGTGACCATCCGCTCCCGCGCCATTCGATTGCCGCGCCGGAGCGCGTTCGCCTCGTATCCGAGGACCCGGTCCACCTGCTCGAAATAGGCGTCCACGGGCGCGGTGATGTCGATGATCGTGTGCGGAATGCCGAGCGCCTCGACGACCTTGAGCGCGTCCTCGAGGCTCTGCGGATTGCTCGTCCGGTACGGCATGAGCACCGCGTGCACACGATCCCGCCCGAGCGCTTCCGCCGCCAAAAACGCCGTGAGCGCCGAATCGATCCCGCCAGACAGGCCGAACACGGCCTTCTGGAAGCCCACCTTCGTCACCTCGTCGCGGAGAAACCCCGTCAGCACCGAGGTGACGAGCGAAGGATTCAACGTCAGCTTCGCCTCAATCTCCGGCCTCATCGGTCGACCTCCTGCGCACAGCCTCCTGCATCTCGGCGAGTACTAGGCGAACGCGCTCATCGCGCATGAGCGGCGTCGTGTAGCGCGCCCGCCGCACCATCCGAAAGTCGAGATCGGCCACGACCATCGCGCTTTCGGATGCGGGCCCCTCGGCCACCCATTCCCCGTCCGGACCCATCACCCCGCTGCCTCCGTAAAAATGCACGCCGTCCTCGTAGCCGACGCGGTTGGCGAACACGAAAAAGCAGCCGCACAGCTGCGCGTAGACCTGCAGCAGCTGCCGCCAGAAGGCGTGCGAACCGAAATCGGAGGCGGCCATCGTGTTGCGCCAAGGGCTGGAGGCCGGCACATAAATCACGGACGCGCCCTGCACCGCGAGAAGATAAGGGCTTGAGAGATGCCACGCGTCTTCGCAGATCAAAACGCCAGCTTGTCCCCCTTGCGCGGAGAAGGTGCGGACGCGATCGCCCGGCGCAAAGTAGCGGCGTTCGTCAAACATTCCATATGTAGGAAGGTACAGCTTCCGGTGCCGGTGCACGAGGCGGCCGCCGGACGCGTAGGCCGCCGTCACAAAAAAGCGGCAGTCGTCCGTCTCCTCGACGAAGGAAAACAGCACATCCAGATCTCTGCTCGCCTGAATGAGGCGCTGAATGTCGGGGTGACTCACATGGCGCGCCACCTCGAGCGTCAGATCCTGCGTCTGATAACCGGTGAGCCCGAGTTCAGGAAACACGAGCACCTGCGCGTTCGCTCGTTTGGCCTCGTTCACGTAATCGAGATGCCGGCTCAAATTTGCGGACACGTCGCCCAGTTTGGGCGCAAACTGCGCAATGGCGACGCGGAACGCCGACCAAGCCACGTCCATTCCCCCACCCGTCGACTTCGTACCCAAACAGTATACATGGTGCACCGAGCAAACGGAAGAAAGCGCCTGGCGGCGGCCCGGATGCGTATCAGGCTTCCAGCTCGCGCAGCCAGGCGTCGTGCAGGCGAGCGCGATCCTCTTCGCACCTGAGCGCGTAGCGAAGCCGCCACATCCGGCTCGCAGATTGAGCTCCGCGAAACGCCTCCGCGAGCGCGCGCAGCGCGATGTCCGGCCACGCGCCGAGCCTCACGAGCGACACGAGCTCCGCCTCATCCAGTTCCGCCGCCTGCGCGTAGGCGAGCCAGAGCCGCCGATACGCGCCGGAACACAGAGGAACGAGGTACGCGACGTGGCTCACCCACTGAATGGGATCGGAAAATGGATCGTCGTAACCGGCGTGATCGAAATCGATGAACATCACGCTCCCGCCTGGGCCGACGAGCACGTTGTGCGGCGCGAGATCGCGGTGACAGAAGGCGAGCGGGCGACGCGCCTCGTCCAGATAGGATGCGTACACGGCGCGGGCGCGAGCAGCGATGCGATGGAGCGACTCGGCGATCTCGGCCTCCACCGGGATGGCCTTGAGCCTTTCGAGGAGCTGGAGCTTCGCCCGCCATTTGTCTCGCAGCGTGGCGGTTTGTAAGGCGAGAAGCGCACCTTTTGCCGGCGCGGCGCGCTGGGCCCGCGCCAGCGCTCGTGTGACGGCAAGGCGCTCCGATTCGTCGCTCGCGTCGACATGCCGGCCTTCGAGCCAAGGCTGGAGATAATACCACACGCCGCGCCCGTCGGAGACGCGCATCGTCCCGCGCACCGTCTCGAGGGGCCTGGCGGCGGCAACGCCCAGGCGCGGATAGTGACTGAGGACGTCGGCGAGCGCCCGAAGGCGCTCCTCGCTGTCCTGGGGACGTGCGCGCTTCAGGATATACCGCGACGTCCCCGCGACAATGCCCCAGACCGTGCGCTTGTGCACGATGGCGTCGGCCTCAATGCCGTACGCGCGGCGGACGAGATCGGCCATTTCACCGACATCCATCACCCATCGTTCCCCACGCGCACGACGAACGGCTTGGACCAACCCTCTTCGTCGGTCTCCGGCAGCATCGCCTCCGCCCGCCTGTACGGTTGATCCATCTGCGGACCCCCGTCGTATTCGGGACCAAGCAGCGTTTCGTCCCCTGGAATCTCGCCCGCGGCGCCCTGACCTTCGAATGCTGGCGCTTCCGCCTCGTGCGGGTTCCACGGCTCGACGCCTTCATCGGGCATCACTTCGGGCGGCTGCTGCAAGTGCCCCTGGTGACCCTGACCGCCGAGGAAGACGTCGGGCGCGCCTTCCATGGGCATCAGCTGGGATGGCTCAGCGCCGACGCCGGGAGCGGGCATCCAGGCGCCCGGAGCCGATTCGGGCACGCCGGAAGGCATCTGCGGCTCGCGGCCGAGCGGCACATACACGACAAGCCCGGGCGTCAGCTCGCGGGAAGCGAGCGCGGGATTCAGGTGTTCGAGGTCCTCCACGGTGACGTTGTAGCGATCCGCGATGGTGGCCCAGGTCTCACCGGGCTGCACCGTATGCGGCCAAACGTAGCCGAAATACGGTTTGGTCACGGCCTTGTTCGACTTCGGCTGCGCTTTTTTCGGCTTCGGCTTGGATGAGGTCCCTTTGCCGAGTTCAGGGATGACGATGGTCATGCCTGGCGCAATGTCGTTGGCGTTCTTGATTTGCGGATTCGCGGCGAGAATGAGCGGCAGGCGCACGCCCGTCTTGCGGCTGATCTGATACAGCGACTCCCCTGGTTTGACCACGTACTTTTTCATCCTGGCTCCAACCTCCTAGGCTTTCGCGGAAGCTAGAGCAGTATATGCGCAAGCCTACGAGGTGGCACCGGTTCCGCCGGGAAAGACGACGTTCGGCACGGGGCCGCTCATGATGATATACACGACGGGCGATCTCGCCGTCACATGCACGGGCGATCGGACGAGGGGGGTCATCGTCATGACATCGGCGGTGAGCTCGAGGTAGACGATGTGCACGACTTGATTCACGCCTTTCGAGGCGACATCCGCGTCGAGGCGCGCATGAACGGCACCGACGAGGGAAAAGGACACCGGGACCGTGGCGGTGTAGCCCGCGAGGATGGAGCCCGACAGCGCCTGCAGAACGGGCAACGTGAGGGTCTGTCTGCGAAGGGTCTGAAGGCGGGTTTCGCTTGCGTGGATGGCTTCGCTCTGAAGCTTGGCGAGCTTTGCCATGTCCAACGTGACGATGGAGAACGCCTGGCCGTTGGCGCCGCGTTCCATGCGGATGCTGACCAGATCTTCTCCGTCCGGATAGGACGAGAGCACCTCGCCCATGGCCTCGTTCAGCGCTTCGGTGGCCACGCGCGCGGCGAGCGACGCCGACGCCGTGCGCACCATCGGCGCGAGCCTCCACTCCAGCCAAAACACGGAAAGGCCGATGACCGCCAAGCACGCAAGGGCAAAGCCGAACCATCTGCGCGCTGGCCGGCGCCGTCCCTGGGCGCGCGCCTCCCTCGTTCGGCCCGCGCGCCCAGGTCGAGGCACAAAGGATTTCGGCACCGCCCTCACCCCCTCGTCCATACGTACGCGGGCGTGAGGCGGCGAATGCCTCGCGATGCCGATGTCCCATCATTCCGTACGCAGCCGCACAAATTGCCGCTTGCCCCGCTGGAGGACGTCTCCGTCCTGTGGGCGGTACTGAACATCCATGTCGGTCACTTTATTTCCATTGAGGCGAACGGCGCCCTCCTGGATGGCGCGGCGAGCGTCGCTGTTCGATTGGGCAAGGCCAAGGTCCACGAGCCACTTGACGATCCACTGCGCCTCGCCGGCCACCCGCCGTTCGGGGATGTCGTCCGGCAGGCCGCCTTTTTGGAAGACGGTGCGCCAGTGTTCCACGGCTTCCCGCCGCGCCTCTGGCCCAAGAAAGCGCTCGACGAGCTCCTCGGCGAGCTGCATCTTGGCGTCGCGCGGGTTCATGCGCCCGGCTTCGACCTCCCTGCGCATCGCCTCGATCTCGTCCTGAGGCCGGAGCGACAACAATTCGTAGTACTTAAACAGCAAGCTGTCCGGCACGGACATCAGCTTGCCGAACATGTTGTTGGGCTCCTCATTCACGCCAATATAGTTGCCGAGGCTCTTCGACATCTTGTTGACGCCGTCCAGCCCCTCCAACAGAGGCAACATCACGGCCACCTGCATGGGCTGGCCGAACTCGCGCTGAAGGTGGCGACCCATGAGCAGGTTGAACTTCTGATCCGTTCCTCCCAATTCCACGTCCGCGCGCAGATGGACCGAGTCGTACGCCTGCATGAGCGGATAGAAAAACTCATGAACGTGAATGGGGCGATTGTCCTGGAACCGCTTTTGAAAGTCCTCTCGCTCGAGCATGCGGGCCACGGTGATGGTCGACGCGAGGCGAATGACCTGCGCGAAATCGAGCGGCGCGAGCCAATCCCCGTTGTACACGACCTGCGTCTTTTCCGGATCGAGGATCTTGTACAACTGTGCCACGTACGTCTTCGCATTCTCGGCCACTTCTTCCGCCGAAAGCTGCTTGCGTGTCTCCGCCTTGTCAGTGGGATCTCCAATCTGGCCCGTGAAGCTCCCGATCACGAGGAAGACCTGGTGCCCGAGATCCTGAAACTGGCGCAACTTGTGCAGCACCACGGTGTGGCCCAGATGAATGTCGGACGATGTCGGATCGATGCCGAGCTTCACGCGCAGCGGCCTTCCGGTCCGCACGGACTCCCTCAGCTTCTGCACCAATTCGTCCTCCGGGACGATCTCGGCCGTCCCGCGCCGAATGATCGCCAGTTGGCGTGCCACTTCTGCCTCCTGGTCCGGAGTCAACACGGTCTCCACTGCCACCTCATTCGCTCCTCCTGCGTCCGTTCGATAGAGTGTCCCGTCTCGGCGCCTCCAGCGCCGAAACTCGGTGTCCCCACAATAGCATATCGCCGCCTGTTTTTCACCGGCCGCGCGCCGCTGAAGCCTGGTATGTTCCGCCTCGCGGCGCACATGCTAACGATACAACGATCACGGCCCGAACGACGTTCCGAACGCGAAATACCTACCATGATGTCCAAATTTGTCGTGTGATATAATCGTGCCACAAAGGAGGGCGATGGGTGTGAACGGCAAGAATCGCCGTCCGACGGACCGCGCGGACAAGCCACCGGCGCAAGCGCGCTCCAAGCGCAGACATCCGGTGCTGCGCCACACGTTTCGGGCCGTACTGCTCGCCGTCGGCAGCGCGTGCGGTTTCGGCGCGGCTTTCGGCGTCGGCTACGTGGCGTCCATGCTTCGCGGGCTGCCGAAAGTGAGCGCCGCGACGTTTACAAACAATAGCGCGGCTTCGGTGGTGTACGACGATGAGGGCCGCGTCATCGGCCAGTTTGCCGGCGACGGCGACCGCCAGCCCATCGCGTCGCTCAATCAGGTTTCGCCCTACCTCGTGCAGGCGTTCGTCGCTGCCGAGGACAAGACGTTCTTCACCAACATCGGCGTCAATCCGATGGCCATGGGACGCGCCTTTCTCCAGGATCTGCTGGGCCATCGCATCGAGTCGGGCGCGAGCACCATCACCCAACAGACCGTGAAGCTCGCGGTCTTCCCGGAGCAGGAACGGACCCTGAAGCGAAAAATTCAGGAAATTGCGCTCGCGCTCGAAGTCTCCCACGTCCTCAGCAAAGACGAAATCCTGACGGACTACATGAATTGGGTCTACATGGGGCGCATGGGCACGGATACGGTGTACGGGGTCAAGCGGGCATCCGAGATCCTGTTCGGGAAGGAGCCGAACCGGCTCACCCTGGCGCAGGCCGCCCTGCTCGCGGCTCTGCCCAACAACCCGTCCTATTTTTCGCCCTACCAGTTCCCACAGCACGCGCTGATGCGGCAGCACTACATCCTGGACCAGATGTTGGCCAATCACATGATCTCCAAAGCGGAGTATGACGCGGCGTATCGAGAGAACGTGCTGAAAACGCTCAAACCTCCGCCAATGAGCGGCCTTCCGGCGCATCCGTACTTGCTCCTGGACGAGATCAAGCCGCTCGTGATTCAGGATCTCGTGCGCGCAGGCATTTACGACAACGCCCAGGAGGCGGAGTCGGCGCTTCCAGTGGCGGGGCTCAAGATTTACACCACCATCGACCTGACGATGCAGGAGGACGTCGAGCGCGTGCTGAGCAACCCTCAGTTGTTCGCGGGCACGGACAAAACCTACCGGCTGCCGAACGGCAAGACCGCAACGGACCTGTACGAGGCGGGCTTTGCCATCGTGGACAATCACACCGGCGCTGTCCTCGCGGTCGGCGGCGGGCGCGATTACCTTCGCGACGCCATCGATCACGCCGACCTTCCGCGGCAGCCGGGATCGTCCATCAAGCCGCTCCTCGACTACGGGCCGGCCATCGACACCGGCCTGATCACAGCGGCGTCCGAAATGTACGACGCGCCCACGCGCTTTCCCGGCGCAGCCGGTCAGCCGCCGTACGAGCCCCACGACGACGAGCCGGGCTTCGCAGGGCTCATGACGGCGCGCGTCGCGCTGTACGAGTCGCGGAACGTGCCCGCCATCGACGTGCTGTCGGTGCTCACGCCGCAAGTGGGATTCTCCTATCTCAGCAAGATGGGCCTCGGCCCAGGAGCCACCACCTGGCTCGGCCAGCCCACCGTCGTCGCCGACGACGAGAACCACCTGGCCGCAGCCATCGGCGGGCTCGACAACGGCGTGACGGTCCTGCAGATGACGAGCGCGTACTCGACGTTCGCGAATCAAGGCGTGTGGCACCAGAGTTATCTCATCCGCCAGATCACGGACGAATCGGGCCGCGTCCTGTACCAGGTCGATCCGGCCACGCATCAGGTGTTCACGCCGCAGACGGCTTACATCCTCACGAACATGCTGCACGATGTCGTGTACCATCCCGGAGGCACGGCGACGGCCGTCGGCGCGCGCTTCCCGGGCCAGTTCATCTCCGGCAAGACGGGCACCACCGATTCCTTGGGAGATGGCTGGTTCATCGGCTACACGCAGGATTACACAGCCGGCATCTGGATGGGATACAACAACCACGAGCCCATCGATCCGGCCAATTACAACCTGAAGTTCACGCTCTGGAGCGACATCATGGCGCCCATCCTTGCGGCGCATCCCGCCAGAAAACCGTGGCCGGTTCCGCCCGGCATTGTGTTTCGCACCGTCTCGTCGACCAGCGGCCTGCTGCCGACCCCGCTGTCAAGAGCGTTCGGAGGCACAGAGACGGATCCCTTCGTACAAGGGACCGAGCCCACGTCGTACGACGACGTCGCGGTGGAAGCCAAATACACCGTGGTGGGCGGGAAAAAAGTGCTGGCGACCACGCGCACGCCGGCCGCGGATGTCGAGGTGGGCACGTTCATCAAGCTGCCCACGTCGCGAATCGTGGACTGGGCGCACAAAATCCCAAACGGCGTCACCGCGGATACGCCCTATCTTCTCCCATCGGCGCTCGATCCGCGGGGCGGCACGCCGCTCGACGCCGGCACCGCGCCGGACATGCTCAGTGCTTCCCAACTCCAACCTCCCACGGGCCTCTACGGTTACTACGACGGCGCGGAAGTGTGGCTCGGCTGGAACAGCGTTCCCGGCGCGACGCAGTATGCCATCTACCGCACGACTGGCGTGGACAAGCCGTACCAGAAGATCGGCACGAGCACGTCGACGAGCTTCGTCGATCCGTCGCCGCCCCAAGGCGCGTCGGTGGTGTATTACGAGGTCATCGCCGAGTCCAATTTGTCCCTGTCTTCCCCGTCCCGGGCCATCGCGGTTCCTCTCCTGCCGCCGGGCGAGATCGGCGGGAATCAGAGTGCCAACCATGCGAGTGCCAACGACCCCGGTGCGACCGGCGGGTCGAACGCGCCCGACGTGTGGGCCAACGGGCTGCCGTGATGCGGTGCGCGCTTCACGTTCGCACGTGGACGACGGTCGCGCCATCGCCTCCCTCGCCCGGCCCGGCCGGTTCGCTCGATTTCACGTGCGGATGATCGCGCAGGTACCGGCGGATGGCGTTTCGGAGCGCGCCCGTGCCCTTCCCATGGATGATGACCACGCGCGAGATGCCGGCAACCACGGCGTCGTCCAGGTACTTGTCGATCCGGCTGATGGCGTCGTCCACGGTCTCGCCGCGCACGTCGAGTTCCATCCGCACGTCTTTGGCACCACCGAGCCGCGTCACTGAAGGGGCCGCCGCTGGCTGCGCATCGCCCACCACTTCCAGGTCGCGGGCATCGACCTTCATCCGCATGGCGCCCAGTTGCACCACCGCCGCTCGGCCGTCCTGCGCCACCTCCACCACGTCGCCCTTTTGCCCCAACGACAACACGCGCACGCGTTGGCCAGGGCGCACCTCGGCCTGCGCTCGCCGTCTCGGCGCGGCGCGCTTCTCCCCCGGCTCCGCGGCCTCCAATCGCTTCCTCAGCTCGACCAGCTCGTGATCTTTGACGGCGGCCCTATCGCGCAGGCTCCGAATCTCCCGGATCACGGCATCCGCCTCGCGCCGCGCACGCTCGATGACCTCGCGCGCTTCGCGCGCGGCCTGTTCCCGCATCGAGTCCTTCGAAGCCTCCCATGCGGCCTTCTGGCGCGCGAGATCGGCTGCTTGGTCGCGAGCTTCCCGGAGCGCCTGCTCGGCCTCGTCCCTCATCCGCTCCGCTTCCCGGCTCGCGGCCTCGAGCTTGCCGATGAGGTCTTCCACGTGGATGTCGGATTCCGCCACGTGCGATCTCGCCCGCTCGAGAATCTCCTTCGGCATACCGAGCCGTTCCGCGATGGCGAGCGCGTTCGAGCGGCCCGGCACCCCCATCAGCAGGCGGTACGTCGGCCGCAGCGTCTCCACGTCAAATTCCATACTCGCGTTTTCGGCCGCCGGATTGCGGAAGGCGTAGCCCTTGAGTTCCGCGTAGTGCGTGGTGGCCACGACGCGGGCGCCGACGGACGTGAGGTGATCCAAGATGGCGATGGCAAGCGCAGAACCTTCGGCCGGATCGGTTCCCGCCCCGAGCTCGTCCAAGAGCACAAGGCTGTCTGGCGTCACGCGCTCGAGCATGTCGATGATCCGCCGCATGTGCGACGAAAACGTGGACAGATTCTGTTCAATGCTCTGCTCGTCCCCGATGTCGACGAACACGTGCCGGCAGAAGCCAATGTCGCTCTCCCGCTTGGTCGGCAAAAACAGCCCCGACATGCCCATCAGCGTGAGCAGACCGATGGTCTTCAGCGTCACCGTCTTCCCGCCCGTGTTCGGCCCCGTGATGATGAGCAGTCGGAACCGATCACCGAGTTCGACGTCGATAGGCACGGCGTCTCGATGAAGCTTGGGATGCCGAGCGCCGTGAAGCCGCCATACGCCGTCCGTCAGCCGCGGCCGCTTTCCGTCCACGCGCCGCGCATACGCCGCCTTGGCGAAGACGAAGTCCATCTCCGCGGCCACGTTCAGGTTGCGCAAGAAGTCGTCGGCCACCTGCGCCACAGCCGCCGCCAGCTGGTACAGGAGCCGCTCCACCTCGCGCTCCTCGAGCACCTCAAGCTCGCGCACCCGTTCGCTCAACTCCACGATGGCGCGCGGCTCGATGAACACGGTCGATCCCGACGAGGACACGTCTCGCACCATCCCGGGGATCTGGCTCTTGTGCTCCACGCGCACCGGCAGACAGTAATGTTCGCCGCGCATCGCGATCACAGGCTCCTGCAGATATTTCGCCTGCGTGCGGAGCAGCCGATCCAGGACGGTGCGAATCTCCGCTTCCCGGCGCCGCTTCTCGTCGCGCAAGCGGAGAAGCGTCGGGCTCGCGTGATCGATCACCTGGCCGTCCTCGTCCACCACTTGACGGATTTCCTGCTCCGTCCTGCGCAGATCCGCCATGGGCGCGACGGAGCTCGCCAAAAGAGGAAAATCGCCGCCTTCGGCCGCCCGCTCCACGAATTGCCGCATCGCCCGCATCCCGGCAATACATCGGGCGAGCCGATTCGCTTCGTCGGCCGAGATGGTGCCCCCGCGGCGCGCTCGCTGCACAACCTCCTCGAGGGACTCAATCCCGGCGAAAGGCGGCGCCCCGACGCGATACAGCATGCGAACCGCCTCATCCAGGCGCGCGAGTTCCGCTTCCGCGTCGGCGCGCTCCGCAAAGGGCACCATGGCGCTCGCGCGCGCCTGCCCGAGCGACGTCTGCGCACACTTGGCGATCTCGCCGCGCACATCTTCGTATTCCAACGCGTCCAGCGCGCGTTCGTCCATGTCCCGCACTCCTATACACTTGAATCCAAAATTCCCACTGAATCTTACCACATAGGGTGGCGTCTCCCGAACGATGCTATAGCTCAGAAGGGGGGATTTCCATGAACGTGCTTGGCCACGTCGTCCGATTTATCGTGTCCGCTCTCGTGCTCCTGTTCGTGGGCCACATCGTGCCCGGATTCCGAGTGATGGGCTTTTGGCACGCCATTCTCGCCGCCATCGTCATCACGTTGCTCGGCATGGCGATGGAGGCCATCTTCGGCCGCCGCATCTCGCCCTATGGCCGCGGCATCATCGGGTTCATCTGCGGCGCGATCGTCATCTACGTCGCGCAGCTCATCGTCCCCGGCATGCACGCGAGCATCCTCGGCGCCCTGTTGGCGTCGCTCGTCATCGGGATCATTGATCTCTTCGTACCGACGAGCCTCCGCGGCAGTCGACACGAGGAGTAAAGGCCGGATTGACGGCATTGGGCGCAGGTCGTATCGCCTGCGCCCGTATCATGCGCTCGTCTTCTCTTTCCCCGGCAAGACGGCCGTGAGCCACGCCGCCACAGCTCGATCCAAGGAACGGCTGTCGAGCGCGCGGCAAATGGCCGATCTCGCCACCTGCCGTTCCACAGCGGGGGTTCTCACGTACGGCAATACCAGCGCGATCACGTACACAAACACGGCCGACAGGAGCAAACCCGCGAGGAGACCCGCCATTCGATTCAGAGCCGACAGCACCGGCAGGCTGAACAGCGCGTCCACGAGCCCTGCCGCGTACCGCAACATGAGAAACACGACAACAAACACGACGGCAAACGAGATGGCACCCGACAAATTGCCCAGCACGAACGAGGCGAGCGGAGACGGCGACGCGCCGGAAGGCAGACCCAGGTGGGCGATAGCGGGGGCGACGTACGGCCTCGCCCAATACGACACGAGGTACGCGATGACCCCTCCGAAAAGCCGCATGACCTGTCGAACCAAACCGAGGCGATACCCGTTCACGGCGCCGAGCAAGAGGACCGCCGCCAGGGCGAGATCGAGCGCGTCCCACGTCACGACGACGAACGGCCTCCCGTCTGCTCTTCGAGCAGCGCCAACAGCTCCTTGTAATCCTTTCGCAGCTCGTAAAGCTCGTCGGCCAAGTTGAGCGCGGCCAACACGGCGATCCGACGCTCATCCATGTAGGAGGCCGTGGCGGCGATCTCGTTCATCGTCCGATCCACCATTTTGGCCACTTCTTGGATTCGCTCCTCCGGACTCGTCCCGCGCACCGTGTATTCGACGCCATGGATGACCACCTTCACGCGATTGACCTTTGCGCCTTCTTGGTTGTTGTCCATCCATGTCCCGCCTTTCCATCATGGCAGCGCAAGAACGGCCGCCGGAATCCTTTCGTACAACATTTCTCGCCGATATCCAGATCTCCTGCTTCTCGGTCGCCGTGGTTACGCGCGAAGCTTCGCGCCGAAGGCCGCCTCCCAAGCGCGGAGCACCGCCTCCACCGCTTCGTCGATCTCGGCGTCCGTCAGCGTGCGCTCGTCGCGCTGGAACCAGAGCGCGACCGCCAGGCTTTTGTGACCTTCCGGAACGCCGACGCCCGTGTACACGTCGAAAACGCGGACCAAGCGCAGATCGCCGCGATCGCCAAGCGTCCGCCACGCCGCATCGACCAGCGCCTGCGACTCGAGTTCGCGCGGCACCACGACGGCGAGATCGCGGCGGCTCGCGGGATGGCGCGGGATGGGGAGCACGCGCACCTCCGAAGAGGCGAGCGATAACAGGCGGCCGAGATCGAACTCCGCGTACACAGCGCGCTCGACCTCGTAGGCCTCGCCGACGTCGGGATGAAGTTCCCCGACGAGCCCGACGGGCTCACCGTTCACTTCAATGGACGCCTGGCGGCCGGGATGGAGATACGCATGCTGGCTGACTCGATAAGTCGCCTGGATGCCGAGGCGCGCGAGAAGCGCGTCGCACACGCCCTTCGCATCGTAGAAGTCGTAGCGGCGCGGGCGCTCGAAGGGATCGCCTTCCGGCTCGCCGAACCACAGCATGCCGAGGACAGCGCGCTCCTCCGGCAACGCCTCCTGGGGCCAGGAGGCCGCCAGAAACACTTTTCCCACCTCAAAGATTGCACCGCCCAACACCTGATGCGCGAGGTTGTGCCGCGCCACCTCCGCGAGGCTCGGCAACAGGTGGCGGCGCAAGGTGCGGCGGTCGTCGGACATGGGCCGCAGAAGCGGCACCGGCACCCCGCTCGGCGCGACCGGCGCTTCGGCCTCGGGCGACGTGAGCGCGTACGTCCTCACCTCGTGAAGCCCCCAATCGACGAGCGCGCGCCTCACCTTGCGCACAAGCATGAGCTGGCCCGACGACTCCGGCGCTTCCACCGGCAACCGCATGGACGTGGCGGGGATGTGATCATACCCGTAGAGCCGAGCCACTTCCTCGTACAAATCGGCTGGCAACTGCACATCCGGGCGCCGCGTCGGCACTTCCACGCGCCACTCGTTTTCGCCTTGCGTGACGTCAAAGCCGAGGGACTCGAAGCACGCGCGCATCTCTTCCTCGGGCACGTCCACGCCGAGGAACCGAGCACACGCCCGCGGTGAGAAGGAGATGACGGTCGGTTTCGACACGTCTGCCTGCGCCGGGACGCGGCGTGGCGCGCCGACGGGGCGCGATCCCGCGAGTTGAACGAGGAGCTCGGTCGCCCGGTGCAACGCGCTCGAGACGGCCGCCGGATCAACGCCTTTTTCGAACCGTTGCTGCGCCTCCGAGCGAAGCGAGAGGGCCTGGCCCGTTCTCCGGATGGAGGCGCCGTCGAAGCGGGCGGATTCAAGCGCAATGCGCCGGGTCGAAGGGCCGATTTCGCTGTTCTCCCCGCCCATCACGCCCGCGAGCCCGATAGCCTTCTCCGGGTCCGCGATGACGATCATGTCGGGCGTGAGCGCGCGCTCCTGGCCGTCGAGCGTCACGAGGCGCTCGCCCTCTCTCGCCTGTCGGACGACGATGGTGGCGTGGGCGATGGCGTCCGCGTCAAACGCGTGCAGAGGCTGGCCCCATTCGAGCATCACGTAGTTCGTCACGTCGACGACGAGATCGATAGAACGGACGCCCATGGCCAAAAGCCGCATCTTCATCCAGAGCGGCGTTTCCCGGACCTCGACGCCTTCCAGGAGTTGGGCTTCGTATCGCGGGCACCGCGGCGTCTCGAGACGCACCTGGAGCGGGGATTCCCCCTCGGCGGCGGGCGCCGGAACCGACGCAGGGAATCGATGCGGCCGCCGGAGGATCGCCGAAAGCTCGTGCACCAAGCCGCGGATGGACAGGCAATCGCTTCGGTTGGGCGTGAGGTCGAGATCGAGCACGACGTCGTCCAGGTGAAGATGCGGGACGACGTCCTCGCCGAGCGGCAGGTCCTCCGGAAGGACGAACAGCCCCTCCACGTCCCGTTTGGGCAGGTACCGAGTCTCGATTCCGAGCTCGTCCGCCGAACACAGCATGCCGTGCGAGGACACGCCGCGAAACTCGGCAATCCGGATCTCCACGCCGCCCGGCAGCTTCGCCCCGGGCAGCGCGACCGGCACCACGAGCCCCGGCGCGGCATTCGGCGCCCCGCAGACGATTTCGAGCTGTCGGCCGCCCACGTCCACGCGGCAAACCTTCAGCCGATCCGCCTGGGGATGCGGCCGCACCTCCAGAATCTTGCCGATCACGACCCCCTCCACGCCGCGATTCAAGGGATCGACCGCGTCCACGGCAAGCCCCGCGCTCGTCAGGCGATCCGCGAGTTCAGCCGGCGATAGGCCCGCGAGATCGAGATATTCGGCCAGCCATTTGTACGATGCTCTCACATTGCCACTCCCTTATCGGCACGCGTCAGGCGTGACGGAACTGTCGTAAGAAGCGCAGGTCGTTCTGGTACAGCATGCGAATGTCGGAAATGCCGTACCGCAGCATGGCGATGCGCTCGGCGCCGAGGCCAAAGGCGAAACCGGTGTAGCGCGCGCTGTCGTAACCCGACATGTCGAGCACGCGCGGGTGCACCATGCCCGCGCCGAGGATCTCGATCCACCCGGTCCCTTTACACATGCGGCATCCACTGCCGCCGCACGAGACGCAGACGAGATCGACCTCACAGCTCGGTTCGGTGAACGGGAAGTAGCTCGGGCGCAGCCGAACGCGCTGAGAAGGGCCGAACAGCGCTTTGGCGAACGCCTCGAGCGTCCCCTTCAGATCCGACATGCGAATCCCCTCGTCCACGACGAGGCCCTCGATCTGCGTGAACTGGTGCGAGTGCGTCGCGTCGTCCTCGTCGCGGCGATACACGCGGCCAGGCACAATCACGCGAATCGGCGTCCGCCCCCGCATGCGCTCCATCGTCCGGACTTGCATGGGGGACGTGTGCGTCCGAAGCAGCCACTCGTCCGTCAGATAGAACGTATCCTGCATATCGCGCGCCGGGTGATCTTTCGGAATGTTGAGCAGTTCAAAGTTGTAATGGTCGGTCTCGACCTCGGGACCTTCCACGACGGAGAACCCGAGGCTCACAAAGATGTCCTCGATCTCCTCGATCACGCGCGAAATGGGGTGCATCGCGCCGAGCGGCACGTCCCGACCCGGCAGCGTGACATCGATCCGCTCGCGCTCGAGCCGAAGGGCCTTCTCCTTGGCCTCGATTTCGGCCTGCCTCGAGCGCCACGCTTGCTCCAGCTCCTGGCGAATGCGATTCAACGCCTCGCCGAGCACGCGCCGGTCCTCGGGGGCCAGTCCCCCCATCGCTTTCGACATCTGGCCGAGCGCGCTCTTCTTGCCGAGAACCTCGACCCGCCAGTCGTTCAGCGCCTTCGAGTCCGAGGCGAGCGCGAGGGACGCCATGGCCTGCTCGCGGATCGCCTCCAACTCATGTCTCCAGGTGTCGCTCAACCCGTCATCCTCCTCACGCCGCTCATCGAGCCGCCTGACCTCACAACACAAAGAAGCAACTCGCCTGTGCGACGAATTGCTCCGCGCCATCTGGGTGAACGCCGTGGTGGTTTCGTCAACCCAGCCATATCGTAGCATTGACCGGCCGCCCGCCTCGGGCAGCCGCCAACGTTCAAAGGAGGCGCATGCGCATGTACGGGATTTTCGGCGGTTACACGCAGTGGGCAGTGGTATTCCTGATCATCTTCGTGCTCTTCTTCCTGCTCGTTCCCGCTTACGGCGCCGTGGCAACCACCACCAGCACGGCTCCGGCTGTCGTGTACTGAGGCTCATCCGGCCGCCAAGGGAAGCGCACCCGCTCCCCTTGGCGCTCCTCACACATCGGCCCACACGCCAGACGCCTCGATCCACTGGAGCGCCCGCGCCACCTCATCCACCACAATATTCACGTGGCCCATTTTGCGATCCCGCTTCGCCTCCGCCTTGCCGTACAGATGCACCTTCACACAGGACGGAAGGCCGCTCATCCGCGCGAGCAGGGGCTTGACGTGCTGCCCGAGGACGTTGACCATCACCACAGGCGAATACAGCGTCACGTCACCGAGCGGCAGGTTACAAATGGCGCGCACATGCTGCTCGAACTGACTCGTCGCGCACGCGTCGAGCGTGTAGTGACCCGAGTTGTGCGGGCGAGGCGCGAGTTCGTTGATCAGGAGCTCCCCGCCCTGAGTCACGAACATCTCGACCGCAATCAGGCCGATGACGCCGAGCGCTTCCGCCACCCGCCGAGCGATGTCCTCTGCGCGCGCGATCACGTCCTCCGGATACCGCGCCGGCACGATGGACATGTGGAGGATATGCCGCTTGTGAATGTTCTCGGCCGGCGGAAAGGCCCGCACCTCGCCCCTCCGATTGCGCGCGACAATCACGGAGAGCTCGCCCTCAAACGGCACGTACGCCTCCGCAATCAGCGGCTGGTCGTCAAAACCCGCGGCTCGGTGGTGGTCCATGGCTCGTGCCCAGTCCTGCGCGTGCTTCTCCACATCTTCTCGCGACCGGACCATCCACTGGCCCTTGCCGTCGTACCCTCCCCGACACGTTTTGACCACCATCCGCTCGCCGAATCGCTCGAGCGCCTCGTCGAGATCGCCCATGGACGAAATGGGCGCAAAGGGCGTGACCGGAAGGCCGTGCTGCGCAAGCGTCGATTTTTCTCGCACGCGGTGTTGACAAATCGCCAACAGCTCGCTGCCCTGGGGCACGTCACAGGTCTCGGCCAGCGCGTCGGCGACGGCGGCGCTCACGTTTTCAAATTCGTACGTGACGAGATCGCACTGCGACGCGAGCCTCCGCGCGGCGTCCACGTCGTCGTACGCCGCGACCACCTGACCGTCCGCGACCTGGGCCGCGGGCGCGTCCGGCGTGGGATCCAGCACGCGAAACCGGTACCCCATGTGCCGCCCGGCGAGGGCCATCATGCGGCCCAACTGGCCGCCGCCGAGAATGCCGATGGTGGCAGGCGGCAGGACGGCGTCAGTGGGTTTCAGCGGACGTGTCTGCACCCGGATCGCCCCCCTGAAGCACCTCGTCGCGGATGGATTGTTGGCGCGCTTCCAATCGAGCGGCGATCTCGGCGTCCGTCACCGCGAGAATGCGCGCGGCCATGAGCCCCGCGTTAACCGCCCCTGCGCGGCCGATGGCCATGGTGGCCACCGGCACGCCGCCAGGCATCTGCACGATGGACAAGAGCGAGTCGAGGCCGCCGAGCGCCGACGTCTGCACGGGCACGCCGATCACCGGCAAGGTCGTCTTGGACGCCACCATGCCGGGCAGGTGAGCGGCGCCCCCCGCCCCGGCGATGATGACCTGAATGCCGCGATCCCGCGCGGACTCCGCGTATTCGAACATGAAATCCGGCGTCCTGTGCGCCGAGACCACCCTGCGCTCGTGCGGGATCCCGAGCTCGTCCAACACGGCGCACGCGTGGCGCATCGTCTCCCAGTCGCTCTGGCTGCCCATGATCACGCCGACGCGCGGCTGCGCCATACCCATCCTCCTCGCGCTCGCTGCATCAGGCAAGGGTGACGTCCTTGCACAGATACACGTCCTGAATGAGATTCAACAGCTTCACGCCCTCCGCCATCGGGCGCTGGAACGCCTTGCGGCCGGAGATGAGCCCCATGCCGCCCGCGCGCTTGTTGATGACCGCGGTGCGGACCGCCTCGGCGAAGTCGTTCTCTCCCGACGCACCGCCGGAGCTGATGAGCCCAATCTTGCCCATGAACCCGTTGGCCACCTGATAGCGGGCGAGATCGATGGGGTGATCGCTCGTGAGCTCCGTGTACACGCGCTTGTCGATCTTGCCGTAGCTCGACTGGCCCATGTTGAGCGCCTGATACCCGCCATTGACCTCCGGAAGCTTTTGCTTCACGATGTCCGCCTCGATGGTCACGCCCAAGTGGTTGGCCTGGCCGGTCAGGTCGGCCGCCGTGTGATAATCGACGCCGTCTTTGACAAACGCGGGATTGCGGAGATAGCACCAGAGCACGGTGAACATGCCGAGCTCGTGTGCCAGCTGGAACGCCTCGCTGACCTCCTGGATCTGGCGCGTGGACTCGGGCGAGCCGAAGTAGATGGTCGCGCCGACGCCCACCGCACCGAGATCCCACGCCTGCTTGACCGACGCGAACATGATCTGATCGTACTTGTTCGGATAGGTCAACAGCTCGTTGTGGTTGATCTTTACAATATAAGGAATTTTATGTGCGTATTTGCGGCTGGTCAAGGCCAACACGCCGAGCGTCGACGCCACGGCGTTGCAACCGCCCTCGATGGCGAGCTTGACGATGTTCTCTGGGTCGAAGTAGTCCGGATTCTTGGCGAACGACGCGCCGGCCGAATGCTCGATGCCCTGATCCACCGGCAGGATGGACACGTATCCCGTCCCGACGAGCCGCCCGGAGGACAACAACCACTGCAAAGAACGAAGGACCTGATTGTTCCGGTTGGAATACAGGAACACGTCGTCCACGGACGTCGGCGACGGCGGCGTGAGCCGCTCCTTCGGAATGGTCTTGCACTCGTGATTCAGCAGATAGTCCGCTTCCGCGCCCAGATACTCGCGAATTTTTTCGATCACGCAATCGACCCCCTGGCGTTGGTTGGGTGCCCCACAGCGGAGCCATCCCACTTAGTTGGATAGAATCTCGGCCAGCTCGCAAAGTTCCTGCGCAGGCTGGCGCACGGCCGCAAACACCTCGTCAAACGGCACCGCCACGAGCGCCCCGTTCTGCGTGGCGGCCATGACCGCGGTCTCGCCTTTGAGGAGGAGTTCGACTGCGAAAGCGCCCAAGCGGCTGGCGAGGACGCGATCGGACGCTGTTGGCGCGCCACCGCGCTGGACGTGCCCGAGCACGGTCACGCGCGTGTCAAACCCGGTCTTCTCCTCGATGTAGTGCCCGACATCCACCGCGCGCGCCGCGCCTTCCGCCACCACGATGATGGAGTGTTTCTTGCCCCGGGCCACGCCGCGCTGCAGCTTCGCCACCACATCCTCGAGGTTGAACGGGACCTCAGGGATCAGCACGCTCTCCGCGCCGCCCGCGAGCCCGGCCGCCAGCGCGATATGCCCGGCGTGCCGACCCATGACCTCAATGACATACGTCCGCTCGTGCGACGTGGCCGTGTCGCGGATTTTATCGATGGCCTGAATCACCGTCTGCACCGCCGTGTCGAAGCCGATGTTTGCGTCGCACGCGCCGATGTCGTTGTCGATGGTGCAAGGCACTCCGACCGTGGGAATGCCCAGCTCGCTCAGGCGCTTGGCGCCTCGAAACGATCCGTCTCCCCCGAGCACGACGAGACCCTCAATCCCGGCCTCGACGAGCCGCTCATACCCGCGCCTCTGCCCCTCTTCGGTCATGAACTCCTTGCAACGCGCCGTAAACAGGCAGGTTCCGCCGCGCTGAATGATGTCGCCGACGGATTCGATGGGCATCGGACGAAAATCCCCGTCCAACAAGCCCGCGTACCCCCTGCGAATGCCGACGACCTCCAGGCCGTGGTAGATGGCCGTGCGGACCACGGCGCGGATGGCCGCGTTCATGCCAGGCGCGTCGCCCCCGCTCGTCAAAACGCCTATCTTTTGAATGGCCAACACCCCCAACGAGGACACCTTCATGGTAGACGACGATCGCGATTTGCGCAATGAACTGCGCTCGAGTGCGGCCTCCTCGGCTCTCAGCCGGTATTGCGCAGGCCCGCGGCGATGCCGTTAATGGTCTGCAGCGCGTCGGCCAGCTCCGCCTCGCGCTCTTCGGGCGACAGGTTGTCCGTGCGCAGATCGGCCAACAGGCGCACCTGGAAGAACGACAGCGGATCGACATACGGGTTGCGAAGCGAGATGGACTCCCGTATGACCGGCCTGTTGTCGAGAAGCTGCCGGTAGCCCGTGATGTCGAGCACGGCGCGCTCCGTGCGCGCGTACTCCTCCTCAATCAGCGGAAAGACGGCCTCTCCCGCCTCCCCCGCCAACTGCGCGTATTCCTTCGCCACGAGCATATCCGCCTTGGCGAGCGCCATCTGAAGATTGTCGACCAGCGTCCGGAAGAACGGCCACACCTCGTACATGCGGCGAAGGTCTTCAAGCGCGCGAGGGTCCTCCCGCATGATGGCCTCTATCGCACTGCCGAAGCCGTACCAGGCGGGCAGCAGGTGGCGGCTCTGCGTCCACGAGAACACCCAGGGGATGGCCCGCAGGTCCTCGATTCGCGCCGACTGCGAGCGCCGCGAAGGCCTCGACCCAATGTTCATCTTGCCGATCTCGTCAATGGGCGTCGCCCGATGGAAATACTCGAGGAACGCGGGATGCTCGAAGACCAGCTTCCGGTAGGCGCGGAAGCTGATTTCCGACGCTCGGTCCAAAAGCCGAAACCACCTCGGATGGCGCTCTGCCCACTCCTCGCTGTCCTCTCGCGTGGCGCCCACCAGCACAGCCGCCGCCGAGGACTCAAGCGAGCGTTCGGCGATGCCCGGGTGTCCATACCGCTGCGAGATGACCTCGCCCTGCTCCGTGATCTTCACGTGCCCTCGGAGCGCCTCCGTGGGCTGGGCGAGAATGCTCTGCTCCACGGGACCGCCCCCTCGCCCCAGCGCGCCGCCCCGGCCGTGAAAGAACTTGATGCGCACGCCGTACGCTTCCGCCAGGCGAATCAGGTGCTTTTGAGCCATGTACAGCGACCAGTTGGCGGTGAGATAGCCGCCGTCCTTGTTGCTGTCGGAATACCCGAGCATGATCTCCTGCTGCCAGCCGCGCATCTCCAGGTGACGCCGATACACGGGGTTTTCAAACAGCGACCGCATGATCCCCGCCGCGGACTCCAGGTCCTCGATGGTCTCAAACAGCGGAACGACGTTCAAGTCGCTCTTGGGCGGCGCCATCGGCCCGTCCGGCCAGCCGAACAAGCCGGACTCCTTCGCCAAGAGCAACACCTCAAGCAGGTCGCTCGCGCCTTGCGTCATGGAAATGAGGTAGTCCTGCACGCAGCGAGGCCCGAAGGTCTCGTGCCCTCGCCGCACGCAGTCGAGGACCGCGAGCGCCTCCGTGGTGACATCGGAGTACACGTGATACGGATTGCGAATGGGGCGCGGCGACGCAAGGCATTCGGACAGGACGCGCACGCGCTCTTCCTCGCCAAGCGACGTGTAGTCGTCCACGAGGCCCGCCGTCTGCAAGAGCTCCGCCACCGCCTGCTCATGAACGCCGGAGTGCTGACGGATGTCGAGCGTCACCATGTGGAAGCCGAAGATGCGAAGCTGCAGCAGGAACGGGCGCAACCACGCATCCACCATGCGCTGGCCCCGGTGATGCGCGAGCGATCTCGCCATCCGTTCGACGTCCTCCATCATCGCTTCGGGTGACGCGTAATCGGGACCGTCCACCCGCTCCCCGTGCAGCCGGCGCCGCGTGTTGGCGAGCCGCTCCAGCATCCGGTTGATGAGCGCCCGGTACGGCTCGTCGTTTTCGCCTCCCAGGGAAGCCAGGAGATCCTCGTCCGCGCCCGCCCGGTCCACGGACACGCTCAGATCGCGCCCGAGTTCTCGCAACTTTTGCTCATATTTGTTGAGGGCGAGATCGCAGTGGAGGACGAGCGTCTGCCAGGTGATGTCGGACGTGACGTTCGGATTGCCGTCGCGATCGCCCCCCATCCACGAGCCGAAGCGAATAAGCGGGGGCAGTTCGAGAAGCTGACGACCAAACTGTTCCTCGACCGCCTGTTCGAGCTTTTGATGCACGCGAGGAAGGACGTCGAACAGGATCTGGTCCAGAAAGTACAGCCCGTTTCGGACCTCATCCAGCACGGTGATGCGCTGCTTGCGCACCGATCTCGTTTGCCACAGCGCGACGATCTCGGTGCGAATTCGCTCGCGCAGCACGTCGAGCTCTCTCGGCGTCTTGCGCGGATCGTCCATGTCCTCGAGGAAAGCCGCGATCTTCGTGTGTTTGTCGAGCACGGTGCGGCGCAGCGCCTCGGTGGGATGCGCGGTGAGCACGAGCTCGATCCCGACCTCCCGAAGCAGGGACTCAATGTCGTCGGCGGTCATGCCGCGATCGGCCAGGGTGCGCATGGTTTCGCGAAACGACCCGCGCAGCACCTGTTGCGAGCGATCGTAATCTCGGTGGCGGCGAAGCCTGTGGTTTTGCTCCGCGAGGTTGACCAACTGAAAGTAGACCGAAAACGCGTGAATCACGTCGTTCCGGTGCTCGGGCTCCACGGCGGACACGGCCGCCTGCAGCGCCGCGCGCGTTTCGGGCGACGGGTCCGCGCGAAAGGCCTTGGCAGCGAGGCGAATGGATTCGACGTGATCGAAGACGCGCCGGCCGCACTGCTCGACCAGCACTTCTCCCAACAAATCCCCGAGGACGCGTATGTCCCGGTGCAAGGGTGCGTCGTTCGCCAACGAGATACCCTCCTGTCCTCTCCACTCCGAGTGTCGATTTTCTCTATGGTCTCCGTATCAGGTTACAACGGGCCGAAGCTTCGCGCAACGAACGCTCGTCCCAAAACTGAGAAACTTCGCCCTAGATCTGAAAACGGCCGATGAGCGACTGCAGGTCCTGCGCTCGCGCGCTGAGCGATGCGGCGGTGGACGCAATTTCTTGCATCGAGCTCGCCTGTTGCTGAGAAGCCGCCACCACGCTCTCCGACTCGCGGGCCGCCTGTTGCGCCAGTTCCACCACCACGGCCATGTCGCTCGACATGTGATCCGCCTGGGCGACGATGGTTTTGGTGGCGTCCGCGACCTCTTCGACGCGCGACGCCACCTCCGCCATGGAGGTCCTGATCCGCGCGAACGTCCGCTTGGTCTCGTCGGCAACCGCCGCGCCGGCGTCCACTTCCGCGGTGACCGCCTGAATGGATTGGGCCACCTCGTTCATGGAGCGAACGACGCGATCGACAATGCCGTGAATTTCGCGCGCCGCATCCGCGGACGCCTTGGACAGGCTCCTGACCTCGTCCGCGACGACGGCGAACCCCCGGCCGTGATCGCCCGCGCGCGCGGCCTCGATGGCCGCGTTCAGCGCCAAGAGATTGGTCTCGTCGGCGATGTGCATGATGGCCGCGACAATCTGCCGAACGCTTTCCGAAGCCTCCGCCGTCCTGCGCATGACCTCCGCGGCATCGGCGGCGCGCTGCCGGATGGCCTCCATCTGACGCGCCATCGCGTCCATGACCTGCGTTCCCGCCTCCGCTTCGCCATCGGTGCGCTCGGCGGTCTCGTGCAAATCTTCCGCGAGGCGCGACACCTTGCCGATCTCGCCCTGCACCTGCGAGACCGCGGCGGACGTGTCCTCGATCTGCTTCATCTGCTCCTCGGCGCCGGCCGCCACTTGCTCAATGGACCGCGCGATCTCCGCCGTCGCGCGCATCAGTTCGTCCGAACTCGCCGACAGCTCTTCGGCGCTCGTCGCCACGTGTTCGGAAGCCCCCGCGATGGCGCCGATGAGCGCCCTCAGGTTGCCGACGAGGTCGTTCCAGACGCGCGCGAGATCTTCGATCTCGTCGCGCGTGCGCACTTCGACGGGCCGAACGCGCAGGTCGCCCTGCGACACCTTGAGCGCCATCTGGCGGAGCCGAATGATGGGCCCCGATATCGTGATGGCCAGCGTCGCGCTCCCGGCGAGGCCTATCGCGATGGCGACCAGTGCCACGGCCGTGCTCCAGACGAAGGTCTGCACGAGCAGGCGATTGACGTTCGCGGCGGCCGCGTTTTTGACCGCCTGCTCGTCCTGTGTGAACTCCGACAGGCTCTGGATCAAGGGCTGCAGCGTGTTGTTGGTGAACATCGCCTGCGCGTCGGACAGGCTCGTCGACGCTAGGCGGAAAGCGGTCTCATTTTGATCCAAGATCTGCTGCCACTCCGACTGGAACAGGTCGAGGATGGCCTTGTCGGTGGCATTGACGGGTTCGCGCTGCAAGACGCTCAGATCCTGTTGCACGCGCGCGAGATCGTTCTGGTAGTCCTGAAGGTTGAACTGCGCGTTGTCGCCGTTCGGCGTGAGCAGATAAAGCGCCGCGTCGTTGTCCGCGGTCACGATGTCGTCATCAAACTGCCGAATGAGGTTCAGCACCGTGTCCGCCTGCTCGAGCTTTCGAACCGACTGGTGCAGTTGGCTGACCAGGATGCCGTTCACGACGCCGAGGGCGACGAGAAGGAGGGTCACGAGGCCGGTATTGACGAGGAACTTTTGACGAATGTTCAGCGTCGGCAACAGATCCACGAACCGCTGACCGAGCTTGTGAAGGCGCGTGTCTGCGCGCGCTGGGATGTCGTCATAGGTGGACATGGCGGACCTCCAACCGAACGATTCGTCGACGCCACCGGACCGATGCCCGGCGTGCCATCGAGCCCTCTCCACCTATTCGGGATGACCGCCGAAATTCCTCCTCACCGCCTCACACGATTCAAGCCCGACGCCGCGTGGCGCCGGGCTCGGATCCGTCAAGGCGTTCACTCGAACGTATCGCGCGACAGCAATTCCGCGAGTGTCTCTACCGCCCGCTCTGCGTCGCTCCCCTCGGCCTGCAGGGTGACCGATTCCCCGCGCGCAATGGCCATGGACATCACGCCGAGGACGCTCTTCGCATCGACGAAATGACCGTTTTTCCCAATCCGAATCTGACTGGAAAACGATGACGCCCGCTTGACAAACTCCGCCGCTGGCCGCGCCGCGAGCCCCTGAGGAAGATTGACGGTCAGGACCTTCTCCACCATGTCATCAACACCTCGACATCACACCAAAGCTTCTTGACGTTCACCCGCAGGACCTGCGGCGAAGCCGATGGACTCCTCCGTCTCCGCGTCGAAGATGTGGATCTTGTTCAAGTCAATCGCGAGCTTGACCGAGCTTCCGACGTGGTAGACGTGGCGCGGGTTCACGCGCGCGACGATCGTGTTCGGCCCGATACTCGTGTGCAGATAGACCTCCGAGCCCATGTGTTCCACGACTTCCACCTGCATCTGCAGCACGGAGTCGGGATACGTCGTCATGAACACTTCCTCATCGTGCAGGTCTTCCGGCCGCACGCCGAGCACGACCGGCTTCCCAATGGCCCCCGACGCCTTCAGCACGCCGTAGCGGCCCTCCGGCAGGCGCAGCGAAATGGAAGGCGCGCGGAAGTAGAACGCATCGCCGTCCTGCACGATCTCGCCGCGAATAAAGTTCATGGCAGGAGACCCAATGAAGCCGGCGACAAACATGTTCTTCGGCTGGGAGTACACGACCTGCGGCGTATCCGCCTGCTGGATGACGCCGTCGCGCATGACCACGATGCGATCGCCCATCGTCATGGCTTCCGTCTGATCATGTGTAACGTAAATGACGGTCGTTTGCAAGCGCTGATGGAGCTTGCGGATCTCCGCGCGCATCTGCACGCGCAGCTTCGCGTCCAGGTTCGACAGCGGCTCATCCATCAGGAACACCTGCGGCTCGCGCACAATGGCGCGACCCAACGCCACGCGCTGGCGCTGACCGCCGGAGAGCGCCTTCGGCTTCCGGTCGAGCAGGTGCGCGATGTCGAGGATCTTCGCCGCCTCCTGCACCCGCCGGTCGATCTCGGCCTTCGGCACCTTGCGCAGCTTCAGGCCGAACGCCATGTTCTGATACACCGTCATATGGGGATAGAGCGCGTAGTTTTGGAACACCATCGCAATGTCCCGATCCTTCGGCGGCACGTCGTTCACGCGGCGATCGCCGATATACAGGTTGCCCTCCGTGATGTCCTCGAGTCCAGCGATCATGCGAAGCGTCGTCGTCTTGCCGCAGCCGGAGGGGCCGACGAACACGGTGAATTCCTTGTCCTGAATGTCGAGGTTGAAGTCCTTCACCGTCGGCTCCGTCTGGCCGGGGTAGGTCTTGTAAATGTGCTCGAGCAACACGCGAGCCACGCTATCAACTCCCTGTCAGAATGCTCATACCGAGCGTAGCAAAACGCTTTCACGATGGCCATGTGCAACTTGTACAGACCCTGCGCCTAATCGAGTGCAGATTGACCCTGAAGAAGCGCCCCCGCGGCGAAGAGGGCAAACGCGTCGGTGCCCCGGCGAACGTCCAAGCCCGAGATTTCCCGCAGTTTCTCGATTCGCGCGAGCAGCGTGTTCCGGTGCATGTAGAGCGATCGCGCCGCCTCGCTGATGTTCAGGTTGGAACGCACCATGGCCTCGGCGATCTCGCCCCAGCCCTCGGGCCAATGCTTGGTTTCTTCCTCCGAGATGGCCGAGACGGATCGCAAAAAGGCAGCTCTCGAGGGCTCATCGAGCCACAGAAGGGCCATCCGCACAGGGTCGTCGCCAAACACCACGGCCTCCGTGTTTCGCCGGACCGCCTCTCGCCGCGCAAGTTCGAGCATCGCCACACCAGCCGCCGCGTCCTGCGGCGTTCGAATCACGCCCGAGACGGCCACGCGCGCGTCGATCATCGCTTCACTTCGCAACGCGTTCGCGAGCTGCGCCGCCAGCGCCGAAATCCCGCGGACGTCCATCTCCGCGTGCCCAAGGGACAGCCAGGCGTGGCGAAGCGCGGCTCTTGCGACCGAAGCGATGGCCAGAGGAATGTGGGGGGACAGTCGCCAAGCCTCGACCTCGACGTACGCCTCGGTGACCTTCTTCACCATGTCGGCGCTCTCTCGATGCTCCGACGCCCCGCCCACGCGCGTCGACCACTCGATGGCCACCAGGTGAGCCGGATACGCGGAGAGGGGCACGGATGCCGCCGCCTGGCGAATCGGCTCTGCACACGCCCGCCCTGCGGCGGCGGCGACGAGATCGCGCGCGGGGCACCGGCGCAGACGCGCCATGGGCTCGGCATCCCCTTGCCCAGGCGACGAAGACAAGGCCCATGTCAAAAACGCGCGTTCGCCTGGCGCGAGCGACGTTCCGTCGACGCCGAGATCGTCCCGGACGCGCATGTAGAACGCACCCTCCGGACCCTCCACCCATTCACCGATGGGGGCGTTAGGAAGCGACGGTGTCCACGGGACCCACGCGCAGGACTTTCCCAGGGCGCCAAAGAACCGCGACACCAACTCCGCTTGGAATTCCATGTTCATCTTGGCTCCCACACGTAGAACGTTGGCATTTTCCATCGATTCTAGCACGCCTGCGCCCAGCCGCACACGCCTCAGAAAACATGGCGAGCGGGGCTCTTGCACCCCGCTCGCGCCCGGTCGTCCCTCGACAGGCTCCGTCCGCTCGATGCGGAACGGAATCAATAGTTGTCCTTCGGCATCACTTCGCGGCGCGCCACGCCCGTTCGGCGGGCGGCATCGGCGACCGCGTCCGCGACTCGCTGAACAACCGCTTGGTTAAAGACAGACGGAATAATGTAGTCCTCGCGCAACTCGTTCTCACGGATGATGGAAGCAATGGCCTGCGCAGCCGCGAGCTTCATCTCCTCGTTGATGGTCGACGCGCGCGCCGCCAGCGCCCCCTTGAACATGCCCGGGAAACAGAGGAGGTTGTTGATCTGGTTCGGGTAGTCGGATCGACCGGTGGCGAGCACGCGCACATGGGGAGCCGCCAGTTCCGGCTCGATCTCCGGCGTCGGGTTGGCCATCGCGAAGACAATCGGATCGGGCGCCATCTTCTTGATGTGATCGACCGTCAGCACGCCAGGTCCCGACACGCCGATGAACACGTCCGCGCCCACGATGGCGTCGTCCAGCGTGCCCGTGATGTTGTCCGGATTCGTGTGCTCCTTGTACCAATTCCAGATCTCGTTGTCGTACTGCTTGCCGCGGTGCAGGATGCCCTCCAGCGTGACGCCGATGATGTTTTTCACACCGGCGGACAAGAGCATTTTCGTGCAGGCCACGCCCGCAGCGCCGATGCCGACGATCACGACCTTGAGGTCCTGAAGCTTCTTCCCGACGAGCTTCGCCGCGTTCATCAGGCCGGCCAGCATGACGACCGCCGTCCCGTGTTGGTCGTCGTGGAAGACAGGGATGTCGAGCTCCTGCTTCAGCCGCTCCTCGATATAGAAGCATCTCGGAGACGAGATATCCTCCAGATTGATGCCGCCAAACGCCGGCGCGATGCGCTTCACCGTCTCGACGATCTCGTCCGGATCCTTCGTGTCGAGGCAGATGGGGAACGCGTCCACGCCTGCGAACTGTTTGAACAGCATGGCCTTGCCTTCCATGACCGGCATCGCCGCGTACGGGCCGATGTCCCCGAGGCCCAACACCGCCGTGCCGTCCGAGACCACGGCCACCGTGTTGCGCTTGATGGTCAGTTGGAACGCCTTGGACGGGTCCTCGTGAATCGCCTCGCACACGCGCGCCACGTGCGGCGTGTACACGCGCGAAAGATCCTCGCGGTTCTTCACCTGGATCTTCGGCACAACTTCGAGCTTGCCGCCCAAGTGAACGAGGAAGGTCCGGTCGGACACCGCCACCACGTGGATCCCCGGCTCCGCGTCGAGCAACTCGGCGATCTGGCGGCCATGCTCGCGATTCGCCACGTTGATGGTCACGTCTCGCACCACCACGTCCTGCGTCACGCGGATCACGTCGACCGCAGCAATATCGCCTCCAGCGTTCCCGACCAGGCTCGCCACCTTCGCAAACGTGTTGCCCTTATTGGCGATCTCCAGTCGATAAATCAGACTGATGCCACTCCGCTGAAACTCCATGCGCGACCTCCTCTTCGCCGTCTCGGCTGGATACGCCTAGTGTAACAGACGCTTGATTTTCAAGACAACGCGCGCGATCCCGCCAGATCACAAAGGACGCACCAGAAGATGCTGGCGCGTCCTTTTCAGCCATGAATCACGCGTCCGTTCGGGCCTCCATCCGATGCAGCCCCAGCACCTCGGCCGTCTCGGCCTGGATGGAACGCATCAGATCGGGTCTGTGGCGCAGCGTGACGCCGTACGACGGGATCATCTCGCGGATCTTGTTCTCCCACTCGGGCAGCCGGTCCGGGAAACATTTGCGGATGACCTCGAGCATGATGGACACCACGACCGACGCGCCCGGCGATGCGCCGAGCAGCGCAGCGATGGATCCGTCCCTGGCGCTCACCACCTCGGTGCCGAACTGCAGCTCGCCTCGCGGGCGCCGCTTGATGACCTGGACGCGTTGGCCCGCGACAACGAGGCGCCAATCCTCATCACGTGCCGTGGGCACGAACTCGCGCAGCTCGTCCATGCGCTGCTTTTTCGTCAGCATGAGCTGTCGGATGAGATACAGCGTCAGCGAGGCGTTCTTGGCGCCCGCGGCGAGCAGGGTCGACAGGTTGTGAAGCTTGACCGACTTCAGTAGGTCGAGCATGGAGCCCGTCTTCAAAAAGCGCGGTGAAAACCCGGCGAACGGCCCGAACAGGACATACTCTCGGCCGCCGATGACGCGAGAATCCAGGTGCGGCACGGACATGGGAGGCGCACCCACGGGGGCCTTGCCATACACCTTGGCGCGGTGCTGGCGGACAATCTCGGGATTCTCGCAGACCATGAAAAGACCGCTCACCGGGAAGCCACCGATGCCCTTCCCCTCGTCAATGCCGGATTTCTGCAGAAGCAGTAGACTCCATCCCCCGGCCCCGACGAAGACGAACTTCGACACATGCTCATAGGTGGCGCCCGTCTTCACATCGCGCACGCGGAGCTGCCACATGCCGTCGCGCGTACGCTTCAAGTCCTGGACCTCTTTGCCGCACTGAACGTCCACGCCTTCGCGCTCCAGGTATTGGAACAGCATCCGGGTGAGCGCGCCGAAGTTCACGTCCGTGCCGGACGCGATCCACGTAGCGGCAATCGGGCGATCCAGCTTGCGATCCTTCATCATCAGCGGAATCCATTCCCGGAGCCGCTCGGGATCCTCGGAGTATTCCATCCCTTGGAAAAGCGGGTGCTGGGACAACAACTGGTGCCGTTTCTTCAAAAACGCCACGTTCGTCTCGCCCTGCACGAAGCTCATGTGCGGCACAGGCACGATAAAATCTCTCGGATGTTCGATGATGCCCTGTCGCACGAGGAACGACCAAAATTGGCGAGAGACCAGGAACTGCTCGTTCACCTGAATGGCCTTGGAGATGTCGATGCTTCCGTCTGGCTGTTCGACCGTGTAGTTCAGCTCGCAGAGCGCAGAGTGCCCCGTGCCCGCGTTGTTCCACTCGTTCGAACTCTCCACCGCGACCTCGTCGAGGCGTTCGAACACGGTGATGGTCCAATCGGGCGCAAGCTGCCGAAACAAGGTCCCCAGCGTGGCACTCATGATGCCGCCGCCAATCAGGGCGACATCCGATCTCGTCTTTCCGTCCATGTCGATCCCATCCTTATGCAGATGCGGGCGCACCTTGATGCGCCCCGCAAACCAAACTGTCGACATTCGGCGCCGCGCTGAACGTCCGCGCGCCGAAATCAAGCGGTTTCCGCACCGTTCAACGGATTTCGACAACCCGTATAGAGTATAAATCATCGGCGCGCGATTCGCGAATGCGCGCGGCGCCCTGTCGCGGCGCCATAGAAACGGCGGGGTGCGGCCTGAGCCGCCCCCGCCGTCCGGTTCGGAATGTCAGCCTTCGAGCAACAGGGACTCCGGATCCTCGATCAGCCGCTTCACGGTCACCAGGAAGCTCACGGCCTCCGCTCCGTCCACAATGCGGTGATCGTACGAAAGCGCGATATACATCATCGGGCGGATCTCCACCTGCCCATTCACCGCCACCGGGCGCTCCACGATGTTATGCATCCCAAGGATGCCGACCTGGGGCGCGTTCAGGATGGGCGTCGAGAACAGCGAGCCGAACGTGCCTCCGTTCGTGATGGTGAAGGTCCCACCCTGCAGTTCCTCGAGCGACAGCTTGTTCGCGCGAGCGCGCGCGGCGAGATCGGCAATCTGCTGCTCGATCTCGGCAAACGTCAGGCGATCCGCGTTCCGAACCACCGGCACGACAAGGCCGCCCTCCGTCGCCACCGCGATGCCGATGTCGTAGTGGTGCTTCACAATCATGTCCTCGCCCTGAATTTCCGCGTTCAGGAGCGGGAACTGCTTCAGCGCACCCACGACCGCCTTCGTGAAGAACGACATGTAGCCAAGCCCCACGCCGTACTTCTCGCGGAACGCGTCCTTGCGCCGCTTGCGGATCTCGATCACCCGGCTCATGTCCACTTCATTGAACGTGGTGAGCATGGCCGCGGTGTGCTGAGCCTCCACGAGGCGCTTCGCGATGGTCGCGCGGCGACGCGACATGCGGATCCGTTCCTCATCCGGGCGAAGCGCCGCCTGGGACGCAGGCTGAACTGCCGGGGCGGGAGCTGCCTGGGGCGCCGCCGGTTGGGCGCCGAGACCCAAGGCACCAGCCTGCACCTGACGGAGATCGATGCCCTGCGCGGCCGCAGCCCGCCGCAGAGACGGCGTCGGGCGCACCAAAAGCTCGCCCGGGACCGAGACCTGCTGCTGTGCCGAGACCTGCGGCGCGGATGGCGCGGACGGCGCCTGTGCTTGCGCCTGCGGAGCGCTCGGCGCGGACGGCTTGACCTCCTGCGCCTGCGCGGCCGGAGCCGACGCCGAGGCAGGCGCAGACGGCGCCTGGCCCTCCGCGATCACGGCAATGACATCCCCAATCGCCACGGTATCGCCGACCTGCTTGAGGATCTGCGCCAGGACGCCCGACGCCTCCGCAATGACCTCCACGTTGACCTTGTCCGTCTCCAGCTCCGCGATGGCCTCGCCCGACTCAACCGCATCCCCTTCGCGCTTGAGCCACTGCCCAATCGTCGCTTCCACAATCGACTCGCCTAGCGATGGAACCTTGACCTCTGCCACGATGGCTTCCTCCCCGTATTCGGCATACGCCCTTAATGGTTATCGTTGGCCAACGCCTGCGCCAAAATTTCAGCCTGCACGCGGTTGTGCACGTCCGGCGATCCTTCCGCGACAAAGCCCTGCTCGGGACGGCCGATATAACGGAGTTTCACCGACGCCGGAAGAAGTTCCTGCAACCTCGGCCGCATGAAGTTCCACGGCCCCTGGTTCTCGGGCTCCTCCTGGAGCCACACCACCTCTTGCAGGTTGGGATACGACGCGATGACGTCCTTCACGCGATCCGCCGGGAACGGGTACAGCTGCTCGACGCGCGCGGTGGCGACGTGCGCGCACGCCTCCTCGCCCCGCTTCGACATCTCCGCGGCGAGATCGACGCCCACCTTGCCACTCGAGAGAATCAGGCGGCGAACCGCCTGCGCGCCCTCCCCCGTCTTGGCGAAGTGCAGAACCGGCTGAAATCGGCCGTTGGTCAGATCTTCCGGCTTCGAGGCCGCAAGCGGGTTCCTGAGCAAGCTCTTCGGCGTCATGATGACGAGCGGACGCGGGTTTTTGAGCCGTGCCGCCTGGCGCCGCAGCAGATGGAAGTACTGCGCGGAGGTCGTCACGTTCGCCACCACGATGTTGTTGCGAGCGGCGAGCTGCAGGAATCGCTCCACGCGGCCACTCGAGTGCTCGTGCGCCTGCCCCTCGAACCCGTGCGGCAAAAGCAACACCAGCCCGGAGGTCTCCCCCCACTTCGATCGCGCGGCCACGATGAAGTTGTCAAACAGGGGCTGACCGACGTTGGCGAAGTCGCCGTACTGCGCTTCCCACAGAACGAGCGCGTCCTTCGCTTCGACCGAATAGCCGTATTCGAACCCGATCACGGCCGTCTCCGAAAGCGGGCTATTGTACACCACAAAGCTCGCCTTGGCTCCCGGCAGGTGCTGGAGCGGAGCGTAGCGCGCGTTGGTGTTCGCGTCGTGGAGCACGAGGTGGCGCTGGCCGAACGTCCCGCGCTCCGAGTCCTGGCCGGACATGCGGATGGGCGTGCCGGATCGCAGGATGGTTCCAAACGCCAGGGCCTCGGCATGCGCCCAGTCGATGTCGCCTCCGTCGAGCGCGTCCCGGCGCCGCTCCAGGATGCGCTTCAGCTTCGGGTACACCGTGAAGTCGGGCGGCGTCTCCAAGAGCGCCCGGTTGATCTCTTTCAGTTCCTCCAGGGGTACGGGCTTTGCGTCCTCCGTGGGCTCCGAGAAGTCCGTGATGGCCGCAGGCGTGTGAATCTCCGGGTACTTCTTGTACGCCTGCAGCAGTTCCTCGTCGATGGCCTGATCGATCTTCTGCAGGTCCGCCGCCGTGAACGCGCCCCGCGCGACGAGCTCGTTTGCGTAGATCTCCATCACGGTCGGATGGGAGGCGATCTTCGCGTACATCACCGGCTGCGTCATGGCGGGATCGTCCGACTCGTTGTGGCCCCAACGGCGATACCCGACGAGATCGATCACGATGTCCTTCTGGAACGTCTCGCGATACAGGAAGGCGAGGCGCACCGCGCGCAGACACGCTTCCGGATTGTCCGCGGAAACGTGGACGACCGGCAGATCGTAGCCCTTGGCAATGTCGCTCGCGTAACGCGTCGACCGGCCCTGCTCCGGGTCAGCGGTGAAGCCGAGGTGGTTATTGGCGATGATGTGCACCGTTCCGCCGGTGTAATAGCCGGGGATCTTCGAGAAGTTGAGCGTCTCAGCGACCACACCCTCGCCGGTGAACGCGGCGTCGCCGTGAACCAGAATGGGGAACGCCTTGTGCACGTCCTGAATGGGCTGCCCGGGCCGCGTGCGGTCGTCCTGCGCCGCGCGCGTCATGCCTTCGACGACGGGATCCACGAATTCCAAATGGCTCGGGTTGTTGGACAGCACATAGCGCGCCTTATGGCCGTTCGGCGTCTCGAAGGTGCGCGTCCAGCCCATGTGGTACTTTACGTCGCCGCCCCAGCCGAGCATGTATTCCGCGAGTTCCTCGTCCGAGGCCATGCCGTTGCCGGCGTGGAACTCGGAGAAGATGCGCTCGTAGGGCTTCTTCAGCACGTGCGCGAGGATATTCAGGCGGCCGCGGTGCGCCATGCCGATGAAGACGTGATCGAAACCGGCGTCCACCGCCATCTTCGCAAGCGCATCCACCATGGGAACGAGCGCGTCGACACCTTCGACGGAAAACCGCTTCTGGCCGACGAAGCGCTTGTGCATGAACCGCTCGAACAACTGCGCGCGCGCCAGCAGCTCGTAAAGCGCCTTCGCCTCGTCCAAGGTGAGCGGCTGATGGAACCGTCGGTTTTCGATCTGATCCTCGAACCACGCCCGCTCTTCGCGGCTCGAAAGATGGGCAAACTCGTAGCCCAGGTCGCTGCAGTACGCCTTCCGCAGCGCCTCGATGGCCGCGAGTGCGGTCGGCGCAGTCTGCGCGATGGGGCCTCCCACCACCGAGGCGGGCAATGAGGCGAGATCGGCTTCCACAAGGCCGTACGTCGACGCTTCCAGTTCGGGAGAACCTTCGGGAGCAAACAGCGGATCGGTATCCGCCGCGAGATGGCCGTTCGCGCGGATGGCTTGAGCCAATTGGTGGGCCTTCGCCGCGGCCTCCAGCGTGCGAGGCGACAAAGCGGAAACCTGAGGTCCGAACACCGGTTGTGTCTCTATCGGTGAAGCAGATACCGCCTGAGCCGGATCCCCGTATTGCGCGAATAAGCTGCGCACGTCCTCCGGCACGGCGTTGGGATCCGCGAGATACTGCTCATACTGCTCGAGCAGGTAGGCCAAGTTCGGCCCTGAGAACTGATGCCAGAACGTCTGCACTGATCCAGGTTGTTCGTTCGCCATTGTGAACCCCTCTTCCACGCGCACTGGGCATGACGGAGCACCCGCTTGGGGCGCCTTGGGACACCCGGGGATCCCAAGCAGGAATTCCGGCCTGGTGTCAGAGAATGAATAGACGGGTAGGACAAACCCTATCCTTTTCCGATTTCTATGTATACCACAGTCGGAATTCCCGCGCAAAACTTCGCGCGCAAAGCACACAGACGGGAGCGAAGTTTCATTGAACGTTCAAGAGCGGCTCTCTCGCGCCCCACTGGCCCGGCCCGTCCTCACCGCGTGGGCCGCGCACTGGGTCATCGTGCTCATCGGCATCCTCGGCCCCATCGGCGACGCGCCGGCCAGGCTCGCCATCACCGGCACGTGGCTCGACAACTTCCTGCAGTGGGACAGCCAGTGGTTCGTGGACATCGCCCGCTACGGGTACGTGTTCCCCCTGCATGTCCAGAAGACGTTCATCCCGACGGGGAATTCCGTTCCCTTCGTCCCCTACGACAAGGCGGCCGCCTTCCTGCCAGGGCTGCCCATCCTCGTCCACGCGCTCGGCATCGGGGGCGCATGGGTGCTCACCAACCTGCTGTTCGGGCTCGATCTCGCGCTCGCCTACGCGATTGCGGAGGAAGAGTGGAAAGGCGCAGGTTTTCCGGCGGCCATGCTGCTCGCGGCCAACCCGTGCGCCATCTTTTTCAGCTCGCTGTACACCGAAACGTACACGTTGACGGCGTTTCTTCTCATCCTCTGGGGACTCGAGCGCCCAGCGGACAGGCGGCGCCTCGCCGCGGCCTGCCTCGGCGCCTTCCTCGCCCCGTCCTTTCACGATCTCGGCGCATTCGCCATTCTGTTTGCCCTGAGGCTCGCCCGATCCCGCCGCTTTCTCGCGGCAATGGGCTTCACCGCCTCCTTCTGCCTCACGCCCGCCGCCTACGCGCTCTACATGTGGCACCGGTTTGGCACACCCTTCGCGCTGCTGGCGGCAGAGGCAAGCTGGCATCGCCACTGGACTTGGCCGTTCGTCAACGTGCGGGACGCCATCGCCGAGGGCGCCTTCACGTCGGTGGGCGTGCTCACCGTCTTCGTGACAGGTCTCCTCTGCGTGCAGGGCGGCCTCGCCATCTGGCGAGATCGCTTTCTTTTGGCGCCGCGAAATGGCAGAATCATCGATAGTCTGGAAAGCGGTCTGTGGATGTGGTGCTTGGCGGCGATCGATCTTTGCGCCAACATGCCGCACAATCCGCTCGAGAGCACGCTCCGCTTCGCCTCCGTCGCGTATCCCGCGACGGCCGGCGTCGCGCGAAGCTTCGCCCGGCGCCCCACCTCACCGCTCTACTGGATGGTGTTCGCGGCGTTCGCCACGGTGGGGACCCTGGGCGCAGGGTTGTTCAGTCACGGATGGTTCTTCCAATGAGCGTTGCAGTCGCTACCGGAACACATAGAAGGGAAGGAACGACATGCCCGAGAGGTTGACGTCGGAATCGGTGGCTCAGGCAAAATCGGAGCTCGACGCGGTCATCCGCGCGGTATGCGATCGCGTCGTGGGCCAAGAGCATGCCGTGAGGCTGCTCGTCGCCGCGTGCCTCGCTGGAGGCCACGCGCTCCTCGAAGACGTGCCCGGCACCGGCAAGACGAGGCTCGCCTCCTCGCTCGCCGCGGCGCTCGGGCTTTCGTTCGCCCGGGTGCAGGGCACGCCCGATCTGCTCCCCGCGGACGTCATCGGAACCACGGTATACCATCCGCGTGAAGAGGCGTTTCGGTTCCACCCAGGTCCCATCTTCACGCAGGTGCTGTTGTTCGACGAGATCAACCGGGCCACCCCCCGAACGCAGGCGGCGCTCCTGCAGGCGATGGCCGAACGCGCCGTGACCGTCGACGGCGAGGTCAAGCCCCTGCCGAGGCCGTTCTTTGTCCTCGCAACGGCGAATCCCGTCGAATCGCAAGGCGTCTTTCCCCTCCCCGAGGCGGAGCTCGACCGATTCCTCGTGCAGGTGGCCCTCGGTTACTTGCCGGAATCCCTCGAGATGGACATGGTCAAGCGCGTCATGGCCGAAGAGGCGGACGGCCCTGCCCCGGATCCCGTCCTTGGCGCCGATCGGCTCGTCCAGCTGCAGCGCATGGCCCAGATCGTCTTCGTGCACGACGACGTGCTGCGCTACGCCGTGTCGCTCGCCAGGCGCACGCGCGATCACGACCAAATTTCCCTCGGGGCAAGCCCTCGATCGGCCGTGTGGCTCGTGCGGCTCGCGCAGGCGCTCGCTCTCCTCGTAGGCCGGAACTTCGTCACGCCGGACGACGTTCAGGAGGCGTTTTTGCCCGTCATGCGCCACCGACTCGTCTTCGACATCGCCTGGGCGGATCGCAGAGAGCGAGATCGACTCCTCCAATCCATCCTCGACGACACGCCGGTTCCGCACGAGCGAGAAGTGAGCGCGCCGTGACCTGGCTGTGGCTCCCGCTGCTCATGGTGATGGCCCTTTGGTTCTGGCCGCGCGCGTTTGCCCGCGCAGTCTCGGGTCGCGTCGAAGGCTTCTTGACCGCAAACCGCGCGGAGATGGAACCCGGCGACGCGGTGACGCTCTGCGTCACACTCGTCAACCGATCCTGGATGCCCATCCCCTTGGCCGAGGTCGAGATCGAATTGCCGCCGCAGTTGTCGTTTCATCGCGAACAAGCGGCGCGCCTCGGACAAGTGGCGCTCTCCGTCCTCCCGCGTCGCCAGGCGGACATCCAATTCACCGCGTACGGTTGGCGGCGCGGACCCGCCACCCCCATTCAGATCCGCGCCGCACTCAGCGAGGGCATGGGCCTCCTGGACACCGACATCGTCCTGGAAAACCGGGTGTCGCTCGCGGTGAGGCCCCGCCAAAAGCGCGTGGAGCACCGCTTCCATCTCGCCCCCTCCGGGTGGATGACTCGCGAGTCCCGCGCATTTCCCGACGAGACCGCGCTGCGCAGCGTCCGCCCGTACGCCTATGGCGATCCCGTCCGCCACATCCACTGGCGCGCATCGGCGCGGCTCGGCCAACTGATGATTAAGGAATTTTTCACCACTAAAGCGCCGGACTGGGCCATCGTCCTGAGCGCCCAAGCGACTGAGCCCTACTGGCTGGGCGGGCTCCATCCCGACACGTTTGACGCGATGTGTGAGCAGGCGCTCGCCATCGCGCAATGGCTCACGCGCGGCGGCGGGCGCGTGTACTTCGCCACCAACGCCGCCTGCGGGAATCGGCAGCGTGCGACCATCGCGTGGCTCTCTGCAGAAGGCGTCGCATCCCTGCTCGCGCACGCCCAGCCCGTTGCGACGTGCGATCTCGACATGTTGACGACCGCGTTGGCGCGATCCCCGTCGTCGCCTCGGCACTGGATTGTCCTCAGCCCGTTTGGGGAGAGCGCCGCGAGAAGCCGGATGTCCCGCTTCGGTGTTCAGGTCGCCTGGATTTCCGTCCGTCCATTCGTAGAAGAAGATGGTCAAGACGTAGCGATGGGGGCTTCACACGATGCGAAAGGATAACCGCGGCGAAATGCAATCGGGAAAGTTATCCTACATCCGCCTCGCCGATGCACCTCTCGCGTTTCGCGCGTTGATGAGTGGGTCTCAGGGGATGATGGCCGCGTGGGCCGTCGCGAGCTTGTTCTGGAGTCGCTCGGGTGAATTCGGAGAGTTCTTCTGGCTCACGGTTTCGGCGTGGGCATCCAGCGCATGCGCGGCCGCCGCGGCGCGGCGCCCCGCTTCACAGGCCGTTGCCCTCGGCATCGCCGCGGGCACGGCGTGCAGCGCGGTCTGCTTTCTTCCACTTCATCGACCGGGGTGGCTTGTGGCAGGCATCGCCGCCTCGGTCCTCGCCGCGGCACTGTGCCTCCCGTTCGCGACCTACGGCGACATCGCCCTCGCGAGTCGCGGCTTGGTTCGCGCCGCGACCGCGGTGGTCGTGATCGGCTGGATGACCTACGTCGTCTTCGTGCGCCCGCTGGCCGCGCCGACCCCTGCAGGGCAAGCGGTGGCCACGGCCTATCCGTGCCTCACCATGCTCGCGGCCGTGGCGACGGCGCGAGCCGCGCATCGGCTGACCTACGGTTCTCGCGCGGAGCGCGCATGGCTCGTGCCCATCGCACTCGCCGCGGCGTTCCGCGACGTGCCTGTCCGGTTGCTCAAGGCCGTCGTCCGCCTGTCGATCACGACGGCCGGCCTGGTCGCAGCGGGTGCGGTGCTCGTGGCGATCTTACCTCGAATCGTTCGGCCACGCGCCGTGCCCAGCAGGCAGACCGCGGCAAACCACCCGCCGCTCGGGCTCAGGCCGCCCGCGGCCGCGGCGCACGCGTCCATCCCGATGCCGCTTGTGTTGACCGCGGCCGCCGTCGCCGTGGCCCTGCTCGTGTCGCTGGCGTGGATGGCGCACAGGCTGGTCCGGAACCGAGAGCTTCCGCGCGCCTCGGAGGCGATTCCATCGCGCATCACCCAGCGTCGGCTCGAGGACGTGTTTCGGCTCGTGCCCACGTCCGAGCCCGTGCGCGTCCGCATGCAGCAGCGTTTGCGGTCATGGCACCGCGCAGGGCGCACCATCGCCCGCGCTGAGACCATCCGCTCGTTTGTCGGCCGCCTTCCCGACGAACTTCGGGATCCGGGCGATCCGGCCCTACTCCGCGCGTATGAGCAGATCCGTTACGGCCCGGACGAGCCGTAGAACGCGCGGATGACCGTGAGCGCCTCGTCCGCCTCCCACGCGTATCGAGGCACGTCCGCCGGGATGACGAGCGCATCCCCCGCCTTCACGGGCAGGCGCACCTCCTCGCCCTCCGCGACACAGCGAAGGTGCCCCGATCCTTCCACCACCATCGCGCAGTCCGGATTCCCGCGCACGCCCTGCTCCATCTCGGCGGCTCGTTGCGCGACGCGGACGCGATCGATAGTGAAATACGGACACGACACCAGCCGCACCATTTCAAACCCAGGCTCGTCCACCACCGCCATCGGCTTCGGCTCGGGCGGCTCTGTGCCATAGGCGATCACGTCCGCCGCCTTTTCGATGTGCAGTTCGCGCGGTTTTCCGTTGGCATCCACCCGATCCCAGTCGTACACGCGGTAGGTCACGTCGGAGGTCTGCTGAATCTCGAGCACCTTGGTGCCACGGAGCAAGGCGTGCAAGGTGCGCGACGGAACGAAAACGAGATCGCCCTTTCGAATCGGCCGATAAGCCAGGTAGTCGCGAACGCGGCCCTCGCGCACGGCCCGCAGGTAGGTCTCCCGATCGGGGAACGAGTGGCCGAGAATCACCCGCCCGTCCTGCGGCGCGTCGAGCACGTACCACGCCTCCGTCTTGCCCGCGTCGCCCTCGTGCGCTTCCGCGTAGGCGTCGTCCGGGTGGACCTGAACCGACAGGTCATCGTGGGCTTCGATGAACTTTACGAGCAGCGGAAACCGCTTCTGAGGCGAGTGCTGGCCGAGATAGGCGTCCGGATAGGTCTCGACCAACTCCTGCAGCGTCTTGCCGTCGAGCGGACCGCCGTCCACGACGCTCATGCCGTTCGGGTGTGCCGAGATCACCCAGTATTCGCCGATGGGGCGATCCGTCTTCACCCCAAACATCGATTTCAGCGCATCGCCGCCCCAGATCCGTTCCATGGCGACCGGCTTGAATTTCACAGGCCACATGTTCATCCCTCCTCTGCAAGGTCTTTCAGTTCCGGCACGATGTACGCGTCCTTCGGCCGGCCCTCCAGCACGGCGATCAGGTTGTCGATCGCGAGATCGAGCATGGCGGTTCTCGTCGCTTGCGTCGCCGAGCCGATGTGTGGCACGCAGACCACGTTGGGCAAGGACAGAAGGGGGTGGTGAGGCGGAATGGGCTCCTGGCGATACACGTCGAGCCCAGCGCCGCGGATCCAACCTTCGCGCAGGGCTTGAACCAATGCGTCTTCATCCACCGTCTTTCCACGCGAAAGGTTGATGAAAATGGCGCTTGGTTTCATCAACCTGAACATATCTTGATTCATGAGGTTCTCTGTCTCCGGCGTCAGCGGCGTGAGCAAGACCACGAAGTCGGAGGTCTGCAGGAGATCCGACAAGGTCGCGTAGCGCGCGCCGAACGCCTGCTCCACGTCGTCGTGGCGCGATCGCGCGTGGTACAGGATATTCATGGAGAATCCGAACTTCGCCCGTTTGGCGAGCGCGCGGCCGATGCGGCCCATGCCCACGATGCCGAGCGTCCGGTGATGCACGTCGACGCCGTAGAGGACCTCTTCGTCGCCCTTCTTCCACTCGCCTCTGCGGACGTAGCCGTCCAACTCGACGATGCGGCGGGCCACTGCGAGCATGAGCGCCATGCCGAGATCGGCGACGGTGTCGTCGAGCACGTGCGGCGTGTGTGCGCCGAGGATGCGCCGCCTTCGCATGGCGGCGAGGTCGAAATGATCATAGCCGACGGAGGCCGTCGATGCCACCTTGAGGTGCGGCGCCTGTTCGAGGAGCGTTTCGTCGACGCGCGTGCCGAACGTGATGAGCCCCACGGCGTCGTGAAGCGCAGAGAACAGTTCGGCTTGCGAGAACCGCCGACCTTCCGGCGGGCAGGCCACGTCGCCGAAGCGGGCCAGCTTCTCCCTTTGCGCCGCGCTGAGCGGCTTGGTGGAAACGATCCTTGCCATACGCGCCCTCCCTTTGAATGCCGTTGCCAGTTTCACTCTACCCTGAACGGCGATTCGAAGAAAGGGCTTCTCAATCGCGCTGGATCGTGGTTTACTGAAAAACGATGGGGTATGGATTCCGTCAAGAGGGTGAGAACCATTTGGACAACCCGTCCATCTGCTCCTACTGCGTCGATTACGCGTTGAACGAACTCAAAGACGAGCTGGTCAAGAAGCGATTCGAACGCCACCTCGCCACCTGCCCGGCATGTCGCCGCGATGTCGCGGAGTTTCGCGAGCTCATCACCATGTTTCAGCCCAAGGAAGCGGCCGATGACAGCCCAGCATCGACACATCCACCCGTGAGGAGCGCGCAGATCATCGCATTTCCCGCCCGGCCCAAGGCGGATTTCCAGCCCACCTCGGCCAAGCGGTACGTGCGGCGCAGACGGCTCACAGCCATCAGCCTGAGCTTTGCGCTCCTCCTCATGAGCTTCGTGAGCCTCGCGGGCGATCACGGCCGATACTCGAAGGCGCTCGGCACCGCGGCGTGGCACAGGATTTCCCACGTGTCGCGCGCCATTGTCCACCGCGGCGAGGAAATCACGGACAAGTGGCATTGGAGGAAGGGGCTCTTGTAGTCAGAGGCGGCGGATCTCCTCGAGGGAGAACCGCCGCCTTCTGTCGCTCCATTCGCTTTTCCGAGGCGGGACGAGCTGAAGATGAGGTCGTTCCCGTCTTAGGCCGCCGTGCCCGCCGATGCCTCCCGAACGCTCCCCTCGCCGAAATCCGAGCCATCCGCCATCCTCGAGAGCGCGTAAACCGCGATCCACACCAGGGCAAAGCCCATCCACTGCGCCGCGTGCACCGTCTGATGCAAGAACAGCGCGTTCACCGCGAGGCCCGTGGCCGGAAACGCGAGCTCCGCCAATGTGGCGTACGAAGCCTTGACGCCACCAAGCCCCCGATAGTACACCAACAGGCTGAGGAGGCTCGGCACCACCGTCTGATACATCAGGTTGCCCATAACAGCCCAGTGCCCCAATCCGTCCGCCACCCGGGACCAGTTCGGGTGACCGAGGAGCGTGAGCGCCACGAGAAGCGGCAGCGCGGATCCGAAGCGAAGGGCCGTCATCGTGGGAAACGACACCTTGCGCATCACGCGCTTGCCCATGACCGTCGATCCGCCCCACAGAAACGCGGCGCCGAGCGCACACAAACCAGCCCACGCGCTCGCATTGGAGAAGGAGGGCCATGTGAAACCGAAGGTCAGGACGTACGCGCCCACGAGAGCCACCGCAAACCACGGCCAGTACGCGCGTCGGACCCGCTCGCCCAGCACCACAGCGGCCAACAACAGCGCGAACACCGGCTGAAGCTTCTGCAAGAGCAGGACCTCGTTCACGGCGTCGGATCGGATGCCTATGGCGAGCCCGACGTTGAACAGGATGGAGGCCACGGCAGAGCCGCCCCAGGCGACAAACAGGACGGCGAGCCAATCCGCAGCGCCAAGCCCCAGCCATTCCCGCCGCCTTCGGACGAGCACCGGAAACGCATACAGGGCGAGCAGCACGTGCTCGAAGCAGACGATTTCAATCGACGTGAACCAGTGCTGAAGCGCGAGGATGAAAAGCGCGTCGAGCCCCCACAGCGCGGCTCCGCATGCAATCAACCAGAGCGATGCTCGGCTCGCTTCGCGCGAAGTTTGAAAGGCATTCACAGGGCGTCCCTCCGCTTTCTATCGTTTCTCCGGAGGAACCCTGGGAGCGCATGGAGAGATGGGTGCCGCAAACGCGCGAAGCCCCGAGGAACCTTTGTCCCCCGGGGCTGTCGGATCGCAAAAAGACACGGCACGCGCCTCGAGCGCACACCGCAAGGCTGTCACGCAAAGCCATGACGGCGCGTCACAACGCGCTGCGATCACCGCGAACCTTCTCCCATCCGGACTTTCACCGTCGGCTTTGGAGTCTCACCAAATCCGTCGCCACAACATGGCGAGTCGCGGGCTTAGGCACGAAGCCATCACCGCCGGTCGGGAATTTCACCCTGCCCCGAAGGTTCCTGTTCACTTGTCGCCATTGTACTGCAAATTCGTAAGTCCGTGCAAGGGCACTGCGCTCAGCGATACTCCACGTTCTCCCACGACCTCGACGCCGCGGCCTTCTCGACCGCCTCCAACACGCACTGATTGCGGACGCCATCCTCGAAGTCGGGTTTCACAGGCTGATCTTCGACCAATCCTTTGAAAAACGCGCCGAACAGGTTCAAAAACGTGTGCTCGTAGCCGATGATGTGCCCCGCGGGCCAGTACCGCTCCGCGTACGGATGCAGAGGTTCCGTGCAGTTGATGCGGCGGAACCCTTGCAATCCCGGCTCGTCGCTGTGGAAGTAGACCTCGAGCCAGTTCATATCCTCGAGGTTCCAGCGAAGGGATCCCTTCTCGCCGTTAATCTCGAACTGATTGCCGTTTCGATGCCCGCCCGCGAAGCGCGTGGCCTCGAACACGCCCATCGCCCCGTTTTCGAAGCGAGCGAGGAAGGCCACGGCGTCGTCCACGTCCACGCGCCCCGTGCCGCCGGACGCCTTCGCCTCAAGCCCGCCGGCCATTTCGCCCAGGGGTCGCTCCTTGATGAACGTCTCCATGCAGGCCGCCACCTCGCCGATCTCGCCGACCAAAAACCGGGCGAGATCGAGAATGTGCGCCGCAATGTCGCCGAGCGCCCCCGATCCCGTCACGTCCTTGCGCAGGCGCCACACGAGCGGAAAATCGGGATCCATAATCCAGTCCTGCAGATACTGCGCCCGCACGTGGTAGATCCGCCCCAGGCGCCCGTCGTCGATCAGCCGCTTCGCAAACTGCACGGCCGGCGCATACCGGTAATTGTGGCACACGAGATGGTGGACCCCCGCCGCCTGCACCGCGTTGCGCATGCGGACCGCCTCGTCCACCGTCATCGCGAGCGGCTTCTCGCAGATCACGTGCTTGCCGTGCTCCGCCGCGGCGATGGCGATCTCGGCGTGCGCGTTGTTCGGCGTCACGATGTCGATCACGTCGATGTCGTCGCGCTCCACCAACCGCCGCCAGTCCGTCTCGTACGACGAGAACCCGTACGCCTCGGCGGCCCGCCGGAGCGGCTCCTCGCTCCGCCCCGCGATGGCCTGCAGCACCGGCGTCACGGGCAGATCCTCAAAGAAGAAGTTGAGATCTCGATACGCGTGGCTGTGAGCTTTGCCCATGAATTGATAGCCCACCATGCCGATTCGAATCGAACGTTTCGGCATCCCGATTCCTCCCCATCCCGGCCTACAGCTTCACGGGCTCGCCCCGCTCCGCGGACTCGTACAGGCCGTTCAAGATGCGCTGCAGCTTGACGCCCTGCTCGGCCGTCGACAGCGGCGGCTCGCCCGTCAGGCACGCGTCGACCCAGCGGCGGATCTCGCGCTCATAGGGCGAGATTTCCGGCAAGTACGCCGGCGTGACGTCGATGAGCGCGCCGTGCTTCTCCTGGTACATCTCGAGCGGGAACACGTTGGCGCCGCCGAGATCGCCCATGAGCTTCACATTCATGACGTCGCGCTCCTTCACGTTCGCCGCGAACGCCGACTCGATGACGAGCGTCGCCCCATTCGCGAACTGAATCATGCCGCGCGCCATATCTTCCACGGTGAAGTGTTCCCAGTCCCAGTCGCCGAGGAGCCCCACGCCCTTGCGCGTGCCGAGCTTTTGATACGTGGCGCCCCACACCATCGTCGGCTCGGGGTAGCCCATCAAATACAGCGCCGTGTCGAGCATGTGGCAGCCGATGTCGATGAGCGGCCCGCCGCCCTGCAGCTCCTTGTTCGTGAACACGCCCCAGCCCGGGATGCCGCGGCGCCGCACCGCGATGGCCGTGCCGGCGTAGATCTCGCCGAGCTCCCCCGCGTCGATGAACCGCTTCAGGCAGTCCACCTCGCTCGTATGCCGATAGTGGAACCCGTACGACAGGTGTTTGCCGCTCTTTTTCGCCGCGTCCGCCATCGCCTGCGCCTCTTCCACCGTCATGGCCGGCGGCTTCTCGCACAGCACGTGGCAGCCCGCCTCGAGCGCCTTCACCGTCGCATCCTTGTGGAACTTGTTGGGCGTGCAGACGCTCACCACGTCGAGCTCTGCCTTCTCCAACATCTCATCGGCGGTCTTGAAGAAGTGCGGAATGCTCCACCTGCGCGCCGCCTCTTCCGCGCGCTCGACCGCCACATCGCAGATGGCCACGATTTCCACCTGTTCGCCGCACTTCTTGTAGTTGGGGATATGCACCTGTTGGGCGATCCCGCCCGCCCCCACGATACCGACGCGAATCTTGTCTGCCACTTCGATGTCCTCCTCTTAGGCCCACCACATCTGCTGAAGTTTTTCGCGAATCACGAGCGGCCGCAGGAACGCGACGGCCTTCTGAAATCCCTCTTCGATGGACATGAGGCTGTCCTCGTGTTCGATGGAGATGACGCCGTCGTACCCGTTCATCTGCAGGGCGCTCAAAAGGTCCGCCCAGGTCTGCTGGTCGTGCCCATAGCCTACCGTGCGGAAGATCCAGGCTCGCTTCAGCTCCTCGCGGTACGGCTTCGTGTCGAGCACGCCGTCGCGCGCCACGTTGTGCTTGTTGAAACCCGTGTCCTTCGCGTGCACGTGGAAGATGCACCGATGAGGCGCGAGGGCGTGCACGGCCTCGATGGGATCAATTCCCTGCCAGAACATGTGGCTCGGATCGAAGTTGATGCCGATCTGCTCGCCGCACGCGTCGCGCAGGCGCAGGAGCGTCTCGCCGTTGTACACCACGAACCCGGGGTGCGCCTCGATGGCAATGCGCACGCCGTGATCGGCCGCGAACCGGTTCATCTCCGTCCAGTACGGGATGACCTTCTCCTTCCACTGCCACTCGAGCACGCGCGAATACTCCTCCGGCCACGGGCAGGTGACCCAGACGGGGTTCTCCGAGCGCTCCGATTCGCCCGGGCAGCCGGAGAACGTGACGACCGTCTTCACGCCGAGTTCCGCGGCCAGTCGGATGGTCTCGCGCAGCTCCTGATCCGCCTTCTGGCGCACCTCTTCGTTCGGATGGAGCGGATTGTTGTGGCACGAGAGCGCCGAGATCTCGAGCCCGCGCGAGGCAATGGCGTTGAGAAACGCAGACCGTTTCTCGGCGGACGCGAGGAGCGCCTCCCGATCGCAGTGCGCGTTGCCGGGATAGCCGCCCGTGCCGATCTCGACCGCATCCACGCCTGCCGCGGCGACGTGATCGAGCATCTCTTCGAACGGCATTTGACTGAAGAGCACCGTGAAAATGCCGAGTTTCATGCGAAAGCCTCCCTTCGTGGCGCGTCAGAGACGCGACTGCAAAAACCGGAGCGAGGTGGCGATGGCTTCAAACGGATCGCCCGGGCAGACGTCCTGTTCGACGATCACGTACCGCACCCCTGCTTCCGCGGACGCCTGGAAGATGGCATCCCAGGGGAGCACGCCGGTCCCCACCGCCGCGAAGTGTCCATCCGGCGTGGCATCCTTCGCGTGCAGGAGATCGAGGCGGCCGCGATACCGGCGGATGATCTCGACGGGATCGAACCCTGCGTGATGCGCCCAGTACACGTCGAGCTCGAGGCCCGCATCGGCGACGCGCTCAAGCAGCCAGTCGAGCGCCGTCTGCCCCTCGTACGACGCGAATTCAAAATCGTGGTTGTGATACGAAAAGCCGAGTCCTGCAGCGCACACCCGTTCCGATGCGCGGGCGAGCACGTCGGCCAAGGCCGCGTAATCTTCGCGGCGTTCGGCCGGCAGCCACGGACACACGACGTACTCGAGGCCAAGCGCCTGTGCTTCTTCGAGGACGCCATCGATCTCGGACTCCAGGCGAACCAGCGGCACATGGGCGGAAATCGCGCGAAGCCCCAACTCGTCGAGGCGGCGACGCAGATCCCCCGCGGTATACGGCCCGTAATGGTGAAGCTCAATCAGGCGGAAACCGATTTCGGCGACTCGGCGGAGCGTGCCATCGAAATCTTCCTCCAGCGGTTTGCGCAGCGTGTACATCTGCAGCGCGATCTCAGGCATTCAGTTCTCTCCCTTCGCCAACGCGATGAGCTTTTCCAGGCGCTCTCGGACGAGGCGGGCCCGCGATTCCCCTGTGCCGTCAAGCGGCGTTTCGTGCAACACCTCGGCCGCCACGGGCCCGCGGTATCCCGCGAGATACAAGCCGCGCAGGAACGGAACCAGCGGAATCCGGCCATCGCCTGGCAGGAGGCGCTTGCCGTCGTGCGCGTCCTCCGGCGCGTCCCGCGTGTCGTTGATGTGCACGTAGACCACCTTTTCGGGCGGGAGCTGGGCGAGATCGTCCTCGTGCTCTCCCGCGGTGTACCAGTGGTAGCTGTCGACGAGCGCGCCGACGTTGGGAGCTCCGATGGCTTCCCAAAACGTTTTCAGGTCCGCGAGCGACTGCACGAACGGATACCTCCGATGGCGCAGGTGGTGCGGGCCGACGTACTCCAGACCCACGCGCATGCCGAGCGGCAAGAGCTCCACGGCCACCTGGCGAATGCGGCGCGCGAGCTGAGAGATGTAGCGCACCGGCTCCTCGTCCATGGAGGGCCACAAAAACGCGGTCACGCTGCGCGCGCCAAGCCTCGCGCAGAGGCGCGCGCGATCCGGCAGCAGCGAGAGTTCACGCAGAAACACCGGCTCGGAATCGTACAGGTTGAGCGGGAGGCCGAGATTCGCGAGCACGAGGCCGCGCCGCTGGAACATGGCTTCGACGGCCGCGTCGCCGTGGCGCTCCGCCTCGGCTTCCAGCCAGTGAAACGGGACGTCGACGTAACGGTAACCGGTTTCACGCGCGAGATCAAGATACAATACCAGCGAGGTCTCGTCGACGAGGGTCGGATGCAGACAGGGTTCCATGTGGGATCGGGCTCACCTCTTTGTCTGGGGGTCGAAGTCCAATCCCATTGAACCACAACCTGGCCTCGAGGGCCATCACCAATGTGGTCACGTTATTTCGGATCTGGCTGCGACACCCGACGCCGGTGGCGCCGCTCCGATTCCGTCAAGGCGTCCAACATGAACTTGGCGGCTGACGCGAGCGCCAGATAGATGGGGATGGAATAGAGGAGATTCCAGCGGTATGAGACGTAGATGTCAAACCAGTGGAACACGGATTCCATCAGGGCGTACAGGACGCTGAAGGCGAGCGCGACCGGCGCGAACGTCCACCAGCGGCTGCATGTTTGGTAGATGAGCGCGAACGTGACCGGAATGATGGTCATGTCCGTGCAGAGGAGCGTGGGGTACACAAACCACAGGAGGCGGACCTTGTAGCCCCAGAGCATCAGATCGGAGCCGATGATGTCGAGCACGGAGCTCGCCATTCCCACCACCAGCGCGTAGAGGAGCACCTCGGTCACCCGGGCGCGATCGACAAAGCGGACAAACACCAGCCACGGAACGATGGCGAGGCTGACAAAGAGCCACCACTGCCAAGTGCCGAGATCGTGCTCCAGCCAGTACGCGCGTGTGATATCCGTCAGCTCGCGCCTCACGCTCTCCATCAGGTCGAAACTCGTCACGAAGGGCCCTCTTCCTCTCCCATGGGAATTCCGCCTTACCCTCGGCATCACCCGGTTGCTTCGACACGAGCGCTCCTTGCTCCGATCAACTTGCGCAGTTTGACAGGAATTATGCCTTCAAGTCGCGAAGATCGAATTGGACGCCGGGTTCCACCTGGCGCCGGAGGGGAGAAGATCATGGGCTTTTTTGATATGCTCCGCCGCGCAGCGGAAGGCCTCAGCCAGGACGGCCAGTACCATCACGACCATCTCTGCGTCCGATGCCAGGTGCCCATGCAGTACCACGGCGCGCACGCGCTTCGCACGGGCGGCCTGAGCCGAGGCGCAGGTCTCTTGACCGACCTGTTCCTGGGAGAACGCGACGAGGAACTCCTCAACACCGCTTTGGAGCGAAACGTCGCGGTGCACGTCTTTGTGTGTCCCGAGTGCGGCTCCATCGACTTCATCAACGATCCGCGCCACGGCTTCTGACCTAGGGCCCACCCGGGCCTATCCCGGCCCGGGTCCAGACACGCGTGCCCATCCTATTCGCTTTCACTGAAGCCCGTGTTGTCCTCGTCGAAAAGCTCCTCTTCGAGCGCGAATCCGCTCGACTCCAGCCTGCGGCGCGCCTCTTCGCGAGTGGCACCGTGAAGAGAACGAAGGCACCACGTCACATACAGCTTGTGGCGCTCGTCCGCGCCGAGCGCGTACCGGTCGCCGACGGTCTCTCGAGCCCTGCGTGTCAGCTCATACAGCGCGATGGCTGCAGCCACCGATACGTTGAAGCTCTGCACGAACCCTGCCATCGGGATGTAGAATCGCCCGTCGGCCCGCTCGCGTGCCTCCGGCGACACGCCGTCTTTCTCGTTGCCGAACAGGATGGCGGTCGGGCGGGCGAGATCGACTGCGTCAATGGGCTGTGCGCCCTCGCCAAGATCCGTCGCATACACCTGAAATCCGCGCGCATGCAGCGCGTCAATCGCGCGGCCGATGTCCGGCATGCGTTGGAGGGTCAGCCACTTGTGCGCGCCCTGGGTTACGCCCTTCGACGGATGAAACGGCTGCTTCCCCTCGATCACGGCCACATGTTGCACGCCAAACGCCTCGGCGCTACGCAGGATGGCGGCCTGATTGTGCCCGTCATCCACCGCTTCCATCGCGACGGCGATATACGACGTTCGCCGCATGAGGACTTCACGCAGCCGAAGCAGCCGTTCCGGGCGCAGCCAGTCCGCGAGCCAAAGTTCACGTTCCGAAAGCAAACCCTCGGCCAGGAGCATCTGTTGGATGTCGGAATGCACGTCTGGATGCACCTCCCGCTCCTCTTCCTCGGTCGCGGGCTCGGACCCGTCTCCCCATCATAGCCGATTGTCCCGTAAAATGCAGCGTTCGGGAGACGAGCGCGCGTGTAGGTGCTGTCAATCGCTTCCTTCGGACGAAACGGGCCGTGCCGCCATGGCCAGCCCGTGAACCACCAGGCCCACCACGACGGTCGCCACGCCGATGACGCCGAGCAGTCCTACGCGATCGCCCGGGATCACAGCGAGTTCGAGCACCAGCGCGAACACCACTTCGCCAGCCTGCGTCGCCTCGACGGCGGCCAACTCTCTCGGCGACTCGCGCGCCATGTCCGTCGCCCGAAAGAAGAGCGCCGTGGCGATCACCCCCGAACACACGGCGACAAGCAGCGCACCGACGATCTGCCGCGGCGTGGGCCATCCGACCGCTGCGGCGCTCACCGAAGACCAGGCGATCCAAAACGGCAGACTCCCGAGGGTCATGCCGAGCATCCGCTCCAGCGCGTCGAACTCCCCGGCGTAGGCGCGCATGGCCATCCGGTTGCCGGCAGGATACGCGGCGGCCGCGACCAGAATGCTACCCGCACAGAGCGCCGCGCGCCCCCACGACATCTGGGAAGCATCCGCCATCTCCATGAGCATGGCACCAGCCACAATGCCGAGCGAAGTCACCAGCTCTCGGACGGGGATGGGGGCGTGGCGCCCGTCGGGCCCGCGCGCACTCAGCCAAGGCGTGAGCAACACCCCGCACACGATGGTGATTTGCCAGACGCCCGCCACGAGCCACGCGGGCCCGTACGCGTTCGCGAGGCAAAGCGGAGCATAAAACAAGCCGAATCCGACCGTTCCGAACGCCACCCAGCGCCAGAAATCGCGCCGCAAGGACTGAAGAAGCGCGCCTATCCGCCCCTTCCAGGCGACGTAGGTGAACAGAATCGGCAGCGTAAGAAAGTATCGCAACGGCGCATTCCAAGCCCACGATCCGCCCGCGCGGCTCATGGCCTCGTTCGCCACAAACGTCACCGCGAAAAACAAGGAGGCCATAAGCCCCAGGATCAATGGGCGCCATCGCGCGGTTCTGAAGGTGGCCAGCCAAGTCATCCGCAGTTCCCCCTATCTACCGTCCGGCCCTTGCGGCGCGCAGTTGTTGACCGCTCCGTGACCCCGCGCCTCATTTCGCCCGCACGCGAAGATCCTCGACGTCCGGCCAGCGATAGACCACTTCCGGCAGGGCGACGCCGTCGATTTCAAACGTCTTTTCCCCGACGACGATCCCGCCCAATCGCTCATAAAATCTCCGCCATGGATTGTCCCGAAAGGCGACCACGGCGACCGACTGATGCCCCTGCTGGATAAACCAATCGGCGAGTTGGCCCACGAGGCGCCGCCCGATGCCCCGCCCTTGCCATAAAGGGGACACGTACAGCGTGTAGATCTCCGCGTCCGCGTCGAAGTCCTCCAAGCGATTCGGGCCACCGCTCGCAAATCCGACGACGTCCTCACCCGCAAGGGCCACCCAGAAAGCCTGCTTCGGATCTGACAGGCGCTTTCGAAATCGTTCGGCACTCACGGCTGGGTCCATGCGGTCAAGAAACGACGGAGGCACCACGCCCTGATACGCGTGGCGCCATACGTCCACGTGCACCCGCCCAACGGCTTCAAGGTCCGCCGGGCGGGCGACTCGAATGGTGATCATGTCCATCCCCTTCCAGTGACAAACTTCAGAACTGCCCCGCTTCTACGTCGCGCACGAAGCTCACGATGGCGTCGAAATAGGCGTCGCTGTCATCCCACATCGACATGTGGCTGCCGTTGGGACAGATGGTTGCACGCGCACGCGGAATCCGACGCGCCATCTCCTCGATGTCGGCAGGGTCCATCGTGTCGTAGCGAGCGCCGATGACGAGGGTGGGCACGCTTACCTGGCCGAGATGAGCCCAGCGGTCCCAGTCCTTGAAGTTGCCGGTCACCACAAATTCATTCGGTCCTTGCATGGTGTTGTACACCTGCTGGTTCATGTGTGCGAACGTCCGAACCACGGCGTCCGGCCACGGATCCAGGCGGCACAGGTGCTTTTTGTACAGATGTTCGATGAGAAGCTCTTGATAATTCTCAGACTCGTAGTCTCCGCGCTCCTCATGCGACTGCAGCTGTTCTTGAATCTCCTTCGGGAGCTGTTGGCGCAACCACTGGATATACCGCACATACGAAGGAATGCTGGCCGTCATGTTCGAAATGACGAGTCCCTTCAGCGCATCCGGATGGGCAAGCGCGTATTCGAGTGCCAGCATCCCGCCCCAGGACTGTCCCAGCAGGTAAAAGTCCTCCAAACCAACCGCTCGCCGCACTTCGTCCACTTCTTGGCGGAAGCGGTCGATGGTCCAAAGGGACGGATCGTCAGGCTGATCTGAAAAGTACGAGCCTAGTTGGTCGTAGAAGTACAGCTCGATCCCGGCCTTCGTGAGATACGGCTCGAAGATCTCGAAGTACTCGTGGCTCGCACCGGGCCCGCCGTGTAACAGAAGCATTCGAATGGGGCTCGTCCCCACTCTGCGCGTCCACACGTGGTGTCCCGTGGACAGCGTGATGATTCGCGTCTGCGCCTCCATGTTTTCTCCTCCGCTTCGTCACATGTCCTTCAAAACGGGCGGAACCTCGCGATACCCTTTCGATTTGACGGCTCCGATGAGAATCCCGAGCGCCATCCAGCTCAACCCGAAGATGAACGTGGTCCGGTCAAAGCCGAGCCACACGTAGCCGATAACCACAAAACCGCAGAGCGGAAACAACAGATACTTGAACACGTGGCGAAAGCCCCGCTGCCGAATGGAAAAGTACACGAACACGGTTGCGTTCAACATCAGGAAAGCGGTCAGTGCGCCAAAGTTGACCAGCGTCGTGATGGTCTCTTGAGGAACGAGGCTTGCCACCAACAGCGAAATCACCGCGACCAACAGCGTCGCGTTGACCGGTGTTTGGAATCTCGGACTCACATGTGAGAAGAACTTGGAAAACGGCAGCAGATTGTCGCGGCCCATGGAATACAGAATCCGCGAGATAGCCGACTGCGCGGCCAGTGCATTCGCGATACCTGACGCCACCGCGTTCACAATGATGAGAAGGATATATAAGAACGTGCCTCCCGCTTCTTTCGCGATTTGGAAGAATGCCATGTTCGGATTCAGGTCTGCGTAGTTCGGGTGGACGAGCGCCGCCACGTACGTCTGTAAAACGAACAGGAGGCCGATGATGACAAGCGACGCGATGGTCGCATTCCCGACGGTCTTCTCCGGTCGTTCCGTCTCTTCGGCCAAGGTGCTGATGGCATCGAAGCCGAGGAAGCTTAACACCGCGATGGAGGCGGCGTTTTCGATGAACTTCAAGTTAAAGTGACTGGGTTGATAAAACGGGTTGAACGACAGATGCCCCGCTCCGTGGCCCAAGGCAAACACAAATCGCACGGATGCGATAAGGAAGATGAGGAGACAGACGAGTTCAATCGCCAGAAGAATGAAGTTGGTCCTCGCCTGCAGCGTGATGCCGAGAACGTTCACCACCGTGTTGAACAGCACAAAAAACAACAGCCATACGAGGGTAGGCACGCTCGGCACGAGCCCGTGGAGCCAACCCGCCGAGAACGCGTAAAGCAGGGACGGTGCGAGCAGATAGTCCGCCAAGATCATCCATCCGGCGACGAAGCCGACGTGTGGATTCAGGCCGCGTTGCACATAGGAGTACACGGATCCCGCGATAGGAAATTTGGCACTCATCTGCTTGTAACTGAGCGCCGTGAAGACCATGGCCACAATGCCGATGATGTACACGAGGGGAACCATGCCGAAGCTCTGTTGCGCCACGTAGCCGTAAATGGCCATGGGCGCAATGGGGACCATGAAAATCATGCCGTAGACGATGAGATCCCGCAATCGAAGGGATCGCTTCAATTCCTGGCGATAGCCGAGCGTTGACGGGTCCCGATGCCCTGATGCTTCCATGTGCCACGCTCCTCTCCTGGATGTCAACGAGGCTATTATCCTGAAACTCCTCGAGAAACGTCAATGAAACAATAAATTGCCCTCAGCCAACGGCCGAGGGCCAAGGAGAAGGGGACAATCGCCTGAGCGTCGTGGCATCGGGTCAAGCTGCGCTTCAGAACACCTTCTTGCTGCCCTGGTACTCTTTGAGAATCTCAACCGCCTCGCGAAACCGAAGCGAGTGAATCACCTCCCGCTCGCGCAGGAACCGAAGGCTGTCCTTGATGTCCGGATCGTCCGTGTTGTCGATGATCCACTGGTAGGTGGCTCGCGCCTTTTCCTCCGCTGCAATGTCCTCGTACAGATCGGCGATGGGATCGCCTTTCGATGCAATGTACGCCGCCGTCCACGGATTCCCCGCCGCGTCATGGTAAAACAGCGAGTAGCCGTGATTGACGTAGTGATCGCCGAGCCCCGCCTCGCGGAGTTGCTCGGGCGTCGCATCCTTCGTCAACTTGTAGACCATCGTCGCAATCATCTCGAGGTGCGCGAATTCCTCGGTGCCGATATCGGTCAACAGGCCAATCACCTTGTCTGGGATCGAATACCGCTGGTTCAGATACCTGAGTGCGGCGGACAGTTCCCCGTCGGCTCCTCCATATTGCTCGATGAGCATCTTGGCGAGCCTGGGATCGCATTTGCTCACTCGAACCGGATACTGGAGCTTTTTCTCATAGATCCAGATGGCCGCCTACCCCCCACCCCGAGCTAGACCTGCCACGGCCATGGCGTCTCAGACCAAGCCCAAGACGACCCCGTGGCGGGGCTCAAGCCGTACTGATGCAGAGGACCGAACGCGGACTCGAACTGGGTCATGAGGTTGTGCTTCCGCTTCTGAAACTGCTTGAATTGGGCGAGCGCCTGCTCGTCGTCCGGGTGCGTGTCCAGATAAAGCGTCAAATCGACCAGCACGAAGTCGATTGCCTGAAGTTCCTGAAGATACTGATAGTAAGCCTTGGGAAGAGGCTCTGCCGTTTCGCTCACGCCATCACGTCCTCCTCACACCGGCGGATATGGGCTGTCGTATTCCGGCCACAGCGTGCCCTTCCGAAGCGCTTCCTGCGGTGCGAACTGCTTGCGCGCGCTCTTCTGCACCGGATGCATCACTTCAGGCGGGACGTCGTACCATTTCACCCGCGCGGAGCACGGATCAAACGGGCTGCGATAATTCACATACGAGCGCCACTCGGGCGAAGTTCCATCCACCGTCGCTCCATCCCTCCTTCAGCACGATTCGAGAACATCTATATGCGCCGCCGAACGGTTTCAGACGTTTGGACAATCGGGAAATTCCGGGGAGTTCGCAGGCGCGTCAGTGGTTCAGCGCAAGCGCCACGAGGATGCCGACAATTGCGCCGCCTGCGATCTCGCTCGGCTTGTGGCCCACCTGCTCGTTCAGCACAGGCCAATCGACGAGCCACCACGGTCCCTTTGCGACGCGGAGCGGCGCCACGGAGGGCGATCCGCCTTCGGACGAGATCGCCGAATGGGAGCCCCGTTGCGGAGAACGATGCGCTTCGCCCCCCGCGCCTTCGGACGGCCTTTCGGAGGAGGCCGCCTCTTCACTGGGTTCCATGAGCAAGTGCTGACCGCGGAGATCGTGCAGCAGGCGGTTCAGGACCGCGGCCTGCCGTCCCGTCTGCCAGCGAACGCCTGCGGCGTCGTACATCACGACGGCGGCGAGGAAGAGGCCAATGGCGACGACCGGATCGGACCCACCCAGATGCAGCCACAGCTGCACGGCCAGCGCGACCACCGCGGCCGTGTGTGAGCTCGGCATGCCACCCGAATTTTTGACCTGGCTCCAGTCCCACGATCGCAGCTGGATCATGACGAAGATCGGCTTCAGCCCCTGGGCGACCACCATGGCGAGGAGCGGTGCCGCCCACAAACTCGACCCTATGTGAAGCAACGCGCCAGCCCTCCTCAGATCGCGCGGTTCGAAGCCTGCCGGTAGGCTTCGTACAGAAGGATGGTTCCGGCCATCGCCGCGTTCAAGCTCTCGGCCTTGCCAGCCATGGGGATGGCCACGCACCGCTGTGCCAGTTGGCGCACAGCGTCGCTCACGCCGCGGGCCTCATTGCCGATGACCACCGCGACTTCTCCCGCCATCGGTGCCTCGTCGCACCGCTCACTCGCATCCGCAGCCGTCGCCACGATGACCCCATCGGGATGGCGATCTCGCCAGGCCCTGAGGTAAGCCTCTGCATCGCCTGCGATAGCGTGGACGCGAAACAGCCCGCCCATGGAGGCTCGGACGACCTTTGGCGCATACGGATCCGCCGTGCCAGTACCGAACAAGATCTCACCGAAGCCGAACGCCTCGGCGCTGCGCACCAGGGTGCCCGCGTTTCCCGGATCCTGGATGGCATCGAGGACGAGGACGCGAGGGCCGTATCGTGGCTCAGCCCGCGGAATGGCCGCCACCGCCATCAGGCCCTGGGGCGTCTCGGTGTCGGCCACGGCCGCAAAGGCCTGGGGCGACAGCTCGTAGCGGCGGCCGTCCGCCTTCGGATGACGCCACAGGGCGTCTGGAGGCTCGTCCGATGCGACGTTCCACAGGAGCGCCTCGAGCCGAAGCGGGCTATTCAACAGTTCGGCCACCAGGCGCTCGCCCTCCACGAGGAACAAGCCCAACCGTTCACGGCCTCGCCGCGTCTTGAGCCGCGCCCATGCCCGGACGCGGTCGTTGTGCGCTGATTCGATGTACACGATAAGAACCTCCGGGGACGAGATCGACAAAAAAGCCCGGTCATGCGACCGGGGTGTTTGTCACGCGTTGGCGTTCAGGCGTTCGCGAGCGACGGTGACAAGCTGCGAGAACGCCTCCTTGTCCGTCACGGCGAGGTCCGCGAGCATCTTGCGGTTCACTTCGACGCCCGCGAGCTTCAGGCCGTGCATGAATCGACTGTACGACAGGCCATGGGGCCGAACCGCCGCGTTGATGCGCTGAATCCACAGCCGGCGAAAGTCGCGCTTGCGCTGCTTGCGGTCCCGATACGCGTACATCAGCGACTTCATGACCTGCTGCTTCGCCGTGCGATACAGCGTGTGCTTCGAACCAAAATAGCCCCTTGCCAGCTTCAAAATCTTTTTATGACGACGGCGTGTCACCACGCCACCTTTGACGCGAGCCATCTCCAACAGCCTCCTCGAATGGTGTTCCGGTCATGGCCCGCACCGCGCATCACCGCGGTGCGGACGCCCATCTCGTCACTTGTACGCGACGAGCTGCTTGATCCGCTTCAGGTCGCTGCCCGACACGAGCGTCATGCCGCGCAGACGGCGCTTGCGCGCGGGCGACTTGTGCTCCGCCTTGTGGTAGGCAAACGCCTTGGTGCGCTTGAGAAGCCCGGTCCCCGTGCGCTTGACGCGCTTCTTCAGACCGCTGTGCGTCTTCATTTTCGTCTTGGCCATCTCGTGTGTCCTCCTGTCTCCGAAATCGCCGATCCCGCAGTTGACCCTTGGTCAACCGCACCAGGTCACGAGGTTCACGCACTCGGCTGCTTCGGCGCCAAGATCATCACCATGTGACGACCTTCGAGCTTCGGCGCCCGTTCGACAATCGCGTGCTCCTCCGCAGACTTCGCCAGCCGTTCAAGCAACTCCTGACCGATGTTCTGGTGGGTGATCTCCCGCCCGCGGAAGCGCACGGAGACCTTCACCTTGGAACCTTCGCTCAGGAATTTCAGGACGTTCTTGAGCTTGACGTTGAGATCATGCTCATCGATATTGGGCGTCATCCGAACTTCCTTGAGCAGAACGACCTTCTGGTGCTTGCGCGATTCTCGCTCGCGCTTGCTCTGCTCATACTTGAACTTGCCGTAATCCATGATGCGGCACACTGGCGGCTTCGCGTTGGGCGCAACGTTGACCAAATCGAGATTGCGCTCCTCGGCCAATCGCAGCGCTTCGCGCAAGGGCATGATGCCCAGCTGCTGGTTGTCCGCGTCCACGACGCGCACTTCTCTCGCGCGAATGCCCTCGTTGACCTGATACCCTTCTTTGCTTATGGGGTGTCACCTCCACCGATCTGCCCCACCACACCAATACGCAAAAAAGCGCAGGCAACGCCTGCGCTCGATTCGCCTTCTCCCAGCCTTGGTCTGACCGTCCGGCAACCGCGCTGGATTCGGGACCCGTCAGCTTGCGCCGACCAGGTGAGAAGCGGCAGGCTTCTGCTTTGGTGTGCTACGGAACATTTTCATGGTAGCGACATGGCGGGGAAATGTCAAGGGATGAACGCCCGGCGTCGAAAGCATTGTATTCCGATGTCCTTTAGGTTAAAATGGTTTCTCGATCGCGACATTCCCCGTAGGTGATTCCATGGCCAGTTCCGAGCTTCGCATCCTCGATCTCGAAGCGCGCACGCGCGCACGCCAAGATCTCGAAGCGCGCACGCGCGCACGCCAACCCGAGCAGGCGCAACGAGCGTGGACAGCAGCCGCACTCATTGTCTTCGTTCTCGGCTTCCTCTATCTATGGAATTCCGTTTCGCCGACCCACGCGATTTTGTTTCTCGTGACGGGCGTGCTCGGCGTCGCGCTCTATCACGCGCACTTCGGATTCACGACGTCGTTTCGCCACCTCATCGTGAGCGGACGAACGGTGGGATTGCGCGCGCAGATGATCATGTTTGCGCTCGCGAATGTCCTGTTTCTCCCCCTGTTGATCCGAGGCCATGCCTTCGATCACGCCATCAAGGCGAGCGTCTACCCGGTGGGCTTGTCGGTCCTCGTGGGCTCGTTCCTTTTTGGCATCGGCATGCAGCTTGGCGATGGGTGCGCCTCAGGCACCCTGTACCACACCGGCGGCGGCGATGCGCGCGGCATCCTGACGCTCGTCGGGTTCATCGTCGGATCGTTCGTCGGCTCAGTCCATTATGCGTGGTGGATGAATACGCCCAGCATCGGGAAAATTTCGCTCATCCAGTCCCTCGGTCCAGTCGGCGGCCTCGCTGTGAACTTCGCCATCATGGCGTTCATCTTCGCCATCGCGCTTTGGCTTGAGAGACGGCGCAACAGCGACGTGGAGCCTCTCTTCAACCATCAGCCCTGGAATGTGAGCCGCGTGGTCAAGGGACCTTGGTCGTGGGTGGCAGGCGGCGTCGTCCTCGCCGTGGGCAACTTCGTCGTGCTGGCGCTCTCCGGCAAACCATGGGGCATCACCTCGGCGTTCGCGTTGTGGGCCGCGAAACTCAGCGCGCTCGTGGGTTATCCTGTGCAGTCCCTGCCGTACTGGCAGACGCCGCAGAACGCAGCCGCGCTCCATCACAGCGTGCTTCAGAACCTCGAGACCACGGATGACATCGCCATCATGCTCGGCGCACTCCTCGCCGCAAGCCTCGCGGGCGCGCTGCCCAAGCGGTACCTGCGCCCGATGCCGTGGCAGATGATCATCGGCGTGCTGGCCGGAGGCATCCTGATGGGTTACGGCGCGCGCATCGCGTTCGGCTGCAACATCGGCGCCTACTTCTCCGGCGTCGCATCGTTTAGCCTGCACGGCTGGGAGTGGTTCCTCGGCGCGCTGCTCGGCAGCCTCCTCGGTGTCCGGCTGCGACCGGTGTGCCGCCTGCAGAACCGTTGACACGCGTCCTTCGCAAGTTCGGCGCCCTGGGCCTTGAGGTCTGCGGGGCGCCTTTGTTGTAGAATGACAGCAACGCGATGGCGAGGGGGATGCCAGTGAACGACGTGGTGCGCAACAACATCGAGCGGTTTTCGGGCTTCGCCAAACTCTATGACACCTACCGGCCCGAAGCGCCGGAAACGGTTCGCGAGCTGCTCATTGCCTATCTCGGGAAAAAGCCTGACACGGTAGTCGATCTCGGCAGCGGCACAGGTCTTTCAACCTTCCCTTGGCGGCACGACGCCCGGCGCGTGATCGGCGTCGAGCCGAACGACGACATGCGAGCACAGGCCGAGCGCCGTGCGATGGACCTTGGCGCCGACAACGTCACCTTCCTCCCAGGCGTGTCCACCGCAATCCCCTGTTCCGACGCGTCAGCCGATCTCGTCACTTGCTCCCAGTCGTTTCACTGGATGGACCCCCAGCCGACGCTGCGCGAAGTGGCACGCGTGCTTGGGCCGGGCGGCGTATTCGCCGCGTACGACTGCGACTGGCCGCCCTCCTGCTGCCTGGAGACCGACGTGGCATATGAGAAGCTCCTGCAGTGCGCGGAAGCGTCCATTCGACGACACGTGCCCGAGCGAGAACAGGCGCGCAAGTGGCCGAAGGAACATCACCTCGACCAAATCCGCGCCTCAGGGCTCTTTTCATTCGCCAAAGAAGTGGTCTTCCACGTGGAAACGCGCCTTGGGGCCGACGCATTCGTCGGCATTGCGCTCAGCCAAGGCCAGGTGCAAAGCGCGCTGCGGCGCCGCCTTCCGGATATCGAACAGGAGATCTCGGCGTTCGAAACGCGCGTGCGCGCCGCCTTCGGCGATGGCGACAGGCCCATCTGGTTTTCCTACCGCCTTCGCCTCGGCGTGAAGCCTGCCGCCGCCTCGACGTGACGGCGGCCGAGCCTGGGTAGAAGGCGACACGTATCTCCTCACCACCATGGACGAACGAGTTCAATCGCAACAGCCGCAAGTGCCTTCCACGCCGCGCGCTTCTGCGAATTCCCGCCCCTCAACCAATGTCAGGTTCGGACTGTTCCTCTTCACCCCTCCACGAGTTTCGCCTTCCGCTCGATCTCGTCCTGGATCTGCCGCACGAACTGATCGAGCGGCATCGCGCCGAGATCGCCCGCCTGATACTTGCGGACGGAGACGGAGCCCTCCTCGCGCTCGCGCGCGCCCACGACGAGGGTGTACGGGATCTTGTGCGTCTGCGCCTGGCGGATTTTGTACCCGATTTTGTTGTCGCTCACATCCGCCTCGGCGCGGATTCCAAGCTCGCGCAGTTTGGCCGCGACCTCCTCGGCGTAGCCCGCGAATTCATCGGCGACGGAGGCCACCACCACCTGCGTCGGCGCGAGCCACGTCGGAAACGCGCCCTTGTACTGCTCGATAAGGAATGCCACGAACCGCTCCATCGTGCCCACGACGCCGCGGTGAATGACCACCGGCCGATGCCTTTCGCCGTCCTCCCCCACGTACTCGAGGTTAAACCGGTTCGGCAGGTGAAAGTCGAGCTGAATCGTGGACAAGGTCTCGTCCTTGCCGAGCGCCGTGCGCACCTGCACGTCGAGCTTCGGCCCGTAGAACGCCGCTTCGCCTTCCGCTTCGACGAACTCCAGGCCGAGATCGAGCATGACCTTGCGCAGCGTGCTCTGCGCGAGCTCCCACATCTCGTCGTTCTGCACGTACTTCTCGGTATTCTTCGGATCGCGATAGCTCAAGCGATGATAGTAGTCGTCGATCCCGAAGTCCTTGTAGACGCGCTGGATCAGGCGAACGACGCCGGTAAACTCTTGCTCGATCTGATCCGGGCGGCAGAAGATGTGCGCGTCGTTCAGGGTCATGGCGCGCACGCGCTGCAGGCCGGCGAGCGCCCCGGACATCTCGTACCGGTGCATGGTGCCAAGTTCCGCGATGCGAATCGGCAGCTCGCGGTAGCTGTGCAGGCGATGCTTGTACACCATCATGTGGTGGGGGCAGTTCATCGGCCGCAGCACGAGTTCCTCGTTGTCGATCTTCATGGGTGGATACATGTCGTCCTTGTAGTGCTCCCAGTGCCCGGAGATCTTGTACAGCTCGACATTCGCCAGATGCGGCGTGTACACGTGCTGATAGCCGAGCGACTCCTCAAGATCGACGATGTAGCGCTCGATGATGCGGCGAATCTTGGCCCCGTTCGGCAACCAGAGCGGCAGGCCCTGGCCCACCTCGGGCGACAGCGTGAAGATCTCGAGCTCCTTGCCAAGGCGCCGGTGATCCCGCTCGCGGGCCTCCTGCTGGAGGCGGTTGTACTCGTCGAGATCGGACTTTTTCGCAAAGGCGACGCCATACACGCGCGTGAGCATTTCGCGCTTCGAATCGCCGCGCCAGTACGCGCCTGCGAAGTTCTGCAACTGGAACACCTTGATCCGGCCAGTCGACGGCAGGTGCGGGCCGCGGCAGAGATCGACGAACTCGCCCTGCCGATACAGGGTGAGCGTCACGTCTTCCGGGAGGTCCTCGATGATCTCGACCTTGAACCGATCGCCGCGATCGCGGAAGAACCGAAGCGCCTCCTCGCGCGAGACGACCTCTCGGTGAATGGGCAGGTCTTCGGCGATAATCCGCTTCATCTCTTCCTCAATGCGCGGGAGATCCTCGGGATGGAAGTCGTGATCGGCAAAGTCGTAGTAGAACCCGTTTTCGATCACGGGCCCGATGGCGCACTTGGTGCCTGGGAACAGGCGTTGCACGGCCTGCGCCATCACGTGCGCGCAGGTGTGGCGCATGACGTACAGCCCTTCGGGATCCTGTAGGGTCAGAAGCTCGACCTGCGCGCCGTCCTCCACTTCTCGGCTGAGATCGACGAGCGCCCCGTTGACGCGGGCGACGACGGCCTCCTTGCCGAGCCGCGGGCTGATGGACTGCGCAAGCTCTGCATACGTCGATCCGGCCGGCACCCGCCGCTCGGATCCATCTTTCAACCGCACGGTGACCTCTTGCGACACGGAACATCCCCTCCACATCATGGTCCATGGGCATACAAAAAACGCCACCGCCCCAATGGGACGACGGCGCTCGCCTCGTGGTTCCACCCATTTTCCCCGCGCCCCCCAGCGAGACAGCGCGGGCTCGACGCCTTAACGCGGCGGACACGGTTCGCGTTGTGACCCGCGAACGGCTTGGGAAGTGGTGTCTCTTGCGCCATCGCGGAGGTGCTTTCAGCCACGGCATCCTCTCTCTGGGCGCGACGTCATCGCAAAAGCGCGTCTTCCCGCATCGCCTGTGCTTCGTTCCATTTGACGGCTCGCCGACCTCAGCGCGCCTTCCCTTATGAAACTACACAACGATTCGGGACGATGTCAAGCGAGCGAGCCACCCTTCAGCCTTCTCCCAGTTCGCTGTCCACCGGGGCGTCCGAAGTCCGTTCCGCTTCTGGCGTCAGGCGTCGCCGTACGGCGCGCGACGACCGATGGTCGAAAGCGAATCGTTCGCGAGATCCGGTGCGTGACCGGTTCGGGCGACAGGTCGGGCAACCAGGACAGGGAATGGCGCGATCGCCGAAGACGCGGGTCACCGTTTCAGAGAAACTGGGCCACGGCGCATCCGGATACCCGTCGTGCACGACGATCCGCCAGGGAGACCTCGTGATGAGAATCGTCATCGCGAGATCTTCGCTCGTCACATCGTCATCCTGCAGCGCCACCAGTTCAATCTGCTCATCCGAGACCATCCCGCCCTCCGCGTCGGTGATCCAAACGCCGTCCGGCGTGATGTACACGTGCAACTCGGCTTCGTAGAGTGGCTGTTCGTCCAACATGTAGCGCAACATGGAGAGCGATTCCTCGTATTCGTCCTCGAGCGCCGAGGCCACCAGGCGATCCCGCACGCGCTGGGCCAGTTCCACGACGGCTCGATGCAGGCGAAAGCGCACAAACGGATCCAGCGCAATGCAGACGGATCGCCCGAAGTGGCTCATCAGCGCGCGGGCGAGGGACGCCTGCCATTCGTCGAGCGTATGTCCCGCCACCGGACGGCTCTTGAGGCGCGACTCGCAGATCTCGACGAGCGCGTGAAACTGGACTTCCTCCGCGGACCAAAGCGGCTCCATGCGGCACACGCGCTCTACCACGCGCGCCTGAAGCCATTCGCGGGTTATCATCCCCGCGACGAGCTGCGCCACGCGCGAACGAAGCGCGGTCCCACACTCGCAGACGACCCGCGGCCGATCGCCCGACACGACGTAGCTCGCCGCACCGCATTCGGTCAGGCGCCTCGCGAGCCCCAGACTGTCCATATCGGCTGTCAACTCGAAGATGAGCAACGCTCCCGCCCCCGGATGATGAATTCCATTTACATCCATTGTTCCTTCGGGTCGGGAGCTGTATACGCCTCCGCAAGTCGCCGCTCAGGTGAACGCGTGCTCCAACTCGTCGACGATCTCGCCCACCTTGCGAATGGCCTCTCGGTAGGGCGACGGATCGCCCATGTCGAGGCCCACGTGCGCGAACAGCTCAAGCGGCGTCTTGCCGCCTCCCACGCGCAACACCTCGATCCAGCGCGCCAGGACCTCGTCGTCCCCCGCGAGGATTCGATCGGCGAGGAGGGTGGACGCCGCGAGCCCCACGGCGTACGTGTACGGATACAGACCCATGTAGTAGTGCGGCTGGCGCATCCAGTAGAGATCCGCGCCCTCGTCGAGATCGACCGCGTCCTGCCAGAAGTCGGCCAGCACCTCGCGGGACACTCGGCGAAACACATCGGTCGAGAGCGGCTCGCCCCGATCCGCGATGGTGTAGAGCCGCCGCAGGATCTCGGCCTCCGTCTGGTGGGTGACGAAATCGTGGTGGAACGTGAACATCTGCATCATCCGCACCTTGGCGCGGGCCGCGTCGTCTTTCGCGCGCCGGATGAGCGCGTTGGCCACCATGTGTTCCATGAGCGTGGACGGCGTCTCGATGAACAGATTCGAGAACGACAGGTTGGAGGGGCGCTCGTTCTGACACGCGAGATGAAGGTGAACGGCGTGGCCGAGCTCGTGCGCCATGACGAAGACGCCGTACATGCCGCCTTCAAACGGCGAAAACACGTACGGATGGACGCTCGACTCCCCGCAAAACGCGCCGTTCCAGTTGCCGCGGTTGCGCGCCCAGTAAATCCACCGTTCCTCGAACGCGCGCCGCAGGATGTCGCCGTACGTATCCCCGAGCGGGCGGGCCGCCTCCAAAATCAGCTCCCGCGCATCGTCAAACGTGAGTTCTGTGTCCGTCAGGCGCACGAACGGGGCCTTCGTGTCGCACAACCTGACCTTCTCGAGGCCCATCGCCCGTTTGCGAAGCTGCGCCAGGCGGCGCATGTGCGGGGCGAGTTCGTTCATCATGACGTCCTGCACCATGAAATAGTGCTCCGGAGGGACCTGATTGGCCGCCATGGTGCCGCCGAGCCGCGTGCTCTGCAACATCTCGAACACGCTCGAGAAGCCGCGCAGGCGCGCCGCCACCACGTCGTTTTGAATCTTGGCCCCAAGCGATCGCGCGAGCGTATGCTGATACGGCCGGAGCCCATTCACCACGCTGTCGTAGGCGCGGTGACGGAGCACCGTGTCGTGCGACGTCTCGATGTGCATCAGAAGCGCGGAGGGCGTCACGCCCACTTCGCGCCCGTCGCTGTCCCGGACCGGCTCAAACCGCATATCCGCACCCGTCGCCGCTTCGTAGATTCCGGAAGGAAGCGAGAAGGCCGACGAATTGGCGGCGAGCACCTTCTCCGCTTCGTCGGCGAGCCGATGCCTGCGCTCGCGGTCGATCTCGCCGAAATACGGCGCGTACGGCCGCAGGGCTTCGTCCGCCCGCCACGCGGCGAGATCGCCCTCCGGCACGCGGCAGAGCGCCGCCACCAGCGATTCGGCCGCTTCTCCCACGCGATCCAGCGCGAGTTGCGCCATCGACATCAGCCGCTGCGCCCCCTGGTCCGTGGCGTCCTCCGCGAACTTGCTCATGGCGTACCGCTCCACGTCGGTGCCAAGTCGCAACATGTCGTCGTGCAACGCCAACGCGCGAGCCACGTCGGCCGGTCCGCCGAATGACTTCGAGGCCATCACGGCGATCTCGTCCGCAAGCTGGCGCACGCGCCGGACCGCTTCTTCCCACGCCTCCACGTTGGCAAACAGAGGCGTCAAATCCCACGTCTCGTGTTCCGGAACTTCACTGCGCGATCTCAGCGCCATGATCGCTTCTCGCTCCCTTCATCGGCTGACCTCTTCCACGTACATGCGGCTTCGCGCCGAGAACGATTCCCCCGGCGCGAGGACGATGAGCCCCGTCACGTCCTGGGGCAGATCCATGTTCGGCGCGTTCACCATGTTGGTCTGCGGCTCTGGGCAGAAAAACGTGCCGCAGCGATTGTTGTTCCACACCATCCAGTGCCGATACTTCAAGTCCACGTCGTACACGAACGCGAGTCCGAGCCGCGCGTCGGTCAGGACCATGCGGTTGTGCCCGTCTCGCGGGCGAGCGGTGTAGTGGTTGTCCATCGGCTCGTAAAACGGATCCGCGCCGCCCGTCGGCATCTTGCGCTCGTTTTCGTTCAGCGGCTGGAACCGACCCGTGGGCAGCTTGCGATCGTCGAGCTCCCAACGCTCGCCGATGGTCAGCTGCATGGAGCACGCATCGGCGGACGACGCTTTGGAAAACGGCACATTCACCGCGGTGTGAAAGCCAAGCATTACCGGCATCGGCTCGCCGCCGCGGTTGTCAATCTGGACGCGCTGCACGAGGCCCGCGTCCGACAGCTCGTAGCGGATGGCGAACCGAAACGTGTGCGGCCAGTGCTCGTACACCGGGTGACCTTCTCCGACGTCGTGGGCCATCTCGACGTACGCGCCCCCCTCGTCTTCGCCCATGTCGACGACGGGCCACTCGATCCGCATGAAGAAGCCGTGCAGGTGATTGTGCGTGGCCTCCTCATTCACCGGGAGGTGGTACGCCCTGCCCGCGATGGTGAATTCGCCGTCCCGGTAGCGGTTCGGCGGGTACAACACAGGAATGCCATATCGGCCAGGCGCCTTGCGAAACTCGTCCATCTCCGCCTCCGGCTCGCGCAGAAACCGAAAGCCGCGCGCCGTGTCGCGCAGCGCCACGAGATTGCCCCACCCAGGCAGCAGGTAGGCTTCATAGCGCCCATGCGTCAGGCGGATCGCGCGCTCACCGCCGTACGTCGTCTCGACTGCGGGCATGTTCGCCACCCTTTCTCATGATGTTCCCTTCGTAGCTATACGCTTTCAAGTCGCGAGATCCTTCTCATGCCACGTTTCATCTGAACGTCCGCGAGAACAAAGACGACGCCCACGCGAACCCGGACCGCCGGGGCGCCATGGGCGTGATCGCCAAACCGTATTCTGCTCCGAATCGATGGTTCACCGTCAGGATTCGGCTCGATACAAGGGCTGAACCGCCGGATACAGCGCGCGGTACAGGCGATACGCGCGCTGGTACGCGGCCGCGTCCTCCTTCACCGGAAGGGTGGCGGACTCGACGCGCACCCACGCATCGACCGCGGTCACCACGTCGTCGAAGAAGCCCGCGGCCACGCTCGCCAGGATGGCCGCGCCAAAGGCGGGCCCCTCGTTCGCCTCGATCACGGCGACCGGCTGTCCGAAGACCCCCGCTTGAATCTCGCGCCAAACCTCGCTCTTGGCGCCTCCGCCGGAGACCCGGATCTCGTCCACCGGGAGCTTCAGGTCCTGCATGAGCGCGAGCCCATCGCGCAAGCTGAACGCCACGCCCTCCATGATGGCGCGGACGAAGTGCGCGCGGGTGTGCCGCGGCGTGATGCCGAAAAAGACACCCTTCGCCTGCGGGTCAAGATGAGGCGTTCGCTCGCCCATCAGGTACGGGAGAAACACGAGCCCCTCGCTGCCGGCCGGAACACGCCGAGCCTCATCGCTCAAGAGATCATACACATCGCGCCCGGTCTGTGCAGCCACCGCGCGTTCCGCGTCCGCAAACTGATTGCGGAACCACTGAAGCGATCCCCCGGCGGACTGGGTCACCGCCATCACGTGCCACTTGCCGGGCACGGCGTGGCAAAACGTGTGCAACCGCCCCTTCTCATCGCGCACGATCTCGTCCGCGTGTGCGAACACCACGCCCGACGTGCCGATGGTGCTCGACACGACCCCCTTGCGCACAATGCCGTTGCCGACCGCGCCCGCGGCCTGATCGCCGCCGCCCGCCGCGACGGGCGTGCCCGGGCGGAGCCCGGTCCGCGCCGCGGCCCACTCGGTCACCCGTCCGGACACCTCCGGCGATTCATACACCGTGGGCAGCCAGGCCCGCGGCACATCGAGCGCCGCCAACATCTCGTCGGACCATCGGCGCGCCTTCACGTCAAACCACAGCGTTCCAGACGCGTCCGAGACGTCCGACGCAAATTCCCCTGTCAATCGATACCGAATGTAGTCCTTCGGAAGAAGCGCGTGGCGGATGCGCGCGTAGTGCTCGGGCTCGTGCTTCCGCACCCAGAGAAGCTTGGTCGCCGTGAAATTCGTGAGCGCGGGATTCGCCACCCATTCGATGGTCTGCTCGAATCCGACGGTCTGGTGAATCTCCGCGCACTCCTCCTCCGTACGCTGGTCCGACCAGAGAATCGCCGGCCGGATGACCGACCCCGCCTCGTCCAGCAGCACCAGGCTGTGCATCTGGCCCGTCAGGCCCACGCCCGCGACGTCCTCGCCGGGCCTGCCGCTTCGCGCGAGCGCGAGCTGGATGGCCGCACACGTGGCTTCCCACCAATCCTCCGGGTCCTGCTCCGCCCAGAGTGGCCGCGGCTGCGAGACCTCGTAGCTCACAGTCGCCTGGCCGAGCGCACGGCCCTCGCGGTCGATCACGACCACCTTCACGCCGGAAGTCCCGACGTCAATCCCGATGAGCGCCTTGCAATTTGTCGACATGCCCATCATTCCGTCTCCAGCAGATACTGATTCAATTTCGCCAGCAGGACCTCCTGGCGGCCGGATCGCGTCGCCGTCACGCGCTTGTCGATCACGTACGACTCGAGGGATTTTAGCGTCGCGCGCCCTTCCACGATGTCTTTCCCGATGCCGGTCCGATAGCTCTCGTATCGCTCCTCAATTTCCCGCTCGAACACGCGGTCCTCGAGCAGCTTAGCCGCCACCTTGAGCCCGCGCGCGAAGCTGTCCATCCCGGCGATGTGCCCGTAAAACAGATCGATGGGTGTCATCGACGCGCGGCGCACCTTGGCGTCGAAGTTCAGGCCGCCCGGCGCAAGCCCGCCATTCAGGAGAATCTCGTACATCGCGAGCGTCGTCTCGTACAGGTTGGTCGGAAACTCGTCCGTGTCCCAGCCAAGCAGCGGATCGCCCTGGTTCGCGTCGACAGATCCCAGGAGGCCGTGGATCCGGGCGAAGCGAAGTTCGTGCTGGAACGTGTGGCCGGCGAGCGTGGCGTGATTCGCCTCGATGTTGAATTTGAATCGGTCCTTGAGCCCGTAATGATAGAGGAACGCGAGCCCCGACTGCACGTCGAAATCGTACTGATGCTTCGTGGGCTCCTTCGGCTTCGGCTCAATCAAGAACTGCCCCGTGAAGCCGATTTCGTCCGCGTAGTCCACCGCCATCTGCAGGAGGCGCGCATAGTTGTCGAGCTCAAGCTTGAGATCCGTGTTGAGGAGCGTCTCGTAGCCTTCACGTCCGCCCCAGAAGACGTAGTTTTCCGCCCCGAGCTCCTTCGCAATTTCGAGGCTCTTCTTCACCTGCGCGGCCGCGTACGCAAACACGTCCGCGTCTGGCGCCGTCGCGGCCCCGTGGGCAAACCTTGGATTCGAGAACAGGTTCTGCGTATTCCACAGAAGTTTGATGCCCGTCGACTGCATGTATTCCTTGATCAGGGCGACGATCTCGTCCAGATTGCGGTTGGTCTCCCGCAGCGTGTCGCCCTCGGGCGCGATGTCGCGATCGTGGAAACAGAAGTACTCGACGCCGAGCTTCGTCATGAACTCGAACGCGGCCTCCACGCGGCGCTTGGCCAAATCCATCCCCGTCGCGCCGTCCCACGGCCGGATCATGTTCGGCAACCCGAACGGATCAGCGCCGGACAGGGTGAACGTGTGCCAGTAGGCCACCGAGAAGCGGAGATGTTCCTTCATCGGCTTGCCCAACACGATCTCGTCCGGATTGTAATACTTGAACGAGAGCGGATTGTCGGAGCGCTTGCCTTCATACGCAATGCGCGTCACTTCAGGAAAGTACGTCGCCACGTCCATCACCTTCGCCTCAAATTCGTTTGACCAACAAACATATTTTGATCCTACCAGACCCCTGATGGCTTTGCAAGGGGTTTCAAGACACCCTTGTATCGCGAGCACAAAGCCCGAGAATGAAGAAAGGCGCGGAACGCCCGCGCCCCCATCCGATCACCGATCAGTGCCGCGACAGCCTAGGCCGAACCCGCTTGAGCGGTAGGACACTCGTCGCGTATTCCAACTGCAATTGGGCGGTCTCTCGCCCAAACGCCACAAACGGAGCCGTGAAGGCGACCAGCACAACCGCAATCCCCAGAAACACGACGCGATCGCCACCCACCGAGAGCACAAACGGGATGAAATAGGTGGTGACGATGCCGCTCATCCCACGTGCGATCATCTCCGCCACGTACACGCCTCGCCCCCGGACCTCGGTCGGGTATTGCTCGGCGACGGACAACTTCGACACGGGGAAGATCCCGAGCCCGAAGAAGGCGGTGAGAAACCCAGCCGCCAGAGTCGCCTCGCGGGTGTGCACCCAGGCAAAGAGCAGACAGCCGACCGTCGCGAGCGCGGCATACAGAGCGAGCACCCGTTTCCGCCCAAACCGATCTGACAGGTACCCTTGACAGACCGAGCCGAAGCCCGCGATGAGCATCATCAGGCCCGTGTCCAGAATGGAGTTGGACACGCCGAGGCCCCGTTTCGCCAAGAGCGCCGGCCCGAACACCTGCAGGATGTAGAACAGAATGAGGGCAGCCGTGAGATGGAGGATGACCATCGCGCTGCGAGCCAAAAGCGGTGGCCGGAAGATGGATCGAAGCGTCCTCAGCATGTCGTGCGGCGTCTCGTCCAGCGTCTCCGCGATCACCTCGTCATACAGCGATTCGTCGTGCGGCAACGCCGCCTCCTGCTCCAGGGCCTCGACGAGGCGGGCCACCGGGGCTTGTCGACCTTTATCGAGCAGGTATCGCGGCGACTCCGGGAGCCAAAGGGCAATCGGGATCAGCATCAGAAGCGGCACGCCGCCGAGAAGAAACGGGACGCGCCACGCCACGTCCTGGGCGTAGTGATGAAGTGCCCAGACCGACACGAGGCTCGGGACGACATACGCAGCGGTCAGGATCCCGTTGGCGTACCCCACGCTGACGGCCCGCCGCCGGTAATTCGTGAATTCGGACAGGATGAGATACGGCATGGGCAACACCGCACCTTCGCCGATGCCCGCCACGAGCCGCACGAGAAAGAGGGCCGCCACATTCCGCGCGAGCGCGCCGAGCATCGTGACCATCGAAAACCACCCGATGCCCATCAGGATGACGCGCCGTCTCCCGAATCGATCCGCCATCATGCCCGCGGGCATCATGCCGAGCACGATGCCGATGGTGGAGGCGATGGCCAAAAGCCCCGTCTGCCAAGAAGTCAGGTGCCACGCCTTTTCGAGCGTGGTGAGCACCGGCCCCACGATGCCGATGTCGAACGCCTCCGCCAGCCACACGAGCGATAGGAGCGCGATGATCCCCACCACGCGCGGCGTGATCGGCAGGCGATCCAGCCTGGTCAGGAGATTCACGTGACGAAAGTCGGCCATGCTTGTCCCTCCTCGGCAGCGCCATCCTCAGAACCGGTGGACCGTGACCTCGCTTCGCACCAAAAAGCGCAGGTTGATGCCGGACTGGCCCACACCTTTGGAAATGTAGTAAGGCCCGGCCTCGACGCGGTGCATGCCCGCATAGATGCCGCGCTTCGCCAGCGGGCCCATCGGTTTCAGATAGTAAAAGAACGGAAGCTGAAACTGCTTGCCGTGCAGATGCCCGGCCATCAAGGCGTCGAACGGCCGCCGCGCTGCGAGGACAAACGTCGGATCGTGCGTCATGACGATCACCGGCAGGCCCTCTTGCACATTCCGGTACGCAGCCCGTTCATCGCTCCTGCGCGTTTGGTAATCGTCGATCCCGACCAGATTGAACCCGTCGAGCACGACCGCTTCATTGCGCAGAACCGTCACGCCGTGCGCCTTGAGACAGCTGATAAGCGCGCCGATCCTGCCGCGAAGCTTGTAGTCGTGGTTGCCAAGCACAGCGTACATCGGCACATCACACGCTTCGAGCGCGCCGAGATACGGCTGCAGGCGAACGATGGCCCGCTCCGAATCGACATAGTCTCCGGTCAGGCAGATGTAGTCCGGTCGCTCGGAACGACAGATGGAAGCCAACCGCTCGGGAGAGACGCGATTGCGCTCCACGTGAAGATCGCTCACCTGGAGAATGGTTCGCCGAAGTCCCAGTTGCCAATCCACGCGCTCCACCTTGAGCCAGCGCGTCGGAAGCACGGTGGTCGCATAACCCAAGCCGCCCAGTCCTGCGAGACATGCGGCCACCCACGTCCACATCGGAAGCGTCCCTCCAGAACGAGGAAGAGTCTGTCTTTGCACAGTGTATACGCCTCCGATGGCAGGCGCCACTCGTGCCCCGTCGAGTGGCGCCGTTGGCACTGCGCTGCTCCTTGCTCCACCGAATTCGACGCGAGTTGCGTCTCCACCTCTTCTATCGATCTCAAAGAAAGTTCAAAAGCAGCTTGAATTCCGCGCACAGCGGTCGTTGGGATTGCCGGATGGCGCACACAGCAAAAGGCCGCCAGACGCAACGTCCAGCGGCCTTGCGGACATGCGGCTGACAGGAATCGAACCTGTGACCCCTACCGTGTCAAGGTAGTGCTCTCCCTCTGAGCTACAGCCGCGCACAGCGTCCCCATTGTAGCAACCCGCAGATGGGGTGTCAATCCGCGAAGGAGTTGATCGCATTTGCGTGATTCTCGTATGCTATCGACGCGACTCGGCGCGACGAGGGGGCCGTCGCATCGGATCGCACCTGTGAGAAGGAGGATGTTTGTGACGCCACACCTCAGCTTTTCTTGTTACGCGGACGTGGAGCAGGCGATGCTCGAACTCGTTCAACATCATTTCTTCGAGGGGCGCTTTCTCCAGACCCTTTGCAGCGGCGGATATCGGGAGGCTCAAATTCGGCACTTCGCGCTCCAATACGGATACTACAGCCGCCATTTCCCACGCGTGCTGGGCGCTGCCATCGCCGCCATGCCGCCCATCGACACGTGGTGGGTGCCCATCGCCGACAACCTGTGGGACGAGGCCGGCCGAGGCGAGCCGGGTCGGGCGCACGAGAAGCTTTACCTCACCTTTCTTCGCACCGTCGCGCCGGATGCCCGGTTGGACGAGCACGGCATCCCGGACGTGCCCATGTCGAAAGCCGTGGAGACTGCGATTGATACGTTCATTCAATTCTTCCGGCAAGCCACACCGCTGCAGGCCATGGCCGCGGTCGGGCTCGGATCCGAACTGTTCGCGGGTCAAGTGATGGCTCGGATCGGCGAAGGCTTTCGCCATCCCCACTATCAGCGGCGCGGCCCGGTGAACACCTTGTTTTGGGAGGTTCACGCGGACGAGCACGAGCCGCGCCATTATCAACTTTGCAAACAGATCCTGGAGACCTTCACGTCGCCTCGCGATCTCAAGGACATGTATGAAACGGGGCGATACATCGCGCTCTCCGAGGCCAGGATGTATGAAGAATTACACGAGGAAATGATGTCCCTTTAAGTGATCTCGCGAGGACGGGGCGCTGGAATCCTTCTCATGGATTCCCCGCCCCGTCCCTTGTCATCACTCCGTAGGGTCCGCCGTGGTCACCGGAAGATCCGCCAATCGCCCCCAGAGTTCGGGCGCAAACTTCCCGAGATTGACGGGGCGCAGTGTGTCTCGATCGACAAACGCGTGCCGAGTCTCTCCCCATGCGCACAAGTCGCCAGAACCATTCGTGACTTCGTAGCGGAAGGCAAGCCGCGCTCGGCTCATCTCGACGAGCCTCGCGGTCACATGCGCGACATCCTCCGCGCGCAACGCCTTCCGATAGTGACACGCCACGTCCGTCACGACGACGGTGACGCCGCGATCGTGGAAGTCGGACATGTAGTGAATGCCGTTTTCCTTCAGAAAGTGCATTCGAGCGATGGAGAACCAGTCGATATACGACGGGTGATACACAATCCCGGCCGGATCGCACTCTCCCCAGCGGACTTCAAGCGTGGTGACGACGCGCTCTGGCATTTCGCATTCCTCCAGGCCTATCGATGCCCTTCGATTCTACCAGACGCGCGCCGTAGGCTCCACGTCACGCTCCCGGGGGCCGAGCGAACCCGTCGGACGCCTGTTGCGGCGACTGGACAGGATTGGAGATCTCCGTTTTGGCGCCCGCCGCGGAATCAGCCGACGCAACTCCTGATCCCCCGCCCGCTCCTCCGCCGCTCGACGGCGAGATCGGCGTCCCAGCCGGCGCTTTGCTGTGCGTCATGAAGATGGCGATCACGGTGACCACCGATGCCACCGCGTTCGCGATGGCGTTGATTTCGGGATCCGTGATGAAAGGAAGGCCGAGTGCGTCCGTGATGAGCTTGGCCGACGCCAATAAGCCGATGATCAGCGTGCTCAGCCGCTTCGTCTGGGCCAGTTGGATCAAGGTATTCCAAACTTTCATCGCGCTTCACCCCCTTCGCCATGTTCTCGTGTATGTCACATGCGCTTCGAGGGTGCAGGCGTTGACACGAGGCGAAGGCACATCAGCGCTTCGCTCCCTTTTTGAAAGGAGCTTACGCATCTTCTATAATGAGGGCGCGCCGAGATACACAGAGGAGGGAATCAGACATGGCACAATCGCTCAAGGGATGGAGCGCCATCGTCACGGGCGCCGGCAAAGGCATCGGCAAGGCCATTGCGGAACATCTGGCGAAAGAGGGCGTGCACCTCGGGCTCATCGCCCGCACAGAAAGCGATTTGAACCGCGTGGCGGATGCCATTCGCAGCGCGTACGGGATTTCGGTCTACACGCAAGCCGCCGACATCGCCGACCGCATGTCCATCGAATCGGCCATCCAGCGCCTGAAGGAGCAATTGGGATCGGTCGATGTCTTGGTCAACAACGCCGGCACGGCAAGCTTTGGCACCGTGATCGACATGCCTGTGGAGGAATGGGAGCGCATCGTCCGCGTCAACCTGCTGGGAACGTATTACGCGACGCGCGCCATTTTGCCCCATATGATCGAGCGCAATCGTGGCCATATCATCAACATCAGCTCGACGGCGGGCGAGAAGGGCTCCGCCACGACGTCGGCGTATTCGGCATCCAAGTTTGGCCTGCTCGGCTTCACGGAATCGCTGATGTACGAGGTGCGAAAGCACAACATTCGCGTCATGGCGCTCTTGCCGAGCACCGTGAACACGGATCTGGCGCGCAACGTGGGGCTCAAGCTGGGAGACGAAGATCATCAGATGCAACCGGAGGACGTCGCCGAACTCGTGGTCGACGCGCTCCGCTTACCGAACCGCGTGCTGCTGAAATCTGCGACGCTCATCATGACCAACCCTCAGTAAAGCGAACCCCCGCCGCAAACCTAGGCGTTTGGGCGGGGGCTGTACGTTTTTCACCGCCTAACCGCGCGACGCGCCGCTATCGCTCGTGGGCTGGTGCTGACTGCCCCCGACGGCATTGCCTGTCTCTGCGCTGTTGCTTCCCAACGCCCGATTGCCGAGATCGGTCCGATTCGTGCCGGAGGCGGCCGCGGAGCCGTTCACGGATTGATTGGTGCTCTCCCCAATGAAGTTTCCGCCGCGCTCACTGACTGTGTCACAGCCTGCGAGGACGATGGCCACAAGCAGGGATAGCCCTGCGACTCCCCAGCGCACGCGATCACACTCCTTTGAGTTTTGGCGAGATCGTGGTTATACTTGCCACGGATCGCTCCGCGCATGCGAATCCCACGCATCCATCCCACAGGAGGTCATCCCATTGAGCGCTGTCCTGCGAAAGCTTCCGTTGTCCCTGCAGCACGTGTTCGCGATGTTTGGCGCGACGGTGCTCGTGCCGATTTTGACGGGCTTGAGCCCTGGCGCGACACTCGTGGCGAGCGGCCTGGGTACGCTGGTGTTCCATGCCATCACGCGCGGCAAGGTGCCTGCGTACCTGGGATCTTCCTTCGCCTTCATCGCGCCCCTCACGCTGTACGTCACGAGGCACCACGCGCCCGGGCAGGCGGTCACCGGACTTGTGAGCGTGTCCGTCGTGTACTTCCTCTTTGCCCTCATCGTTCGCGTCGTGGGTTTCGATCGCGTCCGCCGCGCCATTCCGTCCGTGGTGGTGGGCCCTGTCGTCTCGATTATCGGGCTGTCGCTGGCGACCACAGCCGTCACGGTGGATGCGTCGACCCACTGGGACGTGGCCATCGTGACGCTGGCTGCAGCCGTCGCGTGCGCCATTGCAGGCCCGCGCACCTTGCGAATCATCCCCATCCTCGTCGGCATCGTCACTGGATACCTGTACGCCCTGGCCCGCGGCTTGGTTCACCTCGGACAAGCCGCCGCGCAGACCAAGTGGATCGAGTTCCCCACCTTCCACGCCCCGGAGTGGAACCTGGCCGCCATGGCGAGCATGGCGCCCATCGCGCTCGTGACAATGGTCGAGGATCTCGGCCACATGTTCGTGCTGAACGAGATCATCGAGCGCGACGTCACGCGCGACCCGGGGTTCGGCTCCATCCTGTTCGGCAACGGACTTGCAACGCTGATTTCGGCACTTCTCGGCGGACCTGCGGAGACGACGTACGCGGAGAACCTGGGCGTACTGGCGATGACCAGGAACTTCTCAAGCCGCATCATTCAGGGAGCGGCCGTGATCGCCATCCTTCTGGGCCTCGTCGGAAAGGTGAGCGCGGTGATTCAGTCCATCCCACCAGCCGTGGTCGGAGGCGTCGGCATCCTGCTGTACGGCATGATCGCGGCGATGGGCATCCGGCACATGATTGAGGCCAAGGTGGACTTGACGAAGACAAAGAACCTCATCGTGGTCGCCGTCATTTTCATCATCGGAATCGGCGCGCCTCAAAACGGGATCGCCATTGCGACGGTCGCCGGCCTGCTGATCTACTGGCTGCTGCCTGACCGCACGGCATCTTGAGAAAAGAAAAAACCGCCGTATCGCCACGGCGGCCACAATGAAACCCAGGGGGAATGGAAGGGTTCAATATGTAGCATACGCATTTTCGCTTGAAAGTCCATTGAAATTTTGTGACGTCGCACGACAGAGCAGGACAAGTGCGCTTGAACGCACCCGAGAATGCCGGAAAAAAGTTGCCACCGCGCGTGCGGTGGCCAAGGATGTTCAGGGGGTTTCAGGGGGGTTCCGCAGTTCTCACGATACCACCCTCAGCTTGAAGAACCCTCGAAATCCAGCTTGGTGTCCCGAGACTCTCGCGGCAAAGGCGGATGGTCCACAACCAGACACAGCCCGCGCTTCGAACGCATAGCCTACAACAAAATTTTTCATCGAGGAAACGAAGTGTCTTTTGGAAAAATCGTGGACATCATGGGCATCTCAGCGAGGAGGTCCAAGCGATGAAGTGGATCTTGGGCGCAGCTGCCGTCGGTGCCTTACTCGCAGCCCGCTCCGCCGTCCTGCATGGCGCAGGGCCAAGAGCCCGCGCCAGCAGCCGTCGCGAACGTATTCGCCACAAAGGCCTGTGAAGCATACAAAAGGCCTGCTTTCCTCGCGTTCGGTTCCGGGAAGCAGGCCTATGGACTGTGTGGCCGCATTCGTCGCTCCACTCCCTTGATGCATCGCACGGCGCCTTAGAAGCTTCCTTTCGCGAAGCCAATGACGACAAGCACCAGCATGATGGCGATGTACACCCGGAGTCCCCAGAAGACCGCCTTGACCCACCCTTTCACCTGGGCGCGCGGCAGCGGATCCGTGGGCGAGATCGGCGCTCCAGAGGTCAGGTCCACAATCACGCCGTCCTTCCGCTTCATCGCTCATACCTCCTCACTCAGAACAAGTTCGGGAAGATCACCGTCAGCCCATACAGGCCATTTAGCACCACGAGCAGCCCGATGATGGCGAAGCCAGAGACGTTTTGCCACGTGCGGTTGACGTGATCGCCCATCACCTCGCGGTCATTGAGAAGCAGCATCAGGAACATCAGAGCCGCCGGCATGAAGATGGACGCGATGACCTGCACAATCATGTTCAAGAAGCCAAGCGGCGCGTGCGGAATGAGCACGATGGCGGCTGCGATCACAGCGCTCGCGATCCCGGGCACATAAAACTTCCAGGCCAAGCGCGCGGGCATATTGATGCTCTTCGGCCAGTGGAAGGCTTCCCCCATCGCCCACGACGTGCTTGCCGTCAACGCGATGGCGGCGATGAGTCCTGCTTCCACAAGCCCGAGTGCGAACAGGCGTTCACCGACTGGGCCGATCTTGGCCCCGAGCAGATTCAAGATGCCCGTGATGTCCAGGTTCATGCCGTGCGAGCTGTGCATGACCGTGCCCGTGAGGACCATGATGGCGCAGGCCACCACAATCATCGCCAGTGTGCCGAGCGCCGTGTCCAGCTGACCGTGACGAATGTCCCGCTCGGTGAGCCCTTTGTCCACCACGGAAGACTGCTGAAAGAACAGCATCCAAGGCGCGATCGTCGTCCCGAAGTTGGCCAACACGATGAACAAGAACGAAGCCGTGAAACCTCCGGGAACGTTCCAGTTCACGAACGCATCGGCCACAGCCGACCAGTGCGGCTTTGCCATAAACATGAGCGGGATGAAGATGAGGTTCCCCGCGGCAATCCACAGCGCGATGCGCTCCCACGTGTAGTACCGCAAGACGAGCAGCGCGAACACATCGATGGCAAGCGCAATGGATTCGCTGATCCACCCCGGGACGCCAAACACGCCCATCCCGATTTTGATCCCGATGAACTCGGTCACGAGCGTGAGCACGTTCGCCACGACGAGATCGATAAGGGAAAACCAGCCCCAGAACGCTCCGTACCGTCCCCAGATCATCTCGGCATGGCCTCTGCGCGTCACGGCGCCGAGGCGGACCGTCATCTCCTGAACGACGTACGCGATAAAACCTGCGATGATGAGCGACGGAATGAAGAAGCCAATCCCGTACGTGGCCCCCGTCTGCGCGTAGGTGATGACGCCGCCTGCGTCGTTGTCGGCGATCATCGTCAACACGCCCGGGCCGATCAGCACCAGAAGCAGACGAAGGCGCGCCCAAAAGCCCCGCTTGCCGTAGAGGCGGGCCACTCGGGCCATATCCTTTGCGCGAAGTTCACGCTCCAGTTCATGCAAATCCTTGGTTGCGTACACATTCGCGTTGCGAGCCATGACAATCACCCCTGGACGGGCGATGGGCAGGAAGTCCCCACGCCCCAATATGATACAATCGGTAGAAACCCATACGACCGCCTGTTCCCTGCGGATTCATTGCGCACACGGGGCGACTACTCGACGGACTGTCCATACCCATCACCTCCTCCACGGTTTCCATCATGGCCCAATGAAAAACCCCCTGGCGAACCAGGGGGCACGGGCGCAGCCCTATGCACATCCCCCTGGTTGAGCTTTGGCACTATACGACGTAGGGAAAACCCAGCCACGTTAGGTAAAGCCTTAAGCCGGCCATACCTGTTCTACCCATTGGCGTGTCTCCACGTTTCCGGGCAGTGGCTTGTGTTCGTATAGTAGCCTCGCCTAACGAGGAACGCATCTTCAAAAGTTATGGTATGTTTCGCGCGCGACGCGGTGCCTGGACCAACGCCCGTCACCGACTGCCGCAATTCCTCTGTCTTTGTATCATTCACCGCCCCATCTGTCAAGAGTTCCGAGCGTCAAGAAAGCGTTCTCGCCACAAATCTTTGAAACGCGCTTTTGCACACCGAATCGTGCCCCCAAAGACGCGACGACCCGATCACGCCTGAAGAACAGTCTGGGTGACCGTGGCCAGCGTCAAAGCGATGAGCAGCCCAACCATCGCCCATCCCCAGATGCGCCCCCACCATCTCGTGCGATACGGCCCCATGAGCTTCTTGTCACTCGTCATCAGAACCAGAAAGATGAGGAGCGGCGTCATCAGCACACCCCCGATGACCTGCGCGACGATGGAGATGAAATTGAGGGGCAAGTGCGGAATCAAAATGGCAGCCGCCGCGATCACCAAACTCCCCGCGTAGATGGCATAGAATTTGGGCGCTTGCCGTACTTTGTCATTGAGGCTCTTGGACCAGCCAAACAGCTCCGCGATGCTCCAGGAGGACGAGAGCGACACCGTGATCGAAGCCAAGAATCCCGCGTCAAACAGGCCGATGCCAAAGAGCGTTGCACCCAAGCGCCCCACCGTGTGCTGAAGACCCCCGATGATGTCCGACGGTCCAAGGCTCGTCACATTGTGCAGATGGCCGTACAGAGATGCGCCACAGACGATGATGGCGGCTGCAATCACGACCTGCATGATACAGCCGAAGGCCGTATCGATCCGGCCGAACCTGAGCTCGCGAGCGCTGACACCTTTGTCGATCGCGCCACTGCCCTGGAAGAAGATCATCCAAGGCGCGATGGCATTCCCCACCGTGGCAATCACAAACCAGATCACGTCACCCCGGAGGGAAGTCGGGACATTCCAAGTCGCAAACGCCCGCCCGAGGGCATGAAGGCTTGGATGTGTCATGCCGGCCACAACGAGAAAGACGACGTTCAACCCGCCAATGACGAGGGCGATGCGTTCTTTCGTGAAGTAGCCGGTGAACACCACGAACGAGATCACAAAGATCAAGCACAGGAGGTCGGCGATCCACATGGGAATTCCAAGCATCCCAAGCCCGGCCGACATTCCGATGAACTCGGTGATGAGCGTCAACAGATTTTCCAACGCGAGCGTCGCCACGTGATAAAATCCCCAAAAATTTCCGTACCGCCGTTGTGCAAGTCGCGAGATCCCTTCCTGGGTCACCGCGCTGAGACGCATGCTCATCTCCTGGACGGTGAACGTGAGGGCCGCGAGGCACAGCACCAGGGGCACAAACAGCCCGATGCCAAACTGGACGCCTGTGGCCGTGTAGGAGATGACGCCGCCAGCGTCATTGTCCGCCAATGCAGCAAGAAATCCGGGCCCCAAAAGCACCCAGAACGACCACAGATACCGTCGTACCCCCTTTTTGGAACTCGCTGAGGAGATCTGCTGAAGTTTAGACGGCGTATCCGATCTCGCCTCGGTTCGCGAAGTTGCAGAGCTCATCTCCATACCTGCCAACCCCCTGCCGTTCGCTCCGCATCCGCTGTATGGAGTGGTCCATTGAACTGCCTGCCGACGTATCCTATGCAGAGGAGAAACATCGCGTGATCCAGTCCGTTGCGAAATTCGAAACAAGTGAAACGCCGAGGACACATCTTCTTTCACATGATGGATGAAGGTGAAACATGATGGGACATTTGGAAGAGACGGTGAAGTCTTTGCTGAGACGCCGCTCGATGTCCATGCGCCAGTTGGCCACCGCCACGGGTATCAGCGTCAGCACGATTTCGAAGATGATCGCCGGGAAACAGAGGGTGAATTTGGACTACCTGCGGCGCATCGCGGACGCACTCGGCGTACCACCGCTCACCCTGGCGGAAGCCGCGGGGCTCCCACTCATCAAGGAGCCCATAGGGCCAACCGATGGCGATCGGCAGACGTCGATGAACGCGCTTCTCGAGTACCTCGGCCTTGGGAATTTGAATGTTCTGCGGACGGAGATCGAACGAGAGCTTGAGAAATATGAGGCATACGCGCAGACGGAAGAGGGACGACAATTCATTGCGGAAAAGTACCTCGCGAAGCGAGGTCAAATTCAAGGCATCGGAGATTTCCTGCGCGATCTCGACGACATCTACGATCGATTTTCTCGGCCAGACACGCCTGAGGACGAAAGGCGGATCTTGGCCAGTGGAATCCTGTACTTCCTGCTCGCCACGGACGCCATCCCGGATTATTTGTTTCCTGCAGGATATTTGGATGACGCGATCGCCATGCAAATGGTGCGCGAGCGTCTGGCGCGCCGCCGGGAAATGAAGGACCAGGGTGCAGAGGGTTCCTGAAGGGAGTTGAGAAGACGTATTTGAACCGAACAAATGGGTGAAGTCTTCTGTGGTTAACGCGGGGAAGAAGCGGGGGAAGAAATGCAAAAGGCGCGGAAAACCGCGCCGCGATGCCGGGAGCGGGACTCGAACCCGCACGGGGATACCCCCAGCAGATTTTAAGTCTGCTGCGTCTGCCTGTTCCGCCATCCCGACGGATGTAGAACGCGTCTCCATTATCCGACGCTCGGGCAAAATGCGCAAGCCTGTTTCACATTCCACACGAGCGTCTTTCAAAATGCGGAGCGAATCTTTGGGATTCTCAGACAAAGCATGCGTCTTCTGCGCGTCTACAGCCAACCTCGGGGATGCGAGCTGTTGGGCGCCTGAGGGCCGGGGCACTCATCTTGCCTTTCCAACAGCGCTTGGAGGCGTTCGGCATGGAGCAGGAGTTCATCCGCAGCCTCCAACTCCTGCGCGCTCTGCTCCCGGAGGGCTCGAAGCCCGTCCTCCAATTGCGCAACCGTTTGTTGCACTTTCGCCAACAGATTTGCCATGGACCGCGCGGATTCGGCCATCCGCTCCGACCACGCCCACAGCTCACGGGCCACCGTGACAACCGAGTCCTCGTCGAGGCGATGTCGGCTGATCTCCACGCTCAACGTGACCGCCATCTTGCGCAAAGCGTTTGACGCGCTTGAAATCGCCTGACTGCTTTCCCGAACGGAGGCGGAGAGCGGAGAGAGCCGCTCCCACACGCCCCACAGATCTTGCAAAGCGGCTTCCGTAGTTCGGCGGCGCTCAAGTACAGGCTCCAAGGCCATCACCAAATCCCAGACGGCTGCGTCGAACACCCGACGATCTGTGGAGGGTTCCATGCCCATCCCGCCCTTTGGGCTCAAGTGTTTTCCTGTTCTGAATTCTTCACCTCGTTCTCAGTTCCTTCTTCGGCCTTTTTTTCGCTCGCAACTGCTGCACGTGGCGCATTCAAGCTCATCTCCTGCTGTTGCAGCACCACGGCATCCAAGCGCTTTAACAGGCGCTCCAGTTGCAGCAACTTGCCTTCAATTCGGTGCAAGTGACTCTGCATATCATCAATTTCTTGTTCAGCCTTATAGTTAATCGCGAAGTCGATGATGGCCTCATGTTTGTCACGAGCAGCCTGCCGGTTCTGACTCATCATGATGATGGGCGCCTGAAAAGCGGCCAAGAACGACAGGCACAGATTCAAGAGAATGAACGGGGGCGGATCGAAGTGAAATCTCCGCGTACCCGGCGCCGCGTTCCACACCATCCACGAAACGAGCAGTGTCGCAAAGATGATGATGAAGGTCCAACTTCCGCCAAACGCGGCCATGCGATCCGCCAACTTATCTGACCACTTCGTCTTGCGCTGATACTCCTCGTCCAACATGGACAGGATATTTTCCTCATATAAGTTGACCAGCCGGGCGATCCGCTTGGCGTCGCCTTCGTTAATGGGAATATCAAACCCTTCCAAGTTGGCGTTGTCTTCGTCGTCATGATCCGTGTACACGTAATAATACCGCTTGGCCATGCACCTCACCTCCATTGCGAACGCTTCTTACGACTCCACTGTGCATAAACCGTCCGTTTTCCCTCCATGTATCGATCAAGGGTCACGCGATGGAATTGGTTGACCCATCGCTCCTTGTGAGATTCCCAACGCCGCAAAACATCCTGCTGCGTCTGCAGCCACCTCGTCCACGCGATGGCGGCTCGGCTATATCGATTGCCCGATTTCGCGATCTGCAAATGCACGGCAGGCCACGACTCCTCCGCCTCGCGCACCCAAAGCAAACGTCCTTTGACACCGGCATTTCCGCAAAATTGATAGCCGCACTGCTCGAGCGCGTGCCACTCTTCCCTGTGCAAGACAGGCCGGCGCAGCAGGACCAACACGTCGATGGCATCGTTCGCGATGGCGCCCTCGACCGTCGTCGTGCCAATGTGCCGGATCGAGCAATAGACGCGCCGATGAAACACGCGCGAAATCTGCTCTCGCTCCCGCTCGAACGCCAAAAGATGCCTCGTGCTGACTTCGGTGAGAGAAACGGGTACGCGAACAGCGCCCGGCGCGCGAAAGCCGAATTGACGACGGATGAGCGCAACGCCAAGCCACGACAGAAATGCGACAAACGAGGCGATGATGAATGCCGCGGCGACACGCGCGTTTAGCGTGGAAAGCCACGTCACCCAAGCGTCGTACAAGCTGTGCACGACCATAACCAGCAGAATGCGGCCCGTGAGGATGGCCATGATGGCCAAGATCAAGCCCAAACAGCTAAACATGTACCACGCTTGGAGGCGTTCGTGGGTAAACTCGAGGATGTGACCACTCCCGAACGCCAGAGCGCTGAGCAAAAGCGCAGTCGCCAGTCCTGACATTCGCACGCCCGGGGTGTCCCACCACCGGCGCAACACAACGCGGAAGAGGGCGATCACGGCAATCACGCAACTCCAACGCCACATCTCCTCGAGGCCAGCCACCACGCTCACTGCGTAGTCCACCCACGTCACATGGGACGTTACGTTGCTCTGATTGAACCTCAGCGCTGCGCTCGCAGCATCTGCGGTCAATTCCAAACAACCCATGAATGCGAAGGGAGTCAAACCGTACAAGTAGCATCGCGTGACGGTGCGCGCAAGGGGGCGCCTGAGTAAGACTCGAGATCGCAGCGGATCCCATGTGCGGAATAGCGAGCGCCGAAGGGAGGGGAGCAAGATCAACAAGCTCAGCACGCTGAGCCCGAGATACACCTCAGCAATCCACAGCACCTGGCCGCCGTCAAACAGATTGGCGAACGTCGCGAACGCCGCAAAGAGAATCGCATACCCCACTTGCCACACACGCATCTCCGCGACCAAGCGTTCGCACAACTCATATAGGCGCGTCACCCAGTCATCCTCCAGCCTCCCCCGCAGCCGCGAGGGAGGTTCACCCAGTCTCCGCATCTCATTATACAAGAGCACGCACCCGCATGTCGCCTATCACGGGTTCGAACGGTGTCTCGGTTTGAACGTCTCGCAACACGTTTCCATGGACGATCGCGCATGGCTCTCCCGCTCTGCCACGGCGAATTCACGGCCGAACTCCTCCCGGAACGATGTCTCACCGCGCCGACTCACGGACACCATGATGGATGGAGCCGCGCATTCGTTGCCTTCGTGCCAAAAGAGACAATTCGCGACCGTGCACTTCACATCGACCTTCATATGCGTTCCCTCCTTCAATCGACTTTCACGCTTAGTCTGGCGCTCATCCCGGACGCATCATCCGCACAGTGATTGACAAGCGATCCACAAGCGACGCGTGAGGCGCGTCAACGTGACGCGCTCCGAAACCTTTTTCCTCAGAACGCTTGACATCCCGAGTGGAGGGTGTATAATAACCTCAACACCGAACTCCATACGATGGAAGTCTGGATCTTTGAAGCCGGTCGTTCGGCCTCAACGGGTCGGGCGGCTGGCTTTTTCGTTCAGCGTCAGCGCACGGGAGTTCGGAATCTAAAGCAAGTGCTTCTGGTAAGCACCATGGAGGAATTTCGGATGTACGAAGGTACAGTCAAGTGGTTCAACTCGGAGAAGGGCTACGGTTTCATTCAGGTGGAGAACGGGGACGACGTGTTCGTTCATTACAGCGCCATCCAAGGACACGGCTTCAAGACGCTGGACGAAGGGCAACGCGTGACGTTCGACATCGTTGAGGGGCCCAAGGGTCCGCAGGCAGCGAATGTCGTGAAATATTAATCGGTCGCTCAAAAGCCCATGTTGCGACATGGGCTTTTTTTATGTCATCATTTAGGCGTTTGGACAGCCGACTCGTCCCGCGCGGGGCGAGAAGTGAGGAGAATGAGCCGATGATCACGATGTTGCTAGGCATTGTGGCCGGCATGATCGGCGTGTTGGAAACGTTGCTCGACGTGGTCTCCCAGCAAGGCTATACGCCAACCGCCGACTGGCATGCGTACGGCGCCATCGCGGTATCCGCGCTGGGCATCGTGATTTCGCTGTTCGCTCGTCGTCACCCCAAGACCGCGGGCGTACTCCTGTACGCGTGCGGGATTCTTGGATTTATCTTCTCGAAGTGGTCGTATATCCCTCCGGGTATCGTGTTTTTCATCGCCGCGACCATCGCGGTCTTTTTCGATATGCGCGAGCAACCGTCGTGAGATGGCGAACGCACGCGCAAAACGGGCGGCTTCTCCCAGCCGCCCATTGTTTTCGTTACCATCCCCACGATAGCTGGACCTCGATGCTCGCTCCGTTCCCCATCGGGATATCGATGGACCAGTGGTGATGACCCTTTGGCCAAATCCACTGCGTCCACCCGGAAGCGTCTCCAGGAATGGAAATCGACCACGTGGTTTGGCTTTGCCATCCGTTTCCGTTCCCCACACCCCAGTCCTGCCCCGTCGGGAAGGGGAATCCCGATGTCCCTGGCCATGCGCTCGATGGACCCGTGGAGTTTGTCCATCCGCCGCTCGATCCCGGCCATGACGTGGATGCCGCTCCCGAATACGTGGTGGTCGTGAACGATTCCCCGTCCGATCCGATGGAAGACGGCGCGATGCGAACATTCCCAAAGGCGTCCACCATGGCGACCGGCTGAACCTGATTCGAGGACGCATCCAGTGGTTGCCCGTTCACCGTCGCGTCCGTGAACTGAACCGTGCCGGAATCGGCGAGAGGATACAACCCGCCCCGCATCGTCGACGGATCCTCGCTGATCCACTCTGCCGAGGTTCCAATCTTCTCCGCGTACACACTCGACAGATTCACCGAGATGGTCTTGGATAGGGTTTGGCCCGACGGCGTTGCGGCCTGCAGGGTCAGCACCCAGGTGGAGCCGGTCTGCTGCCGAATCGCTGCCGAGATCTTCGAGCCCACGGGCACCGTCATCACGGTGTTGGCAGCAGAAGGTAATTTCTCCCAGAATACCTGCACCTGTGTCTGACCATTTTCGATTTGTTCGAGTGTCCCAATTTGCAACAGGTCTTCCGTCTGCACACCGCCCAGGCCTATCCATTGCGCCGCCATCGCGCCATCACGGCCCGTGATGCTGGGCACCGTCCACGCGCCTGTGATGCTCGTGTACAGTTGCGATCCGGCCGGCGTATCGATGTAACCGCCCCAATTCTCTGACGTCTGCGTTCCCGCCGGCACGCTCGCTTCGCTGGTCAAAAACACGTCGCCAGCCTTTTCAGATGCGCCGTCGACCGCATGAACATGCGTCCAAGCCGCGCCGACGCCCCCCAACATCACGAGGGCCGCCATCCAGCGCCCGCGGCACGGCCGCCGAAAAGCGCGTTTCCTTGCCCCCATGGTTTTCCACATCCCCTTCGCGAAGTCGTTCCTCAGGATTCTTCGGTTCTTCGCAGTTTCAGTCTAAGCCATCTCCCTTGAAAATTGCTAGAAGCGCGAGCGCCTTCGCTCGGCGCACGGGAAGCGTCGCCGTCGAACGTTAGAAGCTGTGAAAGGAGGATTCTAACCGTTTTTGTTGAAAACGTTTGATGATGCGAGGCCACGGGAGGAGGAACCGAAGCACATGAACTATCGTCAGCTGTCGAATGGCATTCAAGTCTCCGAGATCACGTTTGGATGCTGGGAACTGGGCGGCGGACAATGGGAAAAGCAGGACGACGATGTGAACATTCGGGCTTTGCAGCGCGCCTATGAACTCGGCATTCAGTCGTTCGACACGGCAGAGGGATATGGACAAGGCCATTCTGAAGAAATCGTGGGCCGAGCGCTCGAAGGCGTTCGAAAGGATTGCGTGATCGCCACGAAGGTTTCGCCCGGCCATCTGCGAAGGGATGACATCCTTCGCTCAGTCGAACAGAGTCTGAAGCGCCTGAGGACGGACTATATCGACATCTATTACGTCCATTGGCCGAATCGCGACATTCCTCTGTCGGAAACGATGACCACCTTTGCCGAACTGCGAGATCAGGGCGTCATCCGAAGCGTCGCGGTGTCGAATTTCTCGCGGGAACTTCTTGAGGAAGCCATGAGCTACACGCGCGTGGACTGCATTCAGCCCGAGTACAGCCTCTTGGAGCGGAGCATCGAAACCGACGTGCTTCCCTACTGCCGCGAACACGGCATTGGCGTTCTCACGTACTCGTCCGTGGCAAAGGGAATCTTGACAGGAGCCTATCACTTCGGCGGTTTGAAGCTTTCGCCGAACGACTTTCGTCAGGGCCGCCGCCTGTTCAAGCCCGAGCACCTTGAAGCGGAGACGCCCCTCGTGCAATGTGTGAAGAAGATAGCCGATCGCCACGGCGTGAAGCCCGCAGAGGTGGCCATCGCCTGGATCCTCCACCAGCCCGGCATCACGAGCGCAATTGTCGGAACCCAAAGCATCGCGCACCTAGAGGAAAACGTTCGCGCGGTGGACCTCCGCCTGAACGAAGATGATCTCCGCGAACTAGATGAAGTGAGCCGCAGCGTGTTGACGCAAATCGACGGGCCGGCCTCTAGCTCACGATAGGTGGCGGACGAGCCACAGCCAACCATACATGCTCGCCAAGACCGTCAACAGCGTTGGCCACGTGAAGGCAAGCCCCGCGCGCATAAACGCGGAGACCGTGATCCGCACGCCGCGGGACTCCAACACGTGCAACCATAGCAACGTGGCGAGCGAACCGATGGGCGTCATCTTCGGGCCGAGATCGCACCCGACCACGTTTGCGAGCGCGAGCGCCACTTGGTCGGAGACGGGCAGTCCAGTATGCTGAATCGCCAAGAGCCCGAGCATCACGCTCGGGAGATTGTTCATCACGCAGGATAAGCACGCCGAGAGCACGCCCATGGCCATCACGCCCCAGAACAGGTTGGCGTGCGACGTCATCTGGACGAGGCGGGTCAACCAATCGGTCAGATGAGCGCGTTCCAGCCCATACACCACCAGGTACATGCCCACGGAGAACACGACGATCGACCACGGCGCTTCTCGAAGGACGCGCCGTGGATCGGCCGTCCGCGTGCGCCAACCGGCGATGAGAAATGCAATGGCGATGGCACCCTCAACGGCGGACACCGGAACGTGCGCGATCTCGCTCGCGACATAGCCCAGCGTCATGACGCCCAGCATCCACCAAGAAAACTTGAACATCGACCGATCGCGGATGGCGCTTGCCGGAGCAGGCAAAGCCCCGACGTCGTAGGATGCGGGAATCTCGCGGCGAAAGTAAAGATAGGTGACGCCAAGACTCGCCCCGAACGAGACGAGATCCGGCACGAGCATGCGCAGCGCGTACCGCAAGAAGCCTAGGTGGTAGTAATCCGCAGAGATAATGTTGACGAGATTGCTGATGATGAGTGGAATGGAAGTCGAATCTGCGATGAAGCCGCCGGCGAGTAGAAACGGGATCATCTGCCGCGCGGAGAACTGCAGTCTTTTCATTTTCTCGAGCACGATGGGGGTGAGAATGAGCGCGGCTCCGTCATTCGAAAAGAACGCCGAAACCATGAAGCCAAGTGCCAAAATCAAGACGAATGCAAGCCGACCGCGCCCCCTGGCTCGGTGCGCGATGGTAAGCGCTGCCCACTCAAAAAATCCTGAAGCGTCGAGGACGCTGGATACGACGAGAATTCCGACAAATGTAAGCGTCGCGTCCCACACGATATTCCAGACGGTCCACACGTCGTGCAGCCGCACCACCCCGGCGGCGAGGGCCAAGAGCGCGCCGAGAAGCGCGCTCCAGCCCACCGGTAAACCCCAAGGGCGCCACACCACAAGGACCAAAGTGGCGAGAAAGATTGCCAGCGCCATGAGAGCCACGTGTGTCCTTCATCTCCTCATCATCGAGCACCCTCGGGGCTTGGCGCGTGGCCGTACGCGGGAACAGGGCCGCGTGTCGGCGCTGCCCACCGGCAAGCGTTCACAATCACCCGCTGGATGTTCGAGTCGTGATAGGTTGAATACGTCTCATGTCCAGGTCTGAAATAAAAAATTTTCCCCCGCCCCCTCCGAAACGTGACGCCCGAGCGGAATACGTCCCCACCCGAAAACCACGATAAGAAGACGATCTCGTCCGGAACCGGAATGTCGAAATGTTCCCCGTAGGTCTCCTCCTTCGGGAGCTCGAAATACGGCGGAAGGCCCTCGGCAATGGGATGCGTCGGATCGATCACGAAAAGCCGCTCCTTCTCATCTTCTTCCCGCCAGCGCAGATCGCAGGACGTGCCCATGAGGCTTCGAAACACCTTCGAGAAATGCCCGGAGTGGAGCACCACGAGCCCCATGCCGGAATGAACGCGGCGGACGACGCGATCGACGATGGCGTCCTGCACCTCGTGGTGTGCCACATGGCCCCACCAAACGAGCACGTCGGTCTCGTTCAGCACAGCCTCTGTGAGCCCGTGGTCCGGCTCATCCAACGTCGCGGTGCGAACCTGCATCCCCGCGTCGGTCAGCGGTTTCGCGATGGCCGCGTGAATGCCGTCCGGATACACCTTGCGAACGGCCTCATCCCGTTGTTCGTGGCGGAATTCGTTCCAGACGGTCACTCGGATGCTGTTCAACGAAAGCCCTCCCTTAAACGATACCCTCCCCATGATACCTAAACCCCGATTTCGGGACAAAGACACGAAGTCCCAGAAGCCGGGCGGACATGTCTGGAGAAAGAGAAGGGCAGCCGGTTGGAAACCAGGCTGCCCGTCCATCCTCTTCGATGCGCGCCGTCACTCGCTCGGCTTGGCCAGCGACGCGATGAGGAATACAATGCCAAACAGCAGGCAGACGACGCCCCACCAGAGGTCGATGTTGGTGTGCAAACTGGGCGTATGCGGATCGGCCACAGCGCCGTACAGGCCGAGCACGACGCCGTACACGATAAACAAGATGCCGATCATGAACCGAAGGTCCAAAAAGCGCTTCATCTCATCATCTCCCCGGGATGGATCACCAGAACGCGATATTCAGGCCCACCAGGATCACGAACACGATGGCCGCCAGGTAACCCGGGCGCTTGTACCACGGATAACCGCTGTAGTCGGGCCGCTTGCTGAGGCCGTACACGAGGCCTTCCAGCTCTTCGGGCCGCTTGCCCTGCGTCACAAGGCTTACCAAGACGGTCACGACGACCGTGATCACCCAGGCCCACCATGCGCGCCAGAAGTTACCTGCATCCGGGCTCGAGAACATATGCGCGGGCAGGAAGAAGTACATGGCGAACGCGCCGGCGATACCCGCGAGCAGGCCCCAGAAACCGCCCCAAGGCGTGGCCTTTTTCCAGAACATCCCCAACAAGAACGTGGCGAACAGCGGCGCGTTGAAGAACGAGAACAGCGTCTGCATGTAATCCATGACGCTCGGGAAACCGGCCGCGAAGTAGGCGGTGCCGATGCTGATGATGACGCCGACCACGACCGCCCAGCGCCCCATGTTCACATAGTGCTTGTCCGGTGCGTCCTTCTTGATGTACGCCTGATAGATATCATACGTCCAAACCGTCGTAAACGCGGTGACATTGCCCGCCATACCGCTCATGAAGCTCGCGAGCATGGCCGTCAGTCCAAGCCCGAGCATGCCAGGCGGATAGTATTTGGCGATGAGCAGGGGCAGCGCCAGGTTGTAGCTCATGTTCGGCGAATGGCCGATCTTCGGAAAGATGGCGAGCGCAATCAGCCCCGGGATGATCACCAGAATCGGAACAATCATCTTAAAGAACGCTGCGTAAATCGGCGTCAATTGGGCCGCGCGCAGATCCTTCGCCGCGAGGGTGCGCTGAACGACCAAGAAGTCCGTCGTCCAGTACCCGAACGAGAGCACAAAACCGAGCCCGAGCACCACGCCAAGCCAGCCAATTCCCATCGGGTTGTGAGACGGGGAACCCAGGTTCGCCCAAAGATGTCCGAACCCCGCGGGCAGCCGGGACATCATGCCCTGCCATCCGCCCAGATTGTGCAGGCCGATGAGCGGGATGGGCAGCAAACCAGCCCAAATCAAGAAGAACTGCACGACCTCGTTAAAGATCGACGAGGTCAGACCTCCGAGCGCAACGTAGATCAAAACCACGAGCGCAGACACGAGAATGCTGGTGTCAAACGACCAACCAATCAAGATCTGAAAGATCAGCGCCATGGAATACAAGCTGATGCCCGACGTCAGGACGGTCATCACGGCGAACGCGATGGCATTGAGCGCGCGGGTCGCTTCGTTGTACCGCAGTTTCAAGAACTCCGGCACCGAGCGCACCTTCGACACATAGTAAAACGGCATCATGTACAGGCCGAGAAACAACATGGCCGGGATCGCACCGATCCAGTAAAAGTGAGTCGTGAGCATGCCGTATTCGGCGCCGCTCGCGGTCATGCCGAGAATCTCGAGCGCCCCGAGGTTGGCGGATAGAAACGCCAAGCCCGTGATCCAGGCCGGGATGGATCGGCCGGACAAAAAGAAATCCTCTCCAGTGCGAACGCGGTTACGAAGGACGAATCCGACGCCGAGGACGAAAGCGAAGTAGACCAGGATGATGATGTAGTCCACGGCGTTCGCATGAAATAGCGCGTGCACCCGATGCACCTCCTAGAAATTGGGGTTTCGACCGATAGCGATTTCAAGCCGTCTACGTGAACTCGTGACCACATTCCATCGGCGGGCACGTACAAGGTCAGTATGCGCCCCGAGGAAGCGGCCCATGTGCGGCGGCGTCCATCGCCATCAGCATGAAGACGTGTACAGCGCCGTTGCCATCGCGCGACCGCCTCCGAATATAGCAATTTGGACAAAGAAAGACAAGCGACGACGAGATGTTGACCACGTTTGAAAAGACGTGAAAGTGCGGCGCACCCCCTTTTGGGGCACATGGCGCAAATCAAGATGGTTGACAGCGCAAATGAAAAGAGGACCGGCATTCGAGCCGATCCTCGTGTACTTGCCGGCCTCGCTCAGGGCAACTGGTAGCCTGCCGCGAGGTAGATCTCGTACCACTCCTGCCGCGTGAGCTGAATGTCCGCCGCTTGGCACGACGCGCGCAGGCGATCCACGTTCATGGTACCGATGATGGGCTGCATCTTCGCCGGATGGCGCAGGAGCCACGCGATGGCGATGGTCACGTTGGACACGCCGTAGCGCGCCGCGATTTCGTCCAGCTTCCGGTTCAATTCCGGAAACTTCGGATTGTCCAAGAAGACACCTTCGAAGAACCCGTATAAAAATGGGGACCACGGCTGAATGGTGATGTCGTGGATCCTGCAGTAGTCGAGCACACTCTCGTCGCGATCGACCGCCCACTCGTTCCCCATGTTGAGGTTCATGCCCTGGGCGATCAGGGTGGCATTCGTGATGCTGAGTTGCAATTGATTGGCCACAATAGGTTGGTGGACAAACTTTTTCAGCAGCTCAATTTGCATCGGTTTGTGATTGGAGACTCCGAAATAACGAACCTTGCCTGTCGTCTGCAGGATTTCAAACGCTTCCGCGACTTCTTCGGGTTCAACAAGCGCATCTGGCCGGTGCAAAAGGAGCACGTCGAGGTAATCCGTGTGGAGGCGGCGCAGGCTTCCGTCGACGGCCTCCAGAATGTGTTCCTTCGAAAAGTCGTACATCCCTTTGCGGATGCCACACTTCGATTGCAAGATGACGCGCTCGCGCACGTCGTCGTTCATGTGAATGGCCTCGGCGAACCTCGATTCACACTCGCCGCCCCCGTAGATGTCGGCGTGATCGAAGAAATTCGCGCCGAGTTCAAGCGCTGTCTGGATGTATCGCTCGGCTTCCGCTTGGCTGAGGCGATTGATGCGCATACAGCCAATGCCGACAACGGGTACCTCCAGATGCGTGCAGCCAAGTTTCATCGTTCGCATGCAAACCATCCTCCTCCGTGACTTTCTCGTCGTGCGCCCTCGAGTTCACATCTGGCAGGGGCGGGCCTCCGCGAGGACACCGCCTCAAGCAGCCTATCGCCCTGAGCCGCCCGAATAACTGAGCCTGCGAATGGCTTCCCCGGCTTGCCTCAGTTCGGGGATGGGATCTTCGAAATTGCACTCGATGGAGATGGGGCCCTGATAGCCGATCTCCCGGAGCACCTCAAACCATTCTCGGACGGGGAGCGAGCCGCTGCCCGGCCATTTCCGCTCTTCGTCCGCCACGTGCACGTAACCAATGCGGCCCCCTGCCTTTGTCAGCTCGCTCACGGGCTCGCCATTTTGCACGAGGTGATAGAAATCGACGAGCAGGTCGACGCGATCGTGAGCAAGCTCTTGCACAAACGACACCGCGTCTTCCACCGTGTTGATGAGATTCGTCTCCGCGCGATTGAAAAACTCGAAGTGGACCCACATCCCGTGCGCGGCGGCGAGATCGCCCGCCATCCGCACCACGCGGGCCAGTTGCGCGCGCGCCTCGTCCCGCGGAAAACCGTCCGGCACGCGGCGATTCTTGCCTGCCCCGAAGCCGACGTGTTGACCGCCGAGATCGGCCATTCGCGCAAAGGCAACGGCCAGGTACCGCGCGATCTCGTCCATGTCCACGTCCGGGCCCACGATCGACATGTCCGGCGGAAACAGACGATTGAACGCGAGCAGCGGCACCTGATTTCGCAGCAGTTCGTCGCGAATCGCCCGCCATTCTGCATCCGGCATGCTCGGTTTGGTCACCTTCGCGTTCAACTCGGCGTAGTCAAACCCGGCGTCGCGGACAAAGCGCAACTCTCGAGGCCCAACGCAGCACCCTAGGAGCACGCCATTCCCCCCTCGTAAGCGCTTGCCCACCGTCCAACGGCTCGGCATGCGCCAGTTTCACTTTGATCCCTCCACAGGGTACAATGAGTTCAGGCGATCTCGCCCGGCGGACGAAAGGAGATTCACGTGATGAGCGACATTCAATACGTGATCAGCGTGATTGTATACGAGGACGGCCATTGCGACGTCATGTGGGATTCCTCTGTGCCCATGGAACACTGCTATGAAGCGCTCAAGCAGGTCACCGATGACATGGCCGCCGCACTCGGTCCCAAGCCCCCGGCTCCGCAGAACCAAGGGGCCAAGATCCTGCGGCTGAAATGACGTGACAGCGCCCTGCGCTCTCACGTCGCCTCTTTCGAGGCGTAGAGGCTTTCGATCTCCTTGGCCTCATCAAAATCCTCAGACGTCAGGCCGCCGGCGTGCCACGTCGTGAAGCGCAGCGTCACGTACTTGTAGTCAATCGAAATCAACGGATGGTGGTTTCTGCGCTCCGCAATTTCCGCCACGCGATTCACGAATGCGACGGCTTCTGGAAACGACGCAAACCCGAACCGTTTGCGGATGAACTGATCCTCGCGCTGCCACCCCGGCAATTCCGCCAGCCTCTGCTCGATCTCGTCTTCCGACAATTTCACCCTCTCACCCCCGTTCCAGGCCATGCCGTCCGATCCATAGGAACGCTTTCAACAGCCCCATCACACTCACGGCATCTGTGATTTCGCCGCGCAAACACATGTGAACCGCATCCTCCAATGGAAGCCATGAGACGGTCATGGTCTCTGTCGGCTCGCGATCCGCTTCCCCTACGCACAAGTCTCGCGCGAGAAACAGATGGGTCTCCTGCGTCGAGATGCCTGCGCTCAGGTGTGCCGTCCCGAGAGACGTCCACGAACGCGCGACGATGCCCGTTTCTTCGCGAAGTTCCCGAGCCGCAGCGGCCTCCGGCCCTTCATCGCGAAACTGGCCGCTCGGAATCTGCCACAGGAACCTGTCGACGGGAAAGACGAATTCGCGGAGGAGCGCCACGCGGTCCTGTTCATCCACCGCCACCACGCCAGCGTTATGCCCAGCGTCGATCACGCCGTACAGGCCAGGCTGTCCATCCGGCCGAAGCACGTCGTACTCGACCACCCGGATCCAGGGATTTTGAAACGCGATTCGCTCCGAAAGGATGGTCCACAGGTGTCGCCTCAACGGCGCTGCCCCTCTCCCAACAACTGCATCACAAGGATTCGAAAATCACTGAAAAGATTATAGCACAACATGTCTCCGCGTGGAGCCGAGCCTTCGCCGGAGGAAGCGCAAAAAACGAAAGACGCGGCCGCGAAAACCTCGCAAGCCGCGTCACAACGAGCTTTTTCAACTGGAGGCGCCGGCCGGATTCGAACCGGCGGTGAAGGTTTTGCAGACCTCTGCCTTACCACTTGGCTACGGCGCCTTGAGGCCGCGCAACCCGGACAGAGACTTGCCCCGCCCGGGTTTCGCAGCGAATGCCCTGGAGCGGAAGACGGGATTCGAACCCGCGGCCCTCGCCTTGGCAAGGCGATGCTCTACCCCTGAGCTACTTCCGCATGGCTGGTGGCTCGGGACGGAATCGAACCGCCGACACGAGGATTTTCAGTCCTCTGCTCTACCGACTGAGCTACCGAGCCGCCGTACACCAGATGGTGGAGCCGATGGGACTCGAACCCACAACCCCTACGCTGCCAGCGTAGTGCTCTCCCTTTGAGCTACGGCCCCGCAACGCACGAGATTGATTATACAGCGTGTCGGGCCATCGCGCAAGTACAATTTTGCGTCTCCTTGGCACCTAGCTCCGATGTCTCGCGTTTCCCAAGACAAAAATTCCATAATATGTATGGTTCCATCCGCATTGGACATCCTAATGTCGACAGCCCACAGATGAAGGAGTGGACCCCATGAAACGATGGTTCCTCACCGCAGCCGCGGCGGCCTGCCTCGTATCGGCCTGCTGGTGGCAAGCGCCCGCGCACGTTCTCGCTGCTCCGGCCGTGGAGTCGGCCGAGCCGAACGCACCCGTCAACGGGCCTTCTCACCAATTCGAAATCCATTCGAGCGTTCAGGTCTCACGCGAGACCCTCCGCGAAGCATATCAGGCCAGCCACGACGCGTATACAAAAAAATTGCAGAAGTACGCCAAGTGCACCGAAGCGCAGGCGCGCAAGGCCGTGATGTCGGAACACCCGGGTTGCAAGATCGAGGATATCCAGCTTCGCAACATCCGCACGAATCTGGTGTATATGGCGATCGCGCGCGATGACGAGGACAAGTACCTGGTCATTGTGGACGCGGGCAACGGCAATATTCTGCTGGATCGACGCATTCCGACACACCACGAGCGCGTGTTTGCGGGCGCACCGGTTCCGAGCCGGAACGAATAAAGGGCGATCTTCACCCGCCCTACACACGCGCAAGGGCGCCGGTGAGCCGGCGCCCCTTTTTTGGCCGAGCGGCACTCCGTTGCGTTAGAACGCGCGCACCTTCACATCGTGCACCTGTATCTGGCCTACGCCGCGAGGAAGCTCTATTGCTTCAAGGCGCTTCGCGCCCAGGTACTTCGTGATGTAGTCGCACGCCACATTCGGATCGATGCGGTCCCCGCAGGTGTACACATCGATACTCGCGTAGCCATGCTCGGGAAAACTGTGAATCGTGAGATGCGACTCCGAAATGATGACGACGCCGCTGACGCCCTGCGGTGCGAACTTGTGGAACGCAACTTCGCGAACCTCCGCGCCCGCCTCCAAGGCCGCGGTCACCATGGCGCGCTCGATTCCGTGAACGTCGTTCAGACGCTCCGGATCACACTCCCAAAGCTCTGCGATGACGTGACGCCCCATTGTGTCCATGAAAAAAGTCCCCCTTTACAAACAAATCGGCCATGCCGTTCTTGAGAAAAAGGCATGTGGAATCGCACTTACACCACGGGGGAAAGTTAGTCCTCAGAGGTCCTAACCCTTTAAGTGTAAGTCCTCTTCCATTTGCAGTTGACTGCACTCGCCATGGCGCACGTGGACATCATGCGCCGTCCGACAGGTCAACACTACGATGAGTAGTATACGGCCTCCCTAGACAATTTGCAATCAGGAATTGAATGCCTCACCAGGACAGTGGCAACGGCGTCGCCAGATCCCACACCAAGCTGATTCCGCAGGCCAAGCTGCATATCCAGGCGAGCACCGTCCAAAACCGCGGGTTCCGGAGCCATTTCGCAAATCCGTAGGTCAAGGCCATTCCGGTCGCAAGCCCGCCCAAGTGCGCCATCCAGCCGATGGTCCCCAGGTTCATGATGTCGATCACGACATTAACCGCGAGCACCATCAGCAATTGGTTGCGGACATATGGCGGAAACATGCCCATCAAGGCGAGCGCAAGCATCGCGCCGAACAGGCCGAAGATGGCTCCCGACGCGCCCGCCGAGACCTGGTCCGGCGAGATGGGCAGCGTCAGCAAACTGCCGACCGCGCCCGAGATGACGTACAATGCGATGAACACAGGCGTCGACAGCGCCTGCTCGACCACGAACAAGGTCCACAGCGAGATCATATTCACGAGGATGTGCCAGAGGCTCACGTGGACAAACATCGTGCTCAGGACGCGAAACCACTGGCCGTGCTCCACGAGCGGCGGATACAGCGCGCCAGCGCGCAGAAGGCCAAACGTCGACCTGCCCGTGATGGTCTCCACGATGAGGTACCACAACACCGTGACGAGTAAAAAGATCCAACCGGCAGGGGCGGGATCGCCATAAGGTGTCGGAGGTAAGAAGCGAACGCGCCACACGCGCCGCCGACGCCACATCATCCATTCACCTCGTCTGTTCAGAGTTCGCCGGAAGCCTCCAGCCACTTCGCACCGCATCTTCCTCGATTACCGTGTAGCCGCGCTCGTACGCGACGACCATGCGTTCCGGCCTATACCTCGGAAGCACGAGCCGCTGAAACCGTTCCACGTAGGCGTCCCGCGCCTTGGTGTCCGTGAGAAGTCGCCGCACCGCATGAGCAAGGGCCTGCACATCGCCAGACGGCACAAGCGCGCCAGCCTCTCCGTCGAGCAGCATCCGCCGAATGCCCGGTACGTCCGACCCGATGTTCGCGGCCCCGTAATAACCGGCCTCCAACATGGAGGTGGGAGCTCCTTCGCTCTTCGAGGGCAACACGTGGACGTCGATGGCGCAATACAAATCGCGCACATCCTGCAAATGCCCCAAAAAGTGAACCCGATGGCGCACGCCGCAGTCCTCCGCTGCCGCTTCTAACCGGATACGATCTCGCCCGTCGCCCGCGACAAGCAGATGAACGTCCAGGTCTGAGAGAAGCGCCAGGGCGGCGATGGCGACGTCGATCTGTTTGACCGGATCGAGCCGGGCCGCGATGCCGATCAGCCTCGATTCTGGGTTCAGGCCCAGCCGACGTCGCCATTCGGCTGCGCACACGTCGCGCGAAGCCCTGGGTAGCCGCGGAAAAAACGCATTGGGAACCTCGAGGATGGTCCGGCAGGGAAGGGCGTCTCCGAGCGCGGGCTGAACCACAAACAGGCCGCGCGCACGAGACAGGCGCCACAGATGGAGGCTGGGAAACAAGGCGGCTTTCAAGGGGTGCCCCTCGAAGTCGTATCGAGGATGGCTGTGAATCGTAGCGGTCCAGATGGCCCCCGCACTCGATGCGGCGAACGATGCGAGCATATTCATGCGCGGTCCGTGCGAGTGGAGAATCCACGCGCGCTCGCGTCGGAGCACACGAGCCAAATCGCGTATGGCGCCAACCGTCCCTGCGACCGCGCCGTGCAACATCCCCATCTGCCGCAGTTCGTCCGCAAGCGGTCCGTCGCCCAAGCTGACAAAGCGGTAGCGGTAGTCGACCTGCGCGCCCTTCAGCGCCTTCGCCCAGGTCGCGAGGTGCGTCGCAGCGCCCCCCACTTCGTTTCCCGCAAAAAATACGATCACGGTGCGCTCCGAAGCCAACCGAGTTCCTCCAACTCTATCAACAGGGGCGGTAACCCTGCATGGTGTGCGCCTGAATGTATCGGTCCAAATCCTCGTCGTCGAACCAGAACGGTCCTCGGTACAGAAACACGTAATCCACAGGCGTGTGAACGCGCTCCGCCGTGAACGCGAGGATGTGATTTCTCCGAACCGTCACATCCGGCCAAACGTCCTCAAAACGCCGATTGATCCGATTGTACTGCTCCGGTGTCATGCACGGCAAAAGGCAGACAAACGCTTCATTCGGCAGTTCCAACACATCATAATTTTTTCCGTCGTACTCGATGTTCAACCCCAAGCGCATCCGCAACCATCCTTATCAAGCACAACCTCGATGTCGCCTATCTTCACACTCTCTGCACTCAGTATACTGGACAGCCCAGATAGGTACAAACGGCGCGCAACTTATTCGTACCGCAGGGCGTCAATCGGATTGAGGTTCGCGGCCTTCACCGCCGGATACAGTCCGCAGACGACGCCGATGGCAGCCGAGAAGACAAACGCCAACGCGCCAACCGGCCAGGGCACGAAGGCCGGAATGCCGGTGAGCGCGCGCAGGGCGCCGCTCACCGCAAGCCCTGTCGCGATGCCGGCGACACCTCCTAGCGAGGTGATGGCCATGGCCTCCACAAGAAACTGGAGCACGATGTCACGTTTCCTAGCACCGAGCGACACGCGAATGCCAATCTCCTGCGTGCGTTCCGTGACCGACACCAGCATGATGTTCATCACGCCGACCCCGCCCACGAGCAGGGCGATCCCCGCCACCGCGCCGATCACGGCCGTCAAGATGGTCGTCACCTTTCCGATCAAAGCCGCGACACTCGCGACGAGACCTGACGAGTCGACGAATGCCGTCGGATCGCCCGCATGGATATTGAGCGCGAGCACGATTCGCTTCGCCAGGCTCTGGACATCGACTCCAGGATTCACCACCACATCCATCTCGGATGCTGTCCAATTCGGGAAAATATCTTCGCACGTGGTGTCGGGTATGTACAAATTGTCACTCCCCATCACCAACGAGTACAGGCTCGCCTGCTCCGGCTCCGCCACGCCAATGACCTCGAGCGGCACGCCGGACAGGGTGATGACGGCGCCGAGCGGATTTCCGCTCCCAAACAGCTTATTCGCGAGCGACTGACTGATGACCGCGACGTTACCGTGAGACAGCACGTCCTCCGCGGTGAACATGTGACCGCGGACGACGACGAAGCGGGCGAGATGGTCCAAATCCGCGGGACCCGCGAACAGCGTCACATTGTCCGACTTATCTCCGCTCTGCACCACGGCGGTGCCATAAAAGGTCTCATTCACGCTTTCCACGCCGGAGAACGATGCGGCGATGGCGAGATCGGAATCGTCGATGGAGAGTACCTGCCCGGGCTGCGGTAGGCCGGGCGCCACGAGCTCTCGAGGCACAATTTGAATGACGTTCCGCTGACTTCCGCTTGAGATGGCCCCGATGACCAGCGCTTTGCCACCGTTGCCGATGGCAACAATCGCGAGGATCGAGGCCACGCCAATCCATATGCCGAGCATCGTGAGGAACGCCCGCGTCTTGTTGGCCGCGAGCGAAGCCAAGGCCATGCGGAGCATCTCATCGAGGCTCATCCGGCACCTCCTCTCGCACGATCTCGCCATCGACCATGTGCAGGACGCGTTTGCCGGCGCGCGCAACGTGGGGATCGTGCGTGATGACCATGACCGTGCGGCCGGCCGCGTGGAGATCCCGGAGAATGCGGAGGATCTCGGCGCCCGTCTGCTGATCGAGCGCGCCGGTAGGTTCATCGGCGAGCAGGATGGAGGGGTCGTTGGCGAGCGCGCGGGCGATCGCGACGCGCTGCCGCTGGCCTCCCGACAGCTCATTCGGCAGGTGATGCGCGCGGTTCGCCATGCCGACCATCTCGAGCAGCTCCATGGCTCGCGCTCGCCGCTTGGCGCGAGGCACGCCTGCGTAGACCATCGGAAGTTCCACATTGCGCACCGCGGACATGCGCGGGATGAGGTGAAAATTCTGAAACACGAACCCGATGTTCTGATTGCGGAGGCGGGCGAGATCGTTCGAGGCCAGGTGAAGCACCGACGCGCCGTTCAGTTCATAGTCGCCCGAACTCGGCCGGTCCAAGAGCCCGAGGATGTGCATGAGCGTGGATTTGCCACTGCCCGAGGGGCCCATGACCGCGACGAACTCGCCTCTCTGAACCTCGAGGTGAATGCCCTTCAGCACGGGAACGACCTGATCGCCCACGGTATACGACTTCGTCACGCCCACGAGGCGAATCATGATGTGCGCACTGCCTCTCCGTTCACGAGATTGTCCGGTGGATTGATCACGACGCGATCGCCAGGCGCCACCCCGGACAGCACCTGCACCGCCGTATCGCTCGTCATGCCGAGCTTGACCGGCACCAGATACACGCGCCCGTTCCTCCACTCGTACACCGCATAGCCGGTTCCGTTCTGCACAATGGCGCTGTAGGGCACCGTGGGCACCGGCGATGGCGAGCGGCTGAGGATCCGGCAGGTGAGCTGATACCCGTACGGAACGGGAAACGATCCGCGCGGCTGCACGGTCACCTCCACGACCGGGGCGCCGCTCGAGGAGAGTTCGGCATACGGCGCGATGGACGTCACCACGCCGGTAAACGTCTGGTTGGGATAGGCGTCCGTCTGCATGGTGGCGGTCATGCCGACCTTCACCTGGGCCGCGTCGACCTCCGACAGGTCCATGACGACGTCTTTCGCTGGGCTGGCCACCTCGACGACGGGCGTCTGATTTCCGTCTGCGTCCACGCCGTTCGGGTTCGCAATCAGTACCATGCCCGACATCGTCGCCGTGATGGTCAACTGGGCCTCGTTGGCCTGGGCCTCTGCGAGCTGGCTCCTCGCCGACGCCACCGAAGCCTCGGCCGCGTTCAGCTGCGGCAGAAACAGCGCCTTGAGCGCCGTCGGCGCCTGATTATATTGCGCCAACACGCGCTGATACGCCGACTCGGCATCGGAGAGCGCCGATTCCGCGGCCTGCACGCTGGCGTCCGCAGAGGCCGTGCTCAACTGAATGAGCGGTTGCCCCGCTTGCACGTGCTCCCCCACGTGCACCAGCACGCGCTGAACGGGACCCGACAGGTTGTCCAAGTTAACGATCTGGCGAGCCACCGGTCGGACTGTGCCTGACGCCAGTGTCACCCGCTCGATTCGCTGGAGCGAAACAGGCGCCGTCTGGACCACAGGCAAGGAATGCCGAGATCGCCATACGACGAGCGCTATCACGAGAAGCGCCAGAAGGGCGAGCACAAGGCCGATCGCGGCGCCGACGCGCCGGCCTCTCCGCTTTTCTGACGAGATCGCCAAGGACAACCCCTCCCGACAAAGTCACGTAGTTAAGATACCACATGGGCGCTTGAACCGACATCGAAGGACATGGCTTCCTCCCCGGCCGCATACACATCGGACAAACGGGTGAAGCGAGGTGCCCTTCTTGAAACCGAGATGGGTTTGTCGAATCGTCGGGTGGTTGTACGCTGCACTTGGCGCGGCAGGCACCTTGAGCAGGGACATCGGCGCCTATTTTCGATTCACGCCCGTGGAGGCCTACCTGTACCTTGGGCTCGGCGTGTGGGCCATATGGGCGGCGCGCCGGCGCACCCGCACCAGCGTCCTGGCGCTGCTGTGCATCGGGCTCGTCTCCTTCGCGTGGGCCCTATCGCCCTGGATGGGACTCCCTGCCCCCGTCCTCCGCGCGATGGGATCTCAACAACCGCTCGATCTGCTGATCCGAGAACTGGTCGCCATCTGGGGCGTCGGCACGGCTGTCAAGGCCGTGATGGACTGGCGCGCATCCCATCGATCTACCACCCCATGACCCTTCGCCCGCGGTGCTCACGGGACATACTACGGCGTGTGAACCGATGACACCGAGGAGGGATTGGGCATGAAGGTTCAGCAGATCATGACCACGGACGTCGCGTGCTGCTCGGCCACCGACTCCATCCAGAAGGCCGCTCAGGCGATGAAACGCGAAAACTGCGGATCCATCCCTGTGTGCGAGAATCGGCGCGTGGTGGGCATTGTCACGGATCGCGACATCGTGCTGAAGGCCGTGGCGCAGGGCAAATGCGACGCCCGGGTCGAAGACTGCATGACCAAGGCGGTCGTCACCGGGCGGCCTGACATGGACGCGCACGAAGCTGCCGATCTCATGGCGCAACACCAGATCCGGCGCCTGCCCATCGTGGACGAGCGAGGCGACCTTTGCGGCATCCTGTCGATTGGCGATCTCGCCACAGTCGACATCCATGTGAACGAGGCGGGGGCGGCGCTCAGCAAGATTTCTGCGCCCACCGAAGCCCAGAACAACATCGTCCACTGACGAACGACATCGGTTCGCCAACACCCCGCACCGGCGGGGTGTTGTTTTGTCCCAAGAACATGCGGAAGGCTGGGGTCACGACCCCAGCCTTCGCTCGCCGCCTTCCTGAGCCTCACGGCGAACCCGCGTCTCCCTGCGCCAATCGCTCCTGCGCATAACGGACGAGCCTTTTGGTAATACTGCCACCGATGGAACCGTTCTCGTACGATGAGACGAAGCCCCAGTAGCCGTCCGCGGGGGGCGTGATGCCGAGTTCTCCCGCAATCTCGTACTTCATGTCCTGCAGCGCCCGCGACGCCTGCCCAAGCAACAGGCGATTGCTCTTTGCCATCGTTCATCCCTCCCTGGCGATAGCATGCCCCGGGAGGGCAGGTCACGCGCTGCGAATTCGCGCCAGAGGGCGAAGGCACTGGCACGCTGCCCGGCCGACGCTCAACCACAACCCTGCAAGCGTCAAACGGCGCACCCCAAAAGAGGCGCGCCGTTCGCCGAAGCCTTGAGCAGACCACTCAGCGCTCGCTGAGCGGGACAAACTTGCGATCCGTCGGTCCGACGTACTCGGCCCGCGGGCGGATGAGGCGATTGTTCTTGTACTGCTCGAGCACGTGCGCCGTCCACCCGGAGATGCGGCTGCACGCGAAGATGGGCGTGTACAGGTGCGTCGGAATGCCGAGCGAATAGTAGAGCGACGCCGAATAGAAGTCCACGTTCGCGTGCAGGCCCTTGACCTCGAGCATGTGCTTTTCAATGGCCTGGGACATCTCGAACCATTTCGTTTCGCCCTTCAGCTCGCCCGCCTGCTTGCTGAGCTCGCGAAGGTGCGTCGCGCGCGGATCCTCGGTCCGATACACGCGATGGCCGAAGCCCATGATCTTCTTCTTCTGCGCGAGCGCCTCGTCGATCCACGTGATGGCCTTGCTGGGATCGCCAATTTCGAGCAGCATGCGCATCACCTGCTCATTGGCGCCGCCGTGCAGAGGACCTTTAAGCGTGCCGATGGCCGACGTGATGGCGGAATACATGTCCGACAGCGTGCCCGCCGTGACGCGCGCCGAGAACGTCGAAGCGTTCAATTCGTGATCTGCGTGCAGAATGAGTGCGGTGTTGAATGCCTTCTCCTCGAATTCGGAAGGCTTCGTGCCACGGAGGAGATAGAAGAAGTTCGCAGCGGCGCTCAGCGAAGGATCCGGTTGTACGGGGTCCAGTCCTTGGCGGATGCGCTCGTAGGAGGTCACGATGGTTGGAATCTTCGCGACGAGGCGCGCGGCTTTGCGGTAGTTTGCCTCCAGGCTCTCATCGCCGTCATCGGGATCATACAGACCGAGGAAGGAGACCGCCGTGCGAAGTACGGCCATCGCATTCGCGTCCTTCGGGAGGCGTTTCAAGAGATCGAGCACGGGTTCAGCCAATGCCCGCTCGCTGGCGAGTTCCTCGGTGAACGCTTTCAGCTCCGACTGATTCGGCAGCTCGCCGTGCCACAGAAGGTACACGACCTCCTCAAACGAGGCGCCGCCATCGACGAGATCGTGGATATCATATCCGTAGTACAGAAGGCGACCCTGTTTCCCATCCAAGAAGCAGATTTCAGACGTGTTGGAGACCACGTCTTCCAGCCCGGCTTTGAATGTCGTTTCCGCTGCCATCAGCAGAACCTCCTCATCCCTCGCGATCTCGCCCGCATCCCCTGGGTCAAAGCGAGATCGCCCAATGCCGTATTTTGTACTCGGTCATTATACTACATCCGTCGGTGCGCTCAAAAACCGTCAAGTTTCGGCAAGACAAGGATACGCGGGCTGTCATGCCATGGCGGCCATCCAGCCCGCGACGGCGAGAAGCACGAGGCCCGTCAACCGCTCCGCCGGCAGATGCTCCAGGCGTGAGGCGAGAAAGCGCCCCGCCTCGAGCCCGGCGATGGTGAGGAGAAAACTCACGGTGCCAAACACGACGCCGGCGAAGGCAAGCGGGGCGCGCATCATGCCAAGGCTAAATCCGACGGTCAGATTGTCGATGGAAAGCGCGATGGCAAGCAGGACGATCTGCAGGCCGCGGGCGCGCTGCACGGCCTCCATCTCGTCCTCTTCCTCGTGCCGCTTGAACAGGCTGTACAGGCCGAGCAGCGCCAAGATGGCGATGCCTACGATGTGCGCGCTTTGGCCGAGCACGCTCGCCACCTCGCGCCCAATCCAGATGCCGAGGACGGGCATCCACGCCTCGAAGACGGCGAAGATGAGCGCGACGCGCCACTGCGCGCGGCGGGTGAGCCCGGACGCGCCGAGCCCGACGGCGGCCAATCCGTTGTCGAGGCCGATTCCAAGGCCGATGAGAAGCAGTTGTGTCAACACGGTGCCCCATCCTCTCCAGCCCGCGTCCAGATGGGCCCCGTGGGCACGTCAAAGTGGCGCAGCGCGTCGCCTACAAACGACTGCGTGCCCACGAGGAGGACGAGATCATCCCGGGACGCCTCCGCGAGCGCCGCGCGGATGGCGTCGTGCGGATTCGCCTCGTGGGACGCGGCATACCCGAGTGTCGCCGCGAGCGCAACCAGGTCCCGCGTGAAGTGGAGGGCTGAGTTCGTCGTCTCGGTGAACAGGATGCGGTCCGCCAAGGGCGCGAGTTCTCGCATCACGCCGTCGGCGTCCTTGTCGTCCGGCAGGGACAAAACGAGGTGAACCCGGCCGCGCCCCTCCCGTGCCGCGCGCCAGGTCTCCGCGAAGCGGCGCACATACGCAGCGCTCAGCGCGTGGATGGCGCCGTCGATCACGACGTCCGGCTCCCGGCGCACGCGCTGCAGCCGCCCAATGAGCGCGAGACCGCGCAGATCGACCGCGATCTCCCGCGACGGCCGGCCGAGATCGCGCAACACCCGATGCGCGGCTGCTGCGGATGCAGCGAGGTTGTCCGCATAGGGAACCAGGCGCTCGTCCACGCGAATTTCCGCGGTGAAACCAGGCCCGCGGACCTTCACGTGCCCTTCGGCGTCGAGGTCCTCCCACGACCACTCGACGTCGTTTCCAACTTCGAGCACCTCGCCGCCCTTGGCGCGAAACGCCGTCAAAAAGGGCGCCATCACTTTGCGCGACAGCGGCGGCTGTCCACTTAACGCGGCCCAGGCTGTGTGTTCCGTCAGGATGCCCATTTTGGCGATCACGACGTCTTCCCAAGTGGGCCCCAGCCTGTCCAGGTGTTCGCCGAAGATCGGCGCGACGATGGCCCCCCGGTGCACGACCTGGTTCACATCGTCGTGACGCGCGCCGCGGCCGAGTTCGTACACAGCGGCCTCGACGCCCTGTTCCTCGTACCATCTGGCGGCCATGACAGCCACGAGTCCAACGGGGCCGATATACTGATCCGCCGGCACGGGAAGCGCGGACGCGGCCTCGCGGACCAACTCGCCGACGCGCACAAAGTCTTCTTCTGGAATTGGCATCCCCTGCAGTCGAATGCGCTCGAGGAAATCGATCAAATGGGGGCTGGTGAACAGCCCGACGCGCACGCCCATCTGCTGCAACATGGCGGCGGTGAGGATGGCGTGCGAGCCCTTCCCCTTGCTTCCGGTCACAGTGACGTTGTACACGCGCTCGTCCGGCCGACCCATCGCGTCGAGGAGTCGCCTCGTCCACTCGGGGTGCCGCACGTCGCGATCGAAACCCTGCCTTCGCTCCCGCGGCACGCGGCTGTAGGAGGAGAAGATCCAGCGAATGATCTCGGTCACTTGTTCCGCAATTTGCGTCATGAACGAACGTCCCTCGCTCTCCGCGGGTAGTGTATCACAGGGCGAGGCGCGCGCAAACAGACGGCCGCTGGGCGGCGACACCCAGCGGCCGAGCGGGCGTTCTTTTTACGCGTAGACGAACTGATACGGGCGGCGCGAGGCCTCGTACGCGGCGATATCGGCCTCGTATTGGAGCGTGATGCCGATGTCGTCGAGCCCACGGAGCAGCATGTGCCGCTTGTGCGGATCGATCTCGAAGGAAAAGGTCACGCCGTGATCGGTCGCGGCCATCTGCTGCTCGAGATCCACCGTCATGCGCCGCCATTCGCCGCGCGCGTGCGACTCCGAGAGTTGCTTGTAGAGCTCGCGCGGGATGCGAATGGGCAGAAGGCCGTTTTTGAAGCAGTTGTTGTAGAAGATGTCGGCGAACGACGGGGCGAGGATGACCCGAAACCCGTAGTCGCGAAGCGCCCAGACCGCGTGTTCGCGGGACGATCCGCAGCCGAAGTTGTCGTCGACGAGCAAGATGGTCGCGCCTTGGGCCTCCGGCTGATTCAGCTCGAAGTCGGGGTTGGGCGATCCGTCCGGCAGGTACCGCCAGTCGAAGAACAGGAACTCGCCGAATCCATCGCGCTCGATCCGCTTGAGAAATTGTTTCGGGATGATTTGATCCGTGTCCACGTTCACGCGGTTCATGCAGACCACGAGGCCTTCGTGCCTGACCATGGGCTCCATCACGCCGTCACTCCTTCCGAGGTCAGTTCGCGCACGTCGACGAAGTGCCCCGCGATGGCCGCGGCGGCCGCCATGGCCGGGCTGACGAGGTGCGTGCGGGCCCCTTTGCCCTGCCGGCCTTCGAAGTTGCGGTTGGACGTCGATGCGCACCGCTCCCCAGCCGGGATGATGTCGGGATTCATGCCGAGACACGCGCTGCAGCCGGGCTCGCGCCACTCGAAGCCCGCTTCGAGGAAGATCTCGTGAAGCCCCTCGGCCTCCGCCTGCTGCTTCACCTGTTTCGATCCCGGCACGACCACCGCGCGCACGCCATCCGCGACGCGCCGGCCCTTGACGATGCTCGCGGCCAAGCGCAGATCCTCGATGCGGGCGTTGGTGCACGATCCGATGAACACGTGCTGGATGGGGATCTCGGAGATTTTGGTTCCCGGCTTCAGGTCCATGTACTCAAGCGCCTGTCGAATGGCCAGCGCCTCCTCCTCGGACTTCGCGTCCTTCGGATCCGGCACGACGCCGCTGATGCCGGTCCCCTGCCCCGGATTGGTGCCCCACGTCACCTGCGGCTCGAGGTCATTCACATCGAAGACCACGTCGACGTCGAAGACGGCGTCGGGATCGGACTTCAGTTCGCGCCATGCGGCGACGCACGCCTCCCAATCCGCGCCCTTCGGCGCATAGCGCCGGCCCTGGACGTAGGCGATGGTCGTCTCGTCCGGCGCCATCATGCCCGCCCGGGCGCCGAACTCGATGGACATGTTGCAGATGGTCATCCGCTGCTCCATGCTGAGCTCTGGGATCAGGCTGCCCGCGTACTCCACGACGTGGCCCGTGCCAAAATTCACGCCGTATTTCGCAATCAGGCCCAAGATCACGTCCTTGGCGGTGACGCCCGGTTGAAGCGTGCCATTCAGCTGAATGCGCATGGTCTTCGGTCGGCTCTGCCAGAGGCACTGCGTGGCGAGAACGTGTTCCACCTCGCTCGTGCCGATGCCAAAGGCGAGCGCGCCGAACGCGCCGTGCGTCGACGTGTGGCTGTCGCCGCAGACAATCGTCTTCCCCGGCATGGTCAGCCCAAGCTCCGGGCCGATGACATGCACAATGCCCTGGAAGGGGCTGTCGAGCCCCGCCAGTTGGACGCCGAACTCGCGGCAGTTCTGCTCCAGCGTCTCGATCTGCTTGCGCGCAATGGCGTCCCGGACATCCTTCGGATTGACCGTCGGCACGTTGTGATCCATGGTCGCAAACGTCAGCTCGGGCCGGCGAACCTTGCGCCCCGCGAAACGAAGTCCGGCAAACGCCTGAGGCGACGTCACCTCGTGGACGAGGTGCAAGTCAATGTAGAGAAGCGTCTGTCCATCCGGCAGTTCCTTGACCACGTGCGCGTCCCAGACTTTTTCGAACAGGGTCCTCCCCATCAACCGAGCCTCCTTTTCACGTCTTCGCAAACCATGGCGCTGACGTCCGCCGTCTTGACGAACGCCTCGCCGCTTCGGGCGAGATCGCGCGTGCGGACGCCCCGCTCAATCACGCCGTGCACCGCCTGCTCGATGGCGTCCGCAGCCTCGGGGAGGTGCAGGGAATGCCGCATCATGAGCGCCACGGACAGAAACGTCGCCAGCGGATTGGCGAGGCCCTGTCCGGCGATGTCCGGCGCGGAGCCGTGCACGGGCTCGTACAGGCCCGGTCCTGCCTCGCCGAGGCTCGCGGAAGGCAGCATGCCGATGGATCCCGTGATGACGGCCGCCTCGTCGCTCAAAATGTCGCCAAACATGTTCTCCGTCACGATCACGTCGAACGTCTTCGGCCGCGTGATGATCTGCATGGCGGCGTTGTCCACCAGCAGATGCTCCACCAAAACGCCGGGATATTCGGACGCAACCTCCTCCACCACCTCGCGCCACACGCGGCTCGACTCGAGCACATTCGCCTTGTCGACCGACGTCAGGCGCCCCTGCCGGCCTTTCGCGAGTTCAAAGGCCACCTTCACCACGCGGCGAATCTCGGCGCGCGTGTAATGAAGCGTGTCCACCACCGCCTCGCCGCCATCGAGGCGCGCCTTCGGCTGGCCGAAATAAAGCCCACCCGTCAACTCCCGCACGATGATGAAATCCACGCCCTCGACAAGCTCCGGCTTGAGCGGCGAGGCCAGCAACAGCCCTGGCCAGGTCCGGATGGGCCGAAGATTCGCGTAGACCTCAAGCGCCTTGCGAATGCCGAGCAGTCCTGCCTCAGGGCGCTTGTCGCCGGGGAGATGGTCCCACTTCGGTCCGCCCACCGCGCCGAGCAGCACGGCGTCCGCAGCGCGGCAGAGCCGCACCGTCTCTTCCGGCAATGGCGAGCCTGTCGCGTCCAGCGCGCTGCCGCCAATGAGACCTTCCTCGAGGTTCCACGTCTCCCCCCGACTCGCGGCGACGACCTGGATCAGCTTGACCGCCTCCGCCGTGACTTCTCGGCCGATGCCGTCTCCCGGCAAGATCGCAATGTTCTTTGTCATGCCATCCGTCCCTTTCAACTCGGATGTTGCAGAATGCTCAGGCGAGCGCGGGGTGCGCCCGCCTCTTCACACGCCCCCGCGATTAAGCCCGATCCGCGGTGGCCGGGACGCGATCGTCCCCTGGCCGCTTCGCCTTGATGAAGGGCATCATGCTGCGCAGCTTACGCCCCACCACCTCGATGGGATGCTCGAGCTCGCGCCGGTTGATGGCGTTGAACATCGGCCGGTTGGCCTGGTTTTCGAGAATCCAGCTCTTGGCGAAGGCCCCGCTTTGGATGTCGGCGAGGATGCGGCGCATCTCCTTCTTCGTCTCTTCGTTGATGATGCGCGGACCCGACGTGAAGTCGCCCCACTGCGCCGTGTCCGAAATGGAATACCGCATGTATTCCAAGCCGCCCTCGTAGATCAGGTCGACGATGAGCTTCATCTCGTGCAGGCACTCGAAATACGCAATCTCCGGCTGGTAGCCGGCCTCGACAAGTGTCTCGAAGCCCGCCTTGATGAGCGCGGAAAGTCCTCCGCAGAGAACCGCCTGCTCGCCGAACAGGTCCGTCTCGGTCTCCTCGCGGAAGGTGGTGGTGAGGATGCCGGCCCGACCCGCGCCGATGCCGCGCGCATACGCGAGCGCGAGATCCTTCGCTTGGCCGCTCGCATCTTGATGCACGGCGATGAGCGCCGGCACGCCGCCCCCCGCTTCGTACACGCGGCGCACGAGGTGACCCGGGCCCTTCGGCGCCACCATGAACACATCGACGTCCTTCGGCGGCTGGATCTGCGAGAAGTGAATGTTGAACCCGTGGGCAAACGCGAGCGCCTTGCCCGCCGTCAGATACGGGCGGATTTCCCGCTCATACACGGCCGGCTGCCGCTCGTCCGGCAACAGGATCATGATGACATCCGATTCTTCCACGGCCTCGCCCACAGCCATGACGCGGAACCCATCCGCCTCCGCTTTGGCCCAGGACGAACCCGGCCGAAGCCCGATCACGACGTCAAAACCGCTGTCCCGGAGGTTTTGCGCGTGCGCATGTCCCTGCGACCCATAGCCGATAACAGCGATGCGCTTGTCCGCCAAGGGCTGAATCGAGATGTCGGCGTCGTAATAAATTTTCTCCATTTCATCCACTCCTCGCATATGTAGGGGTTGCGAACAAAGAATCAGGGTGACATGGGCGTTCTCGGCGGGGCTCCACGCCCCGCCCCGCCGTCCATTTAGATGTGGAGGACCTGGGCCTCTCCGGCGCGCTTCGGGTCAGCCGAGGACGCCGCCTCGCGCGGCAGCGCCGTCAACCCCGTGCGCGCCAATTCTCGAATGCCATACGGCCTGAGCAGCGCGATGAGCGCGTCGATCTTTTCCGCATCGCCCGTGACCTGCACCGTCACCGTCTCTCGCCCAACATCGACGATGTTCGCCCGGAACGGCTCGATGAGCGAATGGATGACCGCCCGCTCGGCGATGGGGCTCGACACCCGGATGAGCGCCAGCTCACGTGCGACCATCGCCTGATCCGTGAGATCCGTCACCTTCAGCACGTCGATCTGTTTGTGAAGCTGCTTGATCACCTGCTCCAGCGCAGCCTCGTCCATGTCGCTCATGACAATCGTCATGCGCGAAATCTCCGGATTTTCCGTGATGCAGACGGTGAGGCTCTGGATGTTGAATCCCTTGCGCATGAAGAGCGCGGTGATGCGGTTGAGGACCCCGGGTTTGTTGTGCACGAGCACCGACAGGACAGGCGTCATGGCCTCACCCCCACCATCTGGTGGATCCCGGTGCCCGGCGCGACCATGGGGTACACGTTCTCGTTCGGATCCACCACGCACTCCAGGAGACCTGGACCCGGTTCACTGAGAAACGCCTCGAGCGCTGCGGTCAGATCCTCGTCCCGCTCCACGCGCGCCGAGGGAATGCGGTACGCCTCGCCCAGCTTCACGAAGTCAGGCTGCCACGGAAGCAGCGATTCCGAGTACCGCTCGCCGTGAAACAGCTCCTGCCACTGCCTCACCATGCCCAGCGCGCTGTTGTTGACGATCACGACCTTGATGGGCAACTGGTGCTCGCCAATCACGGCGAGTTCCTGCAGCGTCATCTGGAACCCCGCGTCGCCCAGGATCGCCACCACGAGCTTATCCGGCTGTCCGAAGTGCGCACCGATGGCCGCTGGTAAGCCAAAACCCATGGTGCCCAGTCCACCGGAGGTCACCCACCGATCCGGCTGATTCAGCGGGAAGAATTGCGCAGCCCACATTTGGTGTTGGCCGACGTCCGTTGTGACCACGACGTCCCCCTTTGTGATCCGCGCAATTTCCGAGATGAGCCGCTGCGGCTTGATGTGCTTCCCATCCTGGACCCACCAAAACGGAAGTTCCCTTTTCACCCGCAGCAGTTCCTCGCGCCACGCCTCCGCGTCCGGCGCCGGGACGTCGATGCTGAGCATCATGGAGAGCGCCTCGCCGACGTCGCCCACCACCGGAATGTCGGTCGGGACGTTTTTGCCGATCTCGGCCGGATCGATGTCGATGTGCGCCACGACGGCGTGCGGCGCGAAGTGCTCCAACTTGCCGGTCAGCCGATCGTCAAACCGGGCGCCGAGATTGATGAGGAAGTCCGTCTCGTACAGCGCCTTGTTGGCCGCCGCGCTTCCGTGCATACCGCCCATGCCGAGGCAGAGCGGGTGAGACGCCGGAAAGCTGCCAAGGCCGAGCAAGGTCTGCACCACCGGAAGCTGATACTTTTCGACGAACGCCAGGAGCTTCTCGGTCGCCCTCGCGTGCAGGACGCCGGCTCCTGCCAGCACCACGGGCCGCTTGGCGTGTTGCAAGCCGTGCATCAACTTCCGAATCTGCATGTGGTGAGGCACCACAGTCGGCTGATACCCCGGCAGCTGCGGCGGATCGTCATACGCGAACCACGCCTCTTCCCCTGAGACGTCCTTGGGAATATCGATCAGCACAGGCCCTTTACGGCCCGAGTTGGCGATGTGGAACGCCTCTTTGAAGACCTTCGGAATCTCCGACGCGTGCCGAATCTGATAGTTATGCTTTGTGATGGGCGTCGAGATGCCAATGATGGACGTCTCCTGAAACGCATCGGTGCCAATCACCGTCTTCGCCACCTGTCCCGTGATGGCGACGAGCGGAATGCTGTCCATCATCGCGTCGGCCAACCCGGTGACGAGGTTCGTGGCACCTGGCCCACTTGTGGCGATCACGACGCCCGGCTTTCCCGTTACGCGAGCGTAGCCCTCCGCAGCGTGAATGGCGCCTTGCTCATGGCGTGTCAACACATGGCGAATGCCACATTGGTAGAGCGCGTCGTACAGCGGTAGCACCGCTCCACCGGGATACCCGAAGATGACCTCGACCTGCTCGCGGCGCAGCGCCTCTACGACCATGTCGGCACCTTTCATCCACATGGCTCCGCCTTCTCCCGAGCGCGTCAGCGTCTCGTCATCTGCCGGTTTTGACATTCCAGGCATCGCGTTTCCTCCTCTCCACAAGGGTTCTCATGCGTCCACCGTCAGAACAGCACCGGTGTTCGCCGACGTGACCAACTTCTGATATCGAGCGAGGTAGCCCGTGAGCTTTTCTTTCGCGGGCGGCTGATATCGCGCCCTGCGCGCTGCCAGTTCCTCGTCCGACACCTTCAGGGTGATGGCGCGATTCGGAATGTCGATCTCGATCTCGTCCCCATCCTCGACGAGCGCAATCGGCCCACCTACGCCGGCCTCGGGCGAGATATGGCCGACGCAAATCCCTCGCGTGGCCCCCGAAAACCGGCCGTCCGTGATAAGGGCCACCTCGCGGCCGAGGCCCCGGCCCACGATGGACGACGTGGGCGCCAGCATCTCGGGCATCCCCGGCCCGCCCTTCGGCCCTTCATAGCGAATGACCACGACGTGACCCGGTTGCACCTTGCCGCTGTTGATGCCCTCCATCGCCTCGTCCTGCGAATTGAAGCAGATGGCGCGGCCCACGAATCGCTGGATGTCGGGATCGACCGCACCGACTTTCAGCACCGCGCCGTCCGGCGCGAGATTGCCAAACAGGATGGACAGACCGCCCTCGCGGCTGTACGGGTTGGAAGCCGGGCGGATGACGCGTTCGTCGAGGATCTTCGCGTCCTTGACCTGCTCGTACAGCGTCTTGCCCGTCACCGTGATGCGATCCGGGTGAACCGCGTCGGTGTGTTCGCACAGCTCGCGGATGATGGCGGACACGCCGCCCGCGCGGTGCACGTCCTGGATGCTGTACTCGGACGCGGGACTAATCTTCGCGAGATACGGCACTCTTTTGGCAATTTCGTTGATATCGCTCAGGGAATAGTCGATGCCCGCCTCATGCGCGATGGCCATCAGGTGCAGAACCGTGTTGGTCGATCCGCCCATGGCCATATCCAGCGCGAACGCGTCATCAATGGCTTCGCGGGTGATGATGTCGCGCGGCCGAATGTCCTGCTCCACCATGCGAATGAGGTGTTTGGCGGCCTCATAAATCAGCTCGTGCCGCTCCTTGGACGTGGCGACCAGCGTGCCATTGCCGGGGAGCGCAATCCCCAGCATCTCCATGATGCAGTTCATGGAGTTGGCGGTGAACATGCCAGAACACGAGCCACACGTGGGACACGCGTTCCGCTCCAGATCCAGCAGGTCATCTTCGGAGATTTGCCCGCTCATGTACTGGCCCACGCCTTCGAAGACCGAGCTGAGGGAAAGCGGACGACCCGTGCGCGACCTCCCGGCCTCCATCGGGCCGCCGGAGACGAAGACCGCCGGCACGTTGCAGCGCACGGCCGCCATGAGCATGCCGGGCGTGATCTTGTCACAGTTGGGGATGAAAAAGACGCCGTCGAACCAGTGGGCGTTGATCATCGTCTCGGCCGAATCGGCGATGAGCTCGCGGCTCGCGAGCGAATACCGCATGCCGATGTGCCCCATGGCGATCCCGTCGTCCACACCGATGGTGTTGAATTCGAACGGGACGCCACCTGCCTGGCGGATGGCATCTTTCACGACTTCCGCGAATTCGCGGAGATGAACGTGGCCCGGAACGATGTCGACGTACGAGTTGCACACGCCGATAAACGGTTTGGACAGATCCCTGGGTTTGACGCCCGTGGCATAGAGCAGGGCCCTGTGCGGCGCCCGGTCCACGCCCTTTTTGATCATGTCGCTTCTCATGGATTTGCCACTCCTCGCAAAACCTTGTCTATCTCTTTCTTCGCGTCTCTGCGTCTCTTATCCCGATCTCGACTCACGATCTCCTGTTCCATCGCGCTATGCGCGTCGACCACGTCGTCCAACAGCGAACCTCGTGCGGAAGCGCTGGGATCAGACGCGAGCCCCTTCGATGCGCACGCCGTCCGCGCGCACGATTTCCTGGAACGCCGCGTGCACCCGCTTCGTCACCGGCCCTGGAACGCCGTGACCAATGGCGCGCCGGTCCACCTCGACCACCGGGACAATCTCCGCGGCTGTGCCTGTGAGAAACACCTCGTCCGCCACGTACACGTCGTGCTGGGTGAACGGTTCCTGTCGAACCTCGAGGCCGAGCGCAGGAGCCAAGTCGATGACCGCCTGGCGCGTGATGCCCTCGAGGGCCCCGAGATAAGCCGGCGGGGTGATGAGGACGCCATCGCGCACGAGGAAGATGTTCTCGCCGGAACCCTCCACCACATAGCCCTCGTGGTTGAGCACAATCGCTTCATTGGCACCTGCATGAATGGCTTCCATTTTAATCAGAATATTGTTGAGATAATTGAGAGACTTGATCTTCGGATTGAGCACGTCGCCCCGCGTGCGGCGCGTTGCAGCCGTGATGGCGCGAATGCCCTGCTCGTACAGCGCCTTTGGAAACATCGAGAGCTGCTCCGCGATGATGAAGACGCGGGCCTTCGCGCAGTTGTATGGATTCAGCCCCAGGTCCCCACTTCCGCGCGTGACCACGAGGCGGATGTACGCCGAGGACAGATGATTGCGCCGGACGGTCTCGCACACGAGTTCCGTCAATTCGTCCTGCGTATACGGAATCTCGAGAAGAATGGACTTGGCCGAACGATAAAGTCGGTCCATGTGCGGCTTGAGGCGGAATACGTTCCCGTCATATGCGCGGATTCCTTCGAAGACGCCATCGCCGTACAGGAGGCCGTGATCGAACACTGACACGCTGGCTGCGTCGCTGGAGACAAATTCGCCGTCAAGAAAAACCTGTGATGCCACGTCCAACGCCCCTCTCTCGCCCGGTCGGCGAGTTTCTCTCTCGCGTGTCGTCGGTTGGCAAAGATCGATTGACGAAATATTCCGTCAAAATAAGACCGCCAACTCAAGTGCCTGAAGCACTCGAATTGTCACGCGAATTGGATGACTTGCTCGTCATTGTAGTACGCTCGGCCCGCGCTGTCAATTGCCGAACGCCCCTCCAATTGGATGAAACCGCTTGCAACTAGACTTGGAAAAGGCTGCATCCTCTCGGAGCCCGGACTACAGCAAAAAGCGGGCGCAAACGCACCCGCTCACTCGTTGACCGGCTCGACCGGCATGACGGCTTCCACCGCAATATTCGGCATCGAGCGAAGCCGCGTCGCGACCTCATGCGCAAGCTTACCCGGGATCTCGTGGGACACGATGACGATCTCGGCCTGTCCGCCCGCGACGCGCTTCTGCAAGACCGTCTCCATGCTCACCCGCAGTTCCCCAAACAGATGAGCCACTTGCGCAAAGACGCCCGGCTGATCGGCGGCCATGAGCCGGAAGTAGAACTTGTAGAGATCGTCCTCGAAGTCGACCACCGGCTTGCGGCTTCCCGCCAGCGCGTACGGCCAACTCGTCACGACGCCGAGCTTGAGGTTGCGGACGAGCGCGATGATATCGCCGACCACGGCGCTCGCCGTGGGCATTCGCCCGGCGCCGCGGCCGAAAAACATGAGGTCCCCCGCTGCGTCTCCGCGGACGAACAGCGCGTTGAATGCGTCCGAAACGTGAGCCAGAGGATGGCTCTTCGGGATGAGCGTCGGGCGCACGGACAACGACAGCCGTCCGTTGCGATCCCGACCGTCGGCCAGCAGCTTGATGACATATCCGGCCTCGTCCGCATACCGCACGTCGCTCGCCGTCACGTGTCGAATCCCCTCGACGCGCACATCCGACAAATGCACCTCGGTGTGAAACGCGATGGAAGCCAGAATGACGAGCTTTCGCGCTGCGTCGAGGCCGTCGACGTCGCTCGACGGATCCGCCTCCGCGTAGCCCAACTCCTGCGCGAGGGCCAGCGCCTCGTCAAAGTCCAAGCCCTCCTCGGTCATCTTGGACAAGATGAAATTCGTGGTCCCATTGATGATGCCCTTGAGATCCGTGACCTCGTTTGCGGTGAGGTTCTCCTGAAGCGGCCCCAGCAGGGGAATGGCGCCGCCGACCGACGCCTCAAACAGGATGCTGACCCCGTTCGCCGCGGCCGTCTGAAGAATCTCCGGGCCATGAAGCGCGATGAGATCCTTGTTCGCTGTGACCACGTGCTTCTTGCGCGCCAGAGCCTCGAGGATGTAGGTACGCGCAGGTTCGATTCCACCGATGGTCTCCACGACAATTTGAATGTCGGGATCGCCCAGGATGTCTTCGGCGGACGTCGTGAGTTGTTCGTGTTCGAAGTGCACGCCGCGATCCTTGTGAAGATCGCGCACGAGGATCTTCTGAATGACAGGGCGCAGACCGGTCATGTTCGCGACGCGATCCGCCCTTCTGCGCACCAGCGATACCACGCCTGCGCCTACGGTGCCACATCCCAAGAGGCCGATGGGTATCTGCATCTGCCACGCATCCTCCCTGACTCTGTCGCCGGTGCCCCAGAGGAGCCTCGCCTGACGTTTCTGGACATTTTGCTCCTTTATACCGTCTCTCTCGACGACGTGTCAAGCAGGCATATGTTCCAAAATGTCGGAAAGCGTCGGAAGAGCGTCGATAGCGCCGCGGCGCGTGGCCGTCATGGCGCCCGCGACATTGGCGAAGCGAAGCGCGGAAAGCCAGAACGCATCGTCCTGGAGGCGGTTCCGGACCGCGTCGGGATTCGCCTCGTTCGTCAGCTGGTACAGGAGAGCGCCAAAGAACGCGTCGCCCGCGGCGGTCGTGTCCACCGCCTGGACGGGAATGGAGGGGATATGGCGGCATTCGCCTTGGATGACGGCAAGCGAACCGTCGCGGCCGAGGGTGCCCAAGAACCGCGTTTCGGGAAACGCCTTTGCCAACTCAAGCAAAGCCTCATCCGGGCTGCGTCGACCGGTGAGCAGGTGCAATTCTTCCTCCGCGCATTTCACCACATCCGCGCGGGCAATGACGCGGAGCGACTGCTCCACCGCTTCGCGAGGGTCCGGCCACAGGGCAGGGCGGTAATTCACATCGAAGGTCACCACGCGCTCGTACTGGCGGGCGAGATCGAGCGCACGGTGGGCCGTGGAACGCGCAGGCTCGTGAGAAAGCGCGAGCGATCCGAGGTGCACGATCTTCGTCTGCTCGAACCAGTCGGATCGCAGATGTTCGGGCCGAAGCTGAGTGTCTGCGCCTGGATGGCGGTCGAATGAAAACGAGCGCTCGCCGTCCGGCGCGATGTGGACGAACGCCAGCGTGGTCCGGGCGCCGACGCGAATCACGCCGCTATCGTCGATGCCAACGGTCTGGAGCACGTGGCGCACGAAGTCGCCGAATGCGTCGGCACCCACCCCCGCCACCATCCGACATCGGCCGCCGAGCTTGGCCACGGCGGCGAGCACGTTCGCGGGCGCGCCTCCTGCCGAGCCGAACATCTGCGGTACGTCTGCCGACGTCACCACACTAAAATCAATCAACACTTCACCAATGGCCAACACGTCGTACATCACGGGCCCTCCATCGCCTTCATGGATATGGCCAACTTAGCCTTTGACAGCGCCCTGCGTCAACCCCGACACGATCCAGCGGCGGAAGATCACCACGAGAATGACGATGGGGACAATCGACACCACGGAGCCAGCAAAGATGGTGCCGTACGGAACCGTGTACTGCCCGCTGAACAGCGCAATGCCAACCGGAATGGTGCGCATGGTGTTGTCAGGGTTGAACACGAGCGCCATGAAGAACTCCGTCCAGCAGGCGACGAACGTGAACACGGCTGCCGTAAAGAGCCCCGGCGTGGTGAGCGGCAGGAAGATGCGCCAGTACGACATGAACACGGACGCACCGTCGATTTTAGCCGCTTCAAACAAGGCACCTGGCACCTGCAAAAAATAGTTCCGCAGAATCCAAATGGCAAACGGCAAGTTGAACGCCGTATACGGAATGACGAGCGCCTGATAGGAGTCGAGCCACCCCACGTCGCGAAGCAACATATACAGGGGCGTGATCACGACGAGCGGCGGAAACACCGAGATGATGAGCAGAAGGATGAGCATCGGCTGCTTGGCCTTGATGGGAAGCCGTGCAATCGCAAACCCCGCCATGGATCCGAACAGAAGCACGAAGAACGTCGATGTGATGGAGACAATCACGCTGTTGAGGATGTACCGTCCAAAGTGAAATTGGCCGAAGGCCTCTTCATAATGAGAAAGCGTCCAATGATGCGGGAAGTACGCCGGCGGATAAGCGCTGATGTCGGAATTGGGCTCGAACGACGTGACGAACATCCAATAGAATGGGAGCAGGATCACGACGAGAAAGAAAATGAGCACGACATAGCCGATGATGCGTTGATACAACGGCTTTCTCATTGCGCTTCCTCCCCGACCATCCCGCGAAAGGCGGACAGGAATATTAGACAAGCCCCTAAGATGAGGATCACCGTGCTGACGGCGACCGCTGCTCCCAAGCCAAAGTGAAGGTTCGTGAACAGCGTTTCCTCACCCAGCATGGCGAGGGACGTGGTCGTCGAACCAGGGCCACCCTGCGTGAGCACGAACGGCAGGTCGAAGATACCGAACGCCTGAAGAATTCGAAACAGGCCCGCGATGGCGATGCTTCCCCGCAACTGAGGAAACGTGACGTTCCAAAAGATCTGCCAACCGTTCGCGCCGTCGATGCGCGCCGCCTCGTAGTAGTCTTTCGGGATCATCTGCAGCCCGCTCAACAGGATGATGACGACAAACGGTGTAGTTTTCCAAATATCCGCTGCCATGAGGGCGATCACAGCCGTCACCGGCTCACCGGTCCAGTTGATGGGGCTGTGGATGAAACCCAGTCCTTGGAGGATGGCGTTCAGGACGCCATACACGCCGTTGTAGATGTAACTCCACATCTCGGCGGAAATGACCGTGATGAGCGACCAAGGAATGAGCATCACCACGACCGAGACGCTCTTCAATTTCTCCACGTTCTGGATGGCAAGCGCAATGAGCAGCCCCAAAAACAACTCGATCGCGACCGTGACAATCGAGTAATACACCGTGAACCACACACTGTGCCAGAACAGGGGGGCGGAATAGACGTCGACGTAGTTTTGAATGCCGTTGAACGTGAACTGAAATCCGTTCTCCGTCAATTGAATGTTATTGAAGCTCATCCACACGGAATAGAGGATGGGGAAAATGGTCACGGCCAGGATGACAATGCCGGCTGGGGTCAACATCCCAAAGCCCGCGCGAACGTCGTGGCGAACGACGCTCGCTCGCCTGCCATCGGTTTGAAACGATGCATGCCCTTCCATCGCCTTTGACATGCGCGCTCGCCTCCCTTCTCCTTCGCTTGCGAGCATCGTAGACACAGAGGTACGAAATGGGCGGGCGGCAACCGCCCGCCTTGTGTCATCAGAGACCGCCCGAACCGCTGCCGCTCAGAGCCTGCTGAATTTGCTGGTTCGCGTTCTTCAGCGCCTGCGCTACAGACACACTGCCAGCCAGCGCCGCGTTGACGTTGTCGTAAATGGCCTTGGAGACCGCCGGATAGTTCGGTGTCTGCGCCGGCCGCGAGACGAACTTCACCTGTGGCAACAGGGCGAACACCGGGCTGTACTTGGCGAGCGACGGGCTGTCCGCCACAGCCTTGATGGTGGGCATCTCCGAGTTGGCCGCCAGAATTTCCTGAGCCTGCGGGCTCGTCATCCAGTCAATGAACTGAAGGGCGGCTGCCAGATTCTTCGTGTGCGGGTTGAGGTACAGGTCCCAGCCACCGACCGTGCTGTAGCCGCTCGAGCCGTGTCCAGCAAATGTCGGAAGAGGCGCTACGCCGACCTTGCCCACGACCTTCGAACTTTGCGGATTCTGGGAATCCGACCACGCGTAGGACCAGTTGCGCAGGAACACGGCATTCCCTTGCGTGAACACATTCTCAGACTGGGGCTCCTGGAACGTGTCCACCGATTGGGGCGTGGCACCGGACGTGATGAGCCCTCGCATGAACGAGAGTGCCTGTTTCGCAGCCGCTGTGTTCAGTGTAGCTTTGCCGTTCGTCAGCACGCTGCCGCCTGCATCCGCCAGGTACTCGTCGAAGTCGCAGGTGAGCCCCTCGTAATCAGCGCCCTGCCAGACGAACCCATACTTCGCTCCACCGTGCTTGACGATGTAAGAAGCCTCCGTTTGCAGTTGCTGCCACGTCTTCGGCACGGGCAGATGATACTTGGCCAACAGGTCCTTGCGGTAATAAAGGAATGCTGTATCGGCAAACAGCGGCGCCGCGTAGACCTTTCCGTTATACGTGGCTCCTGCCACCAAGCCGTTCGAAAAGCGCGTCCAGAAGGACGTGGGCAGATCATCCGAGAGAGGCGCCGCCAACTGATTGTGGGCAAACTGAGCAGGCCAGATCACGTCGCCCATGTAGACGTCCGGCGTGGAAGATCCGCCGCTGATGGACGCCGTCAGGTCGGCGCGGTTGGTGTCGGTGTTCGAGGGCTGAACCTGCAACTTCACTTTGATCTTGGGGTATTTCTTTTCAAACGCCGAGACCAACTCGCTGGCGGTGGGGCCAGTGGTAAACGATTCCGCCCAGACAATCGTTCCCGAGGCGTTCTTGTAGTTCACAAGGTGGGTCGGCTTCGCGATCCGCACCCCGGCCACGCTCACCGTGCTGGCGGACGACGCCGCAGTGGATGCGCTTCCGTTCGTGCTGGTCTGGGACGCCGTGTTGTTTGGCTGGCCGCATCCAACGACCAGTGCCGCGGCTGCCGAGCTCGCGAGCGCGACGCTTGTCCAACGCTTGACCTTGCTCTTCATCTGCACATACCCCCATTGTGTCTTGAAATCAATCCGTCAGGAAATGGAACGCACAGACTCACGTTCCACTAGGCGATGCGGCAACAAGTAATCCCCAATCTCGGAAGGTGACGGAGGCTGAGACGCCGCCCGAATCAACCATTTGACAGCTTCCTCACCGATTTCATGAAACGGCTGAGCGACCGTCGTAAGCCTCGGTGTCACCATGCGCGCGATGGGCAGATCGTCAAATCCCATGACAGAGATGTCATCTGGCACGCGATAGCCGTGATCGTTCAAACAGCGTATCGCGCCGAGCGCCATTTCATCCGACGCGGTGCACACCGCTGTGAAGGGCACGTCTCGGATCCGCTCCAGCAAGCGCTGCATGGCCTGATAGCCGTCATCAAAACGATACTGCCCAAACTCCACGCGCGCCTCGCAATACTCGATCCCGAAATGGCGAAGCCCTTCCCGGTAGCCTTCCAAGCGCAATTCGCCGGTCCGGTCGTCCCATAGCTTGCCAGCGATCATCGCAATCTGCCGATGTCCTCTGGACACCAGGTACGCCACGACGTCGAACATGGCGCGCACTTCATCGATGCGAAAGGCGGTGAGCGGCGTCTTCGCGGCGCTCTGCGTCAGCGTGAGGACGACAGGGATGTTGACTCGCTGAAGAATGGGGTCGTAGTCCTCCGTCACCAGTTTGCTGGTGAAGATGATGCCCGACACCTGGTAGCCGCTGAGGATGGAGAAGCCCTCAAACGCCCGCTCGCGCGAATGCTCAGAGTCGTACAGCAAGACCTTCATGCCGTACTGTTGACTGGCACGATCAATGCCCTTGTAGAGCTCGTTGAAAAAGAAATCCGTGATGCCGGGCACGATGAGTCCCAGCGTGTCGCTTCTTCGCGCGGATAGCCCTCGAGCGATGGCGCTCGGCTGATACGACATCTCTTCCATCGCCTTGCGAACGCGCTCGAGGGTCTCGGGATCGACCAGGTCCGGCCGATTCAGGGCGCGAGACACGGTCGCGGCAGACACCCCCGCCGCCTTGGCGACGTCGCGGATGGTCGCTCGCAAGCTGCGTCACCTCCTTGTGCAACAGTTTCATAAAACGGTTACACAAACTCGAACATCGTCATCATACGAGAACACACGCGCCATGTCAACGCTTTCATAGTTCAAATGAATCGTTTTCATTTGCCGTCGCTCCTATGCGGTCCTCGTCCTTGGGATTCGAACGCGTTGGACACGTGCGCAGTCTCAAACATACTTTCATTGAAGGCCAAAATGGGCTATCTTGAAATTATCCTTTCAAGGCAGGCGATCCGCATGAAGTTCCCGAATGCCGTGAGGCCCCTGCGCGAGATGGCCGGGCTCAACCGGTCCGAACTTGCCCGACGCGCTGGGATCACGCCACAAGCATTGGGCCTCATTGAACAGGGGAAAGTGAGTCCTTCGACGCATGTCGCCTTACGCCTGGCCAAAGCGCTCGGCACCACGGTGGAGTCGCTCTTTGATCCGGAACAAAAGGCGGCGCACAACCCTGGCGCGGGCAGCTTGCGCACAGAACGCGTGGCGCTCGCGGAAATTGCGGGCGTGCGCGTGGCGAGATCGCTCGAGGACTCGGCTCAACCTGTTCCTTCCGACGGCCTGCGCGACGAGCGTGGATGCACGGACTGGATGACCACGTTCGACGGATCGATGGCGCGCGTCTTTCTGTCGGGGTGCGATCCAGCGCTCTCGCTGCTGGCCGCCTGGGTGAATCGCCGGTGCCGCGCTTGCGAAGCGATCCACTTTCTCTCGACCAACGAGGGCGCCATCGCGGAGCTCGAGTTGGGGCAGACGCACCTCGCAAGCGTCCACGGGACGAGCGACGACGTCCGCTCGCTCGCGAACGGAAAGGATTGGTTCATTCTGCCGTTGGCGCGATCTCGCATGGGCTGGGTGGTCCCTCGTCACAATCCCAAACGTTGGATGGTGGAGGCCGGGTTTCGAGAGGCACGTCCGCGCATCGTCAACCGCCCATGTGGGGCGGGTGCCCGCGCGCTGGTGGACGAGGCACTTCGCCGAGAGGGCGTTTCTCCGGACGAGATCGCCGGCTATGACGTGGAGGCGAAGACGCACCATGAGGTGGTGCAGGCGGTGGCGTTTGGCGGCGCGGATGTCGGCATCGCGCACGAGGCCGCCGCGACGCCCGAAGTCGCCTTTCTGCCCATTCGCGAAGAAATCACCTGGCTCGTCGTTCCTCGCGCCAGCGCGAGTCACCCCGGCGTGCAGCAGGTGCTCGATCTGCTGCAGTCGGATCGGTTCCGCCGCGATCTCGCGGCCTTTGGCCCGTACGATGTCGCCGTGACCGGCGCCCGGATGAGTGTGCAGTCCAAACGCAGGACCTAGGGGGATGAAGATGAGGATGTCGAAGCGTTCCACATGGGGCGGCGCAATTGCCGGTCTGATGCTCGTGGCCACGGGGTGTGGCACGCCGGCGCCCGCTCAGAATGCCACAGGCGGGGCCGCCTCCGCAGCGCCATCGAAGCCGGTGCCGCTATCCGTGTTTTACGCGGGCTCCATGACGCACGTGATGGAACAGGTGATTCGACCGCGGGTGGATCAGGTGCTGCACATGGATTTTCAAGGCGAAGGGGCTGGCTCGGCAGAACTCGCCCACATGATCACGTCCAAACTGGCGAACCCAGACGTGTTCATCAGCGCCTCTCCGGCTGTCGACGTGAACGATCTCATGGGCGCGTCGAACGGCAACGCCGCGCGCTGGTACGCGACCCTTGCGACGGATGAATTGGTGATCGCCTATTCGCCAAAGAGCAAGGAGGCGGGCGACTTCAAGCTCGCGGCGGAAGGCAAGCTGCCTTGGTACAAGGTTCTGGAAATGCCCGGTGTACGATTTGGTCGGACAGACCCCAAGCTGGACCCGAAGGGCGTCAATACCATTCTCATGATGAAGCTGGCGGAGGCGTACTACCATCAACCGAACCTGGAGAAAACCATTCTCGGAAGCGACGAAAACCCGTCTCAGGTGTTCCCAGAAGAAGATCTCATCGCGCAACTGACCAGCGGACAGATGGACGCCGTGATCGCCTACAAACACGAGGCCATCGAGTGGCATATGCCGTACATCACCCTGCCGAGCGCCATCAACTTGGGCGATCCGGCCCTCGCCAAGGAGTACGCCAAGGTCTCGTGGACGCCCAATGGCGGAGGAAAGACGGTGAAAGGTGCGCCCATTCTCTTCACCATCACCGTGCTCACCCATGCCCCACACCCCGAGCAGGCGGCCGCATTCGTCCGTTACATGACCGTGGGACAAGGCCATCAGATCCTGATGCAGGACGGCTTCACCCCGACGCCCATCCGGTTCTACGGCGACCTTCGAAGCGTGCCGGCCAGCCTGCGATCCATCGCGGAGCGCTCGTGATCCGATGTTGCGGAGCCTGAGAACGTCAGCGCTGTACGCCGCGGGTGCCATGTCCGTGGCGTACGCGCTCTGGCCCATCGTTCGGCTCGCCGCCGACGCACCTCCCGGCGCCATCGTACAGGCGTGGCGCCAGCCGGAACTGCTGCAGGCCGCGGCCACGTCCCTGATGAGCGCCGCCGTTTCGACGGCGCTGTCCGTGGTCCTTGGCGTGCCTGCGGCGTTCCTGTTGGTCAGGTTTCGCTTTCCGGGCAAGTGGTTGCTCGAAACCCTGCTGCTTCTGCCGCTCGTGCTCCCGCCCATCGTCGGCGGCGTGGCCCTCATGGATGTGTTTGGACCCTACACGGCCATCGGAAGCTTCGCAGCGGCGCACCACCTGCCGCTCACCCTGTCCATGGCCGGGATCGTACTGGCGCAGTGGTATGTCACGAGCCCGTTTCTCGTGTTCACGTCGCGCGCGGGGTTCGCAGAGGTTCCCAAGGAGTTGTACGAGGCCTTTCGCCTCGAGGGGGCGGATGGTTGGACGACGTTTTGGCGGCTGTACGTGCCGCTCGCGACGGGCTCCATCCTGGCAGGCATGGCGCTGACCTTCGCGCGCGCCCTCGGCGAGTTTGGCGCCACGATGCTCATGGCGTATCACCCGTACAGCCTGCCCGTGTACATCTGGGTTCAATTCACGGTAGGCGGCGTGCCAAGCATGGTGCCCATTGCGTCCGGCATCGTGATGGCGCTCGTCTTCGGGGTGGCGCTGGTCCGACTGGTGGGCTCCAGATTCATCCGCAGAGGCTGACGGCAAAAGCGTCTCCCGCGAAACACGAAGGCCGCCCCGGCGCCTATCGCGCTCGGGACGGCCCGTCATGGCTTCAGGCTTAGATTTTCTTCATGCGCAGATACCAGGTCTTGTACTCGAGCCCTTTGGCCGCCGCCTCTTCCTCGCTCTCGATGGCATCGAGCGTCGCAGGCGCAGGCACCACGACCGGATCTCCGGGCTGCCAGTCGGCCGGGCAGGACACGCCGTTTTTGTCGGCCGTCTGAAGCGCATCGATGACCCGCAGGATCTCCGAGATGTTGCGGCCGACGTTCATCGGATAGTAGATCATGGCGCGGAGAATGCCCTTGTCGTCAATGAAGAACACGGTGCGAACCGTCGACGTGTTGTTGGCCGCCGGATGGATCATCCCGTACAGGTTCGCGACCTTCATGTCCAGGTCAGCGATGACCGGGAAGGGGATCTTGAGGCCGAACGCCTTCTCCAAGTCGTGCACCCAGGCGAGATGCGACTGCACGCTGTCGATGGAGAGCCCGATGAGTTGGACGTTCCGCTTCTCAAACTCCTCGTAGCGGCGAGCGAACGCGCCGAATTCCGTCGAGCAGACGGGCGTGAAGTCCGCCGGGTGCGAGAACAGCACCACCCATTTTCCGCGCAGGTCGCTCAGCTTGATCTTCCCATGCGTGGTGTTGGCCTCGAAATCCGGAGCAGGCTCGTTGAGGCGAGGCAGCGTGTTCACTTCGGACATGCTCATCTCTCCCATTCTCCAACTTCGATTATCGGATTACTAAGTATACTGTACCACGGCGCAAAGGCGGACACAAGCGGTCCTACGTCAGCCGTTCTCACCATCTCTTTTCCACGCGCCCGCGCCGAATCCTGCCGTCCTAGGTTGCGCGAAAGGCGGCCGCCGCGCTCACCGCGATGTCCGCGAGCGTGTATTGATTTAACGTCTCCAGGAAGGCGTCAACGGCTTCGCCAAGCGCGCGCCGCAGCTTGCAACCTGGAAGAAGTACGCAGCTGTCGTTCGCGAAGCACCCCACCACGGCGAAGTCGTCTTCCATCGCGCGGACCACGTCGCCGATTCGAATGTCGTTCGGTGGCATCGCCAGCCGCATGCCGCCTCCACGACCGCGCACGGTCTCCAGATACCCCATCTGGCCGAGCCGGTGGACCGCCTTCGTCAAGTGATTGCGCGAAATTCCGTAGACCCGCGCGATCTCGTCTACCTGCACAAGTCTTCCATCCGGTTGATTGGCGGTGTAGATCAACACGCGCAGCGCATAATCCGTGAACAAGGTCAGGTTCACACCTTCACCTCCTACCGCAGCCCGCGTCCGAGCTTGTCCATTCCTCACGTCGCTCGTCCAGGCTCGTCTCCCAACGATTGAATACGGATGAACACCTTCGACGGATCGCCCGCCGCCAACGCCTCCTGCGCATCGACGGTCATCCGATACACGCTTCCTTGGTAGCGAAACACAGCTTCGTTCCAGGGCTCGTCGCGAAACACGTAGGACGTCGCCAAATACACGAGTCCGTCGCGGCGGACGCGATCGCCGAGTTCTGCGATCACACCCGCCGGATCGTCCAACGCTCGTTGCGCGAGCCTCCGCCGCTCCTCGGGCGGCAACCGATCCTTCCAATAGCCGAGCAGATGATAGGCCGTGTTGCGAAGCGCAGGAAGGGTCATGGGTTCCTGTTCCACGCACTTCAGGCGATACAGCCAAGCGCGGAGGGCCTGCTCATCGCCGCGCGCTTGGCGCAATGACGCCGACAACTCGCGCACGTGCGCGTAGTTTCGCGCCATGACGGCATATTTGGTATCGCGCCACAGCGCTTCACACCCTTGATACAGCTGTGAAAGCGACACGCGACTCTCCCCTGTCCCGGATAGGAATTCACTCCTTCTCCAGCTTATACCCATCCTTCAGCAGATACCAGAGCTGAGGGAACTCATTTCCGAGCACCCACAGCGAAACGCCCCGCAGGTCAAAGGCGTCGACGAGCGCGAGCTTGACGGCTGCGCTCAGCGCGTCGTCAAACCAAACTTCGTGCTTCGTGCCCGCCGTCTCGTACGCAAAATGCGGAGAGGCGGCCCTCAAATCCCATTCGACGGGCACACGCTCTGCGATGGCAAGGTTCTGGGCATCGTTGTTGGCGATGCTCGCCGCCCTCGTCTTGCCTTTCACGTACGGCGAGGGCCAGTCGTAGCCGTAAAGTGACATGCCCATCAGGATTTTCTTCGGGTCAATCGCGCCCGTGGCGTACTCGAGAACCGATTCCACGCGGTCGGCCGGGGCCACGGGCATGGGCGGGCCGCCGACCCATCCCCACTCGTACGTCATAAGCATGACAAAGTCCGCTTCGTCCCCGAGCGCCGCGTAGTCGAACGCGCCCATCCACGGCGCGTCCGGTTCGTCCGACGACTTGGGGCCGAGCGCGACGGAAAGGCTCAATCCTCGCGGCCGCAGCGCTGCTCCCAGCGCGCGGATGAATGCGGTGTAGGCGGCGCGATCGCCCGGGCGCATGTGCTCGAAGTCGACGTTCACGCCGCGGTAGCCCTTCTCTTCGCAGACGCGCACCGCTTGGTCGATCACGCGCTTCGTGAGCGCGGGAGAATGGAGAATCGTATGCGCGAGATCGGGGTGAAATCGATTGCCGTTGAAATTCGTGAGGGTCGCGAGCGGCGCAATTCGGAACTTGGCCGCGGCTTCGAGCATGGGTCTGTCGTTTGGCGCGTCGAGATCGCCCGTGGCCTGCACGCGGTAACTGAATGCGCAGACATAGGTGAGTTCGGACACATCCTGCAAAAGGGCGGCGTCGTTCTCGTTCCCGGCCGGCATAAGGTATGCGTTCACCTCGATGGTGCGCCTCTCGGGTCGAGTGCCGGGGATGTTCACCGTAACGCCCGTCGGCCATGGCCCCTCCACAGGCAGTCCTGGGTTCCAGTTGGCGATGGCTGCGGGCTCAACGCCATATCGGTGCGCCAGGCGGTCCAGCGTGTCCCCCGCTTTCACGGCGTGGCGGATGACCCGAAGCGGCGGGCCTTTGGGAATCAAGAGCGCAATACCCGGTACGATCACGTCCTTGGACGCGAGCTCGTTGTACCGGAGCAAGTCCCTGAGTGACACCCCGTACGTCGAAGCGATGTCGTCGAGCGTCTCACCGGGTAGAACGCGGTGAATTTGCATGAGACGGACCTCCTTCGTGGCGAGCCTCACTGAAGCCTATGCCACAGGTGCCTAGTCTCGTGCGCCCCATTCAGGTGAACGCTCGCCGCGTGAGAGGCGTCCTTAGGTTGTAGAAAAATCCCGAGGCGGCCGGCATCTAAAGTTTAATTCAAGGCAATTCGGTTAGACTGATTGTAGCAAGTTCTTTCATCGATGGATTCTGTCATTCGAGGTGCAAAGATGATGCTGACCAAAGTCGCGCTCATTCTCCTCTTCAGTTTTGGCATTATGGCTTTCAACCGGTACATGAAGAAACAAACCGAGCGAATCGAAGAAAAAATTCAGTCGAATCGAGCGTGAGGAAAGGCGGCCTTGTCGGCCGCCTTTTCCGCTTCTCACGGTTCACTCCTCAAACTGAACCTCCGCGAGCGGAATCACCTTGGTCTTCTTGACCCACTTATAGCCGAGCCACAGCACCACGAACAGCGGGATGCCGATGTAAGTCGCCACCACGCCCATCCAGTCGATCTTGCCGCCCGTGAAGATGCTCGTATCCTGGCCGATAATGACCACTGCGCACAGCGCCGCGGCGAACAAAGGGCCAAACGGATACCATTTCGCGCGGTAGACGAGATCGTCGAGAGAACGGCCCTGTGCCACGTACGCCTTGCGGAAGCGGTAGTGGCTCACGGCGATGCCGAGCCACGCGAGGAAACCGGTGAGGCTGGCCGCGTTCAACATCCACGTGTAAATCGCGCCGTTTCCGACGATGGACGACAAAAACGCCACGAAGCCGATGGCGGTGTTCACATACAGCGCGTTCATCGGAACGCCGTGGCGGTTGACCTTGGCGAACACCTTCGGCGCCTTCCCCTCGCACGCGAGCGCCCATAGCATGCGGCTCGACGCGTACAGCGATGAGTTGCCAGCCGACAGCACGGCGGTCAGGATGACCGCATTCATGACGCCCGCCGCAAAAGCGAAGCCGGCGCGGCGAAACACGAGGGTGAACGGGCTGATGGCCACGTTGTTCACGCTCGCGTTCAGCAGATTCGGATCGGTGTACGGAATGAGCATGCCAATGACGAAGATGGCCAGCACGTAAAAGAGCAGGATGCGCCAGAACACGGTGCGAATGGCGCGCGGCACGTTGCGCTCCGGGTGATCGCTCTCGCCCGCGGCGAGGCCGACGAGCTCCGTGCCTTGGAACGCGAAGCCGGCGACCATCACCGTGCTCAGAAAGCCGATCCACCCTCCGTGAAAGGGCGTGCCGCCCGTCATGAACACGTGCCAGCCGACCGGATGCCCGCCGAGAATCCCGAAGATCATCGCGAGACCCACGAGGATGAACGCGACGATGGTGATGACCTTGATGCCCGCAAACCAGTACTCGCCTTCGCCGTAGCCCTTCACGCTCACCACGTTGAGCAGGAACAGGAGCGCCAAAAATGTCGCGCTCCACACGATGGCAGGCACGTGCGGAAACCAGTACCTCATGACCATCGCTCCGGCCGCGAGCTCCGCGGGCAACGTCACCGTCCAGGTGTACCAGTAGTTCCAGCCAAGGGCGAAGCCGAGTGCCGGATCGACGAAGCGCGTGGCGTACTGTTCGAACGATCCGGCAATCGGCATGAAGGTCGCCATCTCACCCAGGCTCGTCATCACGAAGTACACCATGATGCCGACGATGATGTACGCGAGCAGCGCACCGCCCGGCCCGGCGGTGGAGATGGACGATCCGCTCGCGACGAACACGCCCGTGCCGATGGCACCGCCGATGGCGATCATCGACAGATGGCGCGATCGCAGGTCACGGCGCAGCCCCACCTCTCGCGAAGAGACGATGTAGGCGGGACGGGTCTTTTCCTCTCCCAATGCGCGATCTAGGCTCAAGTCGACGGACCCCTTTCTTCTTTTATAGCTTCATCGAGATAAAGCACTGCCACGTGAACATGCTATAGCGAATCTCCGTTCGACGCAACGAGAAATCGTTGCCTCCGTTCGACAAATTCGCTACGAGCGGCACATCATATTCGCACAAATTTCGGGCACCCTCCTTACGGGATGAGGACCAAGACCCAAAGGAGGGATATGACGCATGATCAGGCGGATTCTCCGCTACCTGGGATTTCTCGCGCTCGTTCTGTCCACGCTGGCGCCCGCGATGTCTCACGCGGCCACGGCCCACGCAAGCGACCGAGGAGAGATCGAATTTCGCGTCGGATCGTCTAACTCGACGACGGTCGCAGGGGCCCGAGTCATCGTCATCAACCACGAAGGAAAGGTCGTGTCCACAGGGCTCACCGACACGCAGGGCCTGTTTATCGCGCACGTGCCGATGTACAAGGCCAAGTGGAACGAACGGTATGACGCGAAGGGCGTCGTCAACGCCATCGTGGTTGCGGACGGTTACAACGAGCAGGCTGTCTTCGTGGTCCCGATCACGGAACACACCATTCAGCCCGTGATCCTGCAGCCCATTCGGCCGAACGCGCGCAACGCGCCGAGCGTCTCCTTGGGCAACTTCAGTTCGTACGATCTCGCGGGCTACATCGATCGGTACGCGTCCGAGCTGCACCTGAAGCGCCAGGGTCCCATCCCGGGTGAACCCAGTTACTCGCCCTGGAGTGCACAACAAGCAACCGCATCCTCGAGGTGATCGCGCATGACCTGGCTTCGACGCATCGGCTTCACGCTGGCGGGGGCCGCGCTCGTCACCGGATGGTCGATCGCCCCGCCCGTGCACGCACAGACTATCTTCAACACGCCGTATCCCACAGTCATCCGCGTGGCGATACGGGCGTACAACAACCCGACCGCGCCCATCTTGTACGTGCAGACACTCGGATTTGAGGAGTACTGCGAAGATGTGCTTCCGAACGAATGGGTCCCGAGTTGGAACGAAGAGGCGCTGAAGGCGGGCGCGATCGCGGTCAAGATGTTCGCGTGGTACTGGACGCTCCATCCGCGCACCGAAAACGGATGGACGTACGACGTGGACAACACAACCAACTACCAGACGTTCAAGTACCTGAGCGGCCACTATAAGACGGACCTGGCCATTCAGCAGACGTGGAACATGGTCTTTGTGCCGCCGGACGGCTCCATCAAGCCGCTCGAGTATCGGCAGGGCTCCGCGCACCGCCCGGGCTACGCGTACATCGGCACCTACATCATGTCTCAGTGGGGCACAGAGTACTGGGCGAAGGTGGCCAAGCTTCCTTTCACCCAGATCCTGAGCCTCTTCTACCCCGGATATCAAGTCCGATGGGTGTGAGGCACAGGATCATCGACCGCGTTCACAGGCTACGAACTGGCGCGAGCGTTCGCGAGAACGGCCTTGACGTTGCCGAGGCAACACGCGCCTTGCGGATTGCGGAGATCACAGGCGCATCGGCGCTCGCGCACCTGCTCTTCGATATCCTCGTCCGGGCGAGCGCCTTGATGCAAGGCCGCGACAAGCGACTCGCGCGTCCAATCGAAGCAATAGCACACGGGCGCGTCAGCTGACGCGTCCTTTTGAAACACGCGTTGCCTGACATCGGCGACGCGAAAGACCTGATCCGGCGCGAAGTACACGACATCGCAGTCAGCGGAAGCGCAAAAGTGAAAATCGTCATCCGGCCGGAGTCGGCGGAGCGCAGCGCCCGTGAGCATCGCCTTGACGGTGCGAAGCGCGACCCGGCGTGCCGGTTCATGACATGCGGGACAAACCATGGCTGCCATTGGCGAACCTCCTCAGCCCGTGGTGGACGCGTTGCGGACGAAGATGTCCGCCACGTTGTCCGAATAGACGAGCGTCCAATTTGGATTGTTTTCCAAATACGTCGTCAGGCTGTATCCGGGCGGCAGCATGGCTGACTGAAAGTGATACTGTTGCAGCAGCGCGGGCGCATCGGGCGCCAGATTCTGCAGATCCATGTAGTTGGCGAACACGCCGGATCGCAGATAGATGTCCGTGCGCCCGTCCACGAATGTGGGCACGCCGCGGTAGATGAGATACCCACCGAAGTCGTACGCATTCAGGAGCGGCCCCGGAATGTGATGGGCCTTCAGGTAATCGACCGCCGCCACCGGGTACGCGTTTGGGTTCATGTGCGCGGAAACCGGACCCTCGATGCTCGGCATGTGAAGCCCAAAATCGGCGATCTCGCCGAGCATCGCCGCGAGCCAGACGAAGCGGAGCAGGCGCCTGGGGCGCAGGAGCACGCGCAGCCAGTCGAAGCTGAGCAGCGCGATCAGCGGCGCGCCCGCGATGGCGAGGTACGGCATGAACCGCTGGTACACGAGCGTCAACGCGAAACAGGCGAAGAAGTAGAGCACGTATTTCCAGGGCAACTTGCGGCTGCGCGCGATCGCGACGAGCACAATGAGCACGAGAAAAGGAATGACGCCATACTTGTAGTACTGGCTGTGAAAGTTGGGAGAATGCCATTCGTTGATGGAATTCACCATGAGCGCATTGTTGGAGAGCAGCGCATAGGTGAATTCATGAATGCCGTTGGGGTTCAAAAGCCCGACGCCCACGCACGCGGCGGCGACGGCGATGAGCAAGGCGCGCGTTCGCATCGGCAGCGGTTGTCCCTGAAACCGCCCGATGGTCGGCAGGAAGGAGACCAGCACTTCGAACAGGATCATCGCGATGCCAATCGACACGCTGGCATGCGCGTTGGCCCAGATGAGCGTGAGCGGAATCAACAGAAACGCGTAGCCAATACTCCCCCTCCGGACGCGCTCGAGCAGGAGAAGAAATAGAGCAAACATCGTGTACGAGACGAGCTGCGGGCGCACCACCCAAAACGGCATGCCGGCCGCGACGGCGAGCGCCGCGCCGATGGCGGAGAAGACAGCGTTGCCGCGGGACAACCGCAAGCACAACCGATATACGAACCACACCGTCAACGTCTGAAGCCCCACCAGGATGCTGTACACGCCCGGGAAGCCAAAGTGCTGCGCGCACCACGCGAGCACGACCTCAAACAGCCACTCCTGCGTCACCCAGGGTTGTCCACGCATGGACCATGAAAAGGGATCGTGCGTCGGCACGTGATGATGAGCGAGGATCCAGGCGCCCGTGGCGAGATGCCAGGGCGTGTCGGGATCGGATAGAGCAGCCGAAGCCGAATAGGCAAAGTAGAGCAGCCAGCCAAGCAGGATAACCGCATCCAGTCGAAGCCACGATGCGACACGAGCCAAACGTCCTCACGCCTTCCGCATACGGAGATCGATGTACATGACGGCCAGCGCCACAAATCCGAACGGCACCACGATGAGCGAGGCCAACACGGCGACCACGACGCCGAGGCCCGGAATCACAGCGAAGACGCTGCCCACAAGCAGGAGAAACCCATCCGCGGCCGATAGAATGAAGGACAACGCGAGAAAAAAGCCGACGAGCCGCCACACCTCGCCCTTGGTCAGCTCAAACGACCGGCGCAGCGCCGCGGCGTATCCGCGCTTCTCTTCTGCAATGACATACGGGACGAACGCCGCCTTGACACAGTACCAAACCGAGCCCGCGAAGGCGGCCAAGAGGCCGATGACCCCCACGATGACGCCGAGCACCTGCGAAACACTCGCCGCAATTCCGGCGCACAGGCCGATCACCCACGATGCGACGAGGGCCGCGACGCCATACAGCCCGTAGACCATCAGCAGCGTCACAAACGACATGGGCCACTTGCGAAACGCGTCATTCCCCGCCTCTTGCACCGGCACGTCGAACCCGTGGACTACCATGCCGACGGTGACCCGGCTCGTCGCAATCGCCATGAGCGGCAGCACCACGAGCGAGTACAGCAAGATGACAAACGGCATCCAGGTCGTGTACGCCGGCGGAATGGCCGCGATGGCTTCGCTCACCGAATGCGCCTCTTGGACCTTCGCCATCCAATTCGCGGGCACCGCGCCGAAAAACCTCAGCTGCACGTACGCGTTGATGATATCAAACGGAAGAAGAAACACGAGCGAGATGCCCATCAGCGATCGAAACCGCTGGCGATAGGCGGACAGCGAGATGCGGAAGATATCTCCTAGCGTGAACTGCGTTCTGGGCGTCACCGCGATTCCTCCCGCCGGAAGGTTGCACGTTCCTTGCCAAAACGTCCTTACCATCATAGCACAGAGGTGGGCGCGCGTCTGCGCCCACCACAGCTTCGGCCCCGCAGTTCGTCACGTCGGCGCCCACCGCGGCTTCGGCCCGAACTTCGTCACGAAAACAGCCGCGATTCCACGCCACTCTCCGCGTGAAGCCTCGCGTACAATCCCCCGAGCCGCACCAACTCGTCGTGGCGCCCGCGCTCCACGATCCGGCCGCGATCGAGCACCAGAATCTGATCGGCATGGCGAATGGTCGCGAGCCGATGAGCGATGACGAGCGTGGTGCGCCCCTGGCTCGCCGCCCTGAGCCCCTGCTGCACCCACTGCTCCGTCTGGCTGTCGAGGTTCGCGGTGGCCTCGTCGAGGATCAGCACACGCGGATCGAGCGCGACAATCCGGGCAAACGCGATGAGCTGCCGCTCGCCCATCGAAAGGTTGGCGCCCCGACCGTAGATGAAGGTGTTGTAGCCATCCGGCAATTTCGCGATGATGCGATCCGCCCCCACCGCGCGCGCCGCCTCCTCCACGCGCTCATCCGAGATGTCCGAGCGGAACAAGCGGATGTTGTCGCGAATGGTGCCCGTGAACAGATGCACCTCCTGCTGCACGATCCCGACGAACCGATGCAGCGCGTCCTGCACGAGCGATCGCACCGGCACCCCGTCCAACAGCACGTCGCCTTCGTCGGGATCGTAGAAACGAAGCAGGAGGCTCATCAGCGAGCTCTTCCCTGCCCCCGTCGGTCCGACGATCCCGACGAACGATCCGGGCTCTGCGACGAACGAAACGTCCCGCAGGACGGGATGGCGCGGATCGTAACCGAACGTGACGTGCCGGAACTCCACGCGGCCGCGGGCATCGGGCGGCAGCGGGACGGGGCGCTCGGGATCCAGCACCTCGGGCTCCATTTCGAGGATCTGGCCAATGCGCTCGGCGGCGACCATGGCCGACTGGAGCGTGTTCCACTGCTGCGTCATGGCGTTGATGGGTTGGAAGAACTGCTGAATGTAACGGATGAACGCGTACAAGGTGCCAAACGGGATGGTGCCGCCGAGCACCGCCGTTCCCCCGATGTACACCACGGCCGCCACGGACAGGTTGCCGAGCATCTCAAAGGTCCGGTTGAACCAGACCGACGTGAAGTACTCCCGGATGTTGGCGTCCCGATGTTGCCCGGCGAGGTCGCGAAACTTCTCCGCCTGGCGCGCCTCCTGGCGGAAGAGCTGCGTGATCCGCATGCCGGCCAGGTTCTCGGCGAGAAACGCGACCATGCTCGCGAGCAGCGTGCGCGTGCGCTGGTAGCGGCGCCGAAGCGCGCCTCGGAAGCCCGCGGCGACGGCGAAGATGACAGGCACGAGCACGAGCGAAAAGAGGCCCATGCGCACGTCCAGGCGAAACATGGCGATGAGGATCATGAGGATGGACAAGCCGTCTCGAATCATGCTCAAAAAGAAGTTGGTGAAGAACTGGTTGACCGTCTCGGTGTCGTTCGACACGTTCGCGACGAGCGCGCCGACGGCGCGGCTGTCGAAAAAGCGCATGGACTGGCGCTCGATGTGTTGAAAGAGCCCCACGCGGATGCTCCGGATGACGCTCTGCCCGGCCCTCTGCAGCAGCGTGATCTGCAGGTAGTTCGCCGCGACGCCCGCGACAACGACGCCGATGTACAGCGCCGCGATGTCCAAAAGCCCTCGCGGATTCGGATGGTGGCTCGAAATATCCTGGTCGATGGCGATTTTCACGAGATACGGCTGCATCACGCTCGACGCGTTGAACACGATGACGAGCGCCATGACGCCCACAAACTGCCACGCATACGGCCACGCAAAGGGCAATAGCCGCGCGAGCGACTTCAAGCTGGGCGACGAAGATGGGCTCTCCCGCTTCACGAGACCTCCTCCTCCCTCGCCTGCAGCCGATACATCTCCGCGTAGATGCCGCCTTTCTGAATGAGATGGTCGTGCGTCCCCTGTTCGGCGATCCGCCCTTCGTCCATGACGATGATCCAGTCTGCGTCGCGCACGGCGGATAGCCTGTGCGCGATGATCAATACCGTGCGCCGACGGCGCATGGCCCGAAACGAGGCGAGAATCCGTTTCTCGGTCTCCATGTCCACCGCGGACAGGCTGTCGTCGAGGATGAGGATGGGCGCGTCCTTCAGCCAGGCGCGCGCGATGGCCGTTCGCTGGCGCTGTCCGCCTGAAAGCGTCACGCCGCGTTCGCCGACGATGGTGTCATATCCATCCGGGAACCGGGCCACATCGCCCTCGAGGCAAGCCGCCCGAGCCGCGGCCGCGACGTCTTCGTCTGTCGCATCCGGCCGCCCGAAGGCGATGTTCTCCCGAAGCGTGGTCGAAAACAAAAATCCGTCCTGCGGCACAAACGCGATGGCCTTCCGCAACTGTTCAAGCGACAGGTCGCGGACATCGCAGCCGTCGATCCGGATGGCTCCCGGAGGCGGATCGTAGATGCGGGGCAAGAGGCTGACGAGCGTCGTCTTGCCGGACCCTGTGCGCCCCACGATGCCAAGGGTCTGCCCGGGCCGGACGCTCAGATGAATGTCTCGGAGCACAGGGCGCTTTCCGTCCGGATACGTGAAGGCGTCGAGGTGGATATCAATCTCGCCCTCGATCTTGTCGAGGCGCACGGGATGCGGCGGGTCCGCCACGGAAGGCTTTTCTTGCAGCAGAAGATCGAGCCTCGCCATGGACGCGGACGCGCGCTGATACGAGTTGATGACCTGGCCAATCTGCTGAAGCGGCACGACGAGCTGACCCAAATAGAGCGTGAACGCCACAAAGGAGCCAATCGGGATCTCGTGCCGAATCGTGAGCCATCCCCCGTAAAGGAGCGCGATCCCGAACGCGACCGAGCTCGCGGTGGGAATGATCGACTGGAACGCGGCCTGCTTGCGGACGAGCGACATCTGTTCGGACACGATGTGATCGACGCGATCGGCAAATCGCGCAACCTCGATGGGCTCGTTAGCCGTCGCCTTCACCAGCCGAATGGCCGTGAAGCTCTCTTCCGCCAGTTCCGACATCGACGACAGCGCCTCCTGCACCTGCCGCGAAGACGCGCGCACCTTCGGGCCGATCCACACGACGAAGAATGGGATCGACACAAGCGGGATCATGCTGAGGACGGTGAGCTTAAAGCTTACGGTGGTGAAGGTCATCACGAGCGTCGCGATAAGTAGAAACACGGCGTTCGTGAGGATGTTGAGCCCACCAGAGAGGGCCTCGCGGACCTGCTGCACGTCGTTCATGGCGTGACTCAACAAGTCCCCAATGCTGCGCCGGCGGAAGTAGTCGACGTCCATCTTCTCCCAATGCGCGAACAATTTTGTTCGCAGCAAGTACTCGAATCCCCGGGCCGCCCGGCCGTTTTGCGACTGGCCGATGCCGTAGAAGAACACGTACAGCGTGCCCACAGCCATGAGGACCAGCGCATACATGAAAACGCCTCGGCCGCTCAACCGATGCGCGCTCAATGCGTCGGTGAAGCGGCCGAGCACGTTGGGGAATTGAACGAAAATCCACTCAGAGATGAGAATGGAAAGCGTCGATCCGACATAGCCGAAGCGATGCTCCCACAGGTACGACTTCAGCAGCGATTGCGGGCGCATAGGACATCACCTTCCTCCACTCCGGTCGTCAGCCCTATTACGATACCGCAGCCATTCGTCCCCAGCAAGAGATGAATGCCGCCACTTCACGTGCGCGAAAAGGACCATGCCCCAACGCCCGTGTCACCGCGCGATCTCGCCGAGCAGAAAGTACCCTATCGCACACGCCGCAACGGGGATGAGCGCCGTCTTCAGCTTGTAGTTGGCATAGTCCATGACAGGCACCTTCATCACGGTGGCCATCGCGACCGTGTTGTCGCTCAGCGGCGAGACGAAGCCGCCGAACGTGCCGCTCGCGAACACGGCGCCCGCCGCGATGGCGAGACTCCCCGCGCCGCCCTGGGCAAGCGAGAACGCGAGCGGCATCAGAATGGCCCACGTGCCGAAAGAACTTCCGAGGACGTAGGAGATGAGACATCCAAACACGAAAAGCGCCGGAATGATGAACGATCTCGGCACGTATTGGACAATCTCCCGCTGGCAGAACTGCGCAAAGCCGAGATCGGACGCCACAGCGGAAACCGCCCAGATGAGCGCCAACAGGACGATGACGGGCATCATCTCGTTGCCGCCCTGCAAAAAGCCCACCATGATCCGGTTGAGCGGCGTGCCACGGACGGCGTACAGCAGGGCCATCGCGACGACCGTGAGCACGAGCGCCTCGAGCATGGCCTGGGACGCGTTGGCCTGGACGAACGCCTGGGCGAGCGTGCGGCCGGGTGCGTAACCGGAAATGACGGTGAACGCGAGCGTGCTCGCCAACAGGAGCGCAAGCGGAAGGATGAGGTTCATGGCGGAGGGATGCGCGCGCTTCGCGAGCGCCTCGACGGGATCGGGCACCTCCTCGCCCGATTCCTCACGGCGGCGCATGCCCCGCTGCACCGCGGCATCCTGCGGAAAGCCGATGGCCCCGGCTTCGAGCGCGAAGGCTCCTCGGCGCTCGTGCGCCAGGAGGAGAGAGCGGGCTTCCGCGCGATCCGGCATGGCGCCAGTCGTTCGGGTCGCCGTCCGCACCTGCGCCGAGAAGCGGAAAAACGTGAGGAACGCCCCCATCAAGAGCATCGCCCAGGCAAAGAAGTTGTACGGAATGGTGGCGAGAAACAGCGCGTACGGAGACACCGCCCCGGCGTGGTGCGCGGACGTGTGCATGAGGCCCACCATGTACGCGACGAACGCCGTTCCGATGGGGACCACGGCGCAGAGCGGCGTGGCCGTGACGTCGATCGTGAACGCCACTTGTTCCTTTCGGATGCGGAAGCGTTCGAAGACGCGGCTCACAATGGGCGCGACGGTCAGGATGCGGAAATCGGGCGCCATGAAGGTGAAGAGGCTCGACAGCCAGGTGAACAGAAAGGCGCCTCGCGGCGAGCGAATCCGCGCCTCCATCCAGCGGCTGAATCCCTTGACGCCGCCCGAAACGCGCAAAAGGCCGACAAAGGAGCCGAACAGGTAGAGAAAGAGAATGAGGCTCACGTTGCCGGAGAGCCCGACCTCGCGGCCGATGTAGGCGATGGCGGCCTCGAGCCCGGCCAACGGGCGGGGGTGTTCGATGTAGCAGCCGACGAACAGCCCAAGCGCGAGTCCCAAAATCACCTGTTTTGTCAGAAGCGCCACGGGGATAATGACGATGAACGGCACGATGGATGCGAACGATCCGTGCATGTTGAACCTCCTCCCTGCGTCTTTCCACAGTGTCCTCCAAATCGTGTCCGACATACTTCAGGGAGGGGGAAACCTCGTGCGCGGCGTGATGGACCTCGACATCATGGAAGCGTGCAGCGTGTTGTCCTCCATCAGCACGCTCGCCATCGCCCTCACGTCCTGGTACCAGATCCGGCGCGATACCCTGATCGGCTACGTGCCGATGGTCGTGATCGACGACTTCGCATGGAGCGATGGAAGACTGGTGGCGCAAATCCGAAACTACGGCACGGGGCCAGCGCTGGATGTAAAGCTGTGGGGGATGCGGGGGCGAGACGCCGTGCCCATTGCGCCGATGGTCGACGGGCGCCGCGTGACCGGGCTTCATCTCGCACCGGCCGAGGCCAAATGCGTGCATCTCGTGGCAACCAGGCCATCCAGCGAGCGGGGGAGGGCAGACGTGCCGGAGGAGATCCGCATTCGCTACTATTCCGTGCGAGGTCGGACGTTTGAGGGGCGCGCGGAGATTCCGCAGGACCTGCGGAACGTCGAGCCCCAAAGCGAACTCGGGCAAGCCGGATGCGACTTGCCCGAGTGAGAGGCGTCACTTGCTGGAGGACATCCAGATGTAGTTGAGGAGCGAATACCCGGTTGTCGGATTGAGCACCTGCGTCGTGGCATTGTGCACGTTTGGGGCGATAACCGTGATGTTGGCCGGGACGTTCTGCCACAGCACGGGTAGCTGTTTCGCGATATAGTCCTCGTACGCGAAGAAGTTCTTCATGTTCTCGGCCTGCGAGGAGACCGGCTCCGTCGTCTTCGCGATGAGCTTGTCGGCCGTCGGATCGTTGTAACCGAAGTTGTCCAGGCCGCCGGGCTCGAACAACTGCTCGCCGGATGGATAGGATCCGCCGTACGTGATGCCCGTGCCGGCCGCCGCCGCCCACTTGCCGGGGTTCTTGGTGTCGCTCATGATCCCAATTTCCTGGTTGAACGGCATCTGCTGCAGCGTCACGTCCACGCCGATTTGCTTCCAGTCCTGCTGCACGAGCTCCGCCTCCTGCAGCGTCGACTCAGATCCGGAGGAGACGAGCATGGTGAACTCGAGCTTCTGGCCGTCCTTCGTCATGACGCCGTTTTCCAACTTCCAGCCGTCCGACTCGAGCAGCTGTTTCGCCTTCGCCGGGTTGTAAGCGAACAGATTGTTGAGCGAGGGATCGTAGAACACCGTCTTCGGCTGCGCGGGAATCGGCCCGTAGAGGGGCGGCGCGAACCCGTGATAGATGTCCTGGTCAATCTCATTCTGATTCATCGCGTACTCCAGCGCCTCGCGGACCTTCAGGTCGTTGAACGCGCTATAGAGCGGCGAACCCTTCTGCAGGTTCAACTCGATGAAATCGTAGCCAAAGTTGTAGGCAGGCACAATCTTGTAGCCGATCTTCAGCAGGCTGCCGCGAGACGCCCACTGCGCCGGATCGAGATATCCCAAGTTCACGGCGCCACTGCGAAGCGCGGCAAACTCTGCGTCGGCCGAGCCCTCGTACTGGAAGATGAGCTTATCCAGCGTGCTCTTGTGACCCGCGAACGTCGGGTTTGGAACAAGCACCCACGCCTGACTCTGCTTCGCGCTCACGAGTTTGAAAGGCCCATCCACCACGGTGAAGAAGCTCGGATTGGTGGCCTCTTTGCCAAGGTACGCGATCTCCTGCGCCATATTGTTGGGGTACTTGTTCCATGCGTGCTCAGGCAAAGCCGTGAGCTGACCGATGCCGTTGTAGATGAACCACTGCTGGTTCGCGGGCTTCTTGAGCGTGATCTGCACCGTGTACTTGTCGAGCGCGACGACGCTCTTGACGTTCGCCGGCACACCGCCGGAACCAGCGGCGTAGTTGGGCCAAGGCGGCACGTTCGACTCGTCCGTCGCTTTGATCAAGTCGTAGTCCCATACAACATCCTGCGCGGTCACAGGTTTGCCGTCCGACCACACCCAGTTCTTCTTCAGGTGAATGGTGTACACCGTACCTGAGGCGTTGTAATCGATGCTGCTGGCAAAGCTGTCGTTCCAATCAATGGCGTAGTTGCTGCCAATATAGATGACGCCCGGATAGAGAAGAATTTGCAATGCTGCGTTGTAAACGCTCGCGTTAGCCGAATTCGTCAGCGGCAAATACCAGTTGATGTTCGTGGACGGCGCGAGAGCTACCACGAGCGTGCCGCCCTTCTGGGGTTGTTGGGTGGTGGTCTGCGTGCTGTTCGTGGTGGAGTTCGACGACGTATTCTGCTGCGTTCCACAGCCCGCGATGATACCGGCGCCCAGCGCCACAGTGACGGCCGCTGCTCCAAGCCGCGTCGACCACCGACGCTTATTCTGACGAGCCATGCTAACCCCCCTATACGGTCTGCACTCCGAATGTTCGAATTCGCAGACTCTTTATTTGACTTTTGACTTTCGATAAGCTCATCCTACGAGCATTCAGACAGCTTGTAAAGGCCGTGTAACGATACATAAATTGGTATACAACGGGTTTCAAGTTTCAGATCCCGCGCCACGTCTGGGTTTTGCCGATTGTCCATGCAACCAGCGCAAATCTAAGAATTCTCTAAGAATACCACACAACACAAAAAGAAAAGGCGCAGAGGCCATAGAACCGCCCACTGCGCCGCACCATTGCGTTACGACATCGACTCGAGGCTGATCCGCGGATCGACCAGGCTGTACAGGATGTCCGCCAGCAGGTTGCCGATGATGGTCAACGCGCCGAGGAACATCGTCACGCCCAGCAACACGGGATAGTCCAGCGTGCCGACGGCGTTCCAATACAAGAGGCCCATGCCCGGATAGTTGAAGATCTCTTCGATGAACAGCGCGCCAGCGAAGAGCGCCGGGAACGACAGGCCAAAAAGCGTGATCTGCGGCAGAATCGAGTTCCTTAACACGTGACGCCACAGCACCTGCGACTCGCGCAAGCCTTTGGCTCTTGCCGTGCGGACGTAGTCCATGAGAAGGGTCTCGCGCACGGACGAGCGCATGTAGCGCGAGTAGCCAGCCAGGGTGACCAGTGTCAATGTCGCGGCGGGCAGGATCAGGTGATGCAGCCAATCCCAGAAGCCCGGATTCGGGTCCTGCGGGTTCACCACGCCGCCGGACGGAAACCAGTGCAACTGGATGGAGAAAAACATCACCATCAGGATGCCCAGCCAGAACGACGGCATCGAGTAGAAGAAGTAGTTCAGCACGGTGATGATGTGATCGGCGATGGTGTTTTCGAAGTACGCCTGCACTGTGCCGATGAGCATCGCGAACAGCTGTGCGAAGATGGTCGCAATCAAGACGAGCGACAGCGTGTTTGGCAGCGCGTGCCCAATGAGATACGTCACCGGCTCCGTGTAGTTATACGAGTATCCGAGGTTGCCGTGGAGAATGTTCCACAGCCAGATCAGATACTGCATGTAAAGCGGCTTGTTCAGGCCGAGCGACTGCGCCAGGGCAGCGGCCCGCTGCGGCGTATAGTGCTGGCCAAGCAGAATGCGGACCGGGTTGCCCGGGACGATGTGGAGCAGGATGAACGTGATAATGGAAATTCCAATGAGCGACGGAATGGCCTGCAGGATGCGGCGCACAATGTAACTCAGCACTCGGGCTCACCCCACTTCCGTGATCGACTTGCGCCATCAGTCGGTGCGCGTTTCAAGCGCATGGCGCAGGCCATCGCCGATGAAGTTCACGAACAGCTGCGAGCACAAGATCAGAATGCCTGGCGGATAGATGAGCCACCACGCGTTCTGGAAGATGTAGTTCATCGCAGCCGACAGATCGGCACCCCAGTTCGGCGCCGGGGGCGGCAACCCGAGTCCCAGGAATGATAGACCCGCAATCGAGAGAATGGAGTCTGCGACTGCGAAGGTCGTGGTCACCAACACGGTTCCGATAAAGTTCGGAACCAGATATTTGGTCATCAGCCGCCACGTTCGCACGCCCGCCAAGAGCGCCGCCTCGACGTACGTCTCGTTCTTGATCTTCAACACTTCACCGCGGACGATACGGCTCACGCCGAGCCAGCTGGTCGCAGCGAGCACGAAGATCATGAGACCCACGTTCGGTTTGAACGTCGCGTTCAGGAACAGCAGGATGAAGATGCTCGGAATGGACAGCAGGATGTCCACGATACGCATCAGGACGATGTCCACCCAGCCGCCCGCGAGCGCGCTCACCATGCCGTACAGCGTTCCAAACGCCATCGCGACGAGAGCCGACAGGAAGCCGACTTCGAGCGACGCCTGACCGCCCACCATCATGCGCGCGAGCACGTCGTGACCCGCGTCGTCCGTGCCCAGCGGATGCTTGGCGCTCGGCGGTTGGAGCAGCGCGGTGAAATCCCCCTGCGTCGGACTGACGTGATAGAGCAGCGGGCCCACGAAGCAGAAGGCAAACAGGAGCACCATGCCGATCACGCCAATCGAGCTCAGCGGATACCGCCAGAACCGCTTCCACGTGCGCCACTTCGTGGCCTGCACGCGCGGCTCGCCTGCGGAATTTGTCACCTGCGTCTCTGTGACCACGCCTTTCCCTCCCTTCTGCCGCGCGGCTGGTACCCCCAGCCGCGCTGTCATGATGGATTCCTCTTTACTTGGACATCCAGATATAGTTAAGGAGCGGATAACCGGTTGTCGGATTCAGGTACTGCTCGGTCGCGTTGTGCACGTTCGGCGCGACGGCGATGAGACTCGCGACGCCGTTCGTCCAGAGCACCGGCACCTGCTTCGCGCAGTACTCCTCGTATGCGAAGAACGCCTTGAGCGACGCCTCCTGCGACGGCGCGGGCGATGTGGTCGCGGCGATGAGCTTGTCGAGCACCGGATCGTTGTAGCCGAAGCCGTCAAGCCCGCCGGGCTCAAACAGCTGCTCACCGGACGGATACGATCCGCCATACGTGATGCCGGTGCCTGCCGCGGCCGCCCACTTGCCAGGATTGGACGTGTCCTGAATGATCCCGAAGATCTCGGACAGCGGCATCGGCTTCAGCGAAATCTGCACGCCGATTTGCTTCCAATCCTGCTGAATGAGCTCCATCATCTGCGTCGTCGACTGCGTGCCACTCGGATAGATGACCTGGAACTTGAGCTGCAATCCGTTTTTGGTCATCACGCCGTTTTGCATCTTCCAGCCGTCCGACTCCAGCAACTGCCGCGCTTTCGACAGGCTGAACGGAAAGAGCGGCTTCGCGAGATTCGGATCGAAGAAGATGGTCTTCGGCGTCGTCGGGATCGGCCCGTACTGCGGCGGCGCGAAGCCGTGATAGATGTCCTGGTTGATGGCGTTCTGGTCAATCGCGTACTCGAGCGCCTGTCTCACCTTCACATCGCTGAACGCGGCGTACATAGGCGAACCCTTTTGCTGGTTGAGCTCGATGAAGTTGTACCCAAAGTTGTACGCCGGCGTAATGGTATAGCCAGACGACGTGAGCGACTGACGCGATTCGTACTGCGACAGGTCGAGATATCCCAGGTTCACCGCGCCGGTCTTCAGCGCCGCGAACTCCGCATCGTTGGTCGCTTCATACTGGAAGATCAGCTTGTCGAGCGTGCTCTTATGCCCGCCGAACATCGGGTTGGGCACGAGCGTCCAGGACTGACTGCTCTTTGCGCTCTGCAGCTTAAACGGCCCGTCGACCACCGTGAAAAACGCTGGGTTCGTCGCTTGCTTGGCCAGGTAGATGATCTCCTGCCGGATGTCGTTCGGGTACTTGTTCCAAGCGTGCTTCGGCAAAGCCGTCAGTTGCCCGATGCCGTTGTAGATGAACCACTGCTGGTTCACCGGCTTCTTCAGCGTGATCACGACCGTGTACGGATCCTTCGCCACGACGCTCTGGACGTTATCCGGCACGCCGCCTGCGCCCGCGTTGTAATTGGGCCACGGCGGAGGCGCGTCCTTCGCGTCGGTCGCCTTGATGAGCTCGTAGTCCCAGACGACGTCATCCGCGGTCACTGGGTGGCCGTCCGACCACTTCCAGTTCTTCTTCAGCGAGATGGTGTACACCGTACCCGCCTGATTGTACGTGATGTTCTCGGCGAAACTGTCGGCGTAATCGATCTGGTACTGATGGTCGATATAGATCACGCCGGGATACAGCTGCGTGTACAACTGCGCGTTGTACAGGCTCGCGTTGCCCGCGTTCGTGATGGGCAAGTACCAGGTGATGTTGGTCGCCGGCGGCAGGGCGTAAATCAGGGTGCCGCCCTTTTGCACACCGGTCCCACCGGTCCCCGCCGCGTTTTGCGGGCTCCCGCCGCCGCAGCCCACCACAGCGCCGAGCGCCACCATCGCCGCCAATCCGCCCGAGAGCACCTGCGCTTTCCGCTTCATGCCACTTCCCCCTTTGACGAACCCTGAGACTAGGGTCTCGAAACCGGGAGAAGTTCATGCACACCGAAAGCCCACGCTCACCCGTGAAGGTGACAGGCGACCCAGTGGTCCGGGTGCACCTGGACCGGCTTGGGCATCGTCTGCCGGCAGACGTCCATCACCCGCGGGCAACGCGTGTGGAACGGGCAGCCAGACGGCGGATTCGCCGGGCTCGGCACGTCGCCCTGCAGAATGATCCGCTCGCGCCGCTTCGTGCGCCTGGGCTCGGGCGCGGCCGAGAGAAGCGCCTGCGTGTAAGGATGCAGCGGATCCTGATACAGCGAGTGCTTCGGGCCGATCTCGACCAGATGTCCCAGGTACATCACGCCGACGCGATCGCTGATGTGCCGGACGACAGCCAGGTTGTGCGAGATGAACAAATACGACAGGTTGAACTGGTGCTTCAGGTCCATCAGCAGATTCAGGATCTGAGACTGAATCGACACGTCGAGCGCCGACACGGCCTCGTCCGCGACGATGAGCTTCGGGTTCAGCGCGAGCGCGCGCGCGATGCCGATGCGCTGGCGCTGGCCGCCGGAAAACTCGTGCGGATAGCGGTTGATGTCGCTCGCACGCAGGCCGACGGTCTGGAGCAGTTCACCCGCCCGCTCAAACGCCTCCGACTTCGACAGCACCTTGTTGACGATAAGCGGCTCCGCGATACTCTCGCCGACCGACATGCGCGGGTTCAGCGAGGCGTACGGATCCTGAAACACCATCTGCGACTTGCGCCGGCTGGCCCGGAGTTCCTCGCCCTTGGCGTGGGTGATGTCTTTCCCGTCCAGGATGATCTTTCCGGAGGTCGGCGTCGTCAGCCGCATGATCATGCGGCCCGTCGTCGATTTGCCGCAGCCCGACTCGCCGACGATGCCGAGCGTCTCGCCCGGCTTTACCTGAAAGGAGACGCCGTCCACGGCGCGGACGTAGCCGACCGTGCGCTTCAGGACGCCGGACTTGATCGGAAAGTACTTTTTCAGATCCTGGACTTCGAGCACGTACTCGCTCATGCGCTCCCTCCTTTCCCTCACACGAGATCGCAGCGAACCATGTGACCCGGGGCCACTTCGCGCAACTCGGGCATCTTCTCGAAGCAGGACGGTTTCGCGATGGGGCAGCGCTCAGCGAATCGGCAGCCCTTCGGGAAGTTCGCCGCGCTCGGCACCGTGCCCGGGATGGAGTAGAGCACGTCCTTGTCCTCTTCGAGCGACGGGATGGACTCCATCAGCGCTCGGGTGTAAGGATGTTTGGGCTCCGAGAAGAGCGTGTCCGCGTCGACGGACTCCACCACCTGGCCGGCGTACATCACCACGACGTGATCGGCCATGTCGGCCACGACGCCGAGGTCGTGGGTGATGAGGATGATGGAGGTGTTCGTCTCACGCCGCATCTTCTTCATGAGATCGAGCACCTGGGCCTGGATGGTCACGTCGAGCGCCGTGGTGGGCTCGTCCGCGATGAGCAGCTTCGGCTCGCAGATCATCGCCATGGCGATCATCACGCGCTGCCGCATGCCGCCGGAGAGCTGATGCGGATACTCGCGCACAATCTGCTCGGCGCGCGGGACGCCCACGAACTTGAGCATCTCCACGGCGCGATCGAGCGCCTCCCGCTTCGGCACGCCGCGGTGCCGAACCAAAACTTCCGAAATTTGCGTGCCAATGCTCAGCACGGGGTTGAGCGCCGTCATGGGCTCCTGAAAGATCATCGCGATCTCGCTGCCGCGCAAGTCCGCCATTTCGCGGTCGCTCAGCTGCAGGAGATCTCGGCCGTCGAACAAAATCTGCCCGCCGACAATCTTCCCGTACGGCCGAGGCACGAGCCGCATGATGGACAGCGACGTCATGCTCTTGCCGCAGCCCGACTCGCCCACGATGCAGACAACCTGTCCCCGATCGACCTCGATGTCGATCCCGTCGACCGCTTTGACCGTCGCCTGCTTGCTCACGAAGTACGTCTTCAAGTCGCGAATCGCGAGGAGCGGTTCGGCCACGTCTTGCCCCTCCCATCTGTCGAAGAATGTCGAATCACCTTTCGATTTCGGAACCTGTATGACAACGTCACATGAGTGCATTCAAGTCTCGTCGCGCGTCCGAAATCGTCGGTACCCTGCACGCACCGTGCCTAGTATAGCGCAAATTGTATCGACGGCCATCCCCGGTGTAAAGGAGCGCGACAGGCACGTCCCTCACGTTTTTCCACCGGGTTGCGACGAGAATCGCGAACTTTCGCCGCTTTCTCCGACTTTCGTAGGAAAGTAAGAATTCTCTTAGCCTCCGTGACACCGTTTCGCGCGGCGAATGCGGCAAGAAATCTTACGAAAGCGCAAACATTCGGACATCCCCCGATCCCGCCGCAGGGTTGCATTCCGCCATTCAAGCGGCGTTCAATCCTGCAGTGTACAATAAAAGCGGTCCAGTCCGAGGTACGGAACCATGCGGGAGGTTATCCGATGCGCATCTTGCTCGTCGAAGACGAGGTGCGGCTCGCGTCCGCACTCAAACAACTTCTCAAGGAACACCAGTATGCGGTCGACGTCGCCCACGACGGCGAAACCGGCTGCGATCTCGCCCTCACGGACAGCTACGACCTCGCCATCCTCGACATCATGCTGCCGAAGATGAGCGGCCTCGACATCCTGCGCGCCATGCGCAAGGCGGGCCTGCAAACGCCCGTGCTGCTCCTCACGGCCAAGGACACCGTCGAAGACCGCGTGACGGGCCTCGACGCCGGGGCCGACGACTACCTGGTCAAGCCGTTTGACAACAAGGAGCTTTTGGCGCGCGTGCGGGCCCTCTCTCGGCGCACCGGCCAGATTGCGGGCGGCGACGCCATCGAGGCGGGCCCGTTTCGACTCGATCTTAACACTCGAACGGTGACGCGCAACGGGGAACCCTTGGCGCTGACGGCCAAAGAGTTCCAGCTGCTTGAGCTGTTCATGCGCAACCCCAACAAAGTGTTGTCCAAAGAGGTCATTCTCGATCGCGTCTGGGGACCGGATGCGGACGTGATCGGCAACGCGGTGGAAAACTACGTGCACTTCTTGCGGAAAAAAATCGACGAGCCCGACCTGCCGTCGTATATCACCACCGTGCGAGGCGTGGGATACATGTTCCATCCGGACCCGGCGGCGGGCCGCAAGGCGTGAGAAGGGACGTGCGGCTTGTTTAAGCGACTGAGCCTCCGGCTGACGCTATTGACCGTCGTCCTCTTGGTGGTCCTGTACAGCATCACGTCGCTCGCACTCTACGGGATTATCCGGGGATTCGTGATGCGAAGTATCGACTTCAATCTGCGCCAGGCGGCCTACCGCGTGGCCAACACGGCCGTCTTGACGGGCATTCCGAGCTTCGCCTCCACCGGATCACCCGAGATCAACTTCGTCCTCGCGGACAACGGCGTCTACACGTCCATCGCGGACCCGGACCTGGCGAGCGCGCTGGAAAATCGTCTGAACCGAGCCGTGGACCGGCCGACGTTCTTCAATTTCACGTACCAGGGCGAGCATTACCGCGTCTACGACCTGCCCATCGCCGCCGGATCCGGCGGGCCGGCCTACGTCGCCACGATCCTCGACGACACGCAGACCGTGCGCGCCATGAGCGACCTGCGCTCCGTGATCGTCATCGTGGGGCTGTTTGGCATCTGCGGGGCGACGCTCGTCGGCTTCATCTTGTCCGATCGCATGCTTCAGCCCATTCGCCGGGCGTTTCAGCGCCAGCTCGAGTTTGTCGCGGACGCCTCGCACGAGCTCAGGACGCCGCTCGCGGTCATCCAGTCGAACCTCGGCATTGTGATGGAACACACGGACCAAACCGTCGAGGAAAACCTGGAGTGGCTGAACAACGCCCACGGCGAGGCGCGCAGGCTCGCGAAACTGGTGCAGGATTTGCTCACGCTGGCGCGGTCAGACTCCGAGCGCATGCCGGTGGAACGGCGCCCGGTTGCGCTCAACGACCTGCTCGAGCGCATCCACGATCTGTACGAGACCATCGCGGAGATGCGCGGCATTGAGCTCACCGTGCGCGCGGAGGAACCGCTCGTCGTCTTGGGCGATCGCGACCGGCTCCATCAGCTCTTGGTGATTTTGATCGACAACGCGATGAAATTCACGGATGCGGGCGGCAAGGTCGAAATTGCCGCGACGCGCAACCGGAATCAGGCGATTCTGTCGGTCCGCGACACGGGCATCGGCATCGCCAAGGAGCATCTGGAGCGCGTGTTCGACCGGTTTTACACCGTTGACACGGCGCGATCGCGCCACGGGGAGGCCAAGGGGACGGGACTTGGGCTGTCCATCGCCAAGTGGATTGTGGAAGCGCACGGCGGCCGAATCTCCATCGCGAGCGAGGGCATTGGCAAGGGGACGACGGTCCGCGTGGAACTGCCGCTTTCGCCCAAGCGAGCCGCCGGATCGGACGAGGGCGACGTCACGGCGAAAAGCGAGGCGTGACGCCGACCTCCGGCAGGCGCTTGAGGAGGAATTCCACCAGCGAAGCCTTCGCCTCGCCGCTCGTCCAAGGCTCGCGAGACGCCTCGGCCAGGGTCGTCGCCTTATCCCGCTCGATGCGCACCTCGTCGCGCCCGGCGTAGCGGTAGAAGCGCTGAATGGCGGCGATGGCGGCGTCGAGATTGGGCGAAACGCTGATGCAGCCGTGCGCGAGCACGTAGCCGGGGTGGCGCGACGCCATGCCCGCCAACCCCCCGCGCCAGGCCTGCGCCGTACCCACGACCTTCCGTCCGCCAATGGCGACGTTGTAGTTGCCGTCGCAGTAGGCCCCAGGGACGTCGGTCATCTCGGCGTCGAGCCCGAGGCCCCGCAGCCACTCGACGAGCGGCTGACATAGGATGCGATAGTACCTGTCCGTCGTCGCGCCCTCGGCCTGGCGCGGAAAGATGAGGGACAAATTCAGCATCCCTTTGCCGTGCGGCACGGCGGTCCCGCCCGTGGAGCGCACGAAGAGCGGCCATCCCTCCGACGCCATGCGCGCCATGGCCGCCTGACCGGCCGGACCAGCCACGTCTCGGCGGCTGACCACGAGTCCCGTCACGGGCAGATGGCGCCACACGCGCACGACAGGCAGTCTCTCTTGGTGCGCCACCTGATGGCCAAGCTTGTCATCGTGGAGGATGTTGTCGAGCGGGGAGATGGACACCTCCTCGATCGACAACTCCACTTCCCTGGGCCACAGCGCATCCCACGATGTCATCTTCCTCACCCTCCCGAAGCGCGCCCTTGGCCGACGAGCGGCAGGACAATCACGACGGTCGTGCCCTTGCCGACGGCGCTGCGCACGTAAATCTGTCCCCCGTACCGCTCGACCACCTGCTTGGAAATGGCGAGCCCGAGTCCGGCACCCTGCCCCTCGCGGCGCGCGGCCTCTCCGCGGTAGAACCGTTCGAACACGTGTGGCAACACGTCCTCCGGGATGCCCTCGCCGCTATCGGAGACCGTGATGCGCGCCGTCGTGGCCTCTTCGCGCGCCATGAGCCGAATCCAGCCGCCCTGCGGCGTGTGGCGCATCGCGTTGTCCACGAGCCCCACCAGCACCTGCCGCAGCCGATCCGGCTGAATCGCGACCCGCCCGCCGCTGGTCAGGTGCACGCTCACCTCGATCTCCAAATCCGGTCGCAGCACGAGCGCGTCATCGCGCAGGCGCGCAAACATCTCGTCCATCTCGGCCTGCCCCATCCCGCCGCCCACCGGAAGCTCATCCACCTGATCCAGGTTCGAGAGGGCGAGGAGTTCATCCACAAGCCGCTGCAGACGCCCGACCTCGAGCACGATGTTTCGCACCGCAGGTTCCCACACGTGCGGATTGTCCCGCCCCCATCGGCGCAGGAGGTTCGCATGCCCCGCGATGATAGCGAGCGGCGTGCGCAGCTCGTGCGACGCATCCGCCACGAAGCGGCGCTGCTCGTCCATCGCCACGTCGATTCTGTCCAACATCTGATTCACCGACTCCTGAAGCGACATGAGTTCCGGCGGCAAGTCCGAAAACGAAAGCCTGCCCGCCCTGCGCCACTCCACCTGTTGGATGCCCGCCATCAACCGCGCAAGCGGGCGAAATCCCCGCTCGATGAGCACGCGCATGCCCACGGCGAACAGCGCAATGACGGCCGCGTCCAGCACCACGAACACCGCGAGCATGTGGAGCGCCGCCTGGCGGATGGGATCGAGCAGGGTAAAAATCGACAGTTGACCGTAGCCCCCGTTTTCGAACCGCACGCCCTCGGTGAGGGCCAGCACCCGATGATACCCGTTTTGGTCTTGCCACGCATACGGGTAACTCCAGTGCGGTTTCGTGAAGTTCGGACCCTGGGCCGGCATCGGCACCCGCGACGCAATCTCGTCCACCACCGGCCCCGTGAAGACCGGGCCCATGATCTGAAACAGCACGTCGCCCTGCGCGTCGGTGAGGCGGATGACGGAGTCGGTCGCGGCGGCGTATCGGTCCCACGTGGTGGTGACCGCCTCCTCGGCCAGCCGATCCGCGCCCTGTCCGAGAAGCGTCGCCATCTCGAGCTCCATAATGCGCTTTTGGCCAATCAGGCTCGTGGCCTCATACGAGACCATGAACACCACCGTGAAGACGAGCAGAACCACCGCGCACCACAGCGTGCTCCAGACGAGCAGCGTCCCCTCGATGCTCCGCCGATGCGCTCGTGTCGCCCACCTCATGTCTCCTCGACCTCGAGCCGGTACCCCTGCCCGCGCACCGTCTTGATGTACCGCCGCTCGGGATCCAACTTCTGACGAAGATAGCCGATATACACATCCACCACGTTGGTATCCCCGGGCGCCTGAAATCCCCATACGCGCTCCAGCAGTTCCTGCCGGGAACACGTCCGATTCACATTGCGCAGCAGGTAGAGCAACAGGTCGTACTCCCGCGCGGTGAGATCGACCTCTTGACCCCGATACACCACTCGGTGCGCGTCGAGATGGACCGTCGCCTCCCCAAACCGAAAGGGAGCGCCATTTACCTCATACCGGCGCCTGATGGCCCGAATGCGCGCCCACAGCTCCTCGATGGCAAACGGTTTGACCAGGTAATCGTCCGCGCCCGCGTCGAGGCCGCCCACCCGGTCCGCCACCGCTCCTCGCGCCGTGAGCATCATGATGGGGACGTTCGAAAACCTGCGCACCTCGCGGCACAAATCCACGCCGCTCATGCCCGGAAGGACGATGTCGACGAGCAGCAAATCGTACGGCTCCGATCTCGCCCGCTCGAGCGCGGTCTCCCCATCCATCGCGACGTCCACCTCGACGCCAGACAATTCCAGCTCCAAGCGCAGAAATTCCACCAGCCCGGGCTCGTCCTCGACAATCAGGACCCGCATCGCTTCATCACCGCCCTCATCTTACCGCAATTCGGACGACGACGCCGCTCCCACCGACGCGAGCCACTCGATGAATGCGCGCGCAGCCGCCGGGATGTGCGATTCCTTGCGCCAGACCAAGGTCACGGTGCGCTGGCCGAGATCGCAGCCCACGATATGGACGAGTTTCAATCGGCCCTGGGTCACATCGTCCGCCACCGCCGGCCAAGGCACGACCGCCAGGCCGAGTCCCGCCTGCACGAACCGGTTCATCGCCTCGAGGCTGTCCGTTTCCATCACCGGCGGGGCGGGCCGTTCCACCCCAGCGCGATGCAGAAGATCGTCGATCTGCCGCCGCAGTCCCGACTCGCCGTGCATGACCACCAACGGATACTGGGCCAGCTCGACGATGGTCGCGCGCTTGCCCGCGAGCGCGTGGTAGGAAGGCGCCACGGCCACGAGCTCGTCGCGCCAGAGCGCGACCTGTTCCACGCCCGCCTCGTCTTCCGGGGGCGTCGTCACAATGGCGAGATCGACCACGCGCGATGCGAGGCGCTCGAGCGTCACTTTGGACGATCCCGTCACCACCTGGAACCTCACGCGCGGGTGCATGGACGCGTATCGAGCCACCATCGCAGGCAGGCGGTACAGCGTGGGGGAGAGCCCCGCTCCCATGCGCACCAGGCCCGCCTCCGGATTCGACATCTCGAGGAGCGACTCCGCCAACTCCTCCTGCTTGCGCAGCACTTCAAGCGCGTACGCGTGCACGCGCTCACCGGCGGGCGTCAGCGCAAGCCGTTTCCCGCTCCGGTCAAAGAGCGCCTGCCCGAAGTGGCGCTCCAGTTGCTGAATCTGGCGCGTCACGGTTGGTTGCGTCACGTGGAGCGCTCGGGCCGCCTCGGACACGCTTCCGAGCGAGACCACGGTGACCAACGCCCGCAGGGCCTCAAACATGTCCATCACTCCATACAAGTTGAGCATGAAAATGATACATATCATTCATTTTACACATGGAAAGGTGCGTCGTACACTGGAGTTGTGTTGGAGGAGGGAACGCGCGATGTTTCATGCGGTTGTGGGCGCCCAGTATGGCGACGAAGGCAAGGGGAAAATGGTCGATTATCTGGCCGAGGAGGCGGACATCGTCGTCCGGTACCAGGGCGGCGGCAACGCGGGCCACACCATCGTCAATTCCTATGGCAAATTTGCGCTCCACCTGGTCCCCTCGGGGATCTTCCACCCGCACACGCTCTGCGTGCTCGGCGCGGGGGTGGTCGTGAACCCGCCCAAACTGGTGGAAGAGCTTACCGCGCTCGCGGAAGCCGGGATCGATACGAGGCGCATCGTCATCTCGGACCGAGCGCACATGGTGCTGCCGTATCACATCTGGCAAGACATGTGGGAAGAAGAGGCGAGATCGAAAAAGGTCGGCACGACGCTGCAAGGCATTGGCCCCGCATACCAGGACAAAGTGGGGCGATTCGGCATCCAAATGGGCGAGATGCGCGATCTCGACCGCCTGAAGGAGCGCGTGCGCTCGGCCTTTGAGGCGAAGTGCCGGCGCCTGCCGGGCCTTGAGCGCTACGGCACGTGGGAGGACGTGTGGGAGCCCATCGCCGCGGCGCGCGACGTCCTTCTTCCGTACATCACGGATACGACGCCGCTCCTGTACGAGGCCGCCAAGGCGAACAAGCACGTGCTTTTCGAGGGACAGCTCGGCATCATGCGCGATCTCGACTGGGGCGTGTACCCGTTCGTGACGTCGTCCAACCCCATTGCGGGGGCCGTGTGCAGCGGAGCCGGCGTGCCCCCCACCAAGATCGAGCGCATCACGGGCATCACCAAGGCGTACACCACGGCCGTCGGCGAAGGCCCGTTTCCGACGGAGCTCCACGACGAGTTCGGCGCCTTCCTGCGCGATCGCGGCCACGAATACGGCGCCACCACGGGGCGGCCGCGCGGCTGTGGCTGGCTCGATCTCCCAGCGCTGCGCTATGGGGCGTGGATCAACGGCTACACGGAGCTTGCGCTCATGAAGCTCGACGTCCTCTCCGGCCTCAACGAGATTCGAATTGGCATCGCCTACGATCTCGACGGCCATCGGCTCGACTGGCCGCCGGCGGCGTACGACATGGAGCGGGTGAAGCCCGTGTACGAATCGCTTGCCGGGTGGCAGGAGGACATCCGGGAGTGCCGGGCATTCGAGGATCTCCCCGAAGCTGCACGGCGATATGTGACCTTTATCGAGGAGCAGGTCGGCGTTCCCATCCGGTACGTGAGCGTCGGACCGAGCCGCGAGCAGACGATTGTGAGGTGAGGGGGAAAGTCCCCTCACCCACCAATCGCGAGCGCTTCCCCCGTGCCGACACGGTGAAGTTACAGGTCCACCTCCAACACCACCGGACAATGATCGCTTCCGAGAACGTGATCGTCGATGCGAGCGTCGAGGATGCGGTCCCGCAGTCGCTCGCTGACGAGGAAATAGTCAATCCGCCATCCGATGTTCCGCTCCCTCACGCCCGGCATGTTGGACCACCACGTGTACTTGTCCGTCACGTTCGGATGCAGCGCGCGAAAGGTGTCCACAAAACCTGCGGCGAGAAGTTCGGTCATCTTGGCCCGTTCTTCGTCGGTGAACCCCGAGTTGCCGCGATTCGACTTTGCGTTTTTGATGTCGATCTCCTCATGCGCCACGTTGAGATCCCCGCACGCGATCACGGGCTTCTCTCGGTCCAGCGCACAGAGATACGCGCAAAACGCGTCTTCCCATTCCAACCGATACGGCAGGCGCGACAGGTCCCGCTTCGCGTTCGGCGTGTACACGGTCACCACGTAGAACGACGGGAATTCGAGCGTGATGATCCGGCCCTCCGGGTCGTTGCCGTCGCCGAACCCGTAGCGAACGTCGAGAGGGGTTATGCGCGTGAACACGGCCGTGCCGGAGTAGCCCTTTCGCTCTGCATAGTTCCAGAATTGCTGGTATGCCTCGCCGATGGGAAGCTCGATCTGTCCGGCCTGCAGCTTCGTCTCCTGAATACAGAACACGTCCGCATCGGCCGACTCGAAATACGGCAGAAACGCGCCCTTGTTCACGCAGGCGCGAAGCCCATTCACGTTCCACGATACGAACCTCAACGTCGTCCCCCTCACTCAGATGCTCAACCGGTGCTTGCGAGGAGTTCGAGGGCCAGCGCCAATGCCAGATCGCGCCCCGAGGATAGGTCGTCGGGTGACATTTCGACAAACACATCAGGCCGGAGGCCGACGTTCTCGAACGCACGTCCGTCTGGAAGCGATGCGCGAATGGCGCCGACGCCCATACTGAACCCGGCGCGCTGACAGATGACAGGTTGCCCGGTCGACCCGGACGTCGTCTCACCGAGCACGATGGCTCGTTTCGTCACGAGGAGAGGCATCACGAAGTCCTCAGCCGCAGACCTGGTCGCGCGATCCACCAGAACGGCCAATCGCCCTCGAAACACGGGTTCCTCCGGTTGCTCATACGGCGGTCGCCATATGGCACCGCTGCCGTCCGGCCGAATGGAGAACTCCCCCTCTCCCGCTGATCTCAGCCACAGAAAGCCGACATCGGCGGCAAACTCCGTCCACCACGGCCACGGCCTCTCCATCAAGGCCCGAAGGAGCTTTGTGGGCGTCACTCCTCCCGAGTTCCCACGGACGTCCACCACGAGGGCATCCGCATTCGACACACGCGTCAACCAGGCGACCGCGGCCTCTTCATATGCAGGATTCGCAAAGCTGGGCACCCGAAGATATGCCACGCGATCCGGCACGAGCCACCGCGCCTCCGGCATCTCCTTGCGCGAATCAGGTCGCGTTCGATGGATCGTGACGGTGCGTCTGCGCAGGCCGTCGTCTAATTCGAGGGTCCAGAGGTCGTCGTCCAACAGGGCTGGAATGACCCGCTGCCACTCCTCTTCCCGCAGGCGCTCCTCCCGACTCCTCATATACGGACTCGCCTCTTCCATCCATTTTTCCGGCGCCCGCCCATTCAACGTGACGACGGTCGCCCCTGGCCGCAGCTCTGCGTGCGCGCTTCGGACGACGTACCAGCTACCGTCAAGCCTGCGCAGGCGCAGACCCAAGTCCCCGCGGAGATTCGACGTATCCCGGAACCAGGTGTGGCGATTGCCCAGATCCGCGACCAGCCGCTGCATCATCCGCTCAAACTCCCGGCGTGTGGAGGACCGTACGGCCTCCGCGAGGCACGCCGTATAGCGATCGTCCCACGCATCGGGCCGTATGCGGGAATCCTCCCAGTGGGCGAAATATCGCTCGACCATCGCGAACATCTTGCCAATCATCCACACGCGGTCTTCGAGGCTCACCTCGTACTCCATCCTCGGCGCCTCCCATCCCGAACCATCGTCATCTCGATATCAAGTTCGGTCAGACGCCTCGGAATCCCTCCCGCCTTAGTTGCCGTCAAGAAGGGCGAGCGCAAGGAAAGAGCCCGCGCCGTCAGTGCCATCGGGCACGGCCAGCGCGGGCTCCTGCTTCGCAAACGTCACATCTTCGACGCGATGTAGCAGGCGAGATCGACCACGCGGTTCGAGTAACCCCACTCGTTGTCGTACCAAGCGATGACCTTCACCATGTCGTCGATGATCATCGTAGACAGGCCGTCGACCGTGGACGAATGCGCGTCGCCGTTATAGTCCTTCGAGACGAGCGGAAGCTCGTTGTACGCAAGGATCCCCTTCAACGGGCCCTCCGCGGCGCGCTTCAGCGCGGCGTTCACCTCTTCGACCGTCACGGGCTTCTTCGTTTGCGCGACGAAGTCGACGAGGGACACGTTCGGCGTCGGCACGCGCATCGCCATGCCATTCAGGCGGCCCTTCAAGTGAGGCAGCACCAAGCCGACGGCCTTCGCGGCGCCGGTCGTGGTCGGAATGATGCTGAGTGCGGCGGCGCGGGCGCGGCGCAGATCGCTGTGCGGCAGGTCAAGGATGCGCTGGTCGTTCGTGTACGAGTGCACCGTCGTCATGAGGCCCTTCACGATGCCGAACTCGTCATCGATCACCTTGGCGACCGGCGCAAGGCAGTTGGTGGTGCAGGACGCGTTCGAGATCACGTGATGCTTGGCCGGATCGTACATTTCGTGGTTGACGCCCATCACGATGGTGATGTCCTCATTCTTGGCCGGCGCCGAAATGATGACCTTCTTCGCGCCGCCCTTCGTGATGTGCACCTCGGCCTTCTCGCGGTCCGTGAACAGCCCCGTCGACTCAATCACGATGTCCACGCCGATCTCGGCCCAAGGAATCGCGCCTGGATCCCGTTCCGCGAACACCTTCACCGTCTTGCCGGCGACGACGAGATCGTTGCCTTCCGCCTGCACGTCCTCGGGCAGGATGCCATGCACCGAGTCGTACTTGAGGAGCGCGGCGAGCGTCTCCGCGTTCGTGAGATCGTTCACCGCCACGATATCGATGTCCGGATTGTGAAGCGCCGCACGAAACACGTTGCGGCCAATGCGGCCGAAGCCGTTAATACCAACCTTCACTGCCATGTTCGACCCTCTCCTTGCCTGCTGGAGTTTCGAGCTGCAAGATGCGGCGCGCTGCGCCTTCATCCGTCACCAACACGTCGATTCGATAGGCGTTTGCCACACTGGCGATGGCCTGCGCTTTTTTCTGTCCGCCAGCCACCGCGATCACGACCCTCGCCCGCGCGACGTCATCGAGCCGAAGCCCAATGGTCCGCATGGCGTAGACGACCTCGCCCCGCGCATTGAAGTAATGCCCGAAGGCCTCGGCCTTCGCTTCGCGCGCCTCGAGCAGTTTGATCTCTTCCTCGGTCGCGTGGCGACGCCGGGCCATCGCCAGGGCATCCCCCACGCCGTGCACCACGACGGTCGCCTGGCGAATGATGGGCAGCCGCTCCTGAATGTACGGATCGTCCAGAAGCTGCTCGAGCGCCTTCTGCGACAGGCTGTCGGAGATCTGCAGGAGGACGGACGATCCGCCGAGTTTCGCCGCGAGCTCGGACGCAATGGTGTTCGCCTGGTAAGCGACGATCTCGCCGACCGTGCCCCTGGCGGGAACCACCGTGATCCGCTGCCGAAGAGGCTTTGCGCTCATGGCCTTCGCCACAGCTGCGACCGTGGTGCCGCCCGTCACCGCGATGATGTCCCCGTCCTGGAGCACCTCGGCGAGCACATCGCTGCCAGCCTGGCCGATGCGATCCGTCACCCAGGCGTCCTCGTCCGCATCGCCTTCCACCACGATGACGCGGGGAATGCGAAGAAGCGCAGAGACGCGCCAGGCCAAATCGGAGCGCCCCGCGATTTCCGCGACGAGCGGCTCGAGCTCACCCAAAAGCGCTTTGCCTTCCGGCGTCAGCGACACGCCGGACGAGGACGTCGCGACGAGCCCGAGTTGCTTGAGATAGTCCAGTTCGGTGCGAAGCGTGCGCTCCGACTGGCCCATGGCTTGCGCGAGAGCTCGCCGGCCGATGGGCGCGTGCGCGTCAATGCGTTGCATCACCCGCACGCGGTGTTCCATGGCTCTCACCAACTCAGGCGCGACCCGTTCAACCGCGGCCCACACCGTCCACTCCATGCCACTTCTCCTCATCGTCACTGGTCGGTCGTGTCGCCACGCCTATCGTCGGGGAGGATCTGTCGGAACGCAAGGGACATTTTTCGTCCCGTAGGATCCTCATACCGTCCCATCGCTTTCAGTGTAGCGCGTTTGCAGCGCAGGCGCAATGCGTCCCGGCCCGTTCATATCTTGCGCAGATGGACCTCCTGTACGCGGTGGTGCGCGCCTTTGGCCAGGATGAGATCCGCCCGGGATTTTGTCGGCGCAATGTTTTCGCGCAAGTTCTTCGCGTTGATCTCCTCCCAGATGCGCAGCGCCGTTGCCACGGCTTCCTCATCGGACAAATCCGCGTAACGCCGGAAGTAAGACTTGGGATCGCGGAACGCCGTCTCCCGCAGCTTCAAAAACCGATCGACGTACCAGCCGCGGATGAGGTCTTCCGGCGCATCCACATAGATGGAGAAGTCAAAGAAATCGGAGACAAAGATGGTCATCGGGCGCCCGCTCGAGGCCATGCGCGTCTGAAGCACGTTCAAGCCCTCGAGAATGAGGATGTCGGGCTGTTCCACGACGATGCGCTCCCCGCGCACAATGTCGTATTCGATGTGCGAGTAGACGGGCGCCTCGACGCGCGGTTTGCCGGATTTGATGTCCGCCAGAAATCGAATCAACCGCCGCGTGTCGTAGCTCTCTGGAAAGCCCTTTCTTTGCATCAAGCCTCGCCGTTCGAGTTCAGCGTTCGGATAGAGGAAGCCGTCGGTGGTGACGAGATCGACCTTTGGATGGTTGGGCCAGCGCGACAAGAGCGCCTGGATGATGCGGGCGGTCGTGCTCTTGCCGACGGCGACGCTGCCCGCGATGCCGATGATGTAGGGGACCTTGCGCGACTGATGGCCCAAAAACGCGTGGGTGGCCTCGTACAGGCTCTGCGTCGCGGCCACGTACAGATTGAGGAGCCTGGAGAGCGGCAGGTAGACCTCCTCGACCTCTTCCAGGGACACGCGCTCGTTCAGGCCGTGAAGCTGGGCGAGATCGTCCTCGGAGAGAAGGAGCGGCGTGGAGTCCCGGAGTCGGCTCCACTCCTCGCGCGACAGGGTCAAAAAGGGAGAAAAGCGCTCGCTGGCCTGTGCCTGATTCTGCATCATTCGCCCCCCGCAATCTGTCTCGAAGCGGATGGATGAGTCCGTCATGAACACATAAAGCCCGGCCTGTCTCGCCGGGCCAACGACAGTATACAATGTTCAATCAGTCAAAGAAAAGGAACGCCGTGCGGCCGTGCCCCGCGATGTAGCGTATGTCACCGGCGCAAGCCCACAACCAACAAGCAGCACCACAGCAGGATACCGCATCTATCCGTGAGTCCAAGGTGCTCTGTCCAACTGTCGAAGCCGAAGGCAAATAGGTTCGTAAAACGTAACTGCGACACTTTTGAATTCTAAGTGTCGCAGTCGCAAAAGGACGACCCTGGGTATATCTCTTTACTCTATGCGTGCTGCCTTAGAAACGTTTCAGTCTCTTCTCTTGTGGGGATACTGCTTTGTGCACCTCTGCGCGACACGCACAGCGCTGCCGCCGCAGCCGCCTTGCGAAGGGACAACTCCGGTGATTGCACACCGTCCCAGTCCGCTGCAAACACACCGATGAACGTATCTCCGGCGGCCGTCGTGTCTACCACTGGTACCGAAAACGCTGGGATCCGTATTACCCCAAAATCAGGTGACAAAGCCAAACTGCCGAGGTCACCCAACGTGACAATCACAAGCCCTGGTCCGATAGCCAACAGCTGCTCGGCAGCCTTTCGCGCCGACTGGTCGTCGATCACCTCAAAGCCCACGAGCATGCTCGCCTCTTTCTCATTCACGGCGATGATGTCGCGATTTGTAAGAAGTCCCGCAGGAATTCGCTCAACGGGTGCCACGTTCCAGACGACGCGCCAACCCCGTCGATGTGCGAGACGAATAGCGTGAACCACTGTAGCGCGCGGGATCTCGTTCTGAAGAAGCATTGCGGATCCTGGAGGCAATGGATCCGCCCCACACGCTCGTTCTACATCGTCCGGTGCCAACAACGCATTAGCACCTTCGCAGACAACAATTCTGTTCTGACCATCCCTCTCCACCGTGATTAATGCGACACCTGATGGTGCGTCCTTAGTGAATACACCTTCGATTCCAACTCCGGACTTCACAAGCTGCATGCAAATGGATTCTCCAAACGCGTCCCCGCCAACCGCGCCAACCATGCGCACGCGCGCTCCTTGCCGCGCGGCGGCAACGGCTTGATTGGCGCCCTTGCCGCCGCTGTACAACTGAGCGGACGCAGTCTTAACGGTCTCACCCGCTCCTGGCATGTGGTCCACCACGGCCACGATGTCCATATTGAGACTCCCCACTACCGTGATGTCCACTTCTATCACCTCGCAACCTTAGAACCCGGTGAACGGAGTGTTCTTCTCAACTAGATGCAGCGGTGAATTCACCTGCTTCGGAACCTTTTCGCCTTCGACGAGTTTCACCGCATATTCCACTCCCAATATGCCCTCTTGCACCGGCTGTTGAGCAATATCCGCGTACAAGAGGCCCTTATGGACGTCATTCACAGCCTCCTTTTCGCCATCGATCCCAACAATTTTGATGTTGTGCTTTCCGGCTTCCTGAATCGCCTTTAATGCACCAAGCGCCATTTCGTCATTTTGTGCAAACACACCTTGAATATTTGGATGAGCCTGTAAAATATTCTGCATGACATTCAGCGCTTGACTGCGATCGAAATTTGCTGTTTGGCGTGCCACAACGCGAATACCAGGTGCCTTTCCGATTTCTTCATCAAACCCTTTTTCCCGATCGGCTTCTGCAGAAGTTCCGATCACACCTTGCAATTCGACGACCTGGCCCTTGCCTCCTAGCGCTTTGATCAATTCATCAGCAGCCATCTTGCCCGCTTCCACACTGTTCGATGCGATGAAACATGCCACATTGCCCTTCGTCACACTGCGGTCGAGCGTAATGACAGGGATGTGCGCGCGATTTGCTTGTTCCACTGCCGTCGACAAGCTCTGGCTGTCGGTCGGGTTCAAAATAATCGCGTTGACGTGCTGTTGGATAAGATCTTCCACTTGGTTTAACTGTGTTGCAGGATCGTTGTTGCCGTTCAGGATCGTGACCTGAACACCCAATTTTTTAGCCTCTTCCTGAACTCCGTTTGACATTGCAACGAAGAATGGATTGTTTAGGGTCGATACTGCAAATCCCAGCTTGATTGGCTTCGTACTTGCTGTCCCGGTGTTCGAAAGATTTGTTTTCTGTGAACCTGTTGACACGGACGTACCACATCCGGCCAGTACGCCTGCCGCTACGACACCTACTGCCAACATCGCTGTCCAACGCTTCATGTTCAAATACCCCCATCAAAATGTTTGAATTATATGAGATGGTGCAAATGCACCTTATCTCCCTTCGGATCTCTTACGGTCCAACATGATGGCGATCAGAATAACGAGGCCCTTGACAGCATCTTGATAGAAGGAACTTACATTTAACAAGTTCAGACCGTTGTCAATGACACCGAGAATCAGCGCGCCGATGATGGTCCCGACTAAAGTCCCCTCACCGCCGAAAAGACTAGTTCCACCGAGTACGACGGCCGTGATTGCATCGAGCTCGTAACCTTGCCCTGCGGTCGGTTCGGCAGTTGCAAGACGAGAAGTGAGAATGAGGCCAGCCAGTGCCGCTAAAATACCACTGACCACATAGACCGCCACCAGATATCGCTTGGCGCGAACCCCCGCCAAGTACGCAACTTTCTCGTTTCCTCCAATGGCATAAATCCTTCTGCCTGCCACAGTGCGCGAGAGAACCATCCATGCGATAAGGAACACGATCATCGTGATCCAGACGGGGACAGGAACTCCTAGAACCGCCCCGTTCCCGAGCCCGTTAAAGGAATAAGGCAGGTTAAAAATGGGTTGACCGTTCGTATAAATTTCGGTTAAACCACGAAACAACGTCATCGTTCCAAGTGTGACGATGAAGGGCGCAAGACGTGCATAGGCCACGAGGACACCATTGAACGCTCCGGCGATGGCTCCAATGCATAACGCAGATATGCCTGCCAGCCATGGACTTGTACCGCCCACCATCCACTGTGCCGCGATGGCCGATGTCAGTGCCAGCGTGGATCCTACCGACAGGTCAATTCCGGCCGTTAGGATCACAAACGTCATCCCGATGGCCAAGAGCGCATTCACGGATGTTTGCAACGCAATGTCCAACAGGTTACTCGCAGTGAAGAACTGCCGAGATGCTACAGCCAGGATGAGAATGAGCAAAACCAACCCGAGAAGAGGGCCCAACCGATACCTGCGAAACCAAGTCATGCTTGCGCACCCTGCCTTCCAGCTACGAGAGTCATGAAAATTTCCTGTGTCATTTGATCGCCTGTGAGTTCGCCTGCCACGGTCCGATCACGCAAAACATACACCCTGTCACACATACCGAGAAGTTCCGGCAAGTCGGATGAAACCATCAAGATGCCTTTGCCACGAACCTTCATCTCATTCATCAGCTGGTAAATCTCTTGTTTAGCTCCTACATCCACCCCGCGTGTTGGTTCATCAAGCACCAACAGTTTCGGGTCGAGAGCCAACCATTTCGCAAACACTACCTTTTGTTGATTGCCTCCGCTGAGATTCACAACTGGCTGTTCGGTGGAATGAACGCGAATCGCAAGGCGCTTCACCCAATGCTCAGCAAATTTTCGTTCCTGCTTGCCCAGTACAAATCCGAACCGATGTCTAGAAGACAGACTAGGCAACGCGAGATTAAACCGCACAGAAAACGGAAGCAAAAGACCGTCATCTTTTCGATCTTCAGTGACAAATGCCACTCCGTGGGCCATGGCATCTCGAGGGCCGCGAAATCTTACCTCACGACCGAACATGAGCATCTTCCCCGACAGCACTCGGTCCACTCCTGAAATGGCCCGTGCGAGCTCTGTACGCCCCGCTCCCATCATTCCTCCCAGACCGACAATTTCGCCACTTCGCACAGTGATAGAGATGGGATGCGGAAGTGCTCTCGTTTTTACATCCTTCAGCTCCAGAATCACATCACCAGGATGGCTTTTGACCTTAGGGTATCGATTTTCCACACTTCGCCCGACCATCCGCTCAACGAGTACATCCTCACTCACAGCCCGCATCGAGTACGTTCCCACGCTCATGCCATCGCGCAACACCGTCACCCTGTCGGCAATGGCGAACAATTCCTCAAGTCGATGGGAGATGTAGATGACACCGACTTCATGACGTTTCAAATCGCGAATGATTTCAAACAGCCTGCGCGTCTCTTTGTCCGTGAGGGCAGCGGTTGGTTCATCCATAATGAGAAAGCGGACTTCTTGTTGTAAAGCTCGAGCGATTTCAACTAATTGCCGCTCTCCAATGCCGAGCACCGAAACCGGCGTACTAGGATCTCGGTCAAGCCCGACCCGATCGAGTAGTTCGCGAACCCTGGACCGCAAACGAGAGTACTGAATCCAACCGATAGCGTTTCGAAATTCGTCTTCATAACCGATAAGAAGGTTTTCCTCAATCGACAGGTTCGGAAACAAGTTGAGTTCCTGGTGAATAATCGTGATGCCAGCACGCCTCGAATCCAAGACCCCGCGGAATTTTTGCGGAGCACCGTCGATGAGAATTTCGCCGGCATCGGGGTGATACACTCCTGCGAGCGTTTTCATCAAAGTTGATTTTCCAGCTCCGTTCTCACCCAGAAGAGCGTGAACTTCACCACCTTCCACCGATAAGTTCACCTTGCGCAGGACTTGTACTCCCGAGAAAGATTTTTCGATTTCTCTCATCTCGAGGCGAGGCACACCCGTCCCTCCCATCGTGTTATGAAAATGCAACACCTGCGACAAAGATCACATTTGCGTAGGGCGTCCATTCTCCTGTTCTCACCACTGAACGAACGTTACGTAAAGTTTGCTTAAAGTCTGAGTGAGGAATAAATTTACCTAACACTCCCGCGCGTTCCCGCAAGTGATCAACCACACCGGAGCCACGGATGGCTAGTTCGTTTGCGACAATAAAGTCCTCTACGACAAGCTCAGTTAGAATGGTGTCGCATACGTCGAGGAATGAAGGCATACCCGGCTTGATCGCAAGGTCCACGAGCTCAATCCCTGGCGGAATAGGCAATCCACAGTCCGCGACCGCAATGAGTTCGCCATGTCCGAGTTCCGCAATGATCTGCGATAGACGCCCATGCAGTATACCCGACCGCTTCATCGTCGTAGCCCCCTATGGTAACGTTTCCACATACCTAATAAGCTTCTCAAACGCTATTTCTCGATGGACACTTCAAACTAGAGTCCCGGACAACAAGCTTCGGTTCGAACTTAACCTTGCGAGCACTCTGACCTGAGTTGGTGACAAACTGCTCAAGCAGCAAATCGAAGGCTGACACGCCCATCTGATATGAAGGCTGATGAACGGTCGTAAGTGAAGGACTCACATACCCCGCAGACGGAATATTGTCATAACCTACAATCGCCACTTCATGAGGAACCTGAACTCCAAGCTTTACTGCGGCTTGCAAAACGCCTATTGCCATTAAATCATTGGCTGCAAAAATCCCATCAGGTCGTTGGGAGCCCTCGAGTATCATCGTTGCAATTTCAAACCCTGAAGCGAAGCGAAAATCTCCTTCGTACACTATCGCTACAAGCCCAGCTTGAGATATGGCCTGTTCATATCCCTTCCGTCTTTCCTGAGCCGACGGAGAATCACTCGGTCCGGCGATATGGACGATCTTTGAGCATCCCATCTTCAATAAGTGCTCAACTACCAGTGCAGCACCCTGACGATTGTCCGTCCACACTGACCACCTAAATTCAGATGAACGACGATCCACAATGACCAGCGGTGTATCGCCAACAGCAGCTTCAATCACCCGACTGTCACTTCGGCTTCCCACGATGACGATTCCGTCAACCCATCGTCCCTTAAGAAGATCGATGTACATCAGTTCGCGTTCAGATTTCCAATCCGAGTTACATAGAAGAACCGAATACCCCTCGGCAATTGCGGCGTCTTCGACACCTCGTGCCATCTCCGAAAAGAAGGGGTTTGCGACATCCGGGATGAGCAAGCCAATCGTCGACGTCCGACGACTGACTAGTCCGCGCGCAATTCGATTGGGTTGGTAGTTGAGCTCCTTCATAGCAAGAAGTACCTTACGCTCTGTATCTTCCCCTACGTAACCACTTCCATTGATGACTCTAGAAACCGTAGAAACAGAAACTCCTGCTTTGCGAGCCACATCTCGAATCGTGACCAAAACTAATCACCGTTTGTGATCTGAATTTGAGGTAACGTTTTCACATCGTTACTCATTATTATATCAGAAAACGCTTCCAAAGGCAATAGGGCGCGATCACTCAGCTAAAATCGAACCGAAAGGGGAATGGCTCACTCAATTCAAATTCTTACCGAAAGATGCGTGCATGCGAATGTCTCTTATTTCTTGTCGCGAATATCTTGAAGTGATGCGCGCCTGGTACGTGCAACAACAATCCCTACTCAAACCTTCTACGCTCCGTGCGGCCGAACGTCATCCTTCCATCATGCTTCGGTACTGCGCCTGCACGAGCTTGTAGTAGGCGCCGCGGCGGCGCATGAGGTCATCGTGCCGGCCGCGTTCGACGATGCGACCGCCGTCAAACACGAGAATTTGATCCGCCTCGCGAATCGTGGACAGCCGGTGCGCGACGACAAACGAAGTCCGCCCTTGGAGGAGCACCTTGAGCGCCCGCTGAATGAGGTGCTCGGTGTAGGTGTCGATGCTCGCCGTGGCCTCGTCGAGAATGAGAATCCTGGGATCGGCGAGGATGGCTCGCGCAAATGAGATGAGCTGACGCTGCCCCTGGGACAGCCGAGTCCCGCGCTCCTGGACCTCGGTGAAGTAACCGTCCGGGAGGCGACGGATGAACTCATCCGCGTACACGGCCTTGGCGGCCGCAATGCACTCCTCGTCCGTCGCATTCGGTCGGCCGTAGCGGATGTTGTCCATGAGCGTCCCGGAGAAGAGGAACGTCTCCTGCAGCACCATGCCCATCTGTCGGCGCAGGCTGGCGAGCGAAACGGAGCGGAGGTCGTGCCCGTCAATTCGGATCTCGCCCGAGGTCGGATCGTAGAAGCGAGCGAGCAGGTTGACCACCGTGGATTTGCCGGCGCCCGTGTGGCCGACGAGCGCGATGGTCTCGCCCGGGCGCGCGACGAACGAGACGTCCTCGATGGCGGGGCGGGACGGCTGGTAGGCGAAGGTGACATGGCAGAACTCGACGTGCCCCCGCACAGGCGGCAGCTCCCGCACGACGCCGCGGTCCGTCACCGTCGGCCGGGTGTCGAGATATTGGAAAATGCGCTCCGACGACGCCATCGCGACGAGTACCTGGTTGTACAGTTGCCCGAGCTGACTGATGGGCGTCCAAAAGCTGCCCAGATAGTTCGCGAACGCGACGAGAAGCCCCACGGTGACCACGCCCGTGTGCACGAGATGAACGCCGTACCAGAAGAGCAGCGCCGATCCAAGGGCACCGGTGAGATCCACCAACGGACCGAACGGGATGCTGAACCGCTGCGCGCGCAGGAAGGTCCGCATGTAATCGCGGTTCATGTCCTCGAAGAATCGCTGGTTTTCGTCCGCGCGGACGTACGCCTCCGTCACCCGCATGCCCTGAATGGCTTCCGCCAGGTGCGCATTCAGGCGACTCAGGCGCAGGCGGACCTGCTGCCAGGCGCGGCGGATTTGAACGGTCAGCCGCAGCGACAGGACGAACATGAACGGCACGACGACGAGCGCGACCGTCGCGAGCTGCCAGTTGAGCGAGAACATGATGGCGATGATGCCAATCAACGTGAACACGTTCGTGATCGAATTGATGACGCCGTTGGTAAATAGGTCCTGAAGCGAATTCACGTCGTTCAGGATGCGGACCAGGATGGAGCCCGCGGGGCGCGCATCGAAGAAGTCGGATGACAGCCCCTGCACGTGGACAAACAGCTCATCGCGCAAACGCTGAATGACGCGCTGCCCGAGTCGGTTGGTGAGGTCGATCCGGCAGAACGACGCGGCGAAGTTGAGGAGATACAGCGCGACGAGCGCCGCCGCATACTCGAACAGCACGTGCGAATGGCGACCGCCGACGAGCGCGTCGACCGCTGGGCCCACCAGATACGGCGCGAGCAGCGTCACGACGAGATTGCCGCCCGTCGCGAGAAGCGCAAACGCAATGAGCTTCGGATAGGGCCGCATGTAGGAGGCGAGCCGCAGGATGAGCGACAGCTGCAGCTTTTTCTCGAGCGCCTCATCGTCTCGGTAGATAAACGGTGCCCGAAGGAGCGCCTCGCCACTGCCTTGAACGTCTTGCTTCAACGCCATCTCAGCGCTCTCCTTCCGCCATACAAGGGTTTGCGAACTGGCGCAAGGCCTCGAGATCGCGGAACTGCATGTCGTAGATCTGGCGGTACAGGCCGCCGAGATCGAGAAGCTCTTGGTGTCGGCCCCGCTCGACGATCCGGCCGCCGTCGAGCACGAGGATCTCGTCCGCGTCTTTCACGGCGTTCAGGCGCTGGGCGATGAGGAACGTCGTGGCGCGCCCCGTTCGTGCGGCGAGGCGCTTTTGAATCACTTCCTCGGTCTCCATGTCGACGGCGCTCGTCGCGTCGTCCAGGATGAGAATGCGAGGCTCGGGCACGAGCGCGCGGGCGATGGAAACGCGCTGCCGCTGGCCGCCGGAAAGGCCGAGCCCCCGCTCTCCTACGAGCGTGAGATACCCGTCAGGCAGCCGATGGATGAACTCGGCCGCGTCCGCCACTTCGCTTGCCTCTTGCACCCGAGCCATGTCCGCGCCCGGGCGCCCGTAGGCGATGTTGGCAAAGATAGTCGTGGAGAAGAGGAACGCCTCCTGAAAGACGAAGCCGACCTGCCGCCGCAGGGACTCCCGCTTCCATTGGCGCACGTCGACGCCGTCCACGAGGACCGCCCCTTCGTCCACATCCCGGAAGCGGGGAATGAGCGAGACGAGCGTGGACTTGCCGCTCCCCGTGAGGCCGACAATCGCGAGGGTCTGGCCGGGCCGCGCGGTGAACGTGATATCGCGCAACACGTATTCGCCGCCGAGCTTCACGCTCACGCCGCGAAACTCGACGAGTCCCTCCATCGGGCGGTCCACCTCCTCGCGAGAAGCGTCGAGATCGTCCTCCTGCTCGAGGATCTCAAGGAGGCGAGCGCCGGCGGCAGTGGCTTGGGTCCAGTTATTCAGGAAAAAGCCGAGCTGCGACATGGGCCAGATCATGTACCAGATGAGCGAGAGAAAGGCGACGAGATCGCCGAGATTCATGTGGCCCGACATCACGAGCCACCCGCCGACGAGGAGAATGAGCACGACGCCGAGATTCCCGGTCAGTTCGATGGCGGGAAAGAAGGCGCGCCACAGCCGCGTCGCGCGGATGTTGGCGTCGTAATACGCCTGATTGCGCTCCCGGAATTTGTCGATCTCGTGCGCCTCGCGCGCGAAGGACTTCACGGTGCGAACGCCCATCAGGCTCTCCTGCACGCCCGAATTGAGTCGGCCGAGGGTCTGGCGGATGGTCATGAAGACGGGGCCAATCTTCTTGTCGAAGCGGATGGCCGTCGCGGCGAGCACGGGAATGACAATGGAAAGGAGGAGCGCGAGCCGGACGTCGAGCGTGAGCATCATGCCGATGCTGAACACGATGGTCAGAAATAAGTTCATAAGGTTGTTGATGCCAAACGCGAAAAACATGCGGAAGGCGTCGAGATCGGCCGTGAGGCGAGACATGAGGTCGCCCGTGTGGATCTCGTCGTAAAACCGAAACGGCAGGTGGTTGAGCTTGCGGTAGAGCTCGTTGCGCAGATCGAAGGCTGTGCGCGCGCCGAACACCTGCGCCAGGTACGCCTGCGTGAAGTTGCAGACGCCCTTGACGAGGGACGCGAGGAGGATGGCCGCCGAGAGCGGGAGCAGGAGATCCTCCCGGTGCCCGAGGATCACGCGATTGACGATGGCCTTTAAGAGATACGGGTACGCGAGCTGCAAGAGGGCCGTCAGAACGAGGAAGCCGAGGCTCACCCACAGGAGCGACAGGTACGGCCGATAAAAGCGAGATAATCGTCGGTACACGCCAGCCAAATCTGGTCTCTCCCCTTTTCGCGGCCGGAGCCGGATCAGTCGCACGCCAGACATTGAATCACAGTCCGGCGCAAAACGGGATGCCGAATCTGGTTATCTTTTTCCGAATGTGGCTGGCGCGTAAAGACCGCCGATGAGGACCAGAACGAACACATCGCTCCCATTGCGACCGCAGGCTGACATGCCCATCACGTCGCTCGCTGTCGAAATTCTCTAGGCGAAATGCCGTATTTCTGGCGAAAGACGCGGTAGAAATAGGAGTACGAGTGAAAGCCGCATCGGTCGGCGATCTCTTCCAAGTTCAGGTTGCTGAAACGCATGCGATCGCACGCCATCTGCAACCGGACATTCTGCAGGTACTGGACGACGGTCTGACCGTACGCCTCTTTGAAAATGTGCACCACGCGCGACACCGAGAGTCCGACCGCGTCCGCGATGTCCGAGAGCGACAGGTCCTCCGCCGCGTGCCGCTCGATGTAGGCTCGAATGCGCTCCGCCGCGATGGGGACGGGCGTGGCGCGCTTCGGATCGTAGCCGTACTTGTCAAACGTGAGGCACAGCGCCCGGAGCAAGTAGTCGCAGAGTTCTTCGTCCGGCTTGCCCGGCCGGCGGTATTCTTCGATGAGCTGGCGCCACAGATAGACGCAGTTTTCGTGTAGCGCGAGGCGCAAATGCCGCTTTCTCGGCCGATGGTTCCACCACTTGTCGACCCACGGGCCGTTGCAGAACAGGTACAGGTCGGTCGACAGATGCTCGCCCGGCCGATCCCCCTCATCCGGCTCGATGCGAAGCTCGTAAGGTTCCCCTGCCGGAAAGAGGAGCAGGTCCCCCGCGCTAACTACCATGGACGCGCCGGATGTCGTGACGACCGCGTGGCCGTCGAGCTGCAGGCGAAACAGGTAGCAGTCGAGGCCCTGGTGCACCGTTTGCACGAATGGAGTATCGTGCTCCGCAAACCCTGCGCCGAGCAGCCACGCTTCAGGCTCTCGGCTCCCGCGATTTCCTGCAGACACGAAACCATTCACTCCCATCGCGAGGCCATCTGCCCATGCGGCCCCCGCCTTTTCGTTTCATCCTCTATTAGACATCGGGCCTCGCGTCCACTATACTGAGCAGTGGAATCGAGAGTCCCAGACAATCACAACCAAGCACGCAGTTCTACGGTGCAAGGCGCAAGGAGGCTCATCCGTCGTGAGTGAGACGCAACAGATGCAAGAGACGCTGGATGTGTCGGACATTCTGCTGGATCCGTCCGTTCAACGTTCGTTGAACAACGTGCTCGAACGGTTGCCGCAGATCGCGAAGCTGGTGGAGGCGCTGACGGCCGATGAGCGCACGCTCGAAAGCCTCGCCGCCATCGTCGAACACCTTCCCCAACTCGCGAAGTTGGTCTACCTCGTGAGCCGCGTGTCCCAGGCCGTGGAGGACGTCATCACGGACGGCGACTCGCTCGAAGGGTTCGGCAAGCTCGCCAAGCAGATGGTCGAACCGGCCGTGGGCCCCGCGAAGAAGCTGCTCGATGCGTACAAGGTGGCCAAAGAGCGCGCCGAGCACGACACCACCACGTACAGCGTGTTCAGCCTGTTGAAACTGCTCAAGGAGCCCGTGGTCCAGAAGAACCTCCGCATCGTCTCCGCGATGCTCGAGGAACTCGGCAAAGACGAGTCCCACGGCCACCATTGAGCCTTTGGCGATCGCGTCCGACCGGCAAGGCGCGATCGCCCCGCCTGACGACAGGGAGGGATGGCCATGAGCGAATCCCAGCGCAAGTGGACCAAAGAGGAGCTGCGAAAGCGCCTTACCCCGCTTCAGTACGCCGTGACCCAGGAGAACGCGACGGAGCCGCCGTTTCGAAACGAGTACTGGAACCACCACGAGGAGGGCCTGTACGTCGACATCGTGTCCGGGCAGCCGCTTTTCTCGTCCCGAGATAAGTTCGACTCCGGCTGCGGCTGGCCCAGCTTCACGAAGCCCATTGCGCAAGACGCGGTGGTGGAGCGGCTGGACCTCAGCCACGGCATGATCCGCACGGAGGTCCGCAGCCGCGACGCAGACGCGCACCTGGGCCACGTGTTCCCCGACGGCCCCATCGACAAGGGCGGCCTTCGCTATTGCATCAACTCGGCGGCGCTCCGCTTTATCCCGAAACAGGACCTCGAAAAAGAAGGATACGGCGAATACCTGAAGCTGTTTGAGGACGGCGAGGACTGATTCCTCCCATGCTGTGGGTCGTCAAGCTGGCGGAGAGCCTCGCCCTGCCGCCGGGCCTCTTCGCCTCCCTCACGCTTGTTTTGGCCATTCTCCTTGCGCGCCATCGCCGCGGCTTCGCCATCGCGTTTGCCGCCGTGTCGCTGGCCTTCGCCGCCGCGTGCACCCCGGCCGTCGGCAATTGGCTTCTCATCCCCCTCGAACGCGCTTACGCGCCGCCCGCGCGTCCCACGGGTGACGCCATCGTGGTGCTCGGCGCGGGCTTCTCCGCCGCCACCCCTGATTTCGCCGATCCCGCCCTCGACACCGGCACCCTGTACGGCGACTCGGGCGAGCGCGTCCTCGCCGCCGCGGCCCTGTACCGAAGGCTCCACTTGCCCATCGTGCTCTCCGGCGGCCCGCTCATCCGCGCAAACGGGAAATCCTACGCGTTTGCGCTCATCGCGGCGCGCGATCTCGCCGCACTCGGCGTGCCACAGCGCGACCTGTACGTGGACGCCACGAGCCGGACGACGGAGGAGAACGCCGAACACACCGCCGTCATGCTGCGCAGACTCCACCGGTCGCGCCCCATTCTCGTCGCGTCGGCGGCGCAGATGGCGCGCGCCGTAATTGACTTTCGGCGCGTCGGGGTGAAGGTCGAGCCGTACCCTGTCGGCTATGTCGCGAGCTCCGTCTGCACGCCCCTCGCGTACGCATGGCTGCCATCGCAGGCGGGCCTCGACGAGACCTGCACCGCGCTGCACGAAGATCTGGGCATTCTCGCCGCGCACCTGCACCTCCACGGCTAGGCGCGCCGTGGGGCGTGCCGCTCGATGAGCAGGGCGAGATCGCCATACGCCTCGCGCGTGGCCGCGACGATGCCACGGGTGAGCGTGTGCGGCTGGTTGAAGCGAAACGGGCGCCCGGCGCCATCGTGTACCCGGCCGCCCGCCGCCAGGACGAGCGCGACGCCGGCCGCGATATCCCACTCGTGTTTCGGGCCGAGGCTGAACGTGCCATCCGCCTCGCCCGCCGCGACGAGCGCGAGCTTATACGCGATGGAGCCCACCGCCCGGACCTCGAGAATGCCGGCAAACGGCTCGAACTCGCCGCGGTTCATCTCCGACCGGCTGCCGAGAATCGTGAGCCGCTCGCCGCGGATGCGGGAACAAACCATGGGCGTTCCATTCCGCCATGCGCCGACGCCCACGGCGCCGAGAAACAGATCCCCCGTCGCGGGATTCACCACCGCGCCCGCCACCGGCTCGCCGTCCCGCGCGAGCGCCACCGAGATGGCGTACTCGGGAATGCGGCGGACGAACTCCCGCGTGCCGTCGATGGGATCGACGATCCACACCCACCTTTTCTCCAATCGATCCGGCCGATCCTTCGTCTCCTCGGACAGCCAGCCCGCCTCCGGAAGCAGCGTGAGCAGCCGCTCTTTCAGAAACGCGTCACAGGCGAGATCGGCTGTCGTGACCGGATCTCGCCTCTCTTCCGGATGCTTGAATTGCGTATCGAAGCCCTGCCTGGCGATCTCCTCCACCAGGCGGCCAGCCTCCCGCACGACCTCCGCCAGGCCATCGAGCCATGCCTTGTCCATGCGCCCCTCCGACTCCTTGGACACCTCGTGTCCAGATGAACACCCGCCTTCCATTATACTGGCGGTGTAAAGCGGGGCGGCGCAGATAGCCGCGTCAGACCCTGTTGGTGACGAACGCGCGAGACGCCTCCCAGAGGCCGTTGAGGTACGTGAGGCCGAGCGCGCGATCGTACAGGCCGTAGCCCGGGATCCCCGTCTCGCCCCAGATCATCCGGCCGTGATCGGGCCTCGCCGGGCCTTGGTAATCGAGCTTCGCGAGGATGGCCACGAGCTCCGCCATGTCGACCGATCCGTCCCGCGACAGGTGGCCGGATTCGTAGAACGACTTTTCCCCGACGCGCTTCACGTTTCGCAGGTGGACGAAGTGCAGCCGATTTCGCTCGCCGAGATCGCGCAGGATGGCGGGCAGGTCGTTCTCCGCCGTTGCACCGAGCGATCCGGAGCAGAAGCACACGCCGTTTGCGGGCGAGTCGCAGATCTCGAACATGCGCACAAACGACGCGTGCCGCCCGATGATGCGCGGGATGCCAATCACGGGCCAGGGCGGATCGTCCGGATGGATGGCCAGGCGAATGCCCACCTCTTCAGCGACGGGAGCCACGGCGCGCAGGAAGTAGGCGAGGCTGTCCCACAGTCCCTCGTCGCCCCGCTCCCGGTACTCGTCCCGCAGACGGCGCAGTTTCTCGCCATCCTCGTCGATGTTCCACACCGGCAGCTTCACCCGTCCCGACAGGAGCGCCTCTTCGTCCACCTCGTCGTGGAAATAGGCGAGCGAGTTCGATCCGTCCGGCAACGGATACGCGAGCGAGGTGCGCATCCAGTCAAAGAGCGGCATGAAGTTGTAGCAGACCGTGTCGATCCCGGCCTTCGCGAGCCGCCTGAGCGTCTCCTGGTACGCCTCGATGTACTTGTCGCGCGCCGGGCGCCCGAGCTTAATGTCCTCGTGCACCGGCACACTTTCGACGACGGTCAGGCGAAAGCCGCGCGACTCCACCTGCCGCACGAGCTCGCGGATCTCGTCCTCCGGCCAGACTTCGCCCGGCGGCACGTGGTAGAGCGCGGAGACGATGCCTACGCACCCTGGGATCTGGCGGATCTTCTCAAGCGCGACGGGATCGTCCGGTCCGTACCAGCGAAACGAAAGTTGCATCCGCGGATCCTCCCCTCAACCGCGCACGAGGCGGACCAGCCGCTCGGCCCGCTTCGCGATGGACGCGTAGTCGCGGGCCTCGAGATCCGCCTTCGGGAAGAGCGAACTGCCGACGCCCACCGCCACCGCGCCCGCGTCGAGGAAGGCGCGCGCGTTGTCCTCGCTCACGCCGCCCGTCACCATGGCCTTGAGATCCTTGAAAGGACCGCGGAGATCGCGCAGATAGCCTGGGCCCACGAGGCTGCCGGGAAAAATCTTCACGGCCTGCGCGCCGTGCCGGTGCGCCGCGGCGACTTCCGTCGGTGTGAGCACACCCGGCACCATCGGGACGCCCCATTCCTGCGCGGCCTCCAGGAGATCCGGATCCAGGTGCGGAGACACGAAGAACGATGCGCCCGCCTCCTTCGCCGCGCGCATCTGCTCGCGCGTGAACACCGTGCCCGCGCCCAGCATCACGTCATCCCCGAGCGCCTCCCGCGTCCTGCGGATGAGGTCCGCGCCGTCCGGCGCGTCCATGGTCACCTCGATGGCGCGCACCCCTCCGTCGACGAGCGCACGCACCACGTCCAGAAACGTGTCCGACGGCAACCGCCGCAGGACCGCCACAATCTTCTCCTGTTCCAGCATCGATACCACGTTCATCGTTCCACGCCTCCCTGGCCCTCGAGATACGACATGGCCTCCCGCCACGTCGGATAGCCTTCATAATCGCCCTCGGCGGTCACGGCGCACGCGCCGACGAGGGCCGCCAGCTTCAGCGCATCCGCCACGCTCCACCCCTTCATCCGCCCCGCGATGAACCCTGCGTTGAAGCCGTCCCCCGCGCCGACCGTGTCCACCACGTTCGAGACGGGCCAAGCTGGTACGTGGAGCACGCCGCCATCCGACAGCCACTCCGCCCCTTCCGCGCCCCGCTTGACGATGACGCCCTCACCGACAAAACCCATGTCTCGGATGGCCGCCCACACCTCCTGACCGCGCGCCGTGCCGAGGAGCAGCTCCGCCTCGGAGTCACCGATGAAGAGCCACGTGGCCCTCGGCGCGTTGTGCTCGAGCAGTGCGCGCCACGCATCTGCAGGCGCCAACTTCAGCCGCACGTTGATGTCGAACGAACACGTCGCGCCCGCCCGGGTGGCCGCCTCCACGAGCGCATCGCTCGCCCGCCGGGCCGCCTCGCCGATCATCCAGGTGATGCCCGTCCCGTGCACCCACGCAATTTCGCCCGACGCAAGCCACGCCTCCGCCGGCTCGGTCGGGAAGCCCTCCTCTGCCATCGCGGACTGCCGGCGATAGTAAAAGACCTCCGTGCGCGCGTCGAGGCCCGACCACTGCTTGAAGTAGATCCCCGTCGGGCACCGGTGGGACGCCGCGAGAAGGCCATCGTCGACGCCCTCCTCGCGCAGCGCGCGGCGGATCTGTTCGCCAAACGGATCGTCTCCCACCTTCGCCAGATATGCGACGGGGACGTCCAATCGCGCGAGGCCGACCGCGGTGTTCAGTTCCGCGCCGGCACAACTCGTGTGGAAGCGGCGCACCTGATGCAGTTTTCCTGGTCCATCCGGCACACAGACCACCAGCGGTTCGCCGAACGTGAGCACGCGCCGCGCATGTCCTCGATGCTCCGCCAACCTCGCCCCTCCTCACCTACATAGCTCGGCCTTGCCGCCGCGGATGCCACATGGCGGCGCGATCGCGGCGCGGCCTGTGCCAGCTCTTGTATACTTGTGTGTTAGAAAATGTGAAAGAATAAGGGCGAGATCGCCCACAAAGACATTGTAGCATGAATGCGGCAGATGCGGTTCGACAGGTGCCAAAGCGGCCGCGGTGCAGGCGGTTGGCATCCGGGAGATGCGCGAGACCCGCGGGAAAGGCGCACCGCTAGCGGTGGGCAAGCGGCGGATTTGCGCCCTTCCGGCTCGCGCGGGCCTAAGGCCGTCCAGCGAGCCACGCACGCACGGCGTTTTCCGCAGCAGCCGCAAGCAGCGCCTTGGCGTTCGCCATGGCCTCGTCCAGCGCGATGGGCCCGGGCGCGGTGGCGAAGAGCGCGGAGACGCCGTGATCGTACAGGCGCTCGGCCCCCGGGCCGATGGCCCCGGAGATGCAGAACACAGGCACGCCGCGGGCTTTGGCGCGCCGGGCCACGCCAGCCACCGCCTTGCCGTGGGCCGTCTGCGCATCCGTGCGGCCTTCGCCGGTGAGGACGAGCGCGGCACGTTCAAGGGCGTGATCGAACCCGACCGCGTCCAGCACAAAGTCGATGCCGGACACCCGCGCGGCGCCAAGAAGGTAGAGCGCGAAGCCAAGGCCCCCCGCCGCGCCTGCGCCGGGCAGGTCCGCCGCTTTGCAGCCAAAGGCCGCCTCGCAGCGCGCGGCCAGGTGCGCGAGCGCCTCGTCTAGACGCGGCACGTCGTGGGTCGAGACGCCCTTCTGCGGGCCGAAGACGGTGGTGGCCCCGTTTTCGCCCGTGAGCGGGTTATCCACGTCGCACACGGCGAGCATCTCGGCGCCGCGGAGGCGCTCGTCGAGGCCAGACACGTCGACGCGCGCCACGCGGTGAAACTCCGCCGGCACCGGGGGCACGTCCTGGCCCGCATCATCGAGTAATCGCACACCGAGCGCCGCGAGCATGCCGACGCCCGCGTCGTTCGTGGCGGATCCCCCGAGCGCCACCGCGATGCGGCGATGCCCCGTCTCGAGCGCGTGCCGGATCATCTCGCCGACCCCGACCGTGGTCCGGCGCCAGACGTCCGCGCCCGAACGGAGGGCCTCCGGCAGGCCGACGGCCTCCGCGCACTCGACGACGGCGGTGCCATCGGGGAGGGCAAGGAAACGGCCTTGCTTAGGTTGGCCGCTCGCCGCCGTAACCTCGGTCGATAGCCACCGCGCGCGGGTCGAGGTGGCGATGGCCGCAAGCGTGCCTTCGCCGCCGTCCGCGATGGGGACAAGCGCCAACTGGGCGGATGGACACGCCCGGCTCACGCCCTCGGCCATCGCCTCAGCCGCCTCGCGCGCGGTGAGCGAGCCCTTGAAGGAATCGGGGGCGAGCAGGATGTGGGGAGCTTCACCTTTCGCGCCGATGGATGTCACGTGCGTCACGTCAAAGCCCTCCGAATTCGATGAGGTCTACCGCCGAGGTCCTGGTCGTCCCTTGGATCGGTCTGCTCCTTTCGACGGAATCCGAGCGGCAGGAGGCTTATCCCATAGAACCCTTTCTGCATCAATATGTGGGTAAAGTTCCTTGATCATCAACTCCATCGTTCCCCCGATTTCTGGCGCCAGGTGCGGAGGTACACTGCTTGCGTTGCCATACAAACGAGGCGGATTCACCGTCTCAAACCAGACCCCTTGTTTCCCCTCGGGAGGTTGAATGCGCCTCACGAGCAGAACAGACCCCCGACTCGGCAGGGCCTCTTCTGTTTCGCTCCCGACCGACTCCGCTTGTCTTCCCTTCGCCCGCCCGTAACCGCTCGACTTTTTCCCGCCGACGCCCCACAGGGAAAGGGCGTCCAACAGCCGGTCCCACGACCAGGCGAGCCATTCCTCAGCTTTTTCATCCTCACAGCCCATTCCGAGCCTGAGGAGAAACGTCGGGCGGTCGAGGCTCAGAAAATGGACTGGGATGGGGTCGTCCATTCCGTGCGGCGTGTCCAGCCCACGGTAATAGGATGGATAATGAATGGTCATGACCTCGAGTCGCAGGGATTTGAGCGCCTCGGGCTTGATGAGCGCATCGTAGAAGGTCAACGCGCCCCGGTTCCGTTCCTCGTCGTCTCGTTCAGTGGTGCCAAAGAGAAAGCGATGGCCTTCCCCGCCTCGCTGAAATTCCGGATGACGCCCCTGTTGACCGACAACGTCGTGCACAAAATGAGACAAAAGCCCCTTCAATGTGCTGCCCGGGATATAAGGAACCCCGTACACGGGATGGAACATCAGTCCAACTTCGTACACCGACTCGCGGCCGAGGCCCACTGCCACGCGTTGTTCAAACTCGATCTCGCCACTCAAATGGCGAGTACGTCCCATGCTGGGCATCGACGCGGCCCGTTGATACACCCGCGGATAGAGATCGCCCTGTTGTGCAGCGCAGAACGCCTTGTGAATTCGTTCATATGCCGAGGCCAGCAAACTCCCGGCATCACCTTGAGGTTCATGCACGCCGACGAATCCGAATCGCTGAAAGACGAGGCCCGGATTGTCCAACTTGGCCCCTACCGTCTCCCACATGCTTTCTTGCGCCAGAGGGCCTCGAATGTCACGATCACGCATGCGGCTCCTCCTCGTCGCCAAACTGGATTTCGACCATTCGCTTCAACCAGGAGGCCGCCTCCAGCGAGAGGCGCGATACGACGAGATACTCGTGCAGTTTCATCTGTGTAAGCTCATCCGTCTTCAGCTCCTTCATCCCAGTGAAGGGAGACAAAAGAGAGGCCAGATGAGCGAGCACGAGTCCGTGAGCCGTGGGATTGTTGGAGGCCCGGCGAGATCGACTTTCCAAGTAGGCGATGGTCTGAAAGAGACCAGATTGATGCAGCAAAGCTGGCAATCCACGCGCCAATGACGCATATTCGGAACGCACACGAGTGTCGGCCGCTTCACGAACGAGGTTCTTAGCACGTTGCAACCATTGAACCGCGCGCGGTTGCAAATCGGACTCAAGCACGCTGTCCATTTCAGTCCACCGCCCTCTCAGGCCCAAAGATGAGTAGGGACTGCCCGCAGCCCGTCGTCGCGTTGCCACCTATTTGCGTAACCACCCGCCCGCGAAACGGACTCGCCGCATCGCTCCCTTCCTCGCGCCTCGGGTCATCCACCGACACGAGTCCAACGAGCACGGACTCCGGCGGCAGGGACTCCTCGTACCAAAGCGCCCCTTGGGCAACGGTGCCATTGTCGCCCATTCGAATGTGTGCGTCCACCTGCGTTCCTTGCTCAGAAAAGAATTGAAACAGTTGATCATGGACGACGACGAAGCGATCCACGAAGATCTGACGCCAGTCCTCGTCGTCAAACAGGATTTCCGCAAGGCGTCGGCCGATGGATGTTGTAACGTCGCAGTTCTCCGACTTCAGGCAAAAGTCCAGAAGGTACAGGGAAGGTTCCGGATTCGACGGAAACGTGAATGCGAGCTTTGAGCTGTTTGAAACCAACGCCCGATCGGTTTCGACCGCGCGTGACAATGCGGGAATTTCAACACCGGTCAGCGCCATGTCCCGCGCCAGGCGCTGCAGGATGAGGGGGCAAGTCACATACGCATAGGTTCCAAACATGCTCGCGACCGGCAGACACACCAGGCGGGCATCCGTGAACGTCGCGATGCCCGCCCGCTCCTGCGTGCCGAACACCCGCTCGACCTCTCTCAAACCGTCTTGCTCCGGCGTACCCTTTTGTCGACACTTTCGCTCCCATTCATCGCGAAGAACACCTTTGATGGAGGTGCCCGGCAGGTACGGCCATCCTGTCACCTTTTCCCGCACGATAGGTAGGTCCACAAATCCCGTGCCTTGTCCCGCCCCTACATGGATGGGAGAATACGCATAAACCCAGTACGACTGAATGACGGTCACAGTACATCCTCCCCCCACGCCCAGCGTCCTGCGGCGACAACTCCGAATCCATCGCGAGCGTCCTGCGGATCATCCGCCACGGAAGACCACCATAAATCCAGAGGCCGGATCGGCCGATAGGCGTCCTCGTTCAAGACGGTAAAGAAATATACGCTACCCGCGGGAACACACTTTCGCATGGGTTTCGGACCACGCGGTTCCGCGAGACTCCAACCCGAGACGGGAACAAATCGAGGCACCACGGCCGTTTCGAGCCTGACGCGCAGATGAGTGCCCGGCAGTTCCCCCTCCAGGCGGTCATCGAGCCAATTGGGCAACCATCCTCGTGCAAACGGACACGGCGTCAAGAACACCAGACGAAGCAAGTCGCCGCTGCGGTAAGGCTCGGCGAGCGCCGAGCTACTGCTCCATTCGCCCGGCACAGGTTGTCTCGCTTCTCGCCACGTCACGCGCGCCAATCCACGTTCCCCACCGAGATGTCCTGGAACATCCGAGCGACTCTGAAAGACGTCCCCGACCTCGTCTGGCAATTCAATCCAGCAGGCGATCCGCTCATCATGTTGAAAGCGGAGGCCGGAGGTAGAGAACAGTCCTCCCGTCTTTCGCTGTCCGCCTTCCATCTGCACGTGCGTGCGCCACTCCACCGCTGGGCCGGATCGGAAATGAAGAGAGCGCTCGCCACTCGCTTGCCCCGCCGTTTCGAAGCCAAGGTACGAAGCCAGAGCCGATGCTGGATCTGCGGTGGATGCCTCGAACACATTGGATTGGACGTGATCGAACGTCATCCATCGGACATACGCTTCGAGCGACCAAAAAGCGGGGGGCGAGATGGGCTTATCCGCACCAGGCGGACAGGCGAAAGCGCTGAGCTGACTCAGATCCGTCCCCGCGCCGGAGCCCATTCGTTTGGGAATCATGGCGCCCACTTTGATGCCATCGCCCGTCCGCGCCATCCACACGTCCCGCCGGGCGGGAACGAAGAGGTTCGGGAAGCCTGATTCTCGCATGACTGCAAGCATGGGGCCCTGAACAGAGATCTGTTTCAAGAGCTCAATGTGGTCGTCCGTAAAAGCGGGCCCGCCTCTGGCCATCAAAGAACCCACCAGTGTGCGCACGGCCCCCGCCGTCGTCGGAGGGAGGGGCCATGACAGCGTGCGAAGCGTGCGGTTCTCGCCACCGAAAGGCCGTCCGTCCCTGACCACCAAACGGTCGAAGGGCTCAAACAGGATCCAACCCGTCCTCACGTGTCCACCTCCTCGCCGGCGCGGATCTCAACGTTCTGCCACGCCTCAGGTTCCGCGTGACTTGCCAACCAGTGACCAAGTTTCAACCACGAAGCGCAATCCTGAAGCGCGGCGGTTGCCGCTCCATCCTGCAGAGCTTGCCGCGCGAGGAGACGCGATCGAAACAGTGAGGTGATGTCGTCCATGACGTCGTCGGCAAGCCGGCGCTCACCCGCCACCGTCCGTCGAGACAGTGCTCGCCGCAGTTCACCCGCCACGATGTCCTCGTCCGCGGCGCCGCCGTACAGGCGACCAATCTGCTCAAGGACATATCCTGTGGTGTGCGCAATCTCCGACCTCTGATGCCACGCGGCCAGCCGCTCCATGCGCGGCACAGGGTCTTCGTCCCATCGGCACCGAACCCGAATCGGATCGCCGCCCGAACGCGTTTGCACGAGCACGCAGAGACCATTTCGGTCCGGCTCCTTGGCCTCATGCTCCGCCTGTTGCGCGAGCTGGCGAAGATAGCCCAGGTCTTCCCGGCAATATCCAATGGCGATCCCAACAGATAAGGAAGGCTTGTCACTCGCGGCGGCGGATGCCACCTCCTCTTCGAAAAGCTTCCGCAGTGCGTCTGCAGCCCGCAGGCAAGTTTCGATGGGCAGGAACGCGAACACGTCGTCGCCGCCCGCGTAGACCGGAACCCCACGGTGTTGGACGATCACGTCCTGCGCCCGCCGCGCGAACTCCGACACGCGATAGCTGAAGTTCGAATGGTCGTCGGAAGTTGTCATTCGGTCGATTTGAACGCCCATCCGATCTCCATCGGCCATCAACACGGCGAGATAGGGCTGAGGCGAGCGTCGCCGAATCTCTTGCAACCGAGTCACCACGCGCTTTAGCTCATCCGCCAGACTGGGATACCGCTCCTGCAACTGCCGGAACTCTTCTTGCTCAAAAAAGCCTTCCAAGAGGGCCTTCCCATCGTATGGGAAATTTTTGTAATGATCCGGCACATAGACCTCGGATCCGTCGCGGCCCCGCGTGGATGACACCACGTCCAATTCAGGTGCCTCTTTGAGGACGCGTTCCAATGTCTCGGAGACCCGCCCGAGTTGCGCTCGAAAGCGCTCGTCGGACATGCCCGCCTGAATCCAGCTGTCCACAGCGACGCGCACGACCGACGGATAAGGGCGCTGACCACTTAGGCGTTTGATGAGCCCCATCGCGTCGAGAGCTTCCCCGGGTCGGATGCCCATTCTCCGCAGCGCACGTTCGATTAAGGCGTCGTTCGTGGAGATGCGGAGGACCGATTCTCGAACGCCGTCCAAGCTCGATTTCGGCACTCGCGCCCCTTCGTTGGGATCAAAGTTCCGAAGCATCTTGCGGCTCGCCAGAATGCCTTCAACGCGCCGCCGGTCGCGATCGTATGTACCCGTCATCGGCACCCACGCCGCGTAGAATTCGAGAAAGTCATCGACCTGACGGAAAAAGAGCGCTTCGTCGAACACATCGCGGCAGGATGAAAGCTCCCTTTGCAGGGCTTGAACTGCTGTTTGTGCCTTTTCACGTAACCACGTGGTAGCGGCTTGATGAGCCCGGTCCAGGACACGAACCACGGACTCTCCTTCGAACACGGCCAGGATTTTATTCGCGACAGCCTGAGAGCCGCTCAAGCTCTCCTTGTGCGGGAAGATGAGCGTGGCACCGTCATCCACGAGGCTTGTTGCGACGCACTTGGACACGTCGGATAGCAAATAAGACCCGAACCACAGATCTCGTGTTCGACGCGCCGCTTGGACGAAATCCTGTACCGGTCCCAGGGCGATGGAAAGCAGATACTTCTGCAAGTACACCACGTCCTTCAAGTAGCGTCGGAACGATAGAGAACCTCAAAACCTTGCTTGCGCAGATGGCGAAGAAAATCCTCCAACGCGTCACCCGTCTTCTCGAACCGCACCTCGCCCCCCTCCAGGGCCTTGAAACGGTCTTCCATCGCTGAGAGCGCGGCTGTTGCGGGCACGGTGATCGGAGCCATCGAACCTACTTTCAGAGACATTCGAACAAATCCATGCTCCTGGTGCGATGGCAGCGGGGACTCGAGCCAAACGCACATCGGGTAGACGGCGTCGCCGATGCGGACCGGTCTCAAGATGAAAGGACTGGGAAGTCGACCCAACAAAGGATTCGCACTTTTGTCCGGCCTCAGTTCGGCGTTCGGCGTCGACTCACCCTTAAATTGGAATATAACTGGAAGACCAAGCACGGCACGCGGAAACCGTAATGCTCCGTTCTTCGGGTTGCCTCGGCCGCGATGAATGGCCCGGATGACGCTGGCCTCGGGCCACGGGGTCTTCGTGAAGCTACGCGTTGGCCCGTTCTTCGGCTGTCTGGGTTGTCGATATTGCCGCAAGGTCTGTAGACAATCTTCCCACGCGTCCCACACGGTCGATCTCGCCATGTTTCTCCGCGGACGCTGGTTTGGCGATTGAACGAGCACTGCGCGGACGCAGGGCAGACATGCGGATGGATGCGAACGAATGTGCTCTCGAAAATCGTCCAGACGACCAGGGACATCATCTGAGGTCAATGCACCAAAACCACGCCGCCAACGCATGCCAAGTCCCCCAAAATGAATCCATCTCCAGAGAGCCTCGCGAATTTCCTGTTCAACTTGAAATCTTGCTCCTTCGACGCTTTTAATCAGTTCACGAGCCCAGGAATTCCAAACGATAGTAACAAGAAAAGAACCCATGCCGACTTCCGACACGGCGCCCGGTGGATCGCTGTTCTGCTCCTGCAACGGAAAGGCAGCGTAAGCAATGGACAACGACCCACTTTGGTTTCCCTGTACATCCATAATGGAAGCCAAGCCTTGGACGACGTCTTTTAGTTTCTTGTGTCTGACATTGCAATTCTTCCATTCTTTGTTTTGCACCCGCACAACCACCAAACCGGCGCGACTGGTACTTCCCCAAATCCAGGCTTCTCGGATGCGCAATCGTTCGGTCGGATCGAGCTCTTCCATAGACGGCAAGTTGGAAAGCGAGCGTTTGCGCGCCTCCTCTTCCCGCAATTTATCAATCCACTGTTCTAGTGGTCCAGGTTGAGACACCGTGCGCCACCAAAACCGCAGGTGTCCGCGCACCGTCTCCCCGCGCACGGGATGGCTCCGGTCTACTCTTTGGGAGTGCACGCCCGCGCCAATCACAGGCGTAAGTGTAGTGACTCGAGCGCTCGCGAGAATCTCGCAATGTTCGACGATGGTGGGAAGTTGCACATCGGGCACCTTACTCATGCGCAATCTCCTCTCGATCTTCCGTCCACTGCGCCAGTCGTTCCATCGATTGCACAAGGTTGGATCGGAATGTCTGTTCGCGCGTCTGCTGAGGGTCTCTTTGGAAGAACCCGTGGTGCAACTGATTTCTCATATCCGAAATCGTTGAAATGTCCTGAGAGAACTCGGCGAGAAAAGCATGCACCAAATCCCATCGTTCAACAGGGATGGACTCTAATTTCAACTGGCCAGCAGCATCGTCTTCGGAGGTAGTTTCCCTCCATCCTTCTTCACTTCTCGCTGCTCGCAACAAGGCCTCGCGCTTCGCCTTGTCAAACACGTCTTCTCCGGCCAATTCGCACGCGTGCGTGGCATACAACTCGCGCATCGTTGTATACGCCTGATGAATCATCCCGCGATCTAGATACCAACGAGTCATCGCAAGCATGAGTGGCACCCACTCCGTCTGGCATAGTGGCTCAATTTGCTCCCGCGCCTGATGCAGAATTCTCAGCAGCGGATAAAAACTGGCTGTACCCTCCGCGGGCTCGGCGAAACGGCGCTGACACTCATCCAAAGCGTCGAGAGCCCTCCTGGCAGCACAAGATACCTCGTGATGCTTCGTAAGGCGCATCGTTTCCCACAAGACATTCCACTTTCTAGCAAACTTCTGAAGCGGCGATAAGAAAGAGGCTTGCGTTGGACTTCTCCTCGCGACGGAACTTTGAATTTCCCTCACCAAGCGCTCCACACCGCTCGCGTCCGGGCCCTTGAGAGCACGGGACATCTCAAGAACCCACTCCTGCAATTGTGCAAGGGCTGTTAGGTCAAGGACGTCACCCGTATCCGCACCATAAAGAATGAGATCCAATTGGATCCCTTGGATGACGTGCGTGTAATGAAGCAACGTGAGCACGAGCATCGGGAAGTATCGAAAGGAGTGTGTAACGTCCACAGCAATGTGCACGTCAGCCCCTCTTTCCGACGCTTGGGCCAACATGCCCACCAACGTATCGAAATTGCGCCACACACTTTGATCACACTGCTCTTGGTCGAACCCCACCTCGTGAATGGCGATTCCCATGCGTTCGGCCTGAGTGTAAAGTTGATCGTGAAGCGTCGCCTCGCCTTCTTCGGGCGGTTTTACCCAGTTCTCCCGAGCTCGTTCGGTCAACACCACCCAAACTTCATCGGGACGAAATGGGATTACCCCGCGCCGCATCCACTCGAGCGCCGTAACCTGAAAGTAATGGCTGTTGGAGACCTCGTCCTCCCATCTGTAGTCCACTTTTCGAGGTGAGCTTCTCCCGACAAACGTGAGAAAGATGTTTTGGGCAGCCATCGTCTTCCTCCTCTTCAGGATCTCACGCTTGGACTCCAAAGCTCTTCGACGTCGTAACCATCTCCCGTCCGAACGACTTTCACGCGCTCGTAGGCGTACCGATGAGCTTTGGGCCTTCGGAGTTGCCGCTCGTATTCGTCATGGTTCGCGTAGGCAGCATAAACGCGCTGAACAATGCCCTTTTCGTAAAAGAGTCGGTACGGGTTGTCGCCGTCGTCGAACACGAAGTGACCGTTTTTCAACTCCGTCTTGCTCTCCCTCAATTGAGGGTCTCGCGCGAATTTGAAGATTCGGTCACGCAGCTCGGCAGAGTTGATCACCGCCTCTTTCACTTCCTTCGTCATATCCACCACAGCGGCATCATGCTCAAACGCGAAGAGCAGCAGACTGCCTGTGCCGTTCAACGCGCACACGTCATCGACTGCGTCGATGTATCCGAGCCGCAGCAAGCTTTGATACTCCGCTCGATCTTTCCACTCTCCCACATTTGCACCGTAGCGCAGGTGAGCGAACACCTCATAGTTGGCCTCTACGACGCGAGTGTCCAACTCAAAAGGCAATGGATGCATGACGAGGATGGAAGAGCTTTGCTCATACTTGTATATCAAGGGCAGGCGGTAGATGAACGCCATGGCTGAAGTGTATGGCGTGATGGCTTTATATCCGGAGGTCACGTTGATGAGCACGGTCGGATCGTTGGGATCGTTCGGAAACTCCTCATCCACGATCTTGTGAATTCTCTCCAAGAACGACGGCAATCCTTTTCTAAGAAAGGCGACGCTATGATAGGGATCCAATCCTTGAATTCGATCCTGCTTTTCATTGAAAATACATTCGCCACCTTGCTCTTCCGTGACCTGCTGAATGGCCTTTGCCGCGAGGACCGCTTCATGAGAATCCGGCACGAGCAGGTGATGCTCAATGTAGTCCTTTTTATATGTCGGTAAATTCTGCGCACCACGATAGATGGACATCTCAACGGACCTATCTGGATAGGCCGTCAGGTTCGCAACCAATTGAGGATACGCATGCTCTCCCCATTGCTCCTTCGGAATGCCATTCCACGCCGACACACCGACAACCGAGACCAGCCGACGCCTCTTCGGCACGTTCGCTCACCCACTCACATGAATCACCTGATCGCCATGCAAAATTCGACGAGAACATCCGAAATCCTTCCTCGTGTCGGCAACATTTTCTGATTTCGGCTTGCCACGGAAAGGAGACGCGATCGTCCTCCCATTCCCGCGCTATAATGAAACCGTTACCGAATCGAGGTGAGGAGCATGAATCGCAACTGGCTGCGCATCCTCTCCATCGCCATCCCGGTGGCGTGCCTCGTGGTCTCGGCCATCACGGCGCGCTGGGGCCTTCTGTTCCTGTGCATCACCCCCGCGTTTCTCCAGTGGGGCTTTGGCATCGGTGAGCGCAAGCGGAAACAGGGGGATGATCAACAAAACCCGCCATGGGGCGGGTCATGAACGCCGATCTTTTCGGTTGTCGCGCTCCGCTTGCGCACTTCTCCAGATAAACAACCCCAGCATGGCGAGGCCCAGGAGCTCAAACATCGCTTGCATGACACACACCTCGCATGGAAAGGATGGCGCCCGGTGGGCAACCGTATCGCTCTGTTTTACGCCGTGACGGCGCTGTACTGGTTTTCGACCTACACGTACGTTCCGCTCCTGTCGCCGTACGTCGTTGCCATCGGGGGCTCACTCAGCATGGCGGGCATGGTGGTGGGATCCTATGGCTTCTCGCAGATGCTCGTGCGGGTGCCTATCGGGGTGTGGTCCGACAAGGTCCGAAGCCGCAAGCCGTTCGTCGTCGCGGGCGGCGCCGTCGGCATGCTGTCGAGCCTGGGCTTCGCCGTCACGCACTCCGTCCTGTGGGCGCTCGTGTTCCGCCTCCTCGCCGGCATCGCGGCCGGCTGCTGGGTGGTCTTCACCGTGCTCTACGCGAGCTACCACCAGCCCGACGAGGCTCCGAAGGCAATGGGCGTCCTCAGCTTCTACACATCCATCGGGCAGCTCGCGGCCTCGACGCTGGGCGGCGTAATCGCAGAACGATACGGTTGGCACGCGGCCTTCTGGCTGGGCGCCGCCGGTGGACTCGCGGCCACACTCCTCGCCTGTTTCGTCGTCGACAAGCCTCCCGCGCGCGATCACGGCGGTATCCGCGTCGCCGAGATGCTCACGGTCGGGCGGGATCGCATTGTGCTCGGCGTGTCGTTCCTCGCGGTCCTCGCACAGGTCGTCACCTTCACCACGATGTTCGGCTTCACGCCGGAGCAGGCGACGCACCTCGGGGCGAACAAGGCCGATCTCAGCTGGCTTACCCTCGCGGCCACGCTCCCGAACGCCATCGCGTCGTATTTCAGCGGCAGCCTGTTCTCGCGCTGGATGGGCGAGCGGAACGTGGTGGCGAGCGGATTTGCCATCGCGGCGCTGTTCACCGCGGCCATCCCGCTCTGCCACGCCCTTCCGCTCCTGTATGCAACCCAGGCCGTGAACGGCTTTGGCCAAGGGCTCTGCATGCCCGTGCTCATGGGCCTCGCCATCCGCCACATCGACGCGAGCCGCCGAGCCACGGCGATGGGCTTTTATCAGGCCATCTACGCCGTCGGCATGTTTGGCGGGCCCGCGGTCGTCGGCTGGCTGGGCGATCACGTCGGCCTGAGCCGCGGGTTCCTCGCCGTCGCCGCGACGAGTGTGGTCGCCTGCGCCCTCACGTTCGCGCTTGCGCCCGGGCGCGCGGCACGTCAGGTGGTCACGCGCTCCAGCTGATCGCGCAGGGTGTTCACGTCGATGAAATGCATGCCGGCCACCATGCGCAGCTCGGACGCGATGAATCCTGCGGTGGAGAGCACGATAAACTTTTTCCCGCGGGCCCGCAACAACTGCAGGGCCCGCTCAAAGTCGCCGTCTCCACTGACAAGGATGGCCATGTCGTAGTTTTCGATGGTGTTGAACATGTCCAGCACAATTTCGATGTCCAGGTTGGCCTTCCTCGTGATGGACCCATCCTCCTGGACGATTTCCTTGATGTCTTTGGTCACGATGGAATACCCGCTGTACGCGAGCATGTCGAGGTACTTCTGCTCTCTGACGTCGCTCGGAGAACTTCTTCCTATATAGTAGAACGCGTCCACCAGTTCGCCCTTGCTCTTGGCCCACTCCAACAACTTCTGCGCGTCGATGGTCCACTTCAGTTTGTCCCGCTGCATGTAGTAGTAGTTCGCGCCATCGACGAAGAGCGATACTCTCATCTCCCGCTGACTCCTTTTCTCTGGTTGGCTCGGCGCTTGCGCTATGGCGCAAACCAGGTCACCACGAACCTTGGTGGCCACAGCGCGCGATCACGTCGGCATCGGCTCCATAGCAGAAGCAAACAACGTCTCGTGCACGGCGAGGAGCGAGGCGCCGATGGCCACGGCGTGCTGACTCCCCACGCGCACGGGGATCTGCTTATTTTGCAGCAGCGCGCGGTGCTTGATGACGCGCTCCACTTCGGGAAGCACGAACGTGGCGGCGCGCGCCACGCTTCCCCCGAGGATGACCTCGTCGGGGTTGAGAAGGTTCAAGAGATTGGCAATCCCAAGGCCGAGATACTGCCCCAGCGAGTGAAACGCGCGGATACACGCGCGATTGTCGTTCTGGGCCTGTTCCAGCGCCTGCTCAAGCAGCGAGTCGCGCAGACTCAACGCGGAAAGGTCCGCACCGGCTTCGCGCAAATACCGCATCAGGCCGCGCTCGGAAGCGTATTCCTCCCAACAGCCGTAGCCGCCACACATGCACGCCGATCCCATCGGGTTGATGGTCATGTGCCCCGCCTCGCCCGCGATTCCATCCCGCCCGCGATACAGCTTTCCCTCGATGACGATCCCCGCCCCAATCCCGAGCCCCATGTTCACAAACACGAGGTTCTTCAGTTTCATCGCCTGCGCCATGTACTCGTTCCAAGCGCCGCAGTTGGCATCGTTGTCGAGAAAGAGCGGGATATCGACGCTCCGGCCGAGATCGGCGAGAATCTCCCATTCGCCGACAAACAGGCTCGGGAGGTAGTACACGGCACCTCGGCGGAAGTCGACCATCCCCGGAAACGCGAGACACGCGCCGAGAAGTCCGTACGGGCTCGGAGGCGCTGCGGCGATGGCCTTCCGCAGTTCCTCCTCGATGGCTTCGAGCAACACGGCGCGCACGTCCGGCGCTTCGGAAAGCCCGAGCGTCCGCACCTGGCGGTAGACCGGCTCCCCGCGGATGTTGCACACGACCGTCGTCATGTGCGACAGCTGGACGTCCACGCCGATGGCATACGCCGCATTGGCGTTGAAGCGAAGGAGGATGGGCTTGCGGCCGCCGCTCGACGATCCGTACCCCACCTCGAGCACGAGCTGCTCCGCAATCAACTCGTCCACGATGTTCGACACGGTGGCCTTGTTGAGCCCGGTCATCTGCGAGATGTCGATGCGCGAGGTGGTCCGGAGATCGCGAATCAGCTTGAGGACCGTGGCGCGGTTCATTCGGCGCATGGCCGAAGCGTCGACGTTGGCGTGCAACCCTCGGTCACCCCTCGAATTGGCGGCCCCATTGCCTCGCATGGCGGACGCGCGTCCGTCTATTGCAAAGCCCCGCGGAATGCCCTAGCATGAAGGTCATAGAATGCGAGAATGGCACGTTACGTATCAGTATACGCCGTCCGGCGGTTGAACAGAAGTGGGACGGAGGAGGAGCCCGCTTGACCCTGTTTCGCAAACTCGTCATCCTGTTCAGCGTCGTGATCCTCGGCACCCTTTCCGCCACGCTGACCATCGTCTATTTCAAGAGCCGCGAGAGCATCATTGACCTATCGAAGGAGAAAGCGGTTTCCATCGTCCAGACCATCGACTCGGCGCTCCTCAGCGACGTCCCAGACTACCAATTCGAGTCCGTGCTGCTCAATCTCAAGCGGCAAAATCCCGATCTGGTCTCGTTCGATATCTACAAGTTGAACGACTTTCTGTACGACATCGCGTCGACGGATCCGCGCCGCATCGGCAGCCAAGCCTCGCCCTCAAGCACCATCGCGCTCGGCGAGCGGAAGATCCTCACGTCCCTCGAGGGTTCCACCATCGACCTCGTGGTGCCGCTCACCGGATACGCGGGCATGCAGTACAGCGCAAACGTGCGCCTGTCGATCGCGGCGGATCTCGCGTCCCTGAAGGGGCTCCTCACGGACATCCTCGTGGCGGGCGCCTGCGCGCTGCTCGTGGCCGTGGCGTGCGCATGGCTCTTCACCCGGCAGGTGTTGTCCAAACCACTGCAATCCATGATGGATGCGGCCAACGAGATCGCCGCTGGCAATTTCTCCGTCACGCTGGACGCGTCTCGCCGCAAGGATGAGCTGGGGAGCCTGGCGCGCAGCTTCGAGCGCATGGCGCGCAGCCTGCAACAACTGATCGCGCAGATGGGCGAGACCGCGGAAGAATTGTACAGCGACTTCAAACAGCTGATCGAAAACGGCGACTACACAGCCCACGGCGCGCTGCACATGGCGGACGTATTGCAGCACGTGCGCGACGGGATCGAGCGCGTCATGGCCAACGTGCGCCAGTTGGATGGGCAAATCGCGGAAGCGGCTGCGGGGACGGGAGGGACGCGCCGCTCGCGGGCCAGCGAGCCGGATTTCGAACCGATGCAGCGGACCGTGAACCGGCTCATGGAAGACCTGAACCAAGTCATGCGCGATCTCGACGGGCTCTCTACGACGGCGCGGGGGCAACTGTCCGCGGTGCAACAGGTGAACCGGACTGCCGGCCGGCTGAGCGAGCGGGCGAGCGAGCTCCATCAGTTGATGACGAGCTTCGAAGTGTAGAAGGCGGAGGTGGAAGCATGGCGCAGCGGAGATTCGCACAGGTGGCTGGTTGGAGCGCGCTGTGCCTCGCGCTCGCAGGCTGTGGCGCAGTGGGCCATCACGTCGGGCCCACACCTCGTCCGGTGTCTCAGGCACAGGCGGAACAAGATGTGGAAATTTTCAGCTGGTGGACGGCGAAAGGCGAGACCAACGCGCTCAACGCCCTCATTTCCGTCTTTCGCGCTCGCTATCCCCGCGAGCACATCGTGAATGAAGCCGTGGCGGGCGGTGGCGGCGACAACGCCAAAGCCGTGCTCGCGAGCCGCATCACCGCGGGCGATCCGCCGGAGACCTTTCAGGTCCACGTCGGGCAAGAACTGATGGTCTGGGTGAAAGCCGGCAAAATGGAGCCGCTCGACGCCTTGTATCGCGAACTTGGCCTGTACAAGGTGTTGCCGAAGGTCGTGATGGACGGCGTGACGTACGAAGGCCACGTGTACGCCGTGCCCATCGACGTGGAACGAGGCAACGTGCTGTGGTACAACGCGCGCGTGCTGAACGAGTACGGGCTCAAGCCGCCCCAGACGTTTGATCAGTTGCTCGCGGACTGCAAGGTCCTGAAGGCGCATGGCGTGACCCCCATCGCCTACGGAGATCGGGATCAATTGGGATCCGTGATGCTGTGGGAGAACGTGTTGCTCGCGACCGCGGGCCCCAAGACCTATGACGGCATCTGGAACGGCACCGTTCCCATCTCGTCGCCCATCATCCGCAAGGCGTGCGAGAACTTTTTGCAGCTGTTGCCCTACACCAACGCCGATCACGCGCAGTTGTCGTGGGACGGCGCCTGCGCGCTCGTGGCTTCGGGCCAAGCGGCTTTCGACGCGATGGGCGACTGGGCCAAGGCGTACTTCGTGGCCAGCGGTTTGAAGGAAGGGCGAGACTTTGGCTGGACGCCGTTCCCTGGGACGAACGGCGACTTCGAGTACATCGTCGACACGTTCGGGATGCCGAAGGGTTCAAAGAACCCCGAGGGTGCGCTCGATTTTCTGCGCGTCGTGGCGTCTCGCGAAGCGGAGCGGCAGTTCAATTTATGGAAAGGATCGATCCCGCCGCGCAGCGACGTGCCCCTCGCGGGCTTCGACGCGTATAGTCAGGCGTCGGTCGCAGCGTTTCGCAAGGACGCGCTTGTCCCGAGCCTGGCCAACGGAGAGGCTGCCAATCCTGCGTTCGAGCAGGCGGCAGCCCAAGCCATCACGTTGCTCATCAACACGGGCAATGTGAGTCAGTTCATGCAGCTCCTGAAGCAGGCCGACCTGGCCAATCCGTTGCCGTGAAGCACCTGAAGTCGCATTATCCCACGGGTACGCCGGGTGTCTTCGCGCGGATGGGTGCATACGGACAGTCGTCCGTGTCGAGCGTGGCCCGCGTGAGCGCTTCGGCGTTCGCCCGCGCGACTTCCGGCGAGGTCACCCACGTCTTGTAGAAATCGAACGGGCACTCGCAGACGCCGCGATCGCCGTCCCCAGAATACAGGTAGCCGGCGTATCCTCGATGCAGCAGCTTGAACAGATGGTTTTGCGCCTGAGCCGTTCGCCGGAACTCGCGGATCTGCGAGATGGAGATCTCCGCGTACTGGACGCCGTACTCCTCCGTCCCGCATTCTCCGAGTGTCCGGCCGTCGAAGCCGATGATGGCCGAGTGGCCAAAGTAGGCGTAGACGCCGTCGAATCCCGTGGCGTTCGCCACCGCGACGTAACAGTTGTTCGCCCAGGCCATGGCCTTGGCCATGAGGATCTGTTGCTCTTTGGCGGGATACATGTAGCCCTGAGGCCGCACGATGAGTTCGGCCCCTTTCATGGCGCAATCCCGCCAAATTTCGGGATAGTTTCCGTCGTCGCAGATGATGAGGCTGATTTTAAGCCCCTTTGGACCATTGGAGACAAACGTCTCGTGTCCAGGGTACCACGGTTCGACGGGCGTCCACGGCATGATTTTCCGATACTTTTGCACGATCTCGCCGCGATCGTTCACCAGAATGGCCGTGTTGTACGGCCACTTGCGTGGGTGTTCTTCGTGGCGCTCCCCCGTCACGGAAAACACGCCCCACACGCCGTGCGCCCGGCATGCGTCACACAACACGTCGGTCTCCGGGCCGGGGATGGAAGAGGCCGTCTCAAACATCTCCTGCTCGTCGTACATGATGCCTTGCAGGCTGTATTCGGGAAACACGACGAGATCGAGCCCTGGATAACCGAGCTTCAAGCCCCCGATCATCTCGGCAATGCGCCTGGCGTTATCCAGCACCTCCTCGCGCGTGTGCAACCGGGGCATCTTGTAGTTGACCACCGCAATGCCGACGGTGTCTCGACTGCTCACGATATCTCCGTGCCGCATAGCATTCGCTCCTCTCTCACCTCGATTGGGCCTTCACCCGTGCACGTGCCCCAACTGCCAGGGCCGCCCTGCGCTCACCGCGGGGTGGCGATGGCCTGCGTGCGCGCTGTGCGAAGGCGCACGGTCTCGAACCACGCAAATGGGTTCCCCTCCCGCGCCAGCCGGACGCGCGCCGCGGTCAGGCGATGGAGCGGCACCAACATAAAAGGAAGTGAACTGCCGCAGAGCCATCATGCCGCAATACGGACAGCGTGCGGCAGAGCCCACCTCGTTCATGGGCAGGTCGCGATCGAACGTTCCGCAGCTTTCGCACGCGAAGCGGTAGGTTGGCATCCTGGCGTCATCCTTTCGGGCGAATGTCGCGATCGAAGATGGCGGTCGGGATGGCGAGCGTACAGCAGGCGTTCGGTACGTCGACGATGCCGCTGATGCGCCCCTCGACTGGCGCCACGCCGAGCAACATGTAAGCTTGCTCCGCCGTGTAGCCGAAGCGCTGCAGGTATTCGATGGCATTGAGGCATGCGCGTCGATAGGCCACGTGCGCATCCAGGTACAGCTGCTCACCGGTCCGCTCGTCCACTGACACACCCTCAAACACCAAATATTCCGAAAATCTAGGTTCCATGGGCCCTGGCTCGAATACCGGATTGTGGACAATCCCGTATTTCGCCATGCCGCCTTTGATCACGTCGACACTTATCTCGATCCAGCCGCTCATCTCGATGGCCCCACAAAACGTGATTTCGCCGTCGCCTTGGCAGAAGTGAAGATCGCCGACGGAAAGCTTGGCGCCCTTGACAAACACGGGGAAGTAAATCCGGCTCCCTTTGGACAGGTTCTTGATGTCGCAATTGCCGCCGTTTTCGCGGGGCGGGACCGTGCGAGCGGCTTCCTTCGCGACGCGATCGAACTCGGCGCCGCGCAGCGTGCCGAGCACCGCACTTCGGGGATCCGGCAGATTGGCGAGCACAGGCACTCGATTCGGGTCCTTTGCCACAAGCTGCCGCTCGCGGGCGTTCCACCGATCCAGAAGTTCCGCCGACGGCGCCACGCCGATAAGGCCCGGGTGAATCAGCGACGGGATGCGGACTCCCGGCACGTGGCGGCTCACCGCGTAAATCCCTTGAAACTCCCAGATGGACTTGAGCGCCTCTGGAAAATAGTCGACGAGAAACCCACCGCCGTTCTCCCGCGCGAAAATGCCGTTAAAGCCCCATTCCGCGCCCGGAAGCGGCCCCATATCCAGCAAGTCCACCACCAGCAGGTCGCCTGGCTCGGCCCCATCCACGTAGATGGGCCCGCTCAGGACGTGCACTCTGCACAGGTCCACGTCGCGGATGTCGGACGGATCGTCGTTGTTTTGAATTTGGCCGTCGGTCCAATCCTTCATCTCGATGCGGAACACGTCACCGGGTTTGACATGGACGACAGCAGGGATATCGGGATGCCATCGGTTATGCCCCGGGACCTCCTGCTGATCCATCGGCTTGGTCAGGTCGACGCGAAAGAGAACGTTCGACAATCTTACATTCACCCCACTCTCTTGTGAAGGTACAGCCTCATTATCGCTTGTAGAGCGCACAGTATGTCAATGTAACTTACTTACCATTTGCGCATGATAACGTTTACTTCCTGATTCGCGTCAATTTGTATAACAAAAAAGGTTGCTTGAGCTCGTGGAGGCGTGATACGGTCAAAACACAGACAATTTTGATTTCAGAGGAGTTTGGAGGGGTTTCGATGTCCGTACTGCAACCTGAACGCGGGCGGCCCACGCCCAAGCGCACCTTTAATCGCTGGGTGCAAAATCCGGTCCTTGAGGACTACGCGCTGCGGTACGCCCCCAAGTCGTTTCGCCTGTGGAGCGAGTGGACGGTCATGAACTCCGCGCTCGGCGGGATCGCCTACATGGCCGATTTCGCCATCGGCGGCTCGGTCGTCCTGGCGTACGGATTCGCGAATGCCGTCACCTCTATCCTGGTCGTTGCCGCCATCATCTTTCTGACAGGCATTCCGATTGCGTACTACTCCGCGAAGTACAACATCGATATGGACCTTCTCACGCGAGGCGCGGGCTTTGGATACTACGGGTCCACGCTGACGTCCCTGGTGTACGCGTCGTTCACGTTTATCTACTTTTCACTCGAAGGATCCGTCATGGCCCAGGCGCTCGAGGAATTTTTCCACATCCCGTTGCCCGTCGGCTACTTGATCTGTTCCTTGGTCATCATTCCGCTCGTGATGTTCGGCATGACTGCCCTCTCGAAGTTGCAGGTCATCACGCAGCCCATCTGGCTGGTGCTGATGCTTGGCCCGTTCGTCGCCATCGCGCTCCGGGACCCGTCGGCTTTCAGCCAATGGACACACTTCGGCGGCGCTTCGGCTTCGGGCAGCCATTTCAGCCCCATCGAGTTCGGACTCGCCGCAGGCGTCACCCTCTCCCTCATCGCGCAAATCGGCGAACAAGTGGACTATCTTCGTTTCATGCCAAACCTCACGCCGCAGAACCGCGGCAAGTGGTGGTTGGCCGTCATGCTGGCAGGGCCCGGATGGGTGCTCCTGGGCGCCATCAAGCAGCTCGGTGGGTCGCTTTTGGCTTCGTGGATTGCGCCGACCATGGGGACGAAGGCCGCGGACGAACCCATCAACATGTACACGCAGGCGTTCCACGTCGTGATGGGGAACAGCTACGCAGCCCTTGCGCTTGCGACCTTCTTTGTTCTTCTATCGCAGATCAAGATCAATGTCACCAACGCGTACTCTGGATCGCTGTCGTGGTCGAATTTCTTTTCCCGCATCTTTCACACGCATCCAGGGCGCGTGGTGTGGCTGTTTTTGAACGTCGGGATCGCCCTCGGCCTGATGGAGGCCGGCGTCTTCGGCTTCTTGAACACGGTGCTCGGATTCTACTCGAACCTCGCCGTCGCATGGATCGGCGCGGTGGTGTCCGATCTCGTCATCAACAAAGGGTTGCTCAAGATTAGCCCCTCGTACATCGAGTTTAAGCGGGGCCATCTGTACAATTTCAACCCCGTCGGATTTGGCTCGATGATCCTTGCGGCGGGCGTATCCATCGCGGCCTTCTTCGGCGCCTTCGGCCCGGTGCTGCAGGCGTACTCGCCATTCCTCTCGCTCGTGCTCGCGTTTGTGCTCGCGCCGGTCATCGCCATCGTCACGCGCGGCAAGTACTACATTGCGCGGGAAAACACCTTTGAGAAGTCGGATCGCCACCATGACGGTCATCGCCATTCCGAGTTGCCGGCGGAATTCACCTGCGCCTCCTGCGGGTTTGAATACGAGAAGATGGATATGCTCTACTGTCCGTTCCACAAGGCGCCCATCTGCTCGCTGTGCTGCAGCCTGGAGAGCAAATGCCACGATCTCTGCAAGGCGGGCCACGTGCACTGAGACGCGCCTCAACCAGCGGCAGCGGTTCATCCGTTGCCGCTTTTTCACGTGCCCTTTCGACCAAAACTCTCCGATAGCGCGATAGGTAAACGAGAAAAAGCTTGTCTCCGCGGAGCAAATCTTGGCTATACTTAGGCTAAGCCGGATCGATCCCGGACGCGAAGCCCTGAGGGAGGGATGACGAATGATGAAGAAGCCGTTTACCGCTGGTTCGTTTGCGATTATCTATATCTTGGTGGCCGCCATCATCATCACCGCCTTGATGGTTCACCTGTCGACGCACCCAGGCATGGTCCTCACCGTCGTGGCGCTGCTGACCATCCTGCTTCTCGTCTATCGGATGCGCACGACAAGCGGCTTCACGCAGACTGTGCACATCGCGCTCATCGTGCTCATTGCGGTTGTGAGCCTGTTCATCATCGGCCTCGGCAACGGGGGCACGCAGCTTTGGTTCTCGACACTGTACGGCGTGTTCGATCTCCTGCTGATCCTCGTCGAGGTGGCGTTTTTGTCTTCGCGCGAGTACACCTGACGTACTCGCGCTCTTCGCGCGAGAGCGTGAAAGACGCCAAGTCTTCACCGCTTCGTCTATTGACGAAATGGCAGGCTCGTCCTTAAGCTTGAGATGTCGCACGTTGTCTACAATTGTCGTGGTCGCGGGACCATCACATCTGTCGCAAAGCGGGTGCAAACGTTGAACTTCGAGAACCAAGGGCTCACACCGTGGCTCCGAATCATGCGAGACGGCGAAGGCTTGGATAGCGCGAGTACGGATAACATGACGATCACGCTGCTAGGTTCGTATGACGGCGTGGAACTCATCCGACACGAACTGAAGCGGTATGGGTTGATGGGGTTTAATCCGCCGTCTGCCTCTAATGTGTTCGAAGGGATCGTTCTGACCAGTGGTGTGCTTAGAATAACATATGGCGACCACACTGAAGTTCTGGGGCCCGGCTCTGTAGTAAGCATGGCTCCCGTTCAACAAGCAGTCTGCATCGTCGCGTTGGAGCAGGCGGAGTTCGTCTATGTGACTTCGACTTCCATTTTTAAGTCTTATAAAGAATGGGTCGAAAAATTCCACCATATGGCAACTGAAATTGCCATGAAGGATGGCTATACCGCTTCACATTGCGAGCGAATTCGCAAATACTCAGTCATGATCGGTTGCCAGTTAAACTTGTCAGCGCACGATCTGATCTCACTGAGTTGTGGTGCGCTCTTTCACGACATCGGTAAGATTCGAGCCTTTTGCAGAATGACGGATTCCATTGCGAGCGAAAACGACGCACACTTCTCGTGAAAGATAACGCATGCCATAAAAACCCTTTTCTGTTGTGTGATAAATCACGTCCCTTCAGTGGTGTTCGGTTCGAAGCATCAGGTTAAGCCACCTGCTCGATACGATTCGTCCGGTGCATCGCCAGAGCAGATGCCAAGAGCACAATCGCGTGGATGTACGCATGTACGGTGACTTTCTCGATGCCACGTACATGCACGCCGTCCAGCGTCAGCCACTCTTTCAGCCGTGCAAAACAGCGCTCTACAGCGGTCCGTTCATCATAAAGCATCTTCCATGTGCGAGAGCCGCGATGTGGATTCGCGTATCGACGGACGTCCTCATCGAGGTGCTTCTTCACGACCATGCCATAGTTCGATGCAGAACAGGCAGCCATGCCAAGCGGGCAATCGACCTGGCCTGTCGCGTGCGGACAGCGAAACTTGAGCCAGGCGTTATGGACGCCCCAATACGTCATTCGGTACCCCATCGTGCAGCGGGGCGTGCCGTCGAAATCCATCCCTTCCGGCGGCTCTTTCTCATTCCGGCGATTCATCGGGATGATAGCCTGAGCGCCCAATGCTCGAGCGGCTTCATAGTTTTTCGTCTGGTCGTATCCTGCATCCATCAACACGAAGCGAATCCGCCAGTCGTGGTGATGAAGCTCTTCCATGAGGGGAATGGCCATCTCTCCATCGTAGACGTTCGCTGGCGTCACCGTGAGCGCCATAGGAAGTTCACTTTTCGCATCGACGGCTAAATGGACCTTGTAGCCAAACCACGCCAGCTTGTTGCCAAAGGCATCGAACTTCGCGCCCCAGTTGGCCCGATTGGAGGGCTGGACACCTGAGCGTGGGTGTTTCCGCTCATAAGCATGGATCGCCGTGCTGTCGATAGCGACGTGTTCGCCCTCGATGAGCCCTTCGTCACGACATTGACGCACCAACTCGGCAAATAGCGTCGCCGCAACCCCTTTGTCGACGATAGCTTGGAAGACGCGGCTTAGAGTCGAGACAGATGGAATGGATTCGTGAAGGGAGAAACCGCACTGGTAACGGAAGCGCAAATCGCTCTCCAAACGTCGGTGAAGCTGCGTGAAGGTCGAAATGCCCTCAAGGGGTGCCGCGAGAAATGCGCGCAAAATCGCTTCTCGAGAGATGGGCTTTGCCCCTTGGGGTGTCGAACTTCTCAGCTTCGCGGCATACGGGCTCAAATCGAGGGTCGAGAAAAAGAGCTCACGTCGTTCACATGGACTCATTTCCATCCATTCGTCGAAGGAAAAGAGCCACGCTTGTCGAACATACACGTTGGACTTCGCCCCCTTGAAATGGTTTGCTGGATACCATTTTCTTTCTCTCAAGTTGGGGTGAAGTCCTTCTTTGTGCTCGAAAAACCCTTGCCGCACAAGGACTCGTGATTCTGCAAAAGGCTCATTCAAATACCTGACGAAATTCTTAGGAAACCTGGTAGACTCACTCCTGAAGAATTTGATATTATGAAGATGCATACAATTTACGGGCGCGATATGATGAACTCCCCAGTGCACCCGTTCCTGCATATAGGTAGTACCGTTGCTGAGCAGCATCATGAACGATATGACGGAAGCGGTTATCCATACGGACTAAAAGGGGAGGAAATATACCTGCCTGCCGCGATCGTCGCAGTCGTAGATAGTTATGATGCCATGACGTCGCAACGGCCTTATCAAAGACCTAAGTCGAAACACGAAGCCATTGAGGAGATTCGCGCTCTTAGGGGTAAGTTGTACGACCCGCGCGTCGTTGACGCGTTTCTCAAGGTCGTAGATACATTTGAGGACACGTGAGGAGGGCTGTGTGCATGAAGAGAATCAAACAACTGGCAATCAGTCTAGCAGCCTTTGTCGGGTTGCTCACTGTGGCCCCCGTAGCAGCGAATGCCAGCGTTGTCCATTCTGGTACTATCACGTCTAGTGCCATAGCGCAGGATCCCTGGCCTGGGTCTTGAGCCGTACGGCAAAGCACGCCCCTCCGGGCGTGCTTTTTCATTTCCCCATTGCATTCCCCCGCCCTTTGCCGTCACAATACATCCACAACCAACTTTCGGACCAACCCACACCACACCCACGAGGATGGGAACCACGATGAACCTGGACCATCACGCCCATTTCATCAATCGAGAAGTGAGCTGGCTTCTGTTTAACGAGCGCGTCGCGTTTGAGGCGGCCCGCGGCGACAACCCGCTGTTCGAGCGGCTCCGCTTTCTCGCCATCTGCGCGTCCAACTTGGACGAATTCTTCATGGTGCGCGTCGCTGGTCTGAAGGACCAACTCAAGCTCGGCGTCGGGCGCCCCGACAACAAGACCGGCATGACTGCCGCGCAGCAACTGACCGAAGTAGCCAACCGGGCCCACGCGCACGTAAACCATCTGTATCGCCTGTGGAACAAGACCCTGCTCCCCGCGCTTCGCAAGGAGGGCATCGATTTCACCCATCCAAGCCAACTCACACAAGCGCAGCGCGCGCACCTGGAGGAGTACTACCATCACCACGTCTTCCCGGTGCTGACGCCGCTCGCGGTCGATGCGAGCCACCCGTTTCCGCTCCTCGCGAATCGCTCGCTGAATATTGCGGTCCTTTTGGAGCCCATCGCCGTCCGCCTGCCCCACGAGTCGCCGCTGTTTGCCGTCGTGCAGGTGCCAAGCGTCCTGCCGCGATATCTCGAGCTGCCCACGGGTGGCCGCAAGCGGGTGTTCATGCTGCTCGAGGCCGTGATCGAGATGTTCATCGACACCCTGTTTCCCGGGCACACCGTGCTCGAGCACGCGTGCTTCCGCATCACGCGCAACGCGGACATCACGGTGGACGAGGAGAGCGCGGAGGATCTGCTCGAGGAGATCGAACGAGAGGTCAAAAAGCGCAACCGGGGCGCGGCGGTGCGGCTCGAAGTCCAGAGCTCCATGTCGTCCGAGCTCGTCGAAACCCTGCGGGATTGGCTTGAACTCGAGGCGGAGGACATCTACGCCATCGACGGGCCGCTGGATCTCACGTTTCTCATGCGCTTCTCGGCGATGCCCGAATACGCCCACCTTCGCTTCCCGCCCATCTCGCCGCAGGTTCCGCCCGACTTCATCGGGGAAACCGGCTTGTTCGAGGCCATCGCCAAGCGCGACATCCTGCTGTTTCACCCATACGAATCGTTCGATCCCGTCGTTCACTTCATCCACCTGGCTGCGAACGATCCGCAGGTCCTCGCCATCAAGCAGACGCTGTATCGCGTGAGCGGCAATTCGCCCATCGTTTTGGCGCTCGCGCGGGCGGCGGAAAACGGCAAGCAGGTGACCGTCCTGGTGGAGCTCAAGGCCCGGTTTGACGAGGAGAACAACATCGTGTGGGCGAAGAAACTGGAGGAGGCCGGCTGCCACGTGATCTACGGCCTCGTGGGGCTCAAGACGCACAGCAAGATCGCGCTCGTCGTCCGGCGCGAAGGCGAGCGGATCGTCCGGTACGTCCACCTCAGCACCGGGAACTACAACGACAACACCGCGCGCCTCTACACCGATCTCGGCATGTTCACCGCGCGCGAAGAGTTCGGGGAGGACGCGTCGCTCTTTTTCAACCACCTCACGGGCTTTGCCGATCCGCCCGCGTGGCGGCGCATCGCGACGGCTCCGCACGGCCTGAAGGACGCGTTTCTCAAGCTCATCCACCGCGAGATCGATCACGCCCGCGCCGGGCGGCCCGCGCGGATCATCACCAAGATGAACGCGCTGACCGACAAGGACCTCATCCTCGCCCTGTTCGAAGCGTCGAGGGCGGGCGTCGAGATCGATCTCCTGGTGCGCGGCATCTGCTGCCTGCGCCCCGGCATCCCCGGCGTGAGCGATCACATCCGCGTGTCGAGCATTGTCGGGCGCTTTCTCGAGCACAGCCGCATCTACTACTTCCTGAACGGGGGCGAGGAGGAGTACTATCTCGCGAGCGCGGATTGGATGACGCGCAACATGGTCAGCCGCGTCGAGATCCTGTTTCCGGTACTCCAGGACAATCTGAAGCAGCGCCTGAAGCACATCCTCGACGTGCAGCTCCGGGACAACGTCAACCGCTGGATCCTCGCGGCAAACGGTCAGTACGAGAAAGTCGAACCCAAGCCCGGCGAGCCGAAGGTCGCGTCGCAAATGCAGTTCTATCTTGAAGCGTGCGGCGCGGCGGACGAGACGGCGAAGGCGCTCGCGGAGTCGATGATCCCGCGCACGCCTCCGCGCCTCCTGCCGTAATCAGGGCTGAACCAGCGAATGCCACCGCTCGTTCCGCGCCCGGAGCATCTGCTCGACCTCGCCGATGGTCTCCGGCGAGAGCGCCTGCATCTTCTCGACGATCTCGCCGTCCATCCGCGCGAGCTCCGCGAGCAGACCCTCGCCTTCCGCTCGGCCGTGAAACACGTACTCGTCCGGCGGCACCGGCGCCGACAGGGCCAGGGTCCGCGCCGATTCCACCCGCCGGATGTAGGCTTCAAGCTCCTTCACCGCCGCGAGCGCCTCGAGGTTCGGGAACGGATTCTCGCGCGTCGGCTGCGGAAGCCGCTTGCGAAGCGACGCCAATTCCTCCCGCAGCTGCGCCAGGTACGCCCCAAACGCCCGATCCATCGCGTTGTGAAACGCGATCATGCGCTCGCGAAGGCGGAAGCGAGGATCGCGCATGTTCACGAACCAGGCGTTCATCCAGCCCGTGAGAATTTGGTTGACCGGCGTGCCCGGCGACACCGCAATGCCGTACCGCATCAGGTCGCTCATCGCAACGCCCCCTCAGTGCTTGCTCTCCACCTGCGTGATGCGATCCGTCGCGACCTGCGGATTCCCGATGAAGAACGGCTCACCGATGGCCATGTTCGGGGCGGAAATGACGCCCTTTTGCGCCATGATCATCGCCGTGTAATACCGAACCGCGTCGATCTCCGACAGTCCAAACGCGCGGAGGGCAATTAGCTCCTTCATCCGCTCGTCCCGAGGGTACACGAGCGCCTTCACGTCGTTCAGCGTGAGCCCGTACACCGAGAGGAACTCCTGCAGATGCTCTTTCACCAATTCCAAAATTTCAGGCATGCGTTCGTTGACGCGCTCCAATTCGGTCAGCTGCACGATTTTGTTGATGGACTGCTCGATGACCGGCCCCGCGTACCAGTTGACCTCCTTCATGCTGACGTAGTGGCCTGACATCGGCATGTGCTGCACGAGCTTCAGCGCGTCCTCCTTGGTGTCCACGTGGACGTAACAGCTCACGTGGTAGCCCATCTCCGCCATCTCCTTCGAGTAGGCCACGCCCGACACCTCGAGGATGAGCTTCGCCCGGTTGATGTAAATCACCTCGTACTGCCACGGGCTCTGGCCCCCGAAGAACGCCTGCTGGAACGCGCCGATGATGGGCCGATCCGGCGTCTGGATGACGTACTGCCCCGTCTCGTACACGTTCAAAATGGCGCCGCGCGACTTCAGGACCGCGAAATGATTCGACTCCACCGTCAGCAGGGAGCCGTTGAGAATGCTGTTATCCGGGTAGTGATAGACCAACACGTCCGGTCCCATGATCTCCTTGCCGTCGTTGGTCAGCGTGCTGATGACTTGGCGAATCTGCGGCATCAGGCGTCCTCCCTTGTACGAACGATTTCCATCCAACGTTTTCAGCAAAATTCCTAATCATGTTAGACCCATCATACCGCTTCGCACTTGAATTGGGAACCACATTTCGAGAAGCTGAAATTCGTTGCCCCGCGCCATCGAGATAGCGGTAAGATAAAAAGAAAAACGTTGGTGATGGCAGATGGAAACCTGGCAACGAAACCTCGTGGTCCTGTGGATTGGGACGCTGCTCACGTCCGCGAGCTACTCCATGGTCATCCCGTTTTTGCCGCTGTTTCTGCTCAAGATTGGGGTGCACCAACACACCGACATCTGGTCCGGCGCACTCTACAGCGCGGCGTTCGTCGCCGGTGCCATCGCGGCGCCCTACTGGGGCTCGCTCGGGGATCGATACGGTCAGAAGCCGATGATCGTCCGGGCGGGCTTTGTGCTGTTCGTGATCTACGGCCTCACGGCCTTTGTGCAACATCCGTGGGAACTTCTCGTCCTTCGCACGCTGCAGGGGCTCCTGTCGGGGTACATCCCAGGTTCCGTGGCGCTCGTGGGGAGCAACACGCCGGAGGACAAGGTGGGTTACGCGCTGTCGACCATCTCCGCCGCGAGTTCCGCGGGCGGCATTGTCGGGCCGTTACTCGGCGGCACCATCGCGCGCCTGTTCGGGAACCGCGTGGCGTTTGGGAGCGCTTCCGTGCTCGTGCTCATCTCGACCCTGCTCGCCCTCGTCTTCGTGCGAGAGATGAACAAACGGCGCGCCACGTCCCGGCCCTCCGTGCTTGGCGCCATTGGCGGGGCGCTTCACAACAAGCCGCTTGTCACGGCGCTCTCGCTGAACATGGTCGTCTCGTTCTCCATCATGACCATCGAGCCGGTCTTGACCCTGTATATCGCCGAGCTCGATCCGTCCGCGAGCGCGAAGAACGCCTCGTTTCTCGCGGGGCTCGTGTTTTCGCTCGCCGGGATCGCGAGCGTGGTGTTCGCGCCGCTCTGGGGCAAGTACGCGGACCGCATCGGCTTCGCGAAGGTGCTCACCATCGGCCTCGCGGGCGGGGCGGTGTGGACGTTCATGCAGATCCCGTTTCACAACATCATCGCCTTCGCGGCCGTGCGCTTCGTGTACGGCGCGTTCTTCTGCGCGGTGTACCCGGCCATCAACGGGCTCATCGTGCGCTCGACCGAAGCCACGTTCCGCGGCCGCGCCTTCGGGCTGAATCAGACGGCCAACCAGATTGGCAACACGGTCGGGCCCCTTGTAGGCGGCGCCATCGCGGACGCGACGAGCATCCACGGCGTGTTTTGGGTGACCGGCGCGCTGCTCGCCAGCGTCACCGCGGGCGCCTACGCGCTCCTGCGCCACCCAGGCCTTCTGCCGCGAAGCGAGCAGGCGCCGCACACGCCGACCCCGTGACCGAGCAGCCTCCCGGTCACGCCTCGTCCTGGCCCGTGGGCGCCGCTTCGTCGCCCGCGTGCCTTCGCGCAATCTGCAGCGCCTGCAGCACCGTGTCCATGTCTTTCTTCAGCGCCTCGTACTGGCGCTTCCAGTGATCCTTTTCAGCGCGCACGCGATCGTAGCGCGTGTTGGCGGAGTCGAGCAGCGCCTCGAGCTCGATGCAGCGCTGGCGGAGATCGGCGAGTTCCCGCGCCTCCTCGCCGGACTCGTCGACGATCTCGACCTGCTCCAGGTACCGGATGAGCGCCCGCTTCGTGATCCGCTCGCGCCGCGCGGTGTCATGGGCGGACTCGCTGAGCGCATCGACGATCTCGCCGGCGCCCTCCGGCGCCTGAATCGCGGAGAGATGGTCTTCCGAATCCCGCTCGCCCTGTGCCTTCGCCGCCATTCGCGTCCGCTGAAGCCCGGCGAGTGTCCGGTGCAGCGTGGCCGTGGTCCAGTCCTGCGCGGCGGCTTTCGCCTTCTCTTCACCCGGCTGCTCTTCGCGCTTGTCCTCGATGCGGGACAGCACGGCGCGGCGCCTCTTCTTCCACGCCTGTTGCAGGCGCGATTTCGTCTCCGAGACGCGCCGCGACCACGTGCCGAAGTTCGAGCCAAACAATCTGCCGAGCGGACTCCCGTCCGCAGGCCGTTCCTCCACCACGTCCTCGAGCGCAAATTCGCCACGCCGAATCGCGTTCACAAGCGCGTACAGGCACGCCTCGTGGTAGGGGCCGGCGAGATCGAAGTGGCGGCACTCCTCGCAGACGAATTGGCCGAGCTTTTCCAGGAATTCGTCCGTCAGCCGCGCGGTCCGAGGGATGTGGTAGTAGACGCCGTCGTCGCGATCGTCCACCTCCAGCATGCGACGGCTGCCGAGGCGCAGCGCGGCCAATTCCGCCGCGGCCACGTTGATGACCGGGCCCTCGGTGTCCTCGATGACGAGATCCACGCGGCCGTGCGCCTGCTTCTTGTCTCGGAGCGCCTGGTAGATATGCATGAGGAGCACATCCTCGGCCTCTTCCTCGGTGTCCGGCCAGTCCTTGAGGATGAAGCTGTCCGGATCCCGCTTGGCCTCGATGAACTCGCGCGCCTCCTGCACGGTCACTTCATTCCCATAATATGTATCATAGAGCGTGATGCCGTATCGAGCGGCGACCTCGAGTGCGTCCATGCCTTTCAGCGTCTTCACAAGCGTCCCCTCGCAATGGCCCGAAGCTTTGCCTCGGTTTCTACATGGTTCGATCCTATCGGATTCTCCTCGACAGATAAAGCCATCGGGCCTGCGATTTTTTGGCGATGAAAAAAGCCCTGAAACCAGGGCCTCGCGGAAAGCTTCCTCGCGCGGCGTCAGGCGCTTTGATGCGCCGCGCGCAGCGCGCGAAGCAGCTTGATGCGACACTCGGGCTCAAGCCAAGGGATCTCTTCCATCACGAGGGATACGACCTGCATCTCATCCGCGCAGGCGAAGAGCTTCCCCTCGACCTGGCCGTTGTCCCGGGCGTGTCGAAACCATACGTACCAGCGCCCATCGTGCGCGATGACGCCAGCGACGGGATCGCGCGTCCAGATGACCTCCCCTTCGCTCAGCAATTCGTCGATGGTCTGCTCAAAGTGGTTGTGCGCACGGTCCAGGATGTCCTGTCTGCCGAAGCAGTACGCCACCATCTGATCCACGGTCGTCAGCATCTTTATCGACTCCTTGCGCGAGAGATCTGGAAGGCGAAGGTCTCCGAAGACCAGCATACGCGCGATTTCTCGAATCATGATTGAAAGCAGGCGGCCCCGCGCGGGCCGCCCATCTCATTGGACGTTCGGCGTCTGTGGCATGCCGGGCTGCGCCATCCCGCCGGGCATCTGATACGAGTCGATCATCGTCTGCGTCGTGTTCTTCTGCAGCGTCGCGACCTGGTAGTCTCCTTTTTGATTCATGTAGGCAAACAGATCGTACGCCATGCGGTCGCACAGGCTGGCGCTCGTCATGAGGAACGTGCGAAATTGCGGATTGGCGCACTCCAAGGCGAACATGGTGCACATCATCGCGCCGAACTTGTGCAGGTTGAGGGCGACGGCGCAGATAGCGCGATCGGACGGCGCCTGCGCCTGCAGGTTGGGCGCGGGATAGGTGGGATGACGAAGCCCGAGCTTCGGCTGCGTGTGCATCGACGTCTGGTAACCCTGTCCGCCCATGGGGCTGTTGGTCTGCAGGACGCGCACGCCCTCCACATAGTGTTGCTCCATGGCCTGGGCCTGGCGCTCGAGCAGCTGGCGCACCTGAGGGTCCTGCGCGTGATGCGCGAGGAAATTCAGGACCTCGGCATTCGCCGACGTGGCCTGCAGGACCTCGTTCATCCCGATGATCTCGTGCGCGCCAAACGGCGCGTTGGGCGCGTTTTGGCCCTGTCCCTGCGATCCCGCCTGGGCATTCGGCATCATGTTGCCCTGCATGTGGGGCTGCATGTTCGGCTGCTGCTGCATGGCTCGACCTCCTAAGGTGAATGTGGTGTCGTCGGCCTTAGGATGCGCAGGAAGCGCAGCCGTATGTACGCCAACCGTGGCAAGACGCGCCGGTTCATCACGAAATATCATATGATGAAATTAAAGAGACTATGTTATGATAAAAATTGATCAAGCGGCGCGAGGTGAGAACGGTGTATCCGAAGGAACGGCAGCGCGTGCTCTTGGAGCTGCTCGCCCAGCACGGCTTCGCGTCTTACCGCCAATTGGCGGAACGGCTCGGCGTGTCCGAGATCACGGTTCGCCGGGACATGAAAGCGCTCGAGGCGCAGGGCCTCGTCGAGACCGCGTTTGGCGGCGGTCAGGTGGCGCGCGCGGCCCGTGAACTCCCGTACACCGACAAGCGCATTCTCCAGATCCCGGAGAAAATCGCCATCGCCAAGGCCGCGCTTCGGCAGATTGAATCCGGCATGACCATCGCCATCGCCGCGGGCACCACCACGTGGGTCCTCGCGCAACACATCGCAGGTTTTCAGAATCTGACGTTTCTCACCAATTCCGTGAATGTCGCCACGGAGTTGAGCAAGAACGGCTACCGAGACATCTTCCTCACAGGCGGCCAGTTTCGAACGCCGAGCGACGCCCTCGTGGGCCCCGTGGCCGAGCACATGATCCGCCAATTCCGCGCGGACATCCTGTTTGTTGGCGCGAGCGGCCTGCACGTCGATCACGGCCTGTCGACGCCCAACGTGCTCGAAGCCGCGGTCAACCGGGCGATGATGGAACGCGCCGCGCGCGTCGTGGTGCTCGCCGACCACACCAAGTGGGGTGTGGAGTCGCTCATGAGCTTCGCGAAGCTCAGCGAGATCGACGCGCTCATCACGGACCGATGGCCGGGCGAGGCGGAGGCGGCCGCCCTCGCGGAATGCGACGTGGATCTCATCGTCGCCGATGCGCCAAACGCCGAATCCTCCAAACGAGGTGATGCCCAATGACCGAGCTTCGGTACAACCCACTGCTGCGCGACTGGACGATGGTGGCGTCGAATCGCCACAAGCGCCCCAATTTGCCGAAGGACAATTGCCCGTTCTGCCCGGGATCGGGCAAGGTGCCCGACGACTACGACGTCCTGGCGTACGACAACGACTTTCCCGCGCTGTCTCCCAACCCGCCGCAGCCGGACGACGTGGCGACGGAGCTTTACCGCGTTGAACCCGCTTACGGAAAATGCGAAGTCATTTTATACTCAAAGGAGCACACCACGACACTGCCTGAACTGCCGGTTGCGCACATTCGCAAGCTCGTGGATCTGTGGACCGAGCGCTTTCGCGATCTGGCCTCGAATCCACGCCACCAGTACGTGCTGATCTTCGAGAATCGCGGCCCTGAGGTCGGCGTGACCATGCCGCACCCACACGGGCAGATCTACGCCTACCCGTACGTGCCGCAGAAGCTCAGGGTCGAGATCGAATCGTTCGCGGCACACCGGAAGGAGACCGGCCGCTGCCTCATGTGTGACATCAACCGCGAAGAGGTCGCGTTCGGCAAGCGGATGCTGGAAGGAACCGAGCACTTTTACGCGTACATCCCGTTCTTCACCGACTATCCGTACGGCGCGTTCATCGCTTCCAAGCGGCACGTCGGCAGCCTGCTGGAGTTCACGGACGACGAGCGGACCGATCTCGCCCGCATCCTGAAGCGCGTCACGAGCGGCATGGATGCGCTGTTTGACCGCGAGTTTCCGTACATGATGGTGCTTCACCAGAGCCCGGTGAACCAGGCGGAGTCCGTCGACTTTCACTTTCACATCGAGTTTTACCCGCCACTGCAGACGGCCACGCGCCTGAAGTACCTCGCGTCGTCGGAGACGGGCGCCTGGGCGCCGTGCAACCCGATGGCCGTCGAGGCAACCGCGCCGCAATTGCGGGAAGCGATTCAGAAGCGAAAGGAAGCGAACCGACATGTCGATCCCCTGGCCTGAACTGATGGACCACATCCTCGCCTTTTCGCCCGGCGATACAGGCGAACTGCGAGCGTACTTCGCACCGGGGCGCGTCAATCTCATTGGCGAGCACACCGACTACAATGGGGGCTACGTGCTGCCCGCCGCGCTCACCATGGGCACATGGCTCGTCGTCCGACCTCGCGCCGACCGCCGGTTTCGGTTCGCGACGACCTTTTCCAATCGCGTCGTCGAGGTGAGCGCCGACGACGTGCGGTTCCGCCCGGAGCAGGACTTTGCCAACTATCCGCTCGGCGTGATCGACGTGTTGCGCCGCCGGGGCGTGGAGGCGCCAGGCATGGACCTGTTTTTCTTCGGGAACCTGCCGGTTGGCGCCGGCCTGTCCTCGAGTGCATCCGTCGAGGTGGTGACCGCCTTCGCCATCAACGACCTCACGGGCGCCGGGCTGGACCGCGAGTCGCTCGCCGTGATCGCGCAACAGGCGGAAAACGAATTCGTGGGCGTCAACTGCGGCGTGATGGACCAGTTCTCCGTCGCCATGGGCAAGAAGGACATGGCGCTTTCGCTCAACTGCCTCACGCTCGCGTACGAGTTGGTCCCCGTGCATTCGGAAGGGTATCGCCTGGTCATCGCCAACAGCAACGTGCCGCGGAAGCTCTCGGGATCGAAATACAATGAGCGGCGGGCGGAATGCGAGGCGGCGCTCGCCGTCGTGAAGCGCCGCTTTCCGGAGGTTCAGGCGCTCGCAGAAATCGAGCCAGGCCAGTGGTCCGAGGCCGAGGCGCTCTTGCGCGCGGAGGGCGCGCCGGGATTCGAGGCGGAGGTCCTCGTGCGCCGGGCGCGGCACGTCGTCATGGAGAGCCATCGGGCGCGGGAGGCAGCGCGGCTGTTGGCGGATGGGAACATTGAGGCGTTCGGGGAACTGATGAACGCGTCGCACCGATCGCTTCGCGACGACTATGAGGTGACCGGCGAAGCGCTGGACGCCTTGGTCGAAGCGGCGTGGAGCGCGGAGGGCTGCATCGGATCGCGCATGACGGGCGCGGGCTTTGGCGGATGCACCGTGAGCCTGGTGCGGGAGGATGCGGTGGAGGCTTTCACGCGGCACGTCGAAGAGGTGTACGAACGAGCGACGGGGCGCAGACCATCGTTCTACGTCACCGACATCGGCGACGGCGTGCATGCGCTTCCCGCGCTGGACGCGCTGGTGCGCTGACTGCGGAGCCATCCCCCTCCGCGCTGTCAGGAGGGGGATCTCCCTAGACGCCGACCGCGCCATCAGGCCTGGACGTCGGCGTAGTCCGGCCTTCGCCGGAAGCGAAGCACGGCGTACGAGCACACGGGGAGCAGCTTCACGCCCCGCTCTCGCGCCATCGCCACCAACTCGTCGACGAGCTTGGCGGCGAGCCCCTGACCCTGATAGGCCGGATCGACGACCGTGTGGTCAATGGTCCACACGCCGTCTCCCCGGTCGGTACAGGTGATATAGCCGATCCGATCCCCATCGTCGTTCCGAAGCTCGACGCCGCGTTCCACGCGCACGACTTGCATCGTCCTCGCCCTTTCCCCGGATGTCATCACGTTCCGTTTTGCAGCGATCCGCCCGCGGTTTGATTGTTGGACGGCGTCGCGTTGCCCTCACCCGCGCCACTCCCGGTCGAATTTCCGGGCCCTGACGAAGGCCAGCCGGCCGGACGGAGGCCCTGGGGCAGCGGCTGCGAAACCTGCAGGTAGCTCGTCTTCATGGTCCAGTCGATCCGCCAGGTCACGCTCCGCACGGCGCTTGCCACCTTGTCACCGAGCGCGTGCGCGACGACCGAACTCGGCACGCCGACCACCGCCGCCACGGTCGCAGCCTCCAATTGCGGCGCCCCGGTTGCGCGCGAGATGGCAAAGTGGCCGTACACCGTGGTGTGGGCGAGCAGCGCCTGAAGGTCAGATTGCGACATCCCGCGGCTGCCGAAGAGCGCGGAGCCGATGACGCTCGCGACCCACGGACCGAACAGGGTCTTGGCGGATGCCGCCTCCATGACCGCAACGACCACGTCCTCGCTCGCGCCTTGCGACGCCACGCGCGGCGACGTCCACACGCCGAGCACAGGCTCCCACAGCGCGGGCGGCGTCGCGGCGCTCACCCAACCGCCCTGCTCCCTTTCGTACGCCGCGCCCCGGAACCAAAACACGCTCGCATCCCCCGCGGCGCCGGAGCACGTGAACCACTCCGCCGGTTCGCCGCTCTCCTGCCACACGTCGTCCTCCGCTCGAAAGAGCGCCAACTGGCCGTCGCGCGCGAGCTTCTTGGCGAGATGGGTCCAGGCGGGCGACCGCGCATACTCGGGCTGCCAGGCGACCGACAGGTTCGCCTCGGCCGACGACTGCGTCTGACGGTAGGGCGCCTGCCGCCACGATTGAATGACCTGCTGCAGCTCGGGCCCGGGCGACAACGAAGCGTTCGCAACCGGCGGGCTCGCGGCCACCATCCCCACCAAACTCGCCCAGGACACCGCGCGCACGACGCGCCGCAGGGACATCGCGATCCCTCACCTTCGCCTTCTTGGGCACATTCTACCACTCGGGCGCGAGGCCGAAAAGCTCAGTTTTGGGCGAGGCGCACCACCCGCCAGAACGCCTCCTTCGGGCGGTGATGGACGTCGAAGAGAAGCGGCCAGTCCTTCCTGCCCTTGACGGGGAAGTCGTCTCGCCACGTCGAGTCGTCCGCGACGCCCCAGAGCGTCACGTTGTCGATGGCGTCCTGATGCCGCAAATAGAGCGCAAACAGGGCCTCGTAGCGCGCCGCGAGCCGCTCGGCCAGCTCATCGTCGTACGGCCGCGCAGGCGCCTGTGGGCGGTCCGGCTCGTGCACCCACGGGTACACGCTCACATCGAGCTCCGTGACGTGCAGCCGAAGGCCGAGCGCCCGGTACCGCTCGATGGCCTCCTCCATCTCCTCGATGGGCGGATCGTCCAGGGAGACGTGCATCTGCAGCCCCACGCCATGCACGGGCACTCCGCGGTCCAACAGGTGCTCGAGCAGCCGCAGGATGCGGTCCCGCTTATCGGGCTTCGTCTCGTTGTAGTCGTTGTAGAAGAGTAGCGCGCCGGGATCCGCCTGATGCGCCAAGCGAAACGCCATCTCGATGTAGTCGTCCCCCAGCGCCTGCCGCCATGGGCTCGGGCGCAGCCAGCCGTCCCCTTGGTCGATCACGGCCTCGTTCACCACGTCCCAGCACAAGGCGGCGCCGCGGTAGTGACCCACGACCTCGGCGATGTGCTGCTCGAGCCTTGCCTCGACGAGCTTCGCGGGCGCGGGTTGGCCGAGAGAGTCCAGGAACACCCAAGAAGGCGTCTGGTTGTGCCACACGAGCGTGTGGCCGCGCACGAACATGCCGTGATCGCGGGCGAATAAAACGATTTGGTCAGCAGCAGAAAAAGAATACGTGTCTTCGGCAGGGTGGATGCGCTCCCACTTCATCTCGTTCTCCGGCGTCACACTGCTGAAGTGGCGCGCCAGGAGATGGGCGTGCGTGTGAACGGTCGCCGCGTTGACCGCAGCGCCCACGCGAAAGCGGGAAGCGTACGCTTCTTTCAGAGACGGCGCTTGATCCGTCATGCTCGATCTCCTCCTTGGGCGATCTTTGCCCTAATGGGCTCGATAAGGTGGTGCTAACTGGAACGCTTAGGGTTGACTTATTTTACCAAGCGCCATTATGATGAGGTTGTGTAGGTGTTGCAACGCCGCCTTGAGCGGCCAAATCTTTGCAGAACTGAGGACGATGGAAGATGAGCACCCTTTCACCATCCGCCAAACTCGACGAACTCATGGGACGAGAACAGCGCAAGACGCCGAGCTGGATTGGCGATGCCATTTACGGTGTGAACGACGGACTCGGCGCCATCTTCGGCATCATCGCCGGCGTCGCCGGTTACACAGGCAACAATCACACCATCCTCGTCTCGGGCTTTTTCGGCGCCCTGGCGAGCACGTTGTCCATGGCCGCCGGCGCGTGGCTCGCGACGAGATCGGAAAACGAGCTCTTGGACAAGGCGTTCCACGAGGCGAAGCGGGACATCGAGCAGAACCGGGCGCGCGAGGTCCAGATCCTCTCGCTCATCTACGAGACGCGCGGGTTTGAGCCGCACGAGGCCAAGGAAATTGCCGAGCGCATCTCGAAGGACGACGATCTCTTCCTGAAGACCATGGCGCAGGAGAAGCACGGGATCCACGAGGCGAGCCGCGGAAACCCATGGGGGGCGGCGCTCTCGGGCGGGCTCTCCACCTTCATCGGCGGCGTGGTGCCGCTCCTCCCGTTCTTCTTCATGCAAGGCCTCGCCGCGATTGTCACCGCGGCAGCCATCAGCCTCGCCGCGCACTTCGTCGTCGGTGCCCTGAAGAGCCTCGTCACCGTCCGCTCCTGGTGGTCGAGCGGCATCGAGATGACCTTTGCCGGCGTGATCGTCGGCGTGGTCTCGTACCTGCTCGGTCTCGCGGGCAGCCACGTGGTGTAGGCGCCGCTGGAACAGCGGGCGATCGCGACGCTTCTCGCGATCGCCCTTTTTCACGCCTGCGGGTAGACGACGACCTTGATGCTCTCGCTCTTGTTCGTCCGCGCACGCTCGAGGGCGTCCCCGGCCTCCGCGAGCGGAAACGTGTCGGTGATAAGATCCCAGACGTCGATCTCGCGCATGAGCTGGATACCCGCGGGATACGTGTTGGCGTATCGGAACACGCCCGCGATCTCGATCTCGCCGTCCGTAAGCTGCGTCAGATCGAGTTCCTTGAGCGGCGACTGCGACAGGCCCACCACCACGAGCCGCCCGCCGCGGCGCAGCGCCGGCAAGAGGGATGCCACCGCGTCTGGGTGGCCGGCCGTCTCGATGGCCACGTCGACGCCGTCAGGAAACCGCTCGCGAACCGCGTCCGCGATGGCGCCCCGCTTCGCGTGCACCGCCTCCGTGGCCCCGAGCTGGAGCGCGAGCTGAAGCCGCTTCTCCACCGTATCGCTGACCACCACGTCGCCCGCGCCAAGCCGCCGCGCCGCGACCACCGTGAAGAGGCCCACGGGCCCCATCCCCGCGATGGCGACGCGATCCCCAGGGCGCATGCCGGATCGGCGGATGGCGTGAAGCGCGACGGAGAACGGCTCGACCATCGCCGCCTGTTCGTACGACATGTCGTCCGGGATGGGATGGACGAAGTCCGCGCGGTGGGCGATGTACTGGGCGAACGCGCCGTCGACGGGCGGCGTCGCGAGGAAGCGGACGTGCGGGCACAGGTTGTACCGCCCCGATTTGCAAAAGTCGCACCGCCCGCAGGTCACGCCGGGCTCGATGGCGACGCGCTGACCCGGGCGCAGATGCTTCACGTTCGCGCCGACGGCCACGACGACGCCGCTTGCCTCGTGGCCCAGAATGAGCGGGCCGTCGACCACGTACCTGCCGATCCGACCGTGTTCGTAGTAGTGCACGTCGGAGCCGCACACCCCGACCGCCTCCACCCGAATCAGCGCGTCGTCCGGCGAGGGCTCGGGCACCGGAACCTCGCGGACCTCCACCTGCCGCGTGCCGACGAGGTACGCCGCTTTCATCGTCTTGGGAATGGCGCTCGACACTGCCACGAGAACTCCCCTTCCTCATGCATCCTCTGCACTTCGATTCTAGTATACAGAAAGAGATCAAGGGCGCAGGGTCCGCCGCTCACCCTTGCGCCCGAAACGCCGCGATGGCCTCGCGAATGACCTCGAGATCGATCTCGGCCGGAATCTCCACCTGTACGGTGTACGTATCGGTGCCAAACTCCCTGATGGCGAGTGTCGCCCGCCCGCCGGTCATCTCGCTCATCTTCGCCTCGAAGTCGCGAAACGAAATGGCGTACGGCAGCGGAACCGTGCACAGCTTGTTCCCTTCGCGCGCGCCCACTGTGATGGCGGAGCTCACCACCGACGCGTTCGGCAGCACGCGGCGCACGCCGCCCTCTTCGAGGATCGTGTGATACCAATTCACGTCCACCACGGTGCCGCTGTACTCGACGCCGCCAAACAAGTACGTGCGGAAGCTGACGTACTCCCCAAGCTGAAACGGCCGGACCGCAAACAGCACGAGGCCCGCGATGAGATTCGCGAGCGTCGACTGCGCGCCCACGCCGACGATCACGCCCGTCACCGCGCCGCCGACGAGAATGCTGCCCACCTTCACCTGCAGCAGATTCAGGCCGATCACGAGCACGAACGCGTAGCCCACGGCGCTCAGCGCTCGGTTGACCACGCTCAGCACGCGGATGTCCGCGCTCGGGTGCCGAGCCGCCATGGCGTTGACCGTGCGGCGAAGCTGGTTGACGACCAAGGCGCCCACCACAAACCAGGCGAGCGCGATGCCCCACTCGATGATCTGGCGGTCCAGCGAAGGCAGCGATTGCAGCCGCTCCGACTCGCGCCCGAGGTACGCGGCGACCGCGAGCACCACCAAGAGCACGAGATATATCGTGAACCGCCGCCACCCGGCGGACCGCCGGCGGAACCCTTCCGTCAATGAAGACACCTCGATTTCAAGACTCGAGAAAGGCCACAGCGGATGCTCGCTGTGGCCACACAAGTAACCCCATGATAGCGCAGGAACGCATCGCCATCAATGGCTCTGCTCCGGCAACAGGTACGCGGGCGACTGCGTCCAGTTGGACGGGATGGCCGTGTTGGTCCACTGGCTCTTTGGCATCCAGGGCTCATGATGCTCATCGAAATACGCGTCGATCATCTTGCGCGCCAGGATGGCCGAGAAGCTCGCACCGTAGCCCCCGCCCGGCGCCATCACGGCCACCGCCACGAGCGGGTGATTGAGCGGCGCGTAGCAGATGAACACCGAGTTGTCGGTCCGGTGTCCGTTGATGACAATCTGCGCCGTCCCCGTCTTCCCGGCGGCCTGATAGGGCGCACCCAAGAAGGCGTAATACGCCGTGCCCGCCGGATTCGACGTCACGCCGTACATGCCCTCCTTGATGAGGTCCCACTGCCACGGCGCGGCACTCACGCGGCCCAAGATCTGCGTCTTGTACGTGAGAATGGGCTTCGCACCCGAGTTCGGCGTGCCGTTTGGCGAGAACACGTTCTCAAGCAGGTGGGGCTTGAGCCTGAGCCCCTCGTCCGCCAGCGTCATGGCGTAGACGCCGAGCTCCATCGGCGTGAACATCTGCGACTGACCGATAGCCGCGTCCGCCAGGCTGGCCGGCGATCCGTAGTTCACATACTTGCCCGTTTTTGCGAGAGACGCCTCGCTCGCCTGCAGGTTGTACGGCACCTGGATGTTGCCTTTCCGATAATCCTCGATGTAAAACTCGCCGTGCTCCTCGAAGGGAAGGTCGATGCCGGTCAGCGTGCCAAGGCCGAAATCCTCCTCCTCTTGGAACATCGCGTTGATGCCCTTCACAAAGTCGGTATCCAAGTAGTTCTGATAGCTGCCATCCGAGGCCGGATACGTCCCCCCAGACGTGGTGCTCGACCCAAACCACTTGCCGAGGTGAAGCCCGAGCTCGTAGAAGAACACGTCGCTCGACACCGTGATGGCCTCGATGGGGTTCACCCAGCCAAACACGAAGCCCTCGTCCTCATTTTTGCGCTGCGTCCCGATGTAGATGTACCCATCGTCCAAGATCTCGGTCTTCGGCGTCACCACGCCCGCCTTGAGCGCCGCGAGCATGTTCGCCGGCTTCACCGTCGACCCGGGATAGTTGTACGTGCCAATCACGTTGTTCAGCTGAGCCCCCGACGTCTCCAGGTAGTGGACGTGATTGACATATGTGCCGTCCGTGTACCAGTTGGGGTCCAGATACGGATAGCTCACCATGGCGATTACGCCGCCCGTCTTGACGTTCAGCATGACCGCCGCGGCGTCCGTGATGTCCTGCTTGTTCGTCTGCGACGAATCGATCATGTTCTGCAGGAGTTCCTGCGCCACCGCTTGCTCGTGACCGTCGAGGGTGAGTTGGATGTTGTCTCCGTTTTGCGGGGCGATCTCGCCCACGCTGCCCACGGCCGTCCCGCTCGACGTGACCGTCACCAGTTCATAGCCCGGCTTGCCCTGCAGGAGGTGCTCGTACTCGTACTCAATCCCCGTTTCGCCCACCTGCTGGCTGTACAAATACCCCTTATATTGGCTCACGTTCTGAGCGGTGATGGCGCCGACGTAGCCGAGCACTTGTCCGGCGAGATCGCCGTACGGGTACTGGCGCTCGTAATCCTGGACCACCTGAATGTTGGGCAACTCGCTCTGGTGCTCGACGACGTACGCCACCTGCGCGTCGGTCACATTCCGGGCGAGCGTGACCTGCAGAGCCCCCGGATTGCTCTGCATGGCTTGATACAGGGCCTGCGGAGTCGTTTGAAGCACGGGCGCGAGGATGGACGCGACGCGGTGCATCTCCGCATCCGACATCTGCGTGTAGCGGTTGAACTGGAGGGTCAGCACGGGTTTGTCCCACGCCAGCACCTGGCCGTTGGCGTCGTAGATCCACCCGCGCTGCGGCAGGATGGGCACGCGGGCGTACTGCGTCAACTGTTCCGAGGCGCGAAACGAGGCGCCCTTCACCACCTGCACGTACGCCAAGCGCAGAATGAGCGAGGTGAACGAGAGAAATACGAGGCTGTACACGACGTGAACGCGGAAGCGGCGCCGCTTCGCAATTTTCGCCGGATCGGGCGGCGCCACGGCGCGATCCCGCCGCTGCGCGCGCTTCGTTCTCGACCTTCGCACCGAATCTCACTCCGTCCCTGAGTCTCTACCACTGCTATTTAAATCAGACCTGCGCCGCTCGGCGCAAGTTCAACCGCTGCCAGGCGATCCGCCCGGCGATCTTCGTCGAAACGTTTGCCAAAATGTCGGAAACGCAGCGTATGCGCCCTGCAGATTTTCGGGTAGAATGAGTATAGTGTGGTTCGCAGGACGAGCCATGTCCGAATTTCGAGTGCTGGGAGTGCTGGCATGTCGCGAGACGATCCAGGCTCGGTCCTGTTGTCGTTCGAAGCGAGGGCGGCGCAGGGCAAGCGGATCGCCTACATGGCGGTCTATGCGCTTGGCGCGTTCGCCATCCTCAACCAAGGGCTGGCCGTGACGTTTCTGGCGCCCCTCGCCAATGTCTGGGGCGCACTCGCAGTCCTCGCGCTCGCTTGGGCGGCGCTTGTGCGCCGCGCATACGGCGTGAAGCCGTCACAACCTGCGTGGGCGCGGTACGCGTGGTGGTACGTGCTCTACACGCTGGCCCTCGTGCTGGCGGATCTCAAGCATCCCGTCCTCGCCCTGAACGCGTGGACGGTGGACGTGGAATACATCTTCGTCGGACTGCTCGTGCCGCTCGCCCTCGACGCGGAGGACACCCTCAAGCTGTTCTATGGCGTGATCGCCATGTCTATGCTGATGGGTGTAGACGGTTGGTTTCAATTTCTCATCAAAGTGCCCATCCCGAGCCAGTGGCTCGACGTTGGGGAACACGTCAGGACCCGCGTGTTCACGGTGATGAAATCACCGGCGGAATTCGGTGCCAACCTCGAGCTCACGCTGCCTCTGATGCTCGGCCTCTTCGCCGTCGATCAGGACAAGCGGCGTCGCAGGGTGTATCTGGTGGGCGCCTTGGTAGCGCTGGGCGCGCTTTTCATGACGTACGATCGCGGCTCGTGGCTCGGTCTCTTTGCGGCCGCCGTCCTGGTTTCCGCGGCGTTTGAGCGACGCGTCCTTCCCGTTTTAGCTGGCATCGCGGCGTTGGGGCTGTGTGTGCCGTCCCTTCGGCACCGCGCGCTGGACCTGTTGAACCCGGTCTACTTCGTGAAGTCGTCCGCGGGCGGGCGCATGGCGCTTTGGCAACAGGCGTTCGACGTGATGTCTCGAAATCCGCTCTTCGGATCCGGGCTCGGGTACTACGGCGGCTATGTGGCGACGTCCCATAGTTTTTCCGCGTTCTCCGACAATTACTACGCCAAGGTGCTCGGAGAGTCCGGTATCCTCGGATTGGCGCTGTTCATGGCCATGCACATGGCCATCGTGCGCGATATGATTCGGGTGGTACGGCGATCGACGGGCGGCTCCCGCCTGTTGGCGCTCGGCGGGCTGACCGGGATCACGGCCATTTTGATTCACAGTTTCGTCGAGAACCTGTTTGAATACAATTACACTGCAAGCTTGTACTATCTGCTCGTGGGGCTCTTGTTCACCTGGGGTCGCAGCTTGCCAGAGGCGGATGAGACGCGCAGCCGCTGGCGGAAAGCGAGGATGTCGGACGAATGACATTGATGTACTTGCTCTGGGACACGTTCTATGACGCGCTGAAGCTCGTCACGGGCCTTGTGGCGCTGTACCAGATTGTGCTGTCCGTGTACGGCATCTGGCACCGCAGACGGCCCATCACGCATGCGCCGCAGAAGCGCTTCGCCATCATCATTCCGGCGCACAACGAGGAGTGCGTGATCGGCCCGCTCCTCGACAGCCTGAAGCGCCAGACGTATCCCGCGCACCTGTACGACGTGCATGTCATCGCGGACAACTGCACGGACGGCACCGCGGAGCGCGCGCGGGCGCACGGCGCCATTGTCCACGTGCGCGAAAACCGCGCGGAACAGGGCAAGGGGTACGCCATCGAATGGATGCTGGCGCGCCTGAAGGAAATGGGCGCTCGATACGACGCCATCGTGATGTTCGACGCGGATAATTTGGTTCATCCGGACTTTCTCGCCATCATGAACGACCACCTGTGCAGCGGCGATCGCGTCATTCAGGGATATCTGGATACCAAGAATCCATTCGATTCGTGGATCAGCGTGTCGCTCGCCATCTCCTATTGGTTCGACAATCGGCTGTGGCAGTACGCCCGCGCCCGCCTGCATCTGCCGTGTACGCTCGGTGGGACCGGCCTTTGCATCGATTATCCGCTGTTGCAGGAGATGGGATGGAAGGCGACGGGCCTCACCGAGGATCTCGAGTTCGGGATTCGCTGCGTCCGCCGAGGAATTATCCCCGTCTGGGCGCACGACGCGCGCGTCTACGACGAGAAGCCGACGAGCTTCGCGGCGTCTTTCCGCCAGCGCCTGCGCTGGCAGCAGGGGCATTTCCAATGTGCACGTGAACACTTGGTCCCCATGTTTCTCGAGGGGCTGCGCGAGCGGAACTTGGCCAAAATCGACATGGCCATTTACCTGTTTCAGCCCATGCGGTCCATGCTGCTGTTTGCGGGCGCCATGATTGTGCTCGGCCTTCACTACCTGTCGCCCGATCCGACCGATGCAGCGTCCAACCCGGCCGCGCTCATGGTCACGAATCTGTGGGTCGCGGTGAACGTGATCCTGTTTCTCGAGGTTCCCCTCGCGCTGCTGCTCGAACGGGTGAACTGGCGGGCGTATTTTGCCCTGCCCCTCCTTCCGTTCTTTCTCTGGACCTGGGGCCCCGTGACGCTGCAGGCCTACTTCACGCGCAGCAACCGGACGTGGTACCACACGGTGCACAAGCGCGCCATTCGCTTGGATGAGCTGCGCGAGCGGTAAGGAGGCGGAACAGTGAGCCGAGACCCGCACGGTTCCGATGCCGAAACGCGCAACCATGCGCAGAGAAGTTCCCTTGAGTCGCGCATCGAGGCGGAAATCGACGAACTCGCCCACTATGCGCGGCGCGTACCGCGCGCGCTGTTCTTTGGAGCGCTTGTCCTCATTGGCATCCTGCTCACGGTCGCTTCCATGGCGATGCACATTGCCCCGTGGTGGATGAGCGCGGGATTGTTTGCTGTCCTCGTGGCGCTCCTCGCCGCAGCCATTTGGCAGGAGCACGACGTGTGGGCACGCCGACTCGCACTCACCACCATCTCGGTCCTCACGCTGTTCCTCGTCGTGAGCATCACTTACCTTGTGCACGCGCTATTCCATGAAAACATCTCGGCCGTTGCGCTGTTTCGAGACGCGTTGCTCCTCTGGGTGACCAACATCTTTGTGTTTGCCGTGTGGTATTGGGAGATCGACCGCGGGGGGCCCATTCGGCGCCACCGAGGACACCCCGAGCCGCCGGACCTCCTTTTTCCGCAGATGATGGTCGATGTTCCCGAGTGGAACGGCTGGCAGCCGACATTCATCGATTATCTGTACCTCGCGTTCAACACGAATACGGCCTTCAGCCCGACCGACACCGCGGTGCTGTCCCGCCGAATGAAACTGCTCATGATGACGCAATCCGTGCTCGCTCTCGTCGTGGTCGCCGTGGTCGCGGGGCGCGCCATCAATATTGGATGATTGCGATTGGATGGCTGGATCACCAATATGCGAATAAGGAAGTGATCGTCATAAAAATGTTGGAGAAGTTCAACAATCATTCAAAGCATCTTTCAGGGCGCATCGTTGCCCGTCTTGGGCTATGTGGCTCGAAGCGTGGGAGACAAGCAGGAACGCGTCATTCACCAGCGACACGACATGCTTATCGAGGAGCTCAACAAGCTGCGGGACGATCTCGACGCAGCTCGCGAAGAGAACCGGCAACTGCACGGCTTACTCAAGGAAATCCACCAGTCCGTCAAACATTGAGTCCTTCCACGACGAGGCGGTTTGAGCCTATTTTAAGAACTTTCCCCTATATTGCTGGTAGGCCGGCCTGGCCAAACTTAGCCATCGAGGTGGGGGTTACCATGAAAAAGTCGATTCTGGCAAGCGTGGCAGCGCTGACACTGTTCGCAGCGCCGAGCGTTGCGTTTGCGGGAACGGAGAAGGCTGCGCATCCTGCCCATGCGGTCGTGCACGTGCACAAGGCCAAGACGAGTGCGGCGCACAAGGCGGTGGCGAAGAAGTCCACCAAGACCGCTCCGAAGAAGACGGTCGCCAAGCAGCCGGCGGGTCACAAGACGGCGAGCAAGGGCACATCGAAGTCCAAAAAGAAGTGAAGTCCAAGCGCGGCGAGCCCATCGCCGCGCTTCTCGTTGCTGGCATGTTTAGCGAGGCCGAGATCGCCAAGAGAAGGTGACAAAACGCCGACACACGGTCCTTCCCACCGCCCGCGCCTTTGGAGCGGCCATGGCGCTCGGATAGAATGGGTGGGGGACGGTGAACATGCGGATGAACCCTCTTTGGGACGAAGCGCGCGCCTTTATCGAGGCGTGCTACAGAGAACTGGGGAAAAGCGAAGCCGATATCGAGCGGCGCCTGGACGAGGTGCGCCGTCAGATCGACCGGGATGGCACCTATGAGCACACCTTCGAAGAGCTCGAGCACGGCGCACGCATGGCCTGGCGGAACAGCAACCGCTGCATCGGCAGGCTGTTCTGGGAGACGCTCCACGTGTTGGACCGACGCCACCTGAAAGGGCCGCGCCCCATGTTCGAGGCCATCTGCGAGCACCTCGACTTCGCGCAAAACGGCGGCAAAATTCGACCCACCATCACGGTGTTCGCGCCGGCCTCGCGAGCGCGCGAGGTGCGCATCTGGAATCACCAGATTGTGCGCTACGCGGGTTACAAGACGCCACAAGGCATCGTGGGCGACCCGGCCTCCGCGGCGTTCACCCGCGCCTGTCAAGGGCTCGGGTGGCGTGGACAGGGAACGCCGTGGGACGTGCTCCCCGTCGTCATCGCGGACGGAGACGAGATCGCCTGGTTCGAACTGCCGCGCCATCTCGTCCTCGAGGTGCCCATCGAACACCCCGAGTATCCGAGCATCACCGAACTCGGGCTGCGCTGGTACGCCGTCCCCGTCCTGTCCGACATGGCGCTTCTCATCGGCGGCATCCGCTACACCGCGGCCCCGTTCAACGGCTGGTACATGGTCACCGAGATCGGCGCGCGCAATCTCGCCGATCCGTTTCGCTACAACATGCTCCCGGCCGTCGCCGACGCGCTGGGGCTCGATCGGTCGAGCGACGCGACTCTGTGGCGAGATCGCGCGCTGGTGGAACTGAACGCCGCCGTGCTCCACTCGTATCGCAGGGGAGGCGTCACCATCGTCGACCATCACACGGCCGCGCGCCAATTCGCCTACTTCGAACAGCTCGAGCGAGACGCGAACCGCCGCGTCACGGGCGACTGGACCTGGCTCATCCCGCCCCTGTCGCCGGCCGCGACGCACATCTTCCACAGTGGGTATGACAACGACTTCGTGCTGCCGAACTTCGTGCGCCAGCCGCGCCCCTACCCAGCACCGCACTTCCGAGCCGATCCGTCGATGTTCCGCTAACCGCGATCCCCGCCGCGACGCAGTTCCTCCATGCGCTCGGCGTTCGCGACGCCAAGCCACGTGCCGAGGTTCATCGCGTCCGAGAGCGCGCTCGGCACGACAATCATGGACGCCTTCTCCTTCAACCCCTCGTACAGGATGTTCATGGCGCGCAGCTGCAGCGCGACGGGATCGCTGTGATACAGCCGCGCCGCCTCCAGAAACGACTCGGCCACCTGAACCTCGGCCTGGCCCAGGATGACCCGGGCGTTCCGCTCGCGCTCCGCCTGCGCGGCGCGCGACATGGCGTCCTGAAGGTTGCCCGGAATCTTGATGTCCCGGATCTGGACGCTCTGAATCGAGATCCCCCACGGCCCCGTGCGCTCGTCCAGAAGGCGCTTCAGTTCGGCATCCATCGCCTCGCGGCTCGACAGCATGTCTTCCAGCATCATCCGCCCAATGAGATCGCGCAGGGCCGTCTGCGCCGCCCAAGAGAGAGAATATTCGTAATCCGCCACCTGCAGCGCGGCTTTCTCCGCGTCCACCACAACCCAGAACAGCACCGCGTCGATGTTGACCGGGACCGTGTCCTTGGTCAGGGTCTGCTCCGCGGTGAACGTCGTCGACCGCACGCGCAGATCGATCCAATCCGCGACCGTGTCCACAATGGGCAGGAGGAAGAAGGTGCCCGGCCCCGCGAGTTGGCGAAACTTCCCGAGCCGAAGCACGACCGCCTTTTCCCATTGGTTCGCGATGTGAATGGAAGCAGAAATGGCCCAGCCCGCGAGCAGAATCACGACTCCAAGCCCAACCCCTAACACGCGATCCGTCCGCCCAAGGCCCGCCGCTGTCGCGATGGCGCCAAGCACGAACACCACAAAAATCAACCGTTGCACACCGGCCACGCGCCGCATGCGCATCTCCTCCTTCTCCGGCAGAAGCCGGACGGCGTCACGCCGCAGGTCTCCTCTCAAGATACGAGGTCAAGAAGGCACGGCTTCGACAAACTGCACGATGCCTCGCGCCGCATGGGTTTGCCACGGCAGGAAGGACCGCTCGATCACGACGGGCGGCATCACCTCGAATCCCTGTGCGCGCCCGGAGGCGAGCACGAGCGCGGGTTGAAACACAAGTCCCTGCTGAACGGTTCCCGGATGCGGCTGAAGCAGGTACTCGAGCACGGCCGTCTGCCCGGGCTTCAACGTGAAGGGCAGCCTCATGCGATGCGCCGCGCCCCGCGCCTCGGGCACAATCACTCGCACGCCCGAAATTCCGTCGTCCCCGGCCTGCCAAAGCCCCAGAATGCGCACGGGCGCCTTAGTTCCGTTGCGAAGCTGCAGCGTGACGAGATTCTCCCGCATCACGAGCGGCTCCTGAATTTCGCCAGAGGCAAACGAGACGTTGAGCCAATCCACCGATCCGCGGATGACGCGGCAAGTCACCCTCCCATACGGAAGTATGCGCTTCCACGGCCCGGCATTCACCAGAAAGCCGATGCGCTGATCCCGGTAGCTTCTCGGAAACCGCACGGACACGGCGAGCCGGCACAACTGATACGAGGCCCGGTTCTCGACGTCGACCTCGTGCGTGAGCGTCGACTGGACCACTTCAAAGTCGCCCGCCGGGACCGGCTCGAGGTCCAGCGTATCCGGCGCGGTTGACGCGGCCGTCCACAGGTTGTACGTGAGCACCAGGGGCTTCCCCGAATCCACGACGGCGTTCACGCGCCATCCTGCCTGTGCCCACCACTCCGCCTCACGGGCCCTCGGCTCGGCCCGGCGCGCCCAAAGCCACGATCCGACCGCAAGAGCCAACAGCACCGCCACCACGGCCGCAGCGAGCGCCCCCTCGCGACGCTCCCTCATGCCACACGCTCCTCGCTGAGAAGATCCATGGATCTCTGTGCACAAGCTTGCCGCTGGTTGTAGATCATCGTAACCTTCCCTTGGCGCAGTGTCCAGATCCGTTCCCAAATCCTCCATCCCTATAGACGGACGGTCAAAGGCGTGCGTTCAGACAGCCGCGCTTGCGCCCTCTCTCCTCCGCACGCCGGGCCGCGTCGATGCCCGGTGAAATTCCTGAAACTCATGCGCTTCATATGGCTTGACACGCGCGTCCGAGGCGACTATAATCATCATCGTGACTCGCTTTTGAAGTCATGTCGAGATGGCGGAATTGGCAGACGCGCACGTTTGAGGGGCGTGTGGGGTAACCCGTGCGGGTTCAAGTCCCGCTCTCGACACCAGAAGAACACAAGGCGGAAGGGTTCGGAGGCATTCCGAACCCTTTCTTCGTATGGTGACGGCCGCCATCGGAGGCCGCATCGTGCAGGGAAGGGGGTAAACCATGCCGACCGAGCGACAGCTGCGCCTGTTGAACATGCTTCAGCGCGCCGAAGCCCCCGTACCAGGGCAGGCGCTCGCAGAGGCACTTGGCGTCACGCGCCAGGTGGTCGTGCACGAGATTGCCCTTCTGCGCGCGGCTGGCGAGCCCATCTACGCCACACCTAAAGGATACTGGCTGAACCGCGCATCGTCCGCGCGAGAAACGGTGCTCGCCGTCTCGCACACGCCGGAGCAGACCAAGGACGAGCTGTACACGCTGGTCGATCACGGCGTGCGCGTGCTCGACGTGCGCGTGGAACACGCGATTTACGGCGAGATCGTCGGCCAGCTCCTCATCACATCGAGGCGCGACGTGGACGTGTTTCTTGAAAAGGTGCGCAGCGAGCGAGCGGCGCTGCTCTCGAGCCTCACGGGGGGCCTCCACTACCACCGCGTGCAGTTCGACAGGGAGGATCAACTGGCCGAAGCGTGTGAAGCGCTGCGGAAGGCCGGGATCCAGGTCATGACCGACGGCTCGTCCGCCGCCGACGCGCCCTGACCTTCGCGCCCTCACCTTCACCGCGTCCTAACCGTTCGCAGACAAGCGCCAGGCGGGATCTCCCCCGTAGATTTTTTTGTACAAATCATAGTTGTAAAAGACGCGATCGACGAAGTGGCGCGTCTCCCCGACGGGGATCTGATCGATGTCCTGAAGCTTCCCGTTCCACACCCCGTCCTTCAGCCATTGCGACACGCGCCGCGGGCCCGCGTTGTACGCCGCGACCGCCGCCACCACGTTGCCATGGAAATCGTCGATCAGACTTTTCACGTACCAACTGCCAATCAGGATGTTGTACTCGGGGCTCGCGAGTTTTTTCGCATCCTTCGGCAGCTTGCGGAGGGCGCCGCCCGATCCCGACGTCTGATTCCGAAGCATCTCCGCGATCCACTCGGCCGTCTGCGGCATGAGCTGCATCAGCCCCACGGCGCCCGCGTGCGAGACGTCCTCGGTCCGAAACTTGCTCTCCACCCGGATGATGCTCGCGATGAGCAGCGGATCCACGTCCGCAAACCGAGCCGACTGCTGGATTTGGGCCTGGTACTGGATGGGATACATCAACCGCCAGAAGCCGTTCGTCGAGATGGTCACCAGGACGGCGACGAGCAGAACCCCCGCGATGAGCTGGCGAAGGCTCAGCGAGAGGAAGAATGGCCGCTTCGGCTTTCCGCCCGAAGTTTTTGCCATAGCGCCTGCACCTGCTCTCGCGTGAATTCCAGCGGTCCGTCGTTTTCAATGACGTGCGTGGCGACGGCCCGCTTTTCGTCGATGGGCATCTGGGCCTGAATGCGGCGGAGCGCCTCCTCCTCGCTTAAGCCGTCCCGCTCCATCACGCGCCGAAGCTGCGTCGCGGGGCTCGCATAGACGACGACGATCTCGTCCACGAACCGCTTCGCCGTCCCCTCGATGAGCAGCGGCACGTCCCACACGACCGGTTCCCCAGGGTGATCCTTCCAATAATCCGCCGTCTCCTGCCACATGCCCTGCTGCACGCGCGGGTGCACAATGCGGTTCAGCTTCAACCGCTTCTCCTCGTCCTGAAATACGATAGTCCCGAGCTTTTTTCGGTCAAGCGTCCCGTCCGGCTGCAACACGCCTTCTCCGAACACCTCGACGATCTCGCGCAGCCCTTCGCTTCCGGGCTCGACCACCCGGCGCGCCCACACGTCGGCGTCCACGACGAACGCGCCGAGATCGCGCAGCATCTGGGATACCGTGCTCTTGCCCGTGCCAATACCTCCGGTCAAACCGATGATCTTGCCTCTCACGCGTTCACCCCCGTTCCTATCGGTGCGGCGACTGAGATGGGCTGACACGCCGGGCACACGTGTGTGCCACGGCCCGCCACCTTGATCTTCTGAATCGCCCCGCCGCAACGCGGGCAGGGCTCGCCTGCGCGCCCGTAGACCGCCAGTTGAATTTGAAAGCCCCCATGCCGGCCATAGCCGTCGCGAAACGACCGGACCGACGATCCGCCCTCGCGGATGGCGCGCGCGAGGACGTCGCGGATTTCTCGAAGAAGCACACCGAGCTCTTCGGCGCCCACCGCACCCGCAGGCGTCAACGGATGGATGCCCGCGGCAAACAGCGCCTCGTCCACGTAGATGTTACCCAAGCCCGCAATCTGCCGCTGATCGAGCAGCAGACTCTTGATGGGCGCGCGGCGGCCCCGCCACCGCTCGTGAAGAGCCGCGCCGTCGAGCGCCGGATCGAACGGCTCCGGCCCAAGCTCCGCGAGCCCTTTGGGCAGCGGCTCGCCCTTGAGGACGGCGTCCATCGTACCGAACTGACGCACGTCCGCATAGCGCAACTCGCGGCCCGACGCGAGGCGAAACACCACGTGCGTGTGCGGAAGCTCCGGCTCAGACGGATTGGCCACGGCGTAGCGGCCCTCCATACGCAGGTGAGAGACGAGGAGCACCTGATCCAATTGGAACAACAGATACTTGCCGCGCCGTCCCACGCGGTGAATGCCCTGCTCCCTCAGCCGCTCGGCAAACACGTTGAGCGCCGGATGGCGCACGATGCGCGGCAGGCGGACTTCCACGTCGCGAATGACATCGCCCTCGATGCGCTCCGCGAGGTGGCGTCGGACCGTTTCCACCTCGGGCAACTCCGGCACGCCGCATCCCCCCTCACTTGGCGTCGTACCACGTCGGGCCGTAGGCGGTATCCACCTTGAGCGGCACAGACAAGGTCATGGCGTTTTCCATGTTGTCTCGGACAAGCACTTCGAGCGCGGCCAGTTCGTCCTTCGGACACTCAAAGATCAGCTCGTCGTGCACCTGGAGCAACATGCGCGCGTCCATCTGCGCGTCGCGCATGGCGCGATCGATCCGCACCATCGCGAGCTTGATCAGATCCGCGGCGCTTCCCTGGATGGGCGTGTTCATCGCGGTGCGCTCGGCGAAGCTTCGGAGCTGATAATTGCGGCTGTGGATGTCCGGCAGATACCGCCGTCGGTTCATCAGTGTCGTGACATAGCCGCGCTCGCGCGCCTGCTTGACGATCTCGTCCATGTATCGCTTGACGCCGGGAAACTTCTCGAAATAACTCTCGATGAACCGTTTCGCCTCTTTCTGCGGGATGTTCAAGTTCTGCGCGAGTCCGAAATCGCTGATCCCGTACACGATGCCGAAGTTCACGGCCTTCGCCTGGCGGCGCATCAGGCTCGTCACCTGCTCAGGCGGCACCTCAAACACGTCCGCCGCCGTCCGCGTGTGGATGTCCATGTCGCGGCGGAACGCGTCGATGAGCGCCTCGTCGCCCGACAGGTGGGCCAGGATGCGCAACTCGATCTGCGAATAGTCGGCGGCGAAAATCACCCAGTCCTTGTAGGTCGGCTCGAACACCTGGCGCAGCCTCCGCCCCTCCTCGAGCCGAATGGGGATATTCTGCAGATTGGGCTCGCTGCTTGAGAGCCTGCCGGTCGCCGTGAGCGTCTGATGAAACCGGGTGTGCACCCGGCCGGTCTCCTTGCGGATGACTTTCAGTAGGCCCTCGACGTACGTCGACTGCAGCTTCGCCAGCAGACGATAATCGAGGATCTTCTGCACGATCTCGTGCATGGGCGCCAGCTTTTCGAGCACGTCAGCGCTCGTGGAATAGCCGGTCTTCGTCTTCTTCAGCGCAGGCAAGCCGAGCTTGTCGAACAGGATCTCGCCGAGCTGCTTCGGCGAGTTGAGGTTGAACGAAGTGCCCGCGAGATCGTAGATCTCCTGCGTGATTCGCTTGATTCGCTCCGTCAATTCCTGCCCAAATGCGACCAGCTTCTCGCGATTCACGTAAAACCCCGTGATCTCCATCTTCGCCAGCACGAACGCCAGAGGAAGCTCCACCTCTTGGTACAGCCGCTCCATCTCCTGCATGCGAATCGTGTACGCCAGGGACTCGAAGAGCGGAGGCAGCTGAGACGCCGTGTAGGCGAGCCACTTCTCCCGCTCGCCCTCCTCCCAGGCGGGCAGTTCCTGGCCGCGCTCGCGGGCGAACACATCGGACAGTTCGACCTCGCCGTCCTGCGGGTTGAGCAGGTACGCAGCCAGCTTCACGTCCTGCCAGCCGCACTCCGACGTCAATCCGATGCCGTGCGCGTCCAGCGCGAACGCCATCGACTTCAGGTCGAACGCCACCTTCGGCCGATCCGACACGAGCCATGGCCGGACGTCGCTCAACTCCAGTCGCTCGCCGAAGCGAACGTAGTACGCGCGCTTCGGCGTCGCGACGGCCATGCCGCGGATCTCCGCCCGGTGATAGTCCGGATCCGCCAAGTCCATCATGACGCCGACCGGTTCGCTGAACGACGAGATGGCCTCCTGCCAGGCGCCCGCGTCCTCAATCAGGCCGTACGCAAAGGAACTCCACTCGCTCGACGCGCCGCTCGCGGCCGCCGGCGAAGGGGTCGGCGTCGAATCGTGGCTCATTTCCTCGGAAATTTTGTCGACGAGGGATCGGAAGTCGAGCTCGCGGAACCAGGCGATGGCGCGGGCGGGATCCGGCCCTTCGTATCGCAGCGTCTCGAGATCCACCTCGATGGGCGCGTCGCACGCGATGGTGGCGAGGCGCTTGGAGAGAAACGCGTCCTCCCGGTGCTGCTCGAGGCGCTCCCGCAGCTTCTGGCCCTGGACTTCGTCGAGGTGATCGTACACGCCCTCGACCGTGCCAAAGGACGCGAGCAGTTTGAGCGCCGTCTTTTCGCCCACCCCAGGCACGCCCGGAATGTTGTCGGACGGATCGCCCATGAGGCCCTTGAGATCGATCACCTGCGCGGGCTTGAGCCCCGGATACCGGCGGGCAACGGCCTGCTCGTCAAAGTGCTCCATCTCGGTGATGCCCTTGCGCGTCAGGAGCACGTGGATCCGATCGTCGACCAGCTGCAACAGGTCCTTGTCACCCGAGACCACGCGGACGTCAAAGCCAGCCTCCGCCGCTCGCTTGGCGAGCGTTCCGATCACGTCGTCGGCCTCGTATTGGTCGATCTCGACCATCGGGATGGACAGCGCCTCCAGGGTGCGGCGCGCGAGCGGAAACTGTTGCACGAGCTCGTCGGGCGTCTCCTGGCGCGTGCCTTTGTACGCCGCGAAATCCGCATGGCGAAACGTCGTCTTCGATTTATCAAACGCGACGGCCAGATGCGTCGGCTTTTCGTCCGACATCAGCCGCAAGATCATCGTCGTAAAGCCGTACACGGCGTTCGTGGGCGTGCCGTCCCTCGCAGTGAGCGGCGGCAGCGCGAAGAACGCTCGATACAAGATGCTATTTCCATCAATCAACACGAGTTTCGACGCTGGCATAGGCCACCCCAGACTTCGCGCCGTTTGGCGCACTGTTGTCCCGCTCCATTCTATCACATTCCCCTTGTCGGCCCGCGTCGTCTTGTGGCGGCACGAAAACGGCCTCACACCCAGCGGGACGCACGCCGAGTTGACACACTTCAACGAATTGATTATGATGTTCACAAAATTCATCGAGCGAAGGCCATGAAGGAGAGAGTACGTCCGCCGGGGCGGTGCAGAGAGCCAGTGGAAGGTGCGAACTGGTCCGTGCCGCGGATGGAAGTTCACTCTGGAGCCGCCTGGTGAACCGGACGCGACGAACGCTTCGCGCGGGCCGCAAGTAGCCAGCGCCGGAAGGCGAGCGCCTTCCGTTATCCCAATGAAGCGAAAGGCGGGTGCGCAGGCGCCCGTCGCAGGGTGGTACCGCGAGCGAAGCTCGCCCCTCACGGGGCGGGCTTTTTCATTTCACCGCTCGGCCCGGGAAGGGGCGCGGGAAGAATCCCGACCTGCCTCTGCGCCTTGCGCCTTTCGAATCAGGGTGGTACCGCGGGCAACGCCCGCCCCTCAGGGGGTGGGCGTTTTGCGCGTCCATGCCTGCTCATTTCACACGCGAAGGGAGAGAACCGAAGTGCAGCGCCCACTTAACGAGGAAATCCGCGAGCTGCGCAAAGCCATTGACCACATCGACGAGCACATCCTGACACTCTTGGTCCGGCGATTCTCCATCGCAGACGAGATCGCCGAACACAAGGCGCGGCGAGGCCAAGCGATTGTGCAGCCCGAGCGCGCACAACAGGTCCGCGCGCGATACCTTCAATCGGGAGCCGCGCTGGGCCTCAGCCCGACCTTCCTCGCCGCGCTCTGGAAACTTGTGCACGACGAGTCCTGCCGGCGTCAGACGGAGCACGTCAAGGCGCTCGAGCGCTCCCAGCAAAGCGGTTGACATGCGAAAAAGCCAAGGGACGTATGCCCTTGGCTTTCACCTGCCTGCTCCCCGTCACGAGAGGACGGAGATCAGCCTGCGCACGGATTCGGCCGATTTGTCGAGCGCCGCCTTTTCCTCCGGCAAAAGCTCCAGCTCCAGGATGCGCTCGATGCCGCCTTTGCCGAGCACCGTCGGAACGCCGAGCGTGAGATCTCGATAGCCGTACTCCCCTTCGAGATACGCGATGGCGGGCAACACGCGCCGCTTATCCTTGAGGATGGACTCCGCCATCTGCAGAAGCGATGCGGCCGGGGCGTAATACGCGCTCGCGTTGCCCATCAGGCTGACAATTTCGCCCCCACCGTTCCGGGTGCGCTCGACGATGGCGTCAATCCGCTCCTTCGGGAGCAGCTTCTCGAGCGGCACGCCGCCGACGTTCGCATAGCGGACGAGCGGCACCATGTCGTCGCCGTGCACGCCGAGGACGAAGCCGTGCACGTCTTCGACCGACACGCCGAGCTCCATGGCCACGAACGTGTTGAAGCGGGCCGTGTCGAGCACGCCGGCCTGACCGATGACGCGCTGCTTCGGAAATCCGCTCGTCTTGTACGCCACGTACGTCATGGCGTCCACAGGGTTGGAGAGGACGATGAGACAGGCGTCCGGCGAGTGCCGGACCACCTGCTCGGTGACCGACTTCACGATGTTCGCGTTCGTATTGACGAGATCGTCCCGGCTCATCCCGGGCTTGCGCGGCAGTCCTGCCGTGATGATGACGAGGTCCGATCCGGCCGTGTCCTCGTAATTGGAAGTCCCCACGACGCGAGCGTCGCTCCCGAGCACAGGCATAGCCTCGAGCATGTCGAGCGCCTTGCCTTTGGTGGGATTCTCGAGCGACGGGATGTCCAAGAGGACCACGTCTCCAAGCTCCTTGGCCGCCAGCAAAAACGCTGTGGTGGCGCCCGTGAATCCGGCGCCGATCACCGAGATCTTCTTCCTCTCCAACATGCGAACCGCTCCTCAGCCCATATTTTGAATGATGTGATCGCCGAACTCGGAGCACTTCACCTCGGTCGCGCCCTCCATCAAGCGGGCGAAGTCGTACGTCACGATCTTCTGCGCAATGGTCTTCTCCATCGCGCGGGTGATGAGATCGGCAGCCTCCTGCCAACCCATGTACTCGAACATCATGACGCCCGAGAGAATCACCGAGCCCGGGTTCACCTTGTCGAGCCCCGCGTACTTGGGCGCCGTGCCGTGCGTCGCCTCGAAGACCGCGTGCCCCGTTTCATAGTTAATGTTGGCGCCTGGCGCAATGCCAATGCCGCCGACCTGTGCGGCGAGCGCGTCCGAGATGTAGTCGCCATTCAGGTTGAGCGTCGCAATGACGTCGTACTCGGCCGGACGCGTCAGGATCTGCTGCAGGAAGGCGTCGGCGATCACGTCCTTCACGATGAGCTTCCCGGCCTCGATGGCCTCCTTCTGCGCCGCGTCCGCAGCCTCCTGGCCCTTCTCGGCCTTGATGCGATCGTACTGCGCCCAGGTGAATACCTTGTCCGAGAACTCGCGCTCAGCCAGCTCGTAGCCCCAGTTCTTGAACGCGCCCTCGGTGAACTTCATGATGTTGCCCTTGTGGACGAGCGTGACGCTCTTGCGCTTGTGGCGCAGGGCATACTCAATCGCGGCGCGCACCAAGCGCTCCGTGCCCTCGCGCGAGACGGGCTTCACGCCGATGCCGGACGTCTCCGGGAAGCGGATCTTCTTGACGCCCATCTCCTTCTGGAGAAACTCGATGACCTTCTTGACCTCCGGCGTACCCGCCTGCCACTCGATCCCGGCGTAGATGTCCTCCGAGTTTTCGCGGAAGATCACCATGTCCACGAGTTCAGGATGTTTCACCGGCGAAGGAACGCCCTGGAAGTAACGCACGGGGCGCTGGCAGACGTAGAGGTCCAACTCCTGGCGAACCGCCACGTTCAGCGAGCGGATGCCGCCTCCCACCGGTGTGGTCAAGGGACCCTTGATGCTGACGATATATTCCGACAGCGCGGTCAGCGTATCCTGCGGCAGCCATTCGCCAAACATGTTGTACGCCTTCTCACCCGCATACACCTCGTACCAGGCGATCTTGCGCTTTCCGCCGTAGGCCTTCTCGACGGCGGCGTCGAACACCCGCTGCGCAGCGCGCCAGATGTCCGGTCCTGTGCCGTCTCCTTCGATAAACGGAATAATTGGGTGATCCGGTACGTTCAACTTCCCGTCAACCAACGTGATGGGTTCGCCCTCCGTTGGCAGTTGATATCTCTCAAACGTCGGCATGGCAGGCCCTCCCAATCTCGATGCATTCTCTCTCGATGACCGTGCGCAACAAGGAGCGGCGCAGCTTCCCGCCGCCCGCCCTTGTCTCGCAGTGCATCCTCACCCATCATATAGCACGCCGGGCCGCTCATGCAATCGCTCTCAATGAGGGCGCAAAAGCGGCACGTGCAACTCGACAAAAAATCGATCTTCATCCGCGTCAATCCGCAAACGCCCGCGCATTCGGTGGACCAGGCGTTCGACAATCTGCAGGCCGACGCCGCGCTCCGGCGCGCGGGGTCTTTCCCCGGCCGTCGGCGCCACGTCGTTCTCGACCGTGAGCACGACCCACTGGCCCTGTCGATACAAGGACCAGACGGCGGTCGACGGGCGCTTGGCGTGATCGATCACGTTTTTGAGCAGCGTGCTCACCAGCCGCTCCCACTCGCCCTGATTGGTGTACACGTAGAGCCCCTCTTCGGCCTGCCCGCGAAGCTCGATGCCCTCCGCGCGCGCGATGGGCTGATACCGCTCAGCAATTTCGAGCGTGAGATCCGACACCGCCACGGGTTCGGGCGGATCGTCGACCAAGCCCGAGCGCAGCTTCGAGAGGTAGAGCATGTCCGAGATCATCTTCGATGCTCGGTCCAGCTCGCGCCGGATCTCGTTCGCCGCCTCTTCGGGCACGTCGCGGTTGGCGAGCATCGCGCTGGCGGTGGCGATGGGCGTCTGTAGCTCGTGGGACAACTCCAGCACCGCCTCCTGGTACGCCGCCCAGGTCTGAAAGGCGGGCTGGACGAGCCGCCGCGCCAGGACGAGATCGCCCGCGATGGCAAGCAAAAATCCCGCGCCGCCGATGAACTCCATGAGGTGGAGCGTGTGCGTGAGCATGGATCGCTCTTGCGTGATGAGACAGTACATGTAGAGCACCACGGTCGATCGCGTCGGCGTGAGGGCGGGCGAACCCGCGATGCCGCGCACCGCCGCCTTCAAGGCACCCGTGGCCAACAGCCCTCGGGCCGAAAGCCCGTCGACCGAACCTTGGTACGACGTCTGGATGAGGGCAGGCGCCATGGTCGGATCCGGCACGACCACGGTGTACAGACGATACGGCTCGTTGTCATACGTGAACGTCACGAAGTGTTTCAGCACCGCCTCGCCGTGCACGACCGAAAACGGGACGGGCGCGTGCGGCGAATGGGCGACGGCCGCCGGTCCCACGGCGTAGTAGAAGATAGTGTTGCCGAGATCGTCCCGGACGGGGGGACCGAGGCCATCCCGATACACGCTCTCCGTGAGTGCCCGCTCGACCGCCGGCACGGCCTCGGCCATCGCCTGCTCCGCGTCCCTGGCCACGTCGTTCGTCAGCTCGTGGTACACGGCGAGTCCCACGAGCACGAGCAAAAGCCCCGTGCTCACGATGAGGAGGCTCGCCACGGTGATGTACATGCGGCGGAACATCGGTCACTCGCCCTCCGGCTGCAGCGCATAGCCCCGGCCGCGCACCGTGACGATGGCGTTTTTCCAGCCGATGTTGGAGCACTTCCTTCGCAGGAAGTAGATGTAGGTGTCGAGCGCGCTGTCCGCCACTTCCGCGTCCGGACCCCAGACCTTCGCGATCAGCTGATCGCGGGTCATGACCTGGTGCTTGTGGCGGAAGAGCGCCTCCAT